>NZ_JAVWJH010000002.1:409216-492875 GCF_036639115.1 Peptostreptococcus sp. | reverse complement strand
GCTGTAGGATAGAGCTTGAAGAACGTCGTTAAAAACTCATTGATTTCATTGGTTGTAATGGAATCAACCGTCCCCTCACTTTCAATGGCTTTTGGTTTATAACTTGATTTCTTAGGTATGTTGGTAATGGTCGGATTCTTAACCAGTACCATATTTCCAGAACCATCTACATAGACACTCACTATATAAGCAGAGTGGACGGTCTTTGTATTTTCTCCCTCTGTAATGAGCTGGTCTACACTGTAGGTTACATTAAACTCATTGTCGCCAGTTGGCTCTACCGTCCATATCTGAAATCCTCTTACAGAAGACGATACAGGAATATCTTTGCGTACTGTATCAACATTGAGAGCTTGAAGTTCATCTGTCAGATAGCCTTTTAGACTTTCCATTCGATTATCAATGGACTTATCGGATTGCTCCCATGAATAGTAGACTTTCGCAAAGTTCTCTACAAAATTTTCTACATGATGAGTATCAACGTATTCCTTTTCTATGATAGTTGTTTCGTGAATAGTATGAGTATCTATAGCTGTAAAGTGCTTGAATATCGCAAAGCTGAAACTAAGCCCTAAAAGTACCCACAAGGCAATCACAACCTTTTTATGAGGATTGACCTTATAGACACGAGGTTTCTTTTCCTTTGGTATCTGTTTTTCTTTATTCTGATTTTTTCTAAATTTCATCATTAAATCTTCCTTTCTCATTGTTTGATTCGTCCTGCTCCCACTAAATGCTGTTGCCAGTAGGGGCTTGTTAAGTCGGCATAACCGATTGGGTCGCCTGCATGAAACATACGGTTATTGCCAAGGTATATCCCAACATGAGTAATATAAGAGCCAGCGTTATAGGTAGAATGAAAGAAAACCAAATCGCCAGCTTGTGCTTCCGATAGTGGGATATGCTGGGTCACATCATATTGCTGTTGTGCGGTTCGTGGTAAGTTAATTCCAGCTTTTCCATACGTCCATTGTGTCAGTCCGCTACAATCAAAAGAAGTAGTCGGGGAAGCTCCACCGTAAACGTATCGCCAGCCCTCATATTTCAGTGCTTCGTCCATGATGGCTTGTACCGTATCATCATCAAACTCTGTTGTGACAAGATACTGCGTTACCAGTTGCACATAAAACATATTGCCATAGTTGTATCGCCAGCCCCCATTGATAGGTATGGCTATGGGATTGGGGTAAGACACTTTTTCGCCACCTGAATACTCTTTTGAGAAACTTTGAGCCAGTTCAAAGGTATATTTATTTCCACGATTAGCCACATACCCTAAGAAACCACCACCATAATTGTAGGACTGGATAACCGATTCTAAATCTACACTGAGCCTTTCGCTACTGGCTAATAATTCACTGAAATACTTCACACCTTGCTTAATGGATTCTTCTGTACTCAATGAATTAGGTGGAAGACCGAGGGATTCCGAGGACTGCATAACATCTTCCGCAGTACCGCCCGATTCCACCTGTATAATCGCAAGAAGTATGTTGACATATTCTTCAACGCCATATTCTTTGGCATATTTTTCTACCATAGGCTTATGAGCCAGCACTTCTGCGGAAACATTCACACCTCCATAATGAATATTGGAAATTCCGCTGTCCTGTTCATCTGAAAATAAAATGGCAACAAACAGAAGCAGTGAGAAGACCATCAAGAATAATCCAGAACCACCAATCACTAAAGTTTTCAACTTCATGGTTTCTTACCGACTTTCTTAATGGTGGCGGTTTTGATTGGTGGTCTACTTCTTGTATTTTGTAGTGGTACTCTTTGAACAGTAGACGGACGTTCTTTTGTGATTGGACGTTGTGAAGTTCTATCTGCTGTAGTGGTTGAAGTTGCTGGCTTTTGAACGGTTTTTTCTTGAACGGTATTGCCTTGGCGTTCCACTTTTGGACTTGAAAAATCGGACTTAACTGCTGGACGCTCTTGTTTGGCTTGTTGAGATTCCTTATATGAAGTCTGAATATTAGACTGTTTTGAGGTCTGTTCATCATGATATTGTTCTTGTCTTGTAGTCGGTCTTTCATGAACAGAAGAAGCAGGCTGTTTTTTCTGTTTGACCTGTTCCATTTCAGAGCGACGCTTCGCAATGGTTTTTCGCCTTTGTTCCTGCTGTTCCTTGCGTCCACTGGCTCTGTCCGCTTTGGTTTGAGAAATACTACTGGTTAAATCACGGACATTCTCTTTTACTTTGGATTTTCCTTGATATACTGCATATCTTGCATTGGTCGGCAAATCTTTAACCTGTTCTTTCAAACCACTAGCAGTGTCTACCATTCTGTCTTTGGTATCAGCTACTGTACCGATGGTTTGACCGATACGTTTTCCAAGTGTTGATTTTTCCTTTCCGTCTGGTCGGGAGTGATCTGCTTGTGTCCTTGCAGAACTCCCCGAACCCGACTGTCCTTTTTTACCTGTAACAATGGCAGACCCAGCCCCTAGAGTAGTCATGGAACGTCCAAGTTTCCGCTGTAGACGGTGCATGTGAGCGTGCATAAGCATACGAGGTTTTCTCATCACACGACTTCCCACACTTTGAGAATCGTTACTCTGTAGAGAAAACATACTCATTAAATCGCCCAGCTTGAAGTAGATTCCTGCAAAGGTCACAATCTGTAGAAAAGCAATCAAAAAGAACGGATAACCAGCCGATAAGGTATAGAGCATGGTTGAAATACTAAATGCTGTCGTAATAATCAATGTGATTCCAGCTCGTGTCAAAATGGTATTAAAGAGCTTTGTTATGGCTCGTTTTGACATACCATCAAATGATGGAATCATGCTTAAAATAAAGCTCACAGGCAGAAACATAGCATAGATGATAAAAAGTACCTGCGAGAAAATCATGATTCCTGTTAATAGGAATACAAATATGGAAATCCCAATATTGAAGACAAATAGGAAGAAGACTGTACCTAAACGGTTAATGGTCTTTGTAATGGTTAGATTGGTATTGCTTCTGTCTTCAATTTCTTCCGCAACAATTTTTTCTCTGTCTTCGCCATTGTTGGAATCTGGGCTGGTGGAGAGCAGGCTTTCCACACGGTCAATACCGATACTTTCAATGTCTGAACTGTTGTATTGAAGCAGTAGCCACGGTTGCTGAACCTGTATGGAAAACAGGCTATCTCTGATTAAGTCCACGCTGTCCTTGCCTTGACTATCGGAATGGGGCATGACAATCTTCGTGCCAAGTGATAAACTGGCATTACTGATGTCTGATGAAAAGTCATTGATTTTTTTAATGTAGTCGGGAGCGTAGGCAATAAAGGAAGCCGATAGGATAAACACCAGCACAAAATTCATAATGGCATGAATTGCCTTTGTGGTTTCTCTCTTTATCAGTCCCGTATAGGCAACATAAACCCCAAGAACCAAAATCAAGAGTAAGAGGAATCCAACATAGAAACCCTCTGTTGAAAATCCGTTTGCACTCACACCAGCTAAGGTCTGCATATTCTTACCAATGGAATCTGCTGTAGCGGAAATGAAGTCTAAGGAATAGGCTTCCTGTACTAAGTAACCTGTCGCATTGGAAACATACAAACTGATTGTCCAAATAAAATTGGTAATGGCATATAGTCCATACATGACCTGTTTTCCAATCCCGTCCGACCAGTTCCACGGAAGCCAGCCCCAGCTATTATCCACATAAAAATCCAGTTGATAGTTTTCAAGTGGGTATCGGCTGTATTCATTTGCCACATTGACCGTATCATCTACCAAGCCCGCAGCTTGAACCACCGTTCCCAGCATGGCTAAAAGAAAAATGGCAATCACAAGTGTGAAAGCCACTGTCATTGCCACTTTACCTAGACGTTTCAGCGTCCAGTTTGATTTTATTCTGTTTACTATTGATGGTTTCACATTTACACCTCTTTTCGCACAGGTGGTCTGGTATCAAAGGCATGGAGCAGTTCTTCAAATACAGGGTGGAACTGTATCACACCGACACGACCATATAAATCACTGATAAGGCATTGCCCGTTTTCCAAATCACGCAATCGCTTCTGATTGTTTTCGTCCTCTGGGTCTACACCAAAAAAGGCTAAGGTCTTTTTAATCTCGTTAAGGTCAGTGGAACGAAATGCAAATTTTAAGCCGAGGTTATTTTTCAGTTTTTCATCTAAGAGGTCGTCTGTATTTTGGGTCACGAAATATACCCCAGCGTTCATAGCACGACCAGCCCGAACCAGCTTCATAGATAGTGTTTTTCCTTGTGCTACCTGTAAAAAGCTCCATGCTTCGTCTAAATCTACAATCTTGAAAATGCTTCGGTCTGTATGGATAAAGTCTAAAGCAAAGGTACTAATGACAATCAGCATAGCAACGGATAAAAGCTCCATAGTGGTATATTCCTCAAAGGAAGTTTCCTTGTCGGGAAGTACCAAGTCCGCAACCTGTATAATGTTCAGTTGTTTTTCTAAGCTGATAGACTGCTCCACATAACCATTACTGAATAATAAATGTGCAAAGTCATAGTCTGTAAAACTTTCGATATGGTCGGCTATACTGGTACTTAGTGGCGTATTCTCAACCCGTAATTCCTCAATCACTTTCATCAACCCTCGTACTTCACTATTGGTTACTGCACGAATGGCTTTTCTAAGGATTGGGAAGCGTTCCCCATCACGAGAGGAAATCCCCGTAAGGAATGTCAGAATATCAATAGCCAGTGATTCAGAATCTTTGGGATTTTTCATAATCACATAAGGGTCAAGTAAGCCTTTGTTTTTCTCATCAGAAGTCAGAGTGACGATATTGATTTCATGGGAAATCTCTGGCAAGGTTTCTTTCCATCTGCCACGTTCTGCTTTTGGGTCTACAATCACTGCTTGTGCCCCATAAAGCACCGCATAATAGACGATAAGGTTATTCGCAAAGGATTTACCACCACCCAGCGAACCAACAAAAGCCGACGCTAACGCATTGGTTACTGAACCCTTAACCCCTTGACTGGCAAGAGCAGGTTTCAGATAGACATTGCGTCCAGTATCTAAGCTGTAGCCAACATAAATCCCCTCATTTTCCCCCAGCATTTGAGTAGCACCAAAACCTAAACCAGCGAGGAAATCAGAGGTCACGTATTGAATATAATCATTCATATAACGCTTGCTGGCAGGTAAAAATTCTTCATGTAAGCCGAGCATATCCCCAAATGGTCGTACCAGTTTTACGCTTAAATCGTCATAAAAATCTTTCACTTCATTACAACGACGTTTGAGTTCGTCAAGATCATTTGCTGATACCCTTACCACATAAGACAGCTTGTACATAGATTCCTTGCTTTGGTCTAAATTGGTTTCCAGCTCATTCACACTTTCCAGAGCTTCCGCCACATTGGAGCTGGTTTCATTATCACTTTGCCAAGCGTGGTTATCCAAGTCTTTCAGTTCTTTCTTTTTATTGCGGACAGTAGATAGGGCTTTACGATTCGCTACAATTTCCACATTCATTGACGTATCAATCGGGAATGTAAATTGCTGTTGCTGGTAGTAGAAGATTTCAGAGGACGGGAAGTCCAGTTCTCCGACAATGCTGTTAATGGTAAAGTAAGCTACATAGACGGTTTCATCTTCCTGCTGGATTTTCAAATATCGCTGTTTTTCTTCCACCAAACAGCGAGTAGGCTTAATCAAGTCATAGTATTTAATCAGCGTTTCATTATCCAGCTTTTTCTTTGATAGATGGTACTCATACTCTTCATAGGCAGTGCCTGTCTGTCCGTAAAGGTGTTCAATCAGATAGCCGAAGTCGTCCTTATCTAACCTGCGGATTTTGAAACGACGAGAGATTTTATTTTCTAAGAGCTTTTCCATCTTCTGAAAACGCAGGATTTCATCATTACTCATACTAACAAAATCGCCCATCAGCTTATGGTTCACATCATAGACAAAATCAGACAAAGCATTTTTTGCTTCAACGGTAAGACTTTTCATAGAAAACTCCTGATCGTTGAGAAGCAACTTAAAGCCGATAAAGAAACGGTAGTTCACTTGATTTTCGCCAATCATGGATATTAAAGCGTCTGTCTGTTGGTCGATTTTGTCATAGGCAACCGCTTTGAGCTTGCCAGTGACTTCATTTTTGGAACGCTCTTGTGCAGAACGTATGCTGGATTCTGTACTGATTTGTAAAGCATGAATTTTGCCATCACGATTTTGTGCGATAAGCTGTCTGAAAGAATCATGCACTTGTATTTTCTGTTCTGGACTTAGAAATGAGTAATTGTAAGGAACAAGCTCATAGTAAGCATAACATTCCCCGTCTTTATTCCAGACGAGATTGTTTTCAATGTATTTAATTGGATATGCCATAAAATTCACTCCTAACTGCTGTAATGGCTTCTTGTGGCTGGTTTCTGCCAAGCGTTACTTTTTTTCCTGCATAGGTCAGCTTTGGTCGCAGTGCATAAGCAATGACAGACTTCAAAAATCCATAAGGCTTTTTACCATCAAAAGTTTTTGTAGACATAAACCATGTGAAAGCCACAGGAATCCCAAAGTATTTGAGAAATGCTCCCTCTATCATGGAAAGAGGGGGCAAGTTGCCAAGTATCATCACTGCAAAGAGTGACACGACAAACCATGTCATTTGCGTAAAGGTTATGGGAAACGGAAGTCTAAAATCATTGATAGAATACAGTACCTTTTCCACAGACCAGATACTGGTATAGCTTCGTATTTTCTTCATGTAATCAATCCTTTCATAAAAAATAGGGGTAGCTGATTGAGCCACCCCGTAAAATAGAAAATCTGCCAGTAGTAATGTACCGACAGATTTAATAGACGATTTCAAAAATCCCATGATTGGTTGAGATAAACGTTCCTGAAAGGTCTAAATCCCGACCATAGGCTTGATAATCAATATAGTTTTGAAGACTAGCTGGTACTTCGCCTAAAGCACCCGTTTCTTCAATGTAGTAGCGTGCCACGTCATACATATCATCACAATCGGAATGAATGATAATATCCTCTTGATGTTCGCTTAGTTCTTCAATGCTTGAAAAATGAGTGAGCAGAGCAGATAGCTCCGATTGTAATTCTTCGGGTAATTCCGATACCATTTCCCATAGTCGATTGAGTTCGCCAATGGAAGTGTATTCGTCAACCGTAAAGGGTAACTCGTAGTCATGAATGGCGTATTCCTCATATTCATCATTCAAGCCGATTTTCTCTTTGACTTCCTCAAAGTCAATGGGAAAGGTAAACCACGCACCGACCAATTCGCCCTCATTGTATTTGCCTAAATTCGCAATATAGACTTGCATATCGTCCATATATTCACGTCCTTTCTTTGTAGAGATTCAAAAATCCCTACCGCACTTCGTTTGGTGTACCATTCCTTTGCGGAACATAAGAAAACCACTTATATTCCACAAAAGAACGGTTTTATTTAAGCACCAATAATGCGATTGAATAGCTCTAGTAAAATGTCTTTTACTCCAGCAGCGTTGAAGACTAAGCCAACCGCAATAATCGCAATAATTAAAAAGCCAATCAGTTTGCTAAACTCACGCTTGAAGCCAAGATACAAGCCAATCACAACGATTGCTAAAAGCACCAGTGATTGAGCGTTTGATAGAAACCAGTTATAAAGGTTTTGTCCAAAATTCATAAAAATGTTCTCCTCTCTATATTCAATGAATTTGTATTTGAGTTATTTTTTTGTTGTTATCACGTCCTGTTCTTTTACTGACTGTTGCTTCAAAATCTGCTTGTGTCGGTCTGTCAGTTTCGCATGGTCGAGAATGTCTTTTACAACCTGCGTCTGGTTGATTTCATCAAGTTTAATCGCAACCTTTAAGGTCGGGGCAACTTGATGAGATAGCCAGTTCAGCGTCCTTTGGAAGGAGTAAGGCTCTGGTTTTGTGGTTAGTTTTAATCGTTCACGATTGTTCCCAATAAACCAAGCCCATTCTTCATTCAGTTTCCAATCAGAACGAGGTTTGGAATCGTCTTTATCTACAAAACGGATATACCGATTGATAATTTTAAAGGCGGTATGCTCTGGATTGTCATAGACGAGTAAATCACGGACTGCATAATAGGCACGCTCATTTTTCAATCGAATCTCAAAACGGTTTTTTACTTCTGCGTCTTCAATGGGAATATCATTTTTCTTGTACTGCTCGTAGTCCTTTTCATAGATACAGAAATAAACTTCACTTTGTAATGAACCGATATAGAGGGTGTTTCCCATACATTCCTTTTCCTCTTTGCGTACCAGTTCGCCACTGCGATAGCTTTTAAAACTGCGGAAGACGGAGATACATTCTTCCTGTTGGCACTTTTCAGTGAGTACAGGGATATTCAAAATCCCTGTCTTATCGTTAATGGCAAGGTCAAGGCGTTTCATCACACCGCCAGCCACCAAAACGTCCATAAAGAACTCATACCAGCTTCTTTGTTGTGCCAGAAGATAGCTTTCAAATTGTCTGCACCCACGACCTTTCAATTCCACCAGAACTCCTTTGTCCAGTTCATGGGAGCAAAGGACGAATATGTCGCCTAAAGCATAATGCTCTGAATAAGAATAGAAACCATAGTCCTCATGAAGAAAATAGGACAGTTTCAGTTGTAAGATGTTTTCGACCACCTGCTGTACGTCTGTTGTCGGAAAGCGAATCCTTACATAATCAAACAGCATTTCAAGGGGAGCGTCGGGATTGAAGCGTTCCAGAGCTTCCCAAAGGGACTGCTGTAAATCCTCTGATGGCTTGACTTTTCCTGTTTCAATATCGCTTAGATACTGCCTTGTAATACCAGTCGCAACAGCTAAACGGTTTTGAGATAGTCCATAAGCCAAGCGTTTTTCTTTTAAATGCTGTAACCAAGTTTGTTCATTCAGTAAAAATCCCTCCAATCAAAAAGGCGTATGTCAACTTTTAAAGCCCATTTGACATACGCTGAAATTTTGTAAATCCCTTGTAACCAAAGGATTTTCTAATGTTTTTTTGACTGTTTCCTGTCGATTTGTACCCCCCTGTTAGATACGGGGGGTTAAGTGCTGGCGTGGCTATTGCCACACCAGCCAGCAAGATCAGTCCACACCTGCGACTTCCGCTTCGCACGTCGCCTGCGTGGACTGTCTGCTGTTGGATAACTTTTTAATTTCCTCCAAGAAATCATATCCTTTTGGTACAAGGGGAGTATAAAACTCTGATATGACACTTGTTCCTACATCAACATAGCCACGACCTTTGATTCGCTTTAAGAAGAAATCCTTTTGTACGTCACTGCCAAACATCATGCCATAGCCCATTTCAGACATACGACCTAAAGCCACTCTGAAATTAAACTGATCACGGATTCCGTCGCCTAAATATTTTGCGTCTGGACGTTGACAAGCCAGTATTAGAAAGAAGCCAGCTTGACGACCTAACATGACAATCTGTTTCAGCTTATTCATAACTGCGGTGTTTTCTTTTGTTCCCAGCATTTCCATGAAAGCGACGTATTCATCAAAGATTAAGAAGTGTGCCGGGAGACCTAAGTAAGCATAATTTTTGCCAGTCTTATAGTTCTTCATCTGCTTCATTTCCTCACTACGTTTCATCATTTCTTCATAGAATGTTTCAATGCAAGAAAGCAAGTCTTCTTTTCTATAGTAGACATTTGCCATCACAGAACCTAAGTCCGCAAGGTCAGCATTTTTCGGGTCAAGAATATACAGTTTTGAATCTGTATGAAGCAAGGCTTCAATCAGTGTCAGTATAAAGTAAGTTTTACCGCCACCTGTACCACCAGCAATCAACATATGAGGGAGCTTATCATATTCCCACCATACGTTTTTCATTAAGCGAAGTTTACCATCTTTAGCTTCTACTTCATCAATAGAAATACGACTGGCTATGGTGTCATAGAGCAAAGTATATTCCACATAGGAATCCTTTAACTCTTTATCCGTCAGCTCACAGTACAAGCCACTCTCTAATTTCTTTTCCAAGTGTAAGAGTTGGTCTTGATATTTTCCCAGCGTGATTTCCACCCGTATCTGTATCAAGCCATTTTTAAGTCGATAATACATTTTAGGGAAGTAGGTTATCTTTTCCTTTGTACGACCAGCACTATCTTTAAAGAAACCCTCTGTTTTGACCTGTTCAGATTCATACCACTTGTTTTCAAGTATCATCTTTGCCAGTTTTTGACGGTGGTAAAGTTGTTTAACCGTATCATAGCGAACCCGTTTGAATACAAACGCTACCAGCAAGCAGATAAGAATTGCGACACTGAAACTGATAATTAAATAGGGAATGTCAATCTTATCTGCTTGTGATAGGTTAAAATCCTGCCAGTTGATCTGCTGGATTGTCTTCACATGAAACAGTCCGACAACCAGCAGGAAAACAGGCAGGAGTGACGCTATCGTAAAATGAAAGACTAAATCTTTACCAGATGGGCGAATCCTTTTACCACGCTGTTTCATGCGAAAAAGTCTCCTTTCTACCTAGCGACTATTTGTCTTGTGTCGGTTCTTTCTTTGCTTGTGGTTGAGCTTTGAATGAACTAGAATCCTTTGTCAGCACAATATCGTCTGCCTTGATATACCAGTCAACATCTGCTCCTTGATAGGTGGCAGTAGCAACGGTGTCCGCAATGGGATTGATAAGTTCCACCCGTGCGTTATAATCAAACTCTTTCAAAGGCACGCTGGCAGGAATACTTACTTGAATCATGCGTCCTTGTCCTTTGGATTTTAAGTCATAGGTACGTTCCTTGATTTCATCTGAAACCGACCCGTCTTCATTTTGGATTCTCACTTCACGACGTAGAGCAGAGAATTTCAATTCTCCAAAAGTCGTGTCTTTATCTAATACAATGCCATTTGCTAATCTCATCATTTTTCCTCTCTTTCTTTATTCTTTTATCATGTCGTCAGCATGTAAAAGGTAATTTGTAAAACCACGAGTGCCGATTTTGTAGCCCTCTGCGGTAATACGTGGATTGACTAACTTCACACGTTCCTCAAAGCCGAAATGTTTTTCGCCAGCTTCAGCAGGAAGCACCACCACAATATCATCTGCTCTTTGAACATCAGAATAGAGATTATAGCTTCTTGATAAGACAGTTAGCCGTCCGTTGATTCTTCGCTGAACGACTTTATCCTCGCCAGCAAATTCTAAATTGCCGAATGTTTTTTCCATGTTGGGAATCACAAATTTAAGTTCCATATTTTTACCTATCCTTTCTTTTTTATTGGCTGAATGAATGTTTGATGGTCTTAAAGAGTGGGGAACGACCTTTTGATTCTTGATTTTTTGTTTTCATAAGTTCACTTCCTTTCAAAATCGGGTAAAAAAATAGACACCTCATTTTTTGAAGTGTCTACCTATTAAATATTCAAATTTTATTGGAAGTATCTTTATATCTTCACTTTTCAAGGATAAATCGTCGTATCAAAGCTCATTCATAAGTAGTAAATTAGTAGTAAATTGAGTGGTTTTGACCTTGATAAAGTGTGATAAGTCCAGTTTTTATGCGGATAACTAGATTTTTATGCTATTTTTAATTATAAACTTGCTTATATAAACATAGCTTTAAATACGAAAATAGCTTTAAATACGAAAAATAGCTACACTAAACCCAATAACTTTGTTTAGTGTAGCTATTTTAATTAATTTTATCGTAATTGATCTTACTATATAATAAAACCTGAATTTAATAAGGTATTAAACTAAAGTCTTAAAATCATATCCTTCACTCTTATAGTGTTTTATTATCTTGTCTAAAGCTTTTACTGTTTCTTCTTTTCCATATGTATCATGCATCAATATTACCACTAGATTCTTACCTTTACCTGAATTAACGGCTTCTTGATATAATTGATCCGCATTTTTCTTGCCACCTTCAGCATCTCCATTTAGAGCATTCCAGTCAATAGATGCCATGTTATTTTTGATTAAATAATCATTTAGTGGTTCTGTGCTCTTCCATGAAATCTGACCACCTGGACATCTAATTACTCTAGTAGTAAAATTATCCATTCCCAAAGATTCTTTTATTAAAGTCTCGTTTTCTTTAAAATCGGAAGTAAAGTTTTCCAAATTTAAAACTCTTTTTGGATAAAGATGTGCATAGTCATGTGAGAACGAATGGTTACCTATAGCCATTCCGTCATTATATAAATCCTTTAAAATTGCAGGTGCACCATTCATTTTTAATGATTTTCCAATTACAAAGAAAGTACCTTTTACATTATTATCATTAAGTATTTTGATTACATTAGGTGTATTAGTAAGAGAAGGTCCATCATCAAATGTCAGGAATACTTCCTTTTTACCACCATTGTCATAATCATATGTATTCATAGCGTTCCAAACCTTTTGAGAGTCCACTCCATGTACATCTTTAAATTCTTTCTTTTGACCTACAACTGGTTGAGACTTTTCCTTTTCTTCAAGTTCTTTAACTAACTCTTCTTTTTTAACTTTTTCTTCTTGTAGAGCTTCTTGTTCGTTCTTGTAAGCAAAGCCTATCTTAACACCTCCAGCAACGCATGCTACAACAATTGCCAAAAGTAGGAACTTTTTAAACGTAAAAACTGATTTTTTCTTTCTTTTATTTCTTCTGTTCGCTTTATTTTTACTATTCATAACCAACCTCCTATTACTTTCTATTCTACTATAAAAGCTTTAATAATGAAACATCAAAATTGTAATTAATAGTCACATCAAAAGATCTATAAATTTACGAGATGGCTACAATAGTTGAAAAAGGTTACAATATAAAAACACTAGGACAATATACTTAAAACAATTATTGAATAAATGGATATTTACTAATTATTTTATGTTAACAAAAATTATTGATTATAGAAATATTTGTTATATTGTATCTTTAATTGGGTATCTAATAAGTAGTGTTATTTATGAGGAGAGATGTTATGAAGAGATTTAAATGTAAAGAATGTGGATATGTACATATAGGTGACGAAGCACCTTCTGTGTGCCCAGTGTGTGGATATGATTCAGAAGTGTTTTATGAGATGGAAGAAGAGTCTTCTTCTAAGGAAGTAGATTACTATGAAATGATAGATGATTCAAATTTAGATATTATCAAAAATTTGAGACATCAGTTTGATTCTTTTAGTGAATTGGCAGCAGTTTCTATGTCGATGGCTAAGCAAGCAATCAAAGAAAATAAGGAAGAAGATGCGGAACTTTTTAAAGAATCATATGATGAACTTTTGGGGCAAGCCTCTCTAAGTGCTATGCTTTTGGGCGAATTTTTAGAGTTTAACACAGAATCTAACAAAAAAGAACTCGCCAGGAAGTTGCAAAAGGACGTTCAAAGAAGTGAAGAATTAATTTTGTTACTTGAAAATGATGGGTTAGTGGAGTATGTTGATATAATAAAAAATAAATCTGATAATATAAAAAAAATAATGGATAAATTAGAAAAATAGCAATTAATTAAAACAAAATAATAAATTTTTAAAAGATAAAGGCCTTGTATTGGAGGTCTTTATCTTTTTTAATTAAAAATATGGCATAATATAATTTTTTATATATAAAAAAAATTGCAAATGCATTGAAAAATGCATTTATAGAAGATATACTTAATTAGTATTGCAATAAAAAGAAGATAAAGCTTATTTAACTAAGAAATAGTTAAATTGACAGAATTAATGTTTGATTATTGTCAATTTATTTACTAAGTATAAACTTCAGAATTATACAACTTTTATAAGTGAAGCCTAGATATATCCTTATTTTTAAATAGTAAAAAAACAAAAAAAATAAGGAAAACCTTTTTTAAATTGAATTAATACAAACGTTATGTTATAATGATTTGTGGTAACGGTTAGATATTTTTAAAATATTCTGTTTCCGTTGTAAATTATATTATATAAAATTTTAAAGGAGGAAAAAATGCAAGGTAAAAAATTTAAACTAGGTTTAGTTTCTAAGTTGATAATAGCTATCGCAATAGGTATTATTGTAGGTAATTTGAAATTTATACCACCAGAGTTGTTGAGAGTCTTGATAACGTTATCAAGTCTATTCGGTGAGTTCTTAAACTTTATAATACCTCTTATGATAATTGGTTTTGTCGTTAAGGGTATTGCAGAGCTTTCTGAGGGTGCAGGAAAATTATTGGGGGTAACAGCATTAACGGCATATAGTTCAACTTTAATAGCTGGATGTATAGCATATGTGGTTGCAAGTAATTTCTTCCCAGCATTTATAACACCAGAATTAATTGACAAAATACAAGGGGCTAGAAAGGCACTTGAACCTTTCTTCAAGATTGGACTTCCTCCAATGCTTGATGTTACTTCAGCAATTGTATTTGCATTTATGATGGGACTAAGTATATCTTGGTTGAGATCTAAAAATCGTGGAGTAGTACTATATGAAATATTTGATGATTTTGAAGCAATTATATCTAATGTTCTAAGCAAAGTTATTATACCTTTATTACCATTATTCATATGTGGTAACTTCGCAAATATGAGTTATACTGGATCAGTATTTAGTGTATTATCTATATTCTGGAAGGTATTTCTAATAGTTATCGCTCTTCACCTTATATATGTAAGTCTTATGTTCGTGGTAGCAGGTACTTATGCAGGAAAGAATCCAGCAAGACTTATAAAGAATCAGGTAAAGGGTTACTTAACAGCAGTAGGTACTCAGTCTTCTGCAGCTACTATTCCAGTGAACTTGGAATGTGCTGAAAAGAATGGTGTATCAGAAGATATAAGAAACTTTGTTGTACCTCTATGTGCTACAATACATTTAGCAGGTAGTATGATAACAATTACATCTTGTAGTGTTGCAGTATTGTTGATGAATGGAATGCCATTTAGCTTTACTTCAATATTCGGATTTATTGCTATGTTGGGTGTTGCCATGGTTGCAGCTCCAGGTGCTCCAGGTGGTGCGATAATGTCAGCTCTTCCATTCTTACCAATGGTTGGTATTACAACGGAAGTAATGCAGCAGCTAATGATTACATTATACTTAACTCAGGATAGTTTTGGTACAGCAGCAAACGTATCAGGAGATAATGCAATAGCAGTATTCATAGATAAGTTCTATTCAAAGAGAATGAAGAAAAAAGAAGCTTAGTTAATAGACCTAAAAAATCAGCATAGTAATTAATTTCTATTAATCTAAAAATCACTATAAGCAAATGAATAGATTAAAAAAGACACAGTGTACACTGTGTCTTTTTTTCTAGTCAGAATATACTATTTTTCCCGAGCAGATAGTATACTTAACTTTACCAAATAATTTTTGACCTATAAATGGTGAATTTGAAGATTTAGAGTAGAACTTATCTACAATGTATTTTTCATCGGGGTTAAATATGCATATATCTGCAATTTTACCTTCCGAAATATCACCCTTGTTTAGTTTATAAAACTTAGAAGGGTTAGAAGTCAACTTTGACAAGGCCTGAGAGAGTGAGAGCCTATTTTTTCTAACTAGCTCAGTAATAGTAAGTGAAAGAGCAGTCTCAAGTCCTATAATACCACTAGGGGCTTTAGCAAATTCAACAGTTTTTTCTTCAGATGAATGGGGAGCATGATCAGTGGCAATAATATCTATAGTACCATCTTCAAGCCCTTTTATTAACCTTTCTCTGTCCTCGTATGTTCTTAGAGGAGGGTTCATTTTGGCTAGACTTGCGTGTTTTAATACTGCATCTTCTGTCAAAGTGAAGTGATGAGGTGTTACTTCGGCGATTACATTAGCTCCTTTTGACTTTGCATATTCAACCATATCAACAGCATTCTTTGAACTAATGTGTTGAATATCAATAGTTGCACCTGTTTCAAGAGCAAGCATGCAATCTCTAGCTACCATAACATCTTCAGAGACTCTAGGCGCTCCATTTAAACCAAGAGAATCTGATATTTCTCCTTCGTTTATTCCATGTAAAGCTATAAGTTTATTATCTTCTTCGTGAAGTGCAATAATAGTATCTAATTCCTTTGCCTTTATCATGGCTTGTCTTAGTACAGAAGTATTCATCACAGCAACGCCATCATTTGTAAAGCCTACAGCTCCGGCATCATGAAGTGCTTCCATATCTACAAGTTCATCTTTAAAGTCACGAGTAAGAGCTGATTCTTGTAATACATTGATAACAGCATCTTTTGCTTTTTCTTGAACATACTGTAGACTTTCTACACTGTCTATTTTGGGATTGGTATTTGCCATTAACAAAACAGTTGTATATCCTCCAGCAGCGGCAGATTTTGCACCTGATAAAATATCTTCTTTGTAAGTGAATCCTGGATCTCTAAAATGCACATGTATATCTATCAAACCAGGTGAAACAATACAGTTTTTTGCATCTATAATATCCATATCTTTTTCATCAAGATTGATTGTTTTGTCCATCTTTATAACAATATCATCTTCAATTAAGATATCTAAATAGCTGTCCAGACCTGTAGCTGGATTTATAACACGTCCATTTTTTATTATTAATTTGTTCATAAATTCTAGTGGAGTAGTAGCATTTAGACTAAACTCCTCTCCTTTCAAAAATTTGTATTAATTAAACTATTGGCTGTTACTACTATGATATATCAATTTTCTATAAATTTCCATAAAAAAGAGATTAATTCATATGAATTAATCTCTTGAATTTTATTTATATATAATTTTTATAGGATCTACTTTGGATGCCTTATATGCTGGAACTAATCCAAATATTATTCCTGTAAGTACAATTGAAATTACTGCGTACAAGAAACTGTTAAAGCTTGGAATTGGTTTAAATGGCATAATATTTTTAGAGTAGATAGTGACAGCATAGCCAACTATTACACCTAATACCCCACCAAATGAAGTAATAAATACCGATTCAACTAAGAATTGAAGAAGAATTGATCTTGGTTTTGCACCCAAAGCTCTTCTAATTCCTATTTCCTTGTTTCTTTCCATAACAGAAACGTACATAATGTTCATTATACCAATTCCGCCTACGATCATGGCGACTACAGTGATAATTTTTACGAATTTATCGATTCCTTTTGTAAAGGCTTCTGTAGACTTTTGTATACTACTTTGGTCTTGAATTTTATACTCACCCTTGATATCAGGATGAAGTGATGTCAAATCTTCTTGGATAGACTTTGTAACTTTTGACATTTCAAATCCATCTTTGACTGTCACGACCATAGAGTTAATTGAGCCCGTTTTAATATTTGTTCCAGTAAGAACTCCATAAGCAGTGTCTGGTATCACTGAGTATGGCATATCTACATCAAACATACCACGTTTTTTAAAAGTTTTGTCAACTGGATCGTAAGTGGTATCACTATCTAAGATTCCAACAACTTCAAATGTTAGACCATTTAGCGTAACACCTTTTCCAATTGGATTTTTTTCATCTTTTCCAAATAAATCTTTTACTGCATTACTCTCAAGTACAATAACTCTTTTACCATCATCAGCCTCTGTAAGAGCTCTTCCTTTTATTACTTTATAATTTGCCTTTTCAAGAGGACGAATCTCAGAACTTCCTGTTTTATTAAAGAAAGATAAATTTCCAACTAGAGTATTTTCATCATAGCCTGGTATAGTCTGAGCAAATTTCTTTGAAGGTTCTACTTTTTCAACTCCTTCTATAGAAGCAATTGTTTGAACATCTGAACTTAAGAAAGGATCAAGTAGTACTTGATTAGTTCCCAACTCTTTGTCTGATGGCTCAAAGTAGAAGATGGCTGTCCTTGGAGCTATATTTTGAAAGGTACTCTTAAATATAGCAGACATACCGTTTCCAACGGCACTCACAAATACAACTGAAGTAATACCTATAATTATCCAGATAAAGGCTATAATTAATCTTAATTTATGACCCTTTAAGTTTGCAAGGGAATTTTTTATTAAAGTAAACATACTTAAACCCCCTCTACAAAACTACCGTCTTTTAGAGAAATTACTCTAGATGCATATCTAGTCATATCATGGTCATGTGTTACCATGATAATTGTAGTTCCTGATTCATTTAACTCAGTTAGCAATCTCATAATTTCTTCCCCAGTTTCACTATCCAATGCACCAGTAGGTTCATCTGCAAATATTATTTTCGGATTATTTACAAGTGCTCTTGCAATAGCAATTCTTTGTTGCTGACCACCAGATAGGTGATTAGGGTAGCTAATAGCTTTATCCTCTAAGCCGACTTCTTTTAATCTTTTAGCAACAAGTTCTTTTCTTTTACTTTTATCCTTAACACCTGAATATATTAGTGGTATTTCAATATTTTGAGAAACAGTCAGGGTATCAATCAAATTAAACTGTTGAAAGACATACCCAACATATCCAGCTCTATATTCAGATCTTTTATTTTCACTTAGATTACTGACATCTGTACCATCAAAATAATACTTTCCCTCGTCTAATTTATCCAAAAAGCCTAAGATATTAAGTAATGTTGTTTTTCCGCTTCCAGATTTACCCATTATCATTATAAACTCTCCAGATTCTATTTCTAGACTTAAGTCTTTTAGTACATGAAGTTTTTCTTTCCCTACTTTATAATACTTATTCACATTTTCTAAAACAATCTGCATATTGGTCACCTTCTCGTGTTTTTCCACTAATTCTCAGAACTCTCCTCGGAAGAGCTAGCAGGGCTATCCTTTTCAGATTTATCTGTTTTGCTTTTATCTGTGTTAGCTTTGCCATTACTGCCAGGTTTTTCTGTTACAGGATCCCCTTCCTTCATATTTTTAGTAGGGTTCTTAATAATAACGTCATCTTCATTCAGGTTTCCTGATACAACAGAGAAATCTCCACTCTCAGAAAGTATTTCAACATTTATTTTTCTTAAATATCCGTCGATTTCTGCAAGTACATAAACTTCATTGCCATCATTGACTATTGAAGCAGAAGGAACTTTATGCTTATCTGTATTTACTTCGATAACAGCCTGTGTATGATATCCATCTATAATTCCATCTTGAGTGTCAAGTGTTAGCATTATGCTATAAAATGACATGGAAGCAGCTGAAGCACCTTCTCCTGAAGCATCTTGTGGTGCCGATGTAGTTACAGGTCTTTCAGAGATATAATTCACTCTACCTTTAACTGTATCTCCAGTAGATAATATAGTTATATCAGCAGTCATATCTTGTTTAATTTTGGATAAATCTTGTTCACTTATTTGGCCGTTCATAACATAGTCAGTAGTCTGTACAGTCATAAGTGCAGCTCCTGGTGTCTGTGTATCTTGATTTTGGTTATTATTTAAATAGACCTTTCCATCAAAAGGAGCCTTTACCTTTGTATATGCCTTAGCATTTGCAGTTGATAGACTCGTATTTAATGTAGCTATCTGTGAATTAATAGCTGTTAGAGAAGGGTCATCTGACTTTAAACTTTTCTTTTCTGAAATTAAGTTTTTTATTTGAGTTTTTATTCCAGCTATTTCTTGTATAGCTGCTTCATCTTTTACAATATACAAAACATCGTCTTTTTTTACGCTTTGCTCATTGCTTACTCTAACATCAGGTGTTTCTCCATTTGGAGGTCCCGATATATCTTTACTTTGCTTTGGAACTATACGTCCATTTATAAATATTTTTTCATTTTCTGGGATGGTATAGGTCTGAATAGTAGGAGTAGTTTCTTTGTGAGATTGATTGTTTAGTACAATTCCACCAGCCACAATAACAATTACAGCAACTACTACTATTCCCAAATATATTTGTATTTTTTTGTTTGATTTAATCTTTGTTAAACCATCTCCAATTTTTTCCTTTAAAGACATGTTAACCTCCTATATATTAAGTTTTTGATTTTAATTCAAAAAACATGTAAAATTCAATACAAAATATGATTTAATTTTACATTAAAATGGCGGTTATTGCAATAATATTTAAGAAATTTGCCACAATAGGAAGAGATTATTGCTACATTTATATTGCATTGCCATATTTTATTTATTCTTCTCCAGTGGCAATTTTATTGTCATCGTAGCTTGTCCAGTCTGAAAAACTGCCAGGGTAAATCTTATAAGGCATATCTATTATATCAAGCGCCAAAGCATTTACCATTAGAGATATACCTGAACCACAATAAACAATTATTTCTTTGTTTGGATCAAGATCTTTAAAATGTTTCTTTAAAAAGTCAACTGACTTAAAAGAACTATTTGTCATATCATCAACATTTAGTACATCCATAAAAAAGTATGATTTTGCACTTGGGATATGACCTGCAACTTTATCAACTGGTTCTTCCAATCCTAGGTATCTATTTTTAGCTCTAGAATCAATTAGAATTGTATCTTTGTCATAAAGTTTAGATTTCACATACTCCATATCTACCATAAAAGAGTTATCAATTTTGATATCTAATTTTGCAGAGTTATCATTTGGAATATTTTCATTGCTTTCCATCTGTCCACCATGATGTTTATATGATATGAGTCCGCCATCTAGAGCATAGGCATTATAAAAGCCTAAGTTATTTAACTGGAAAATTAATCTAGCAGCTCCCTGCATATCACCATCGTCATAGGCAATTACAGTTACATCATTTGATACACCAAAGTTTTCCATCGTTTTTTTCAAATCGGTATGATTTTTAAAAGGATGTCTTCCACCATGTTTACTTTTAGAGTCTGCTAAGTCTTTTTCTATATCAACTAAATAAGCGCCTTTAATGTGACCTTCTCTATAAGAGTCAGGTCCATAGTTTTTGTTCATAAGATCAAATCTACAGTCCAAAAGAACGTATTTCTTCCCTGATTCCATTAAATCAAATAATTCTGGAACGGATATTAATCTTTTCATTGTCTTCACTCCTTATCATTAAGATAAAATACTATTAATAATCATAATTACAAAATATGCCTATCCTAATAAGTATATCATATGAATTCATAGATGTATATAATTATGGTGACAGTTTAAATTAGGTATTATAAAATTCTATTATATGGTAAAATTGATGAAAAAATATATGTTTAATAAAAAAAATAATAAAAAAAAGGTGAAATAGAAGCTATTTCTAACTACTTAGAACTATATGAAGTTTAACTATAATCATATTTCCAAATAAAGAGTATATTAATATGAAAAGTCAATAGACATTGCTTGGATAAAATTATTGCTCTAGGGAAGAAAGCTAATTTTGAGCAATAGATTGTTAGCGATAAAAGTAGATGCTATAATATTTATGATAGATACTCATTTATTTAAGATCTGCTCTTTAATATTTCTTGATAAAAGTGGGTGTCAAATTAAGTTTTATTATGAATAGACACATAAAATCAGCGGAAATTATTTGATTATAAAATTTTCTGAAAATATAAAAAGAATATAAAGGGAGGAAAGTATATGAATTTTGATGAATATGAAAAATGGGCTATAGAGTTTTTTAAGGAAAGAAATTGGTACCAATTGGACTCTTCACTGCGTTTGAATTTTTTAATGGAAGAAGTTGGCGAATTGTCACAGGCGGTTAGGAGATATGAGATTGGGAGAGATAGACCAGACGAGGCAAAAAGATCTGACAGTGAAAATCTAGGGCTGATCAAGGAAGAACTAGCTGATGTATTAGATAATGTAATAATATTAATGGATAAATATGATATTTCATTTGAAGATATGACAAGGTCACATAGAGAAAAATTCGAGGATAGATACTAAGACTAAAAGTAGATATTAATATGGCAAATTATATTCGAAAATTTTAATAATATAATTTGCTATATAAATAGAAGAAAGATTTAGCCATAATAAGTAAATAACTAGTGATAATAGTAAATTTTAATAATTTAACAAAGTGCTTTCTCCTTTAGAAAATATAATTTGAAAACTTTAAATAGATATAAAGTTGATGACAGGTAATAGAGAGCTGTTTTTATATAAAAAGTAAAATTAAGTAGGGGATATTTTTTAACTGAAATTAGTAAGGAAATTATAAAAGTTTGTCTAAAATTTATTTATATTTCAGGAAAACATTAAGTATTTATGCTGTACTTTAATGAAAAATTTGAAAAGTTCAAAATATTTAAAGAAGCTTTAAAAAAATTATGCAAACGCTACTACTGTTGAAATTTTAGTATTTTTGAATAATTTTTATTTATATAACTATTTCTATACAAAACATATAAATAAGGTAATAAAGAAAATAAGGTATAAATAGAAGATTTTTTTTGAGAATAATTTAATAAATTACTATAAATTACTTTTGATATGGTGTATAATGGACTTAATCGTATTATTTTTATATTGTGCATTGAAATAAAACAAAATAAAAACATCAAAAATATATACATATATACTGTTTTTATTCGAAAATAGTGTATGTGGTTTATTTTTTGTAGCATTTTAGCATAATATATAAATCTAGTGCGTAGGCATAAAGAATAGTATGATTATATTTTATTGTAAAAAAGTACAAGGGGGATATAGTGATGAGCTATAAGATAGTTGAAAAAAGACAACTAAACGAAGTTGTTTATTTAATGGATATTGAAGCTCCAAGAGTTGCTAAAGCTGCAAATCCTGGCCAGTTCGTTATAGTCATTATTGATGAAAAGGGAGAGAGAATTCCTTTGACAATAGCTGACTATGATGTAGAAAGAGGTACTGTAAGTATAGTTTTCCAGGTAGTTGGAGACTCAAGTACAAAATTAAGCAAGCTTGATGCAGGTGACAGTATTTCGGACTTCGTTGGTCCACTAGGTCAGCCAAGTGAATTTATTCATGAAGACATTGAGAACTTGAAGAAGAAAAATATTGTATTTATAGCTGGTGGTGTTGGAGCAGCTCCAGTATATCCACAAGTTAGATGGATGCATGAACATGGAATAGATGTAGATGTAATTATCGGTGCTAGAAGCAAGGATATAGTAATCTTTGAAGACAAGATGAGAACTGTTGCAAAGAACGTTTACATGTGTACAGATGATGGTACTTACGGATTCCACGGTAATGTAACTGTGTTACTTGAAGATTTGGTAAACAATCAGGGTAAGAAATACGATGAAGCAATAATAATCGGACCTATGATAATGATGAAGTTTGCATGTATGAGTACTAAGAAGCTTAATATACCTACTACTGTAAGTTTAAATACTATAATGGTAGACGGTACAGGTATGTGTGGTGCTTGTCGTGTAAGAATAGGTGATGAAATTAAGTTTGCATGTGTCGACGGTCCAGAGTTTGACGGATGGAAGGTTAATTTTGATGAAGCAATGAAGAGACAACAAATGTTTAAGAGTGAAGAAGGCAAGAAGGCTCTAAGAAAGAGTGACGGAGCGACTCACTCAAGCCCAGACTGTCAGATAGGGGGTGCTCACTAATGGCTATGTCACCAAAGGTTCCAGTAAGAGAACAAGATCCAAAGGTTAGAGCAACTAACTTTGAAGAAGTTTGTTATGGATACAATGAAGAAGAAGCAATGAAAGAAGCACAGAGATGTCTAAATTGTAAGAACCCTAAGTGTGTGGGTGGATGTCCAGTAAGTATAGATATACCTGCATTTATTCAGGAAGTAAAAGAAGGAAACTTTGAAGAAGCTGCTAAGGTAATTGCTAAGAGTAGTTCACTTCCAGCTGTATGTGGACGTGTGTGCCCACAGGAATCACAGTGTGAAGGTAGATGTATATTAGGTATAAAGGGTGAACCAGTATCAATTGGTAAGCTTGAAAGATTTGTTGCTGATTGGTCTAGAAAAAATAAGATAGATCTAAGTGGCGATATTAAGAGCAATGGAATCAAGGTTGCTGTAGTTGGTTCTGGACCATCAGGACTAGCTTGTGCAGGAGACTTGGCAAAATTAGGGTATGAAGTGACTATATTTGAAGCATTCCACAAAGCTGGTGGTGTTTTAACTTATGGTATACCAGAATTTAGACTTCCAAAGTCAGAAGTTGTTGATTATGAAGTAAACTCTATTGAAAAATTAGGAGTTAAGATAGAAACTAATGTAGTTGTTGGTAGAACTATGACTATAGAAGAAATGTTTGAAGATGAAGGATTCAAGGCAGTATTTATAGGCTCTGGAGCAGGTCTTCCATCATTTATGGGAATACCTGGTGAAAATGCAAACGGAGTACTTTCTGCAAATGAATTCTTAACAAGAGTAAATTTAATGAAGGCTTACAAGGATGACTACGATACTCCAATAAGAGTAGGTAAGCGTGTAGCTACAGTTGGTGGCGGAAACGTTGCTATGGATGCTGCAAGAACTGCACTTCGTTTAGGAGCAAAGTCTCATATAGTATATAGAAGAAGTGAAGAAGAACTTCCAGCAAGAGTTGAAGAAGTACATCATGCAAAGGAAGAAGGTATTGATTTTAATCTTCTAACTAATCCAAAGGAAATACTTGTTGATGAAAACGGTAACGTTTGTGGAATGACTTGTATTAGAATGGAACTTGGAGAACCAGATGCATCTGGAAGAAGAAGACCGGTAGAAATACCAGGATCTGAGTTTGATTTAGATGTAGATATGGTAATAATGTCACTTGGAACTAGACCAAACCCATTAATTGCTTCTACTACACCAGGTCTTGATATAAATAAGAGAAAATGTATAGTAGCTGATGATGAAGGATTAACTTCTTTAGAAGGTATCTATGCAGGTGGTGATACTGTAACAGGTGCTGCAACAGTTATCTCTGCTATGGGTGCTGGTAGATCAGCAGCCGCTGCTATGGATAAATATTTAAGAGAAAAATATTTATAAAGTAATTAGCTAAAATTATTACTTTATATTTTAAACAAATGAAATTTTGTTATGTTTACAAAAACAGGGTTCCCAAAATGGTAACCCTGTTTTTTTGAGCATTAATTATTCTTAAGTAAACTCAATGCTCAAAAACATACATATTTATATGTTCTTAGATATCAAAGGTAATATATACATACATAAATACATATGTATAGAAAGTCATTGATTTTAATAGATATAGTATTTATCCTTAATATGAGGCAATAGATGTTTGTAGTATTAAAATAAAAATAATAAAAAATGTAAAATTATTTAAAAAAATATATAAAAAAATATATAAAAAACAAAAAATAAAAATAAGACAGGAAACAGATAACTAGTGTGTTATTAAAGAAAAAAACAAAAAATAATATTAAAAAAACATTATTATGTAATATAAAAACTATTTTTAAAAAAGTTTTATATAGCTTGTTCTAGCTTTTTAATTGTTTGCCTGATTAAACACCATATGATATAATAAGAAGGTAATTAGCGGATTTTCACGTTAATTTTAGGATGCGAATACCTTTACAGGAGGTTAAAATGAATAAGAAAATTATTTCGATTATGGTATTGATATGTGCACTTACTCTATCAGGATGTGGATTTACAGAGTCAAGTGAATTAATGACTGGTGCGAGAAAATTTATTGAAAATGGTGAATACGATAAAGCAATGACTAATCTTTCTAAAGTACTAGATGAAGATGAATCCAATTCAGAAGCAAGAGGAATGTATTATCAAGCGATGAAGCTAAAGAAGGCTCAAAAATGTGAATCTCGTAAAGATTATGAACAGGAAATAAAGGAATTACAAGATTTATTAAATGATAATTCGGGATCTGCAAAAGTAAGAAGTCAAGCAGAAGAGATGTTAGCAAAGGCTCAAGAAGCACTAAAAAATCAGAAACGTGCAACAATTACTAGAAAAGAGAATGCAAAGAAAACAGCAGAGGAAAATAAAAATAATTACACAAGTGCCTCTATATATAGTTCCAATTTTTATAGTGATAAACAACAATATTCTTCAAAAAATAACAGTGAAGAAGATGATGACTCTGAAAAAACAACGGAAAAAAAGGATTATACAGAGAATTCAGGATCTGAGGACAAAGGTTACACAGGAAATTCAGGATCTAATAATAATTATGGAGGAAACTCCACAGGAACAAATACTCCACCTAGCACAGGTAACAATGGTGGGGCTAATACTGGTGGAAATACAGGAGGAAACACTGGTAGCGGTAACTATCAGGGTAATAATGGAAATACAGGACAGCAAGGCACAGGAAACACTAGTAGTGGGGGTCAAACACAGCCACAAACTGGACAAGGCGGCGTGAATTAGAAAAATTAATTATAATTAGAAAAGCTATTTCTTTTAGAGATAGCTTTTTATTAAGGGGATTTAAAATGAGAATAAATAAGTTTATAGCAAGATCAGGAATAGCATCAAGAAGAAAGGCTGAAGAATATATATTAGCTGGAAGAATAAAAGTGAATGGTAAGATAATGAAAGAACTAGCTTATCAGGTCGATGAAGATAATGACACTGTAGAATTTGATGGACAGACAATATCTAGAGAAAATGAAAAGAAGGTATATATTTTACTAAATAAACCAGAAGGATATATTACAACTGCAAAAGAGCAGTTTGGAAGAAAAAGTGTTATGGATCTAATTCCTAATGTGAAGGAAAGAGTGTACCCAGTGGGAAGGCTAGACTATGAGACTAGTGGATTACTACTTATGACAAATGATGGAGATCTTACATATAAATTGACACATCCGAGTCATGAATTTAATAAGACTTATATAGCTTCAGTAAGAGGAATACCTACAGCAAAAGAAATATCATCATTTGAAAATGGCTTAGAAATAGAAGATTATGTTACGGCAAAGGCAGAACTAAAGATATTAAAGACAAGCGAAGAGAAGAATTATTCTGTTTGTAAGGCTACAATACACGAAGGGCATAATAGACAGGTAAGAAGGATGTTTGAGGCAATTGATCATCCAGTGATGAATCTAAAGAGAATTGCATTGGGTGAAATACACTTAAATGATTTAAATCCTGGAGAGCATAGATCTCTAACTGAATCAGAGCTTAAATACTTGAAAAATCGTAAGTAATTATCCAAATAGAAATGGTTCTAGAAATAGAGGTGCACAATAGATGGAAGACTTTAATAATGTAAACAGCATAATAAAACTAATTGCAAAGAGTAAATTAAAAAATGGTGATACAGTACTAGATGCAACAGTGGGAAATGGAAATGATATATTATATTTGATGAAAATAGTTGGCGAAAATGGATTTGGATATGGTTTTGATATTCAAGAAGTTGCAGTAAAGAAAACTAGAAGGCTATTGGCAGAAAATGCTTATGAGAATAATAGTGAAATTATTTGTGATGGTCATGAAAATTTAAAACTATATATAAATAAAAAAATAGATTTTGCGGTCTTTAATTTAGGCTATCTACCAAAGGCGGACCATAGTATAATTACTAGGTCAGATACAACAATAGAAGCTATAAAATCCATAATGGATATCTTGTCCAAAACTTCTGTGATTGCTTTGGCATCTTATGTTGGACATGAAGGTGGGATGGAAGAGTTTTTGGCAGTTAAATCTTTTGTTCAAACTTTAGATCAAAAAAAATATAATGTATCGATATTTAATTTTTTAAACCAAAAAAATAGTCCCCCAAAGTTGATTATTATTGAAAAAAGAAAATAATTCATAGCAAAAGTAAAAAAAGAAAGAAAATTGATTATATTTGGTCAAATAATAAATAAATTTTTTTATATTAATCGCTTAAGGAATTGTCTATTCAATTGAAAATATTATATTATTGCTGTATAATGTTAATAGTGATAATTAAGTATTTTATATAAGGGGTCTTATTATATGAATGATGATGTAAATATAAATGAAAGTGATAGTCTTATGACTATTATGAAAGAAAAGTATAAAACAATGAGCAAGGGACAAAAATTGCTCGCAAATTATACTATGGAAAATTACCCAAAAGTTGCTTTTATGACAGCTTCAAGATTGGGAGATACTGTTGGAGTAAGTGAGTCTACAGTAGTAAGATTTGCTAATGCCTTAGGTTTTTCAGGATATCCTAAATTTCAGGATGCTCTGCAGGAATTAATAAAGACAAAGCTAACAACAGTAGAAAGAGTGGAGATGGCCAATAGGGATTATTCCACAGATTCTAAGATTCTAGAGAATGTATTGAAAGCAGATATTGATAACATTAAAGAAACGCTTGATACACTGGAAGAAAAATCGTACGAGAAGGCAGTAAATACAATTATTTCTGCAAAGAAGCTATATATAATGGGGTTAAGAAGTTCTATATATGTAGCAAAATATCTGGGTTATTACTTAAATTATATATTAGATGATGTAATAATTGTGAGAATGGATATGGGTGAGCCCGTAGAACAGATGATAAAACTTGGAGAAGGAGATGTTTTAATAGCAATAAGTTTTCCAAGATATTCAAAAAAGACCCTACAAGTAGCAGAGTTTGCTAAAGAAAGAGGAGCCAAAGTAATAGCACTTACAGATAGCTATAACGCTCCTACAGCAAAAATTTCAGATGTAATAGTAACAGTGAAGAATAATATGGTTTCATTCGTAGACTCTCTTGTTCCAGCATTCAGCGTGGCAAATGCTCTGGTAATCGGAGTAGCTATGAGAGAAAAAGAAGATATAATGTCATATTTTAATGAATTAGAAGATATCTGGGAAAAATTTGAAATATATGAGTAAATACTATAGTAACCTAATATGTTGATACCATATTGGGTTACTTTACTTTAAAGAGATATATTGATATGGTATTTATTGTAATAAGATCGATATATCTTTAAAATGATGAAAAAATAGGGAGGCAAGATGAATACATATTACTTAGTGAGACACGGACAAACTGTGTGGAATACTTTGGGTCAGACACAGGGTCATGGAAACTCTCCACTCACAGAACTAGGAGAAAAACAAGCAAGTGAGTTGGCAGAGGCATTAAAGAGTTATCCTATAGATACTATATATTGTAGTGATTTGGGAAGAGCTGTTCAAACTGCAGAAATAGTAGGTGAAAAATTAGATATTGAAGTTAGACCAACAAATCTTCTTAGAGAGATGGGATTTGGTATATGGGAAGGCATGCCACTAAAAAAAATAGAAAAAATATATCCAGATACTTTTAGAATGTGGAGAGAAGAGCCAGATAAAGTTCATATACCTGAGGGAGAGGCTCTATCTGTTGTAAAGGACAGAACTGAGGAGCTTATAAAAACACTGAATGATAAATATGATAATAGACATATACTATTGGTATCTCATTCAGTAACTGTAAGGGTGATGCTTTTAGATTTTCTTGAATCACATGTTAGAAACTTATACAGAATTAAACAGGATAATACAGCTTTAAATATAGTTGAATATAGAAGCTATGGTCCTGTAATTATGAAAATGAATGATACAAGACATCTAAAAACGGATAAAAATAAAGGCTCTAATGAAAAAATGAGTGCTTTGGAATAAATTGGAGAATATAGTAAATGTTAAAAAATTATGATATTGCAATTTTGGGTGCTGGACCAGCAGGTATAATGGCGGGGCTCTCTGCAAGAAAAATAGATAAAAATGCCAAAATTTGTATAGTTGATTCTAATAATAATATTGCTAGCAAGCTTAGACTTACTGGCGGGGGTAGATGTAACTTTACGAATAATAAAGATATCTCTGTGTTTTTTGATAATGTAGTAAGAAATAGTAAGTTTTTATATTCAGCTTTGTATTCATTTTCAAATGAGGACTTAAAAACTTTTATAAAAGCTAGCGGATTAGAGTATATTGTAGAAGATGACAATGATGATAAAGTATACTTAAAGAGTGGTAAATCTATGGACTTGATCGAAGTTTTAAACTTACAGCTAAGAAACTCAGGAATAGACTTTATAGGTAAAACAAAAATAAAAGAGTTGGATTTAAAAAGCAGAAAAATATTTTCAGATGATTTAATAATAGAGGCTAATACTATTATCATAGCTTCAGGTGCATGTAGCTATCCTCAGACAGGATCAGATGGCTCTATTATGAAACTGCTCTCTAATAAAGGGTATAATATAATAAAGCCAGTCTCAGCATTGGCACCAATGGATATAAAAGAAAGTTGGGTAAAGGATATTCCGGGTATTTCACTTCAGAATATACAAATAAAAGTATTAAAACTAGGTGTCAAAAATAAATCAGGTGTCAAAAGTAATAGTCAAAATGTGAAACATAAAAAAGTGGCTGAATTATTTGGTGATATTGTTTTTACTCATAAAGGAATTGGGGGACCCGCTGCTTTGAAAGCATCATCTTATATAAATAGAGATATAAGTGGATCAAGTTTGGAACTTGATTTTATACCATATATAAATAGAGAAGCCCTTCTTGACATGGTAAAAAGCAATCCTAAAAAAACAATTCCGAGTAACTTAAAAGAACTTTTTCCAAACAATTTTTTAAAAAGAATTCTTGAAAAATGTAATGATGAGTCAGAAGGTCAATTTGATTTTTTAAATGACTATTCTGCAAATCTTTCAAATAAAAACTTTGAAATACTATACGAATCACTTAAGGGAGCAAAAATAACTCCAACAGCTTTAGCTGATTTAGAAAGGGCAACTATTACTTCAGGTGGAATTGACGTTAAAAATATTAACTCAAGCACTTTAGAATCAAATATTGACCCCAATATATACTTTGCAGGAGAACTTATAGATATAGATGCCTTGACGGGAGGATACAATTTACAGATAGCTTTCTCTACAGGATATCTAGCAGGTGTTAGTGCGGCAGAAAATTTAAAAAATAGTTAAGGATAACTACAGAATATAACTATAATATATAACTATTAGAAATAAGCTTTTATGGAAATAAGCTTTTATTTCAGATTAAATTCAATATAGAAAGAATGGAGAAATAAATGGAAAATCTAATAATAGCGATAGACGGACCAGCTGGTGCAGGTAAGAGTACAATATCTAAATTGGTATCTAAGAGACTGGATATAAGTTATTTGGATACTGGGGCTATGTACAGAGCTGTTACATATAAATGCATAATAGAAGGTATAAATACTGATGATGAAAAGGAAGTAATAAAGGTTTGTGAATCATCAGATGTTGACTTTAGAGATAATCAAATTTACTTAGATGGCAAAAATGTAGATGTAGAGGTAAGAAAACAAGAAGTTTCATCAAAGGTTTCCAATGTGGCAAAAGTAAAAAGAGTTCGTGAATTGATGGTTAAAAGACAAAGAGAAATAGGCTCTAAAAACGATGTTATACTGGATGGAAGAGATGTTGGAACATGTATATTTCCAAATGCTAAGTATAAATTCTATCTTTCTGCTTCACCTGAAGAAAGAGGAAGAAGAAGATTTGAAGAAATGAAAGCTAAAGGAGAAAATGTAGTTTTAGAAGAGATAATAAGAGATATAGAAAGAAGAGATAAAATAGATTCTACAAGAGAGGTCTCACCACTTATGAAAGCAGAGGATGCTATAGAAATAGATTCAACATCTATGAGCATAAATGAGGTGGTGGACTACATTATAGATGTAGTTGAATCGGATAAGATAAAATAGATAGGGTGGTAAGATGAAATTTTATAATTTTGTATGTGGAATACTGAGAGGTTTTTCTAAGGTATTTTTTAGAATGGAAGTAACTGGTCGAGAGAATATTCCTGATGAAGGGAATCTAATAATAGTGGCCAATCACAAAAGTATTCTAGATCCAGTATTTATGATGGCTTCAGTAAGAAATAGAAGAATAATACCGGTTGCAAAAAAAGAGTTATTTAAAGTACCTGTTTTAAGGTTGATATTAAAGAAATTAGAAGTAATACCTATTGATAGAGAAAATCCAGGGCTATCAACAATCAAGGGAATATTAAAACAAATTAAAAGCGGAAGAATTTTGGGCATATTCCCAGAAGGAACAAGAAGTGAAACTGAAAAATTTTTACCCGCAAAGCCAGGAGTTGCATTATTTGCTATTAAAACTAAAGCAAATGTATTGCCTATGAGTATAATCAGTACATATAGACCTTTCTCTAAAGTAAAGGTAGTGATAGGAGAAGCTATAGATATGACGGAATATAATACTAGAAAAGTTGATAAGAAAGAATATCAAGGAATAGCTCAAAATATGATGGATGTTGTGGAAAAAAATTATATAGAAAATAAAAATGGTATTAAAAAATAGTTTCATTGTAAACAGAGTACTTATTGATATAAAAAGGAATAATATAAATATTTATTTTTATAAATATAACAACTTTATTTAAGTATTCGAATAAACTATTAAAAATATAATTAGTAGTTATCATATAGCTAATAAACTTTTAAAAGGCTACATAACTGAAATTGAGCTTAAAAAGTAACTAAATGGGTAAAATACTATTAAAATAATTTTTAAAGGCTGTAACCGCTAATGAAGGGATAGTAGATAGCATGAAAAAAGTAATAATTGCTGATAAAGCAGGCTTTTGTTTCGGAGTAAAGCGAGCAATGAATATAGCATATAATGAGTTAGAAGAAAAAAATGATATGGATGTATATGCTTTGGGCCCACTTATTCATAATAGACAAGCAGTAGCAAAATATGAAGAAAGAGGCTTGATTACTGTTGATGAAATAGAAGAGATAGAAATTAAGGAAAATATAGAAATGATAATAAGGTCTCATGGTGTAGCAAAAAAAGTATATGATGAGGCTCAAGCTAGAGGAATAGAAATTGTAGATACAACTTGTCCTTTTGTCAAAAAAATTCACGATATAGTAAAAAAGAGTGAAGAGGATAAAAATACAATTATTCTTTTAGGAGACAAAAATCATCCAGAAGTAATAGGTATTAATGGATGGTGCAAGGATAGTGCACTAATATTTAAGGAGTTAGAGGATGTATTAAAGCATGAATTTGACTATGATAAAAAATATGTGGTAGTATCTCAAACAACTATGAATGAAGAAAACTTCGAAAAGATAATAGCTTATTTAGAATCACTTGATCTTGAGTTAGATATTAAAAACACTATATGCTCTGCTACAAGAGTTAGACAACAGTCTGCTAGAGAGCTGTCTGCTAAGGTGGATGTAATGGTAGTAATCGGAGGAAAACATAGTTCAAATACTCAAAAGCTTGTAAATATATGTAAAGAGATAGGAAATACTGTATCAATAGAAACAAGGTCAGATTTGTATGATGTAGACTTTTCAAATTACGAAACAATCGGTGTTACTGCGGGGGCATCTACTCCTGATTGGATAATACACGAATCAATTGAATATTTGGAGAAGCTATAGTAATAACAGTCAAGGGGTGAGAAAATGAATAATAACAGTAATGATAGTAATAACAACAATAACGATAAAAAGCCAAATTCCAGTTTTATTTGGTTTTATGGTATTTTATTAATTTTCATACTGATATTAAATAGTATATTTATACCGGGTATGGAAAAAAAGAAGGCTGAAGAGGTCGGATATAGTACATTTATAGAAATGCTTGAAGATAAGAAAGTAAAGGATGTAACTATAGATGATAAAAAGATTAGATTCACTAGTAATAAGAAAGACGATAATAAGTCTTATATAACAGGCGTAGTAAATGACCCTGATTTGGTAAAAGAGCTAGAAAAATCAGGAACAAACTATAAACAGGAAATACCATCAGAAAATACCCCAATTTTTTACTTTATATTAACTTGGGTATTGCCATTCTTCTTCTTCTGGATGATAGGAAGATTCTTACTAAGAAGTATGGGCAAGAAAATGGGTGGATCAGGCGGAATGATGTCGTTTGGTAAAAGTAATGCTAAGCTATATGTAAAGTCTACAGGAATTACTTTTGACGATGTTGCAGGTCAGGATGAAGCTAAGGAAGCCTTAAACGAAATAGTAGATTTCCTTCATGATCCACAAAAGTATACATCAATTGGTGCAAAAATGCCTACAGGAGCATTATTAGTAGGACCTCCAGGTACAGGTAAAACTTTGTTAGCTAAAGCTGTTGCTGGAGAAGCTGAAGTTCCATTTTTCTCAATATCTGGTTCAGAGTTCGTTGAGATGTTCGTAGGTATGGGAGCTTCAAGAGTAAGAGATTTGTTCAAACAGGCAAAAGAAAAAGCACCGAGTATAGTATTTATTGATGAGATAGATGCTATAGGTAAAAAGAGAGATTCTAACTTTGGTGGTAATGATGAAAGAGAACAAACACTAAATCAGTTACTAAGTGAGATGGATGGCTTTGAGGATGGAATAGGTGTTGTAATATTAGCAGCTACTAATAGACCAGAATCTTTAGATAAAGCCCTACTAAGACCAGGTAGATTTGATAGAAGAGTACCAGTAGAGCTACCAGATGTGAATGGAAGAGAATCTATATTAAAGGTACATGCCAAAAATGTAAGTAAGTCAGACGATATAGATTACAATCAAGTTGCAAGAGCCACTTCAGGAGCATCAGGTGCAGAACTTGCTAATATAGTAAATGAAGCAGCACTAAGAGCTGTTCGAATGGGAAGAAAAGAAGTAATACAGGAAGACTTGGAAGAGTCAGTTGAAACAGTAATCGCAGGATATCAGAGAAAGGGTGCAGTAATCAATGAAGACGAAAAGAAGATTATTGCATACCATGAGGTAGGACACGCTTTGGTAGCTGCAAGTGGAAAACACTCTGCTCCTGTACATAAGATTACAATAATACCTAGAACATCAGGGGCATTAGGCTATACTATGCAGCTAGATGAGGTAGAAAAGGTACTTATGACCAAAGATGAAGCATTAGATAAGATTACTACGTATACAGGTGGTAGAGCCGCTGAAGAGGTTATATTTAAAACTAAAACTTCAGGAGCTTCAAATGATATAGAAATGGCAACAAAGATTGCGAGAGCGATGATTACTAGATTCGGTATGGATGAAAAATTCGGAATGGTGGCACTTGAAACGGTCAATAATGCATATTTAGGTGGGGATGCTTCTTTAGCTTGCTCTCCTGAAACTTCTACTATTATAGATAACTCTGTAATCAAGATAGTAAATGAGTGTCATACAAAGGCTGTAAGTATATTAAATGAAAATATAGAAAAGCTACATGAGATATCTGCATACCTATTGAAAAATGAAACAATAACAGGTGAAGAATTTATGGATATATTGGATAGTAAGTATGAAATTACTCCAAAGCCAGTGCTTCCATCAGATGAAGAATCACCTGAAGAAAATATAGGCGGTGCAGAAGATGAAACTCTTTAATAAAAAAGAAGAAAAAGTAACAATAATTAAGAATGATCGAAAAATAACTGAAGAAGACCTAGTTGGAAAGAATTATGAGTACTATAAACCCATATTTGAAATATTTAAAAAGGAAGGTAAAACAAAAAGTTTTAATTTACAAGCGCTATTATTTGCACCATTTTGGTATGTTTATAGAAAGATGACATACAAGGGAGCTATTATAATAGGTATTCAGGCTTGTTTAGCAACAGTAGCATACTTTTTAAAGACACCTCTATGGATTTCAATATATGTACTATCCTTTCTAATTTATTTGAGAACAGGATTTTATGGAAACTATGATTACTATAAAAGAATAGTAGACTTGAAAGAAGATTCTAATCATATAGATGATAAGTACAAAGATAGATTCCTAAAGGATAAATCTAGTGCGGATTTACATATGACTATCTGTTGGATAGTTGGAACAGTTATAATATTTGCTATGGCACTGTTTTTATAAAAGGAGAGATTGATTAATGGCAAAGTTATATTTTTACTATGGAGTAATGGGCAGCTCTAAGACAGCGAATGCCTTGATGGTACATTATAACTACCATGAAAGAGGTAAAAAATCTCTTTTGGTAAAGGCAGATCTTGATATGAGGGATGGAAGGCATAAAATTAAATCGAGAATAGGACTTGAGCATGAGTGTGAGCTATTGTCAAATTTTATGAAGTATTCAAAAGAAGAAATAAAAAATTACGACTGTATAATTGTTGATGAAATTCAGTTTGCGACTAAAGAACAAATAGATTTTCTGTCAGATATTGTAGATATGCTGTCTATACCAGTAATGTGTTACGGGCTTAGGGCAGATTTTAAGAATTGTTTATTTGAAGGTTCTGAAAGACTTATTACAATAGCTGATGAGATACATGAAGTGAAAACTGTGTGTTGGTGTGGATCAAAGGCAACTTGCAACGCAAGGTATAACGAAAAGGGCATAATCCGAGAGGGAGAGCAAATAGAGTTAGGAGCAAATGATAAATACACAGCGCTTTGCAGAAAACATTATAAAGAAGGTAATTTTGGTGATAAAATAAAATAAAATCAATAGAAAAGCTACCATATATATGGTAGCTTTTTAGTTATAAACTATTAACTTTTTAGTTATTATATTACTCTAAATACACCTGTAACAGTTCCCATTATGCTTACTTCATCAGCTTCAAATACCATTGGCTCATAAAGGGCATTTTCAGGCTTTAATACAATTTTATCGCCTTTTTTTAGAAAAGTTTTGACAGTTGAGGTATCCTCATTGACAAGTGCAACTACAATTTTACCGTCAGTTGGGTTAATTTGTGATGAGTCAACAATGATATAGTCTCTATTCATAATACCAACATCGATCATACTATCTCCTTTGACACGTAGCATGAAGCACTCTTGACCTTTTACATGTGAAGATGGAAGAGTCATATATTCTTCTATGTTTTCTTCAGCGAAGATAGGTTCACCTGCTGCTATTTGACCTACTATAGGAATATTGATTGTTTCAGAGTTATATCCAACTGTATTTTCAGAAGTAATTCCTTTGCTCAATATTTCTATGGCTCTTGGCTTTGTAGCGTCTTTTCTAATATAATCAAATCTTTCTAACCTATTTAAAATATTAAATACAGTAGAGGTTGATTTAATATCTAATTTCTTACAAATTTCTCTTACTGAAGGTGGGTATCCCTTTGCTCCACTATGTTCTTTGATATACTCAAGTACTAAAATCTCTTTCGCTTTTAAATCCTCATACATAATTTATCCCTCATTCCATTATAATGAGTATATTATATCACGATGTGAACGTATGTTCAAGGACTGAATAATAAATATAATTGATAAAATAACTTTATTTATATAAAAAACAAAAGCTTTAATCTTCTCTTTTCTTTCCAAGTGCATGATCATCATCTAGCCAGTCAAAATTTTCTACTATATCACGCTTTAAATTTTTCCTGTGTGCAGCATATAACTGTGTAGTAGTAACATTATCATGATCCAAAAGGTTTTGAACGTCATATATAGAGAAACCTGTTTGAATAAGTGATGTAGCAGCGGTTGCACGTAGTTTATGTGGACTATAACCTCGATTTCTATCTGTTTTCATACCTATAGAAGTGTATTTTTTTACTAGAGCCCTTATAGACTTTGCAGACATTCTCTTCTTTTGAAGAGATAAGAACAAAGCATCTTCATATTCTTCTTGTATTTGATCATCTTTTGGTCTTTCAAATTCAATATATTCCTTTACCACTTTTTCACATGCATCGTTGATAGGCATCAAAACTTCTTTACCTCTTTTTCTATATATTACAAATTCTCCTCTAGAAAAGTTGAATGAAGATATATTTAATTCTCTAAGTTCATTGAGTCTAAGACCATAAGTTACAAATAGTACTAGTATAGCTCTGTCTCTTAACTTAGTTTTCATCCAATATTCTTTTTCTTTATCAGTAAGACCAGCCCCGCTTTCAACAGCTTCTAACATAACAGAAACTTCATCAATTGCAAGTCTTTTTATGGCATCTGGTTGCGGTTTTGGCAATTTTATAGGGTTAAATCCACTTGTAATATCTTCACTGACTTGTTCATTTCTAAATAAAAATTTAAAGAGAGTAGATATAGAAGATTTTTTCCTTGCTAGAGCCTTATTATTATTTTCAAATAATACTCTCTCGTCATTTATTTCCTTATAGTATCTATTGCAATAATCACCCAAGAATAAATTGACATCTCTTGCCTTGATTTCACTAAATTCTTCTAGAGTGATATCTTTTGCATGTTCTGCATTGGTAAATAGATCAGTTCCAATAAGGTAGTCGCAAAAGAACTTTATATCATGAAGATAAGCTCTTCTAGTAGTGGGTGCTACAGAACCCCTTAGATAAACGAAATAGTCTCTCATAAAATGTGGTAGTTCAGATTCTATATGTTCACACTCTTCTATAACCGTATTGTCACGTATTACAATATTATCTGGTCTAGACGATTTATTATTAATTTTTCTTACCATAATTAGCCTCCTTATAATATATCTATATACTATATTATAACAAATATCTATAGATAAGCTAAGTTTTAATAAATAAGTAAAGGGCTAAGAATTAATTCTTAGCCCTTTACTTATTTATTAAAACTATTTATTTTCACTATTTACTACATTCACATTAATTGGATTATTTACTAAATTAACGTCTATCTTCAAATCTTCCTTTTTCATTTTTCCGTATGCAATAAAACAAAGTATCATAGGAATAATTACGAACATAAAATATACTAAAAATAATACCATTGCAACTGCGTATAGTATTCCTGCTGTAAGAACAAAACCTCTTTTATTCATAAGGTAGCCCATTATATTAAATAATACTGCTATCATTGTGCAGATAAGGTGTGGTAATACTAGCATAACAGCAATACCTTTTCCGATGGTTTCTGCTGTTTCTGCTGTTTCTGCTATTCCACCTGCAAAATATGAAATGATATAAACTAAATAACCAATTCCTAATATCATTGCAATTAATGCTAATTTACTTTTTTTTGACTTTTCAACCATTTTAAACCTCCAATAATATATATTATACTATATTAATTGTATCATATTTAAAGAGTAATGTAATGATAAGTCAAATATATTATATTAATTTTTTTAAAGAGATATTTTTTATAAATATAATTAATCGCTCTTATTTTCTTAAATTAAACAAAATAATGATAATTTATTGTATAATAGTGATAGCAACAAAATAAATTAAATCGTTAGGAGGAAGTTATGTTTAGATTTGAAAATGATTATGCAGAGGGATGCATTAAAGAAATATTAGATGAGCTTGTCAGAACTAATTATGAACAATCACCTGGATATAGAGCAGATAAGTATTGCGAGTCTGCAGCGGCTAAAATTCAAGAGGCCTGTAAAAAAGATGTAGATGTTCATTTCTTAGTAGGAGGAACACAAGCAAATATGATTGTACTTGATGCAGTATTAAGACCACATCAAGGTGTAGTATCTCCAATATTGGGGCATGTGAATGTTCATGAGGTGGGAGCTATAGAAGGAAGAGGACATAAGGTAATAACTATATCTAATGATGATGAAAAGCTAGATAGTGAATCCAAAATATCTTCACTTGCTTTAGATAAATATTTAAGTGATTTCTTTAATAAGGGAGATTGGCACAAGGCACAACCTGGTGCAGTTTATATTTCTCACCCAACTGAAAGAGGAGCACTCTATACAAGAGAAGAATTAATCAATATAAAGAATGTATGTGAGAAATTTGATTTACCGTTATTTTTAGATGGGGCAAGACTGGCATATGCACTTTCTTCTGATGAAAATGATATAAGCTTAAAGGACTTGGCAAATTATACAGATATGTTCTATATAGGTGGGACAAAGTGTGGAGCAATGTTTGGTGAAGCAGTATGTTTTACTAATGACAAATACAATAGAGATTTTAATTGTATATCAAAACATAATGGTGGAGTATTAGCAAAGGGTAGAATGTTAGGGATACAATTTGATACTTTGTTTACTGATAATAACTATACAAATAAGTGTAAAAATGCATATAAATATGCTATGAGAATAAAGAAGGCTTTTGAAGATAAAAATGTAGAATTTTTAGTTGAATCATATACAAACCAACAATTTCCTATATTGACTATAGATCAGCAAAACAAATTAAAAGAAAAAAATATTAGTTTTAATATTGAATCTGATATTGATGAAGATAAAAATGCAGTTAGATTTTGTAGTAGTTGGGCAACAACAGAAGAGGCAGTTAAGGCCTTGGAAGCTGCAATAGGAGGTATGTAAGAATGTATGGAGCTTCATTTTTCTTATTATTTCTTGGAATAATAGCCTATTTTTATGTAGAGGCAAATTACCTAGAAGTGACTAGATTTTCTATAAAGTCAGATAAGCTAGTAAATAAATTTAAGGGTAAGAAAATAGTACAGTTAGGAGACTTGCATGGAAAATCATTTGGAAAGAACAATGAGAGACTAATTGAACTAATTGATAAAGAAAGACCAGATGTAGTATTTATCACTGGAGATATGATAGAAGCGGATAGAAAAAATTATCAAGCTGCTTTGGCTTTATTAAAAGACTTATCGAAAAAATATAAGGTGTTTTATGTAACTGGCAATCACGAGCATAAGGCCCTTGAGAAAAAATATAAAGACGAATATATGGAATACTTTAGACAGGTAAAAGATTTGGACATAGAAAGAGTTAATAATCAAAAATTGGTTTTAGATCCGAACTTTAAGGTTTTTAAAAGAGAAACTCTTTCTGAAGATTATGGTATAAAAAGCTCAAACAATATGATAGATTCAGGAGAATTAGCAGAAGAGGATGATTCTATAGATGAGAAAGACATAGATCAAGCATCATTTGCAAAGAAAAAAAAGCAGAAAAAGTATAGATATTTAAATCTTTATGGTCTTGTGCTTCCATTTGATAGTTATAGATATATGTTTAGTAATAGAAAATCTAAGGAAATAAACAAAGAGTATATAGAACATAAACTTGGAAAATTGGACAAAGACGAATGTAATTTCTTGTTAGCTCATAATCCACTTCTTTTTGACGAATATGCAAAATGGGGACCTGATTATGTATTCTCAGGACATGTACATGGAGGAATTGTTAGGATAGCGAAGAAAGGATTGTTTTCTCCGGATAGAAAATTTTTCCCAAAGTATAGTTTCGGGGAATATGAAAGAGGAAACTCAAAAATGTTTGTTACAAAAGGTCTTGGTTCATCAGCTTTAAAGGTGAGAATTAACTGTAGACCAGAGATATTGTCTATAAAGTTTGAATAAATTTTTGGAAGAAATTTACTTTTAAATATGATATTAATACGTGAAATATAATAGAATATTGTATAATTTATCGAAGAGCTATTGGAAATTACCAGTAGCTCTTTCTTTAATATTTATTAAATGTCGAAAATATGTCGAATTTTAAACAGAATTATCCGAGCAAAAATTTATATTATTAAATTATATTAAGAAAAAAAGGATTTATGTTCTATTAATAACTTTATATTACTTTTAAAAAATAATGAATAATTGAAGACAAAATCAGTACTATAAAGACAAAAAATATTGATATGAACTAATTATTATAATTTAATTATAGAAAATAAATTAAAAAAAGGTTGTATTTGAAAGCAAAAACTCGTATAATAATAAGTAGGGCAAGATATAACAGTTATTAGTAGTTAAAATTTTACTAGAAAACTGTCTATAAAATAATAAAATTATCATTTTATTATTTAGGCTAGACTAGTAATGTAATCTATAAAATGGATATGTAAATTTTATTATAATATATAAAAAAAATTTGATCAAAAATTTAAAATATATGTCTAATATATCGACATATAGGTTTTTTGTCAAAGTTTTTGATTTGTATATGTAGGTATCATTATTATAAAAATATCAAAAATTTCATATATTACCGAATATTTAATTAAAGTAATAAAGTATGACACTGAAGATATTTAAAATAACAATAAAGTGATGGTTTGTAAAAAGTATTTATCAAATAATAAACAAGCGATTCATTATATGTATATATAATACTATTTTCATGCAATAAGAAAGCAGAAGTATATTTATAAGAAATAATAAAAATAAGATTAATTTTTAATGAAGTTATAAATGATATAATTAAATTCGCTAACGATTTCCTTTAAATAGCTATAAATAAAAGCAGCTGGACTAACTAACCAGCTGCTTTTGTTCTTTTTGTATATATTTATATATAAGCGCTTTTGATTTGTTCTATTTGCTTAGCTTGGATGAACCTGTGTTATAATCAATTGTTACACCAGGTTGTACATTGTAACAAAAGGCATTGATCTCTATTTTATTATCTTCAACACTGTATGCCTCCATTAAAACTCCACGAGCTACCTGTTCATCGCCTATAAAGATAGGGCTTACTCTATATTTTACATGATTCTTGCTGCTTTTAATATACTGAGCAATTTCATTTTCGTAGGGTAGCATACCATCAACATTCATGTATCTAGTACCAGTCATTAGATTTCGCCAGTCATCATTATCTCCTGCAATTTGAAAGCCTATTAGATGACATCTATTATAAAGGTGTTTTCCATCAACGAAATCATATTTTTTTTGCTTCCAACCAGTAGGTTTAACATTGCTGATATCTCCTCGTTTTTCTTTTGGTAGATATTCAGGTCCAGTCAACACTTCACAAGGACCAACTCTATTCATTTTATCTAGGTCTGAGTAGTTCTTATAGACCTCAGTACTCGTAGGTTTTGCAAAGTAGGGTCTTCCATTGTTAACAGTGACACTTGGCTTGTTAGTGTAGGTTGGAACATCTCTGTTATAATCAAACTCTTTAGCATAGGCTTTATCTGATTCCAGACTTTCATTTACATGCTTAGATTTATTTGTATTTTTAGATTGATCATTAGAAGAATTTCCTTGATTATCGTTTTTGTCAATTTTTGATTCATACTTTGTCTCATTTTCATTAGTATTGCTGTCTATAAGTTTTGTTAGGTCTATTCCTGTAACTCTTGATCCGACTATTATAACCAATGCAATTATAATGGTGGCCAATGAGTATTTAGGAGATTTTTTTTTCTTCTTGCTCATAAAAGTACCTCTTTCTTTATTATTATAATTATCTTTCACCTATAGTATTATATCATATATAGTATAGGATTATATCTAAATGTGATTCACTAAATTATAAAAAAATAAAATATAGAATAGTAAAAAGAGGCTAGCATTGATATCAATAACTAGCCTCTAAAGGTGTAACACTGGTACTTTTTTTAATAATCCACTAAAATGCTTTGTCTATCATAGTTATTTTTAAAAAAATAGAGATAGACAAAAGCAATAAAAATATAATTTTTAACATTATATCATAAATATAGGTTGGTTATTCTAAGAAAAAAGCAATTCCTATTGCATTGGGTCCTAGATGAGTACCTATTGTACTTCCCAACTGAGTTACTGGAAGTTCATCTATATTAACCTTTAACATTTCTCTATATTTATCAAGGTATTTATTAAGAACATCTTTATTATTGCCTGAATAACTTAACATAGAAGGTTTAGATGTATCAACATCACCTCTTTCTGAGACAAGGTCTCTCAGCATGTTATGTCCCTTTTTAAATCCTCTTGCCTTGCCAGCAAGTGTAACTTCGCCACCTATAAGAGTAAAGATAGGTTTTACAGATAAAAGAGCACCTGCAAGAGAAGTTAATTTTGAAACTCTACCACCTTTTTGAAGGTATTCAAGAGTGTCTAGTAAATAATAGACAGCAATTTTTTCTCTCTTATCATTTAATTCTTTTACAACATCTTCAACTTTATCCATTGTTTTTATCAGTTCTAAGCCATATAGTAGTAAAATCTTCTCTCCGATTGATCCACTTAGGCTATCGATGACAAATGCTTTTCCAGGAAAATTTTGAGCAGCTACGTGAGCGCTAGAATAAGTTCCTGATACCTTTGATGATATTGTAATAGCGATTGCAACATCACCATCATCTATTATACTCTTAAAAGCTTCTTCAAACTGATAAGGAGTAACCTGACTAGTTTTGGGAAGAGTCTCATTGCTCTCTAAGAAGTTGTAAAACTCTTCGTTAGTAATATCAATACCATCTCTGTATTCCTTATGGTTAATGGTAACCGTTAAAGGAAGAAAAGTGATACCTAGATTTTGGGCTTCTTCATATGAAAAATCAGAAGCAGAATCCACTACGAATTTTATACCCATTATTATTCACCTCCACATATATATAAGAAAAAATACGGAAGATACAGATACATATTTTCATATTTCACTTATTACGAATATTATACCATAAAATAATAAGACGATGTAAAAATAAATCTAAAAAAAGTTTGGCTATATTAATATTAATAAGTAATATACAGAATAGTCCAAATAATATATACTAAAAACATATAAATACATTAAATCAAATATATAAATTAAGTATGAAATTTATTTATGAAAAACTTTTATATCTTTAAAAAAGCTTGTGATATTTAGTAAAAAAGCTAAATAGAGTAGTGCTATAAAAATCAATAACGGCAAAATTATTGATATTAGACAATGAAATAAGGTCTAGTGAAAAATAATAATTATTTTCAACTATAAATTATTATAATACCATATAAAGTGATAATTAAAATTTCAATTTTGATTTTTTGAATTTATTAAGCTGAGCAGCTAATAGAATTTAAATAGAATAATTATTTAAAAAGTTATAGTCAAAAGCTTGCTGTATAATTCTATATAGTTTTTATTAGGGAAATATATTTTTGTTTGAGTTTTTAACAAAAACTAGTAAATACTGGTAATAGGCTGCAGAATATAGATTTAGTAAATAATTGCGAATAAATTGCAAAATACCGCTAAAGTGGAAATTAACAAAAAGGGCGTGTAAAATGTATATATTATAATTACAATTAATATGAAAATATCTAAAATGAGGAAAAATATTTACATCAATCTAAACAATAACATATTATATAGCTATGTAAGATATATTTCATAATATATTTGAAAGATCAGCTACAAGAAATATAAAATTGGATTTCCTGTAGTATAGAAAGAGTTGGGAGATATAAAAGAAAAGAGTTCGATAAAAACATGTAAAATTGCATATAATGGAGAAAATCCCTAAATACGCTAAAAATGCCTTAAAAGGTCCATTCTATATTAATATAGATACAACTATTCCCTAAATATACATTTAAGGCATAGTTGTACATTGAAGTCTCAAAGCCCTACTATAGCTATATATGTTTAAAAATGATGTTTTTTGTGTATCTATAAGTGTTGCCCAATTATATTTTTTTAAAAATTTAAAAAATATAAAAAATATAATATAAAATATATAGTCTGTATATCAATATATTCTATGTAACAGATATTTATCTTGATATCGATATAATAATATCTAAATATATGTCTATTCATATATTATTTAATAGATGTCACTAAATTTAACTTTATAAGACTTAATGACCAATATCTATATACCTGTTGATATTACTGATTTATAGTAGTTTGATTTACTATTATAGATATTGTTTAAGAAATTATATACCTGTTGGTATTACTGGCTTATAACACTTTGATTTACTCTTTTATAGACGTATTTTGGGTAGCTTATAGACATAGTTTGGGGAGTTAGTACTTTCTACCCTTGTATATATTGATATCACAAGCTTGTAGAGGTCTAAAATAAGACTTATAGACATAGTTTAGGGAGTTAGTACTTTCTACCCTTGTACGTGTTGATATCATTAGCGTATAGAAGTATAAAATAAGACTTATAGACATAGTTTGGGGAGTTTATATTACATAAAAACATATAGTGATTAAGTGAAATTATATACTGTATGTATACTCCACCATTCACTCACCTATACCCTACTGATTTTTCATATAATTTTGTGGGACTTTATCTATATAGAGCTAGGTATAGAAAATTCATAAAAGTAAATACTTCATAAAAAGTAAACGTATAAAAATATCAAAGAATTTTTAAAATAACGAAGCTCTAAAATCGAGTTTAAAGAAACTTGCCATATCATAACATCTAAAAATGATAAAAGTTCTTAAAAAGCCATATAGAGGTTTATGGCAACAGATGGATTAAAATAGACATAAAAAAACCCTAACTAAAGCTTAAAGTTAGAGTTTTGTATGTTTATTCGATTATTTTCATGAAAAAAATATTTCTAAAGTTTTAGATATAGCCATAGTAATGACAGCAAACAATAGTCCTACTGTTAAAAAAGAAAATACACTAATAATTATTCTTAGAAGTATCATTTTATATTTTATTCCCATAAGTATGCATAAAAAACTTATTAGAAATAACAATATAAAAAATACAAGAAAACCAGATTTACTATTACTTAAGTCTTCTTTACTTAGATCCATATGTGTGGTTACTGAGTACATTATATATATAAATAGAAAGTATCTAATCATATTATGATTTTCAAATGGGCTAAGACTTTGTAGCGTAGATACTACTATAGTAATATATATATTAACAGAATCTTTTATATGGTGTATATTTTTTATATAGTCCATATTTTCATTGAAAGTTTGTCTTATACTATTAAATTCACTTGGGAGCAATAGCCACATACATAGCATTAAAAAAACAGTTCCAAATATAATAGGTGCTATACCTATAAAAAAATTACCAACTCTCTGGTAATAACTATTTAGATCGCAGCGATGATTAACATAGCCCATTATACCGTCATATCGACTCTTGAATGGTCTAAACAAAGAGAACTCTGTAATTTCATGCCTAAAGATAACACAAAATATCATGTGACTAAACTCATGGACAATAGTACCTATAATACCAGTGATTAAAAGACCATTCATTCCAAATGTTCTATATATAGATGAAGAGTTTTGTTTCTCTATATAGCTAAATATTACACCAAAAATGAATAATACAAGTAAAAAACCAAGGGTATATATTAGTGAGGTTTTAATAATCTCTATTATCATGCTTCCTCCTTGTTTGTAGTATTATTTTCTTCTTATATCAATTGCTTCCAATCTATATATAGCTTGTCCTAGATTCATAAATTTATCTTCATACTCTGTAGTTATATTTTCTTTAAAATCACTATTTGCAAGATCAAGGGATATATTTCTTAACATCCAGTCATTACTAGAAATTTCATTTAAACTAAACTCAAATAAGTCTTTATTATCTGTCTTAAAATTAATATCTCCATTGTCATTTAGTTTTTTTCTATAAAGTTCTAAGAAACTCGAATATGTAAGTCTTCTTTTTGCACATCTTTTCTTAGGCCATGGATCACAAAAGTTAATATATATTCTAGAAAGCTCCTTGTCCGAAAAATACAGATCAAAAAACTCCACATTTCCCCATATAAAGGCTATATTAGATAGTTTTAAATCATCAGCTTTTTCTACCGCTCTTAACAATACTTCTTCTTTTATTTCAAGTGCTATATAATTTATATTTGGATTTTGCTCAGCCAAAGTAGTGATAAATTGTCCACGTCCAGTACCAACTTCTATATGAATAGGGTTATTATTTTTGAAAATATTATTCCAGTTACCCCTATAGTTATCAATAAGCGTATTATAAATTTCGTTTTCTACAGCAACTCTATTATCAAAAAGACTCTTTGAATCATTACTTTCATCTTCCGGAAGCTTTTGATCTATCATTCCATTTACTATATAGTGTTTATATGATAAAAGTTTTTCGTCAGCGCCTTTTATTTTTCTTCTTCTCATAAATTTCTCCTTCATTTACTAGTATTTAAAAAGTATAACATACAAAAAAAGGAACTGTCAACGACAGCTCCTCTATTTACAAATTACTTACAAATTGTTATTAGTGGCAACCTGAACAACTTCCGCATCCACTTTCCATTTCCTTTAGACTTTCTGGGATTACTCTAAATCCTCCACCTAAATCCTGAATAAGCATATCTCCGAATTGTTCATATTCTTGCTGGTCCATAACGAACTCTAATTCTTCTACTGCGCATGCAGCGTCGCTTTCTTTCTTATTGTCTAGAGCTAGTCCAAATGATGGGCCTGAACAAGCTGCTCCTGCAAAGTACATTCTTACTGAAGTAGGAACTTCTTCTCCTTGTTCTGCTATTATCTCTCTTAATACTTCTAATGCTGTCTGAGCTACGTCTACTTTCATTTTATCTATTCCTTTCTCTTTACAATTAATATAGTTTATTTCTTCTGATATATAGTCGAGTTAGTAATAGATTACTACTGGCTATATTATGTATATATCCATTTGTGATTACTATAATCAACAAAAACATTATATCATAGATATTAAAATATTAAAAGTAAATAAAATAACTTATTTAAATAATCTAAGTATTATATAAACATTATTTTAAAATCATAATATGATATAAAATCACTAAAAAATAAATAATAAAAAGTAATTAATAGTAATATCTTTTTTTACTATTTAAATCATTAAATAAAAACATTATTATTTATTCTGAAGTTATTTTTTACATAATGTTGAGAAAATTATTCTTCAAATTCATGTAATATGATTTCGTCGTTTTCTAAAGTTTTTTTGATGTCAATAACTCTTTGGTTTTCTGAACCTCTATATTTTAGCTTTATGTTTCTCTTATCTTTTTCAAATCGTCCATCAATCATAACATCAACTAAGTTAATAATAGCTGACCTTTTTTTATTTTCTAAGGCTTCTTCAAGCAAATATCCAGACCAAAGCCATATTGTTTTTTCTGGGTATTCTGTCTTCACTCTAGTAAGTAGATTCAATAGATCATCATCCATAATCTGTTGTAGTGGTTCACCGCCCAAAACGTTAATACCCACTACCATAGGGTTTTTGACATAATCTATAAACTCATCTTCAGCTTTCTTGTCCCAAGTATCTCCATATTCAAAATCTTGTAGTTCTTTATTAAAACAATCTTCGCAGTTGTGTGTGCAGCCAGATACAAAAATAGTTGTTCTTACACCTGGTCCATTTGTAACATCATATCTACGGATTTTATTATATTTCATCTAAATCCTCCTAATTTATATCTATACAAAACAAATGGCAATATGAGATCATATTGCCATTTATTCATTTATTTAATTTATTATAAGTGAAGAACTCTATCTCCAATTTCTTGTGTACGTCCCTTGTTCCAAAAGTTTGTTCCAATATAGCCACAAGTACGTCTCATTACCTGCATTTCATCTTGATCTCTATTTCCACAAGATGGGCAGTACCAATTAAGATCATCATCTAACTGAATTTCTCCAGTGTATCCACACTTGTAGCATACATCTGGTTTTGTATTTATTTCTGCGTACTGTATATTGTGATATATAAAGTTTATTATCTGCTCTACTGCATCTAGATTTTTAGACATATCTGGAACTTCTATGTATGAGATACATCCACCAGTTGATATTCCGTGGAAAGGTGCCTCAAATTTAAGTTTCTTAAAGGCATCTATTTCTTCACATACATTTACATGATATGAGTTTGTATAGTAAAGCTTATCTGTTACGCCTTCTATTTCTCCGAATCTTGCCTTGTCTATTCTACAGAATCTGTATACTAGTGATTCTGCAGGTGTTCCATATAAGCTAAAACCTAGCCCAGTTTCATTTCTCCATCTATCACAAGCATCTTTCATGTGTTGCATAACATCCATAGTGAATTTTTCGCCTTCTGGAGTTGTGTGGCTAACACCAAGCATAGCATATACCATTTCATATATACCAACATAACCTAATGAAAGAGTTGAATAACCATCCTTTAAAAGCTCATCTATTTTCTCGCCCTTTTCAAGTCTTGCTATAGCACCATGCTGCCAATGAATAGGAGAAACATCTGATAGAGTTCCTAAAAGCATCTTGTGTCTGCAAAGAAGTGCTTCCTTACATAACTCTAGCCTTTGATCAAATATATTCCAGAACTGTCCCATCTTACCATCTGATAGTATAGCAATCTGTGGAAGATTCAAAGATACAACTCCTTGATTAAATCGTCCATACCACTTGTAATCGCCGTTTTCATCTTTCCAAGGAGATAAGTGAGATCTACATCCCATAGGAGGGAAAGTACAACCAACATAATTTTCTTTCATTATCTTTGCACTTTGATAGTCTGGAACCAATCTCTTAGCTGTACATTCGGCAGCTAATCTAGTTATATAGTCGTATTTTCCACCTTCTAGGCAGTTATCTTCATCTAGAAGATATACTAGCTTAGGAAAGGCTTCACCTACATTTTGTCCCTTATAGTTTTTCATTCCTTCTAATCTTTGTCTTATCATTTCCTCACAGATTAGAGCCATTTCTCTTTCGTATTCATGACCTTCTTCTATTTCAAGGTATATAGTGGCAAAAGGAGCCTGTCCATTTGTAGTCATTAAAGTAGAAAGTTGGTATCTTATTGTCTGTACACCATCTTTCAAATCCTTAAACATCATATCTTCAGAAATTTCATCTGCTAAATTCTCATCATGGAATTTTTCAAGATATATATTATAGAATTTTTGCTTAGTTCTTCTAAGGTAAGGAGCAAGATGTCTTATAGTAATACTTTGTCCACCATATTGATTACTTGCTACCTGAGCCATAATTTGTGTAGTTACTGTACAAGCTGTAGAAAATGATTTTGGACTTTCTACCATCTTTTCATTTATTACAGTTCCATTATCTAACATATCTTGTATATTAATTAAACAACAGTTAAATATTGGTTGAAGCGTATAATCCATATCATGCCAATGTATTGCACCTTCATCATGTGCCTGCACAATGTGTGGTGGTATTAATTTTCTTCTAGCAATATCCTTAGATACTTCCCCTGCAATCAAGTCTCTCTGTGTAGAGCAAATAACAGCATTTTTATTTGAATTCTCTGTCATGATATCTTCATTAGATTTCTTCATTAGATTCATTATCGATTCATCTGTTGTATTTACCTGTCTTTTAAATTGTTGAACAGCTCTATAACCTTCATAGGCTCTAGCAGTTTCGCTATGATTATAAAGAATTAATCTATCATAAACATATCCTTCTATCTTGTATATAGTAGGAGTTTCATTTAAGTCTATGAAGTACTTTTCGCAATCCTTAGCCACAGCCTCAGCTATATCAGGGTGATATAGTCCACTTCCATTCTTCATAGCTTTTTCAACTGCTATTCTTATTTTTGATCTGTCAAAAGGAACTGAAGTTCCATCTCTTTTGATTACATACATCAATACTCACTCGCTTTCTTAAATACTTATAATTAATGTAAGAAATTGATTCAATTATTTTAAAGTTTGAAACAACTTCTAAGTTTTAATATATATTTTAATAATTTTTAATAAGTTCATATTCATCAAGATACTCAAATAATAGTACTATTGATGAATTGTGTAAAAAACATGTAATAACATTATTGTTGAACATATTCTTTACACATAAATAGTTCATAATAAAAGGTAAATATACCGAATTTATTATATAAAACTCTGTCCATATATCTGAAAATCAGCAAATACCTAGTAATATGATCCATACACAATATATAGAAGTAATTTGTTAATCAAATACAATATGTTGTGTCTTCGTTATTTAGTATACGTTATTTTTGGTGATAAGACAAGTATCATTTTTTGACCTAAATTTGAAAAATCTTAATCTATACGGTATCAATATTGTCAAAACATATAGTATTAAGCAAATAAGGGGCTATAAAAGTTATTATAATAAGAAAAAGAGATCAAAAAATTTTTAAAAAATTTATGCTAATACATGTAGTTATAAAAAATAGAAAAAACAGTAATCAATACCATATATGGTGTTTTGTAAAAACATTAATTCAATCAACAAATTAGATTATTATAATGTATTATTGCTATATTTTTATATTAAAATGACTACAATCAAACTTTTTAAAATACATACACAGAATTTTAAATCCCCTACTCCTTGAAAAGGATACTTTAACACTATTAAAAAGACCTTATAAAAAAGTGTGATTTACATACTAAAAATATAAAATCACTGACTATAAAATACTTTGACAAACAAATTAAAAATCAAAATTTAGAAAAATATGTTGTATCTACAACAAAAAAATAATTAGCAAAAGTATGAAAAAAAATTAAAATTAAAATATAAAAACGTTTTTTCGAAATTATATTAAGCAAAATATTTATTCCACAAAATATCTTGTATATATTGTCTACTAATTTTATATATGTTATAATTTCTTATAGATAATATTTAACAATTATTTAGGTCAATAACAGGAGGTCTATATGGAAATTTTAGAAAATGAACAAAAAGTATATGACAAGCTAGATGAACTAGCTATAGAATATACAGTAATTGAACACGAACCAGTATATACTGCTGCAGAACTCGATGCTATCAAAGATAGAACACATGGAATTCATTGTAAAAATTTATTTCTAAGAAATGCAAAGGGTAATAAATATTACCTAATCACTGCTCAAGATGATGCAGAAGTAAACTTGAAGGAAGTAAAGGATAAAATTGGATCTACAAGACTATCATTCGCTTCTCCAGAAAGACTTATGAAGGTTCTAAACCTTCAGCCGGGATCAGTAAATCCCTTCTCTCTTATCAATGATGAAGAAAAGCTAGTAACTTTTTTTCTAGATAAAAATGTAATAAATGGAGAAGATTTAAACTTCCATCCAAATGTAAACCATAAGATGGTAACAATCTCTCTTAATGGTTTAAAAAAGTATCTAGCGGACTTGGGTGTAATAATTAACCCTGTCGAACTATAGAAACAATAATAAAAGGTGTTGAAAGGTTATCTATCAACACCTTTATTTTTATCTATTTACATTAACAATATCATCTACAACTAAGTAGATACCCTCATGTTTATAATTCAAACCAATACTAATGCTTTATTTATTAGAAAAGATCCTACTTATTAGAATCTATAATTCCCATTTTCTCAAGAGCCTTTAATGATCCCATTTTTGAATGATCATATGTTATTCCACCTTGGAAATACACATTGTAAGGTTCTCTTATAGGTGCATCTGCACTTAATTCTATGGATGATCCTTGAACAAAAGCTCCTGCTGCCATAATTACTTCGTCATCATATCCTGGCATTGCCCATGGAACTGGTGTAACATATGAATCGACTGGTGCAGCTGCTTGTACACCTTCACAGAATTTCACGACTTCATCAGCATTATTTAACTGTACTATCTGTATGATATCACTTCTTTTATCATCATATGCTGGATTTACTTTGTAACCCAATTTTTCATATAATCTAGCACAGAATATTGCACCCATAACAGCTTGTGATACCACATATGGAGCCTGGAAAAGACCTTGAAGTATGGTTCTAGTAGTACCAAACATTAGACCACATTCTTTTCCGATACCTGGTGAAGTCAGTCTATAAGAAATTAACTCTATAATGTCTTTCTTTCCAACAATGTAACCACCAGCTAATGCAAGACTTCCTCCTGGATTTTTGATAAGTGATCCAGCAATTACGTCAGCTCCTACATCTGTAGGTTCTTTAGTTTCTAGAAATTCTCCATAGCAATTATCAACCATAACAATCAAATCTTCTCTAACTGATTTTACAGCCTTGATAGCTTCATCTATATCTTCTACACTTAGTGACTTTCTCCAAGCATATCCCTTTGATCTTTGTATCATAATAAGTTTAGTATTTTCATTTATTGCAGCTTTTGCACCTTCTATATCGATATTTCCGTTTTCTAAGAAATCTACTTGCTTATATGTAACTCCAAATTCCTTTAGACAACCTATTTCTTCTCTAATACCAATTACACCTTGAAGAGTGTCATATGGTGCAGAAGTGATAGAAAGAATCTCATCTCCTGGTCTAACGATTCCCTGTATTGTTAGAGATAGCGCATGAGTACCATTAACTATCTGAGGTCTTACCAAGGCATCTTCTGTGTGAAATACTCTAGCATATATTTCTTCAACTTTTTCTCTACCTAGATCATTGTATCCATAACCAGTAGTCCAGTTAAAGTGATTATCGCTTAAATGTGCTTCTTGCATAGCATTTAGAACCTTAAGCTGATTATATTCTCTAATTTCTCTCATTTTGTCAAACTGAGGCTGGATATCTCTATCTACTTCCTTAGAAAGTTCAAATATATTTCTATCAATTCCGTAATTTTTTAATAATAATTCTTCTGTTTCTTTTAACATTTCAAATCTCCTTATAGTGTTATATGTTTATTATTTTCTTATTATGAACACTAATATATTCTATCAAAAGTTAAATTCTAGCTAGAATCAACTAAATTTAAGTAAGCTATTTAATAGAATATATCTGTACATAATGTTTGCACGCCAATTAAAACTTATAGATCTACTATCAATATAAATCTATAAGTTTTATATTTTACTTAGCGATAAAATTTTCAATTAGTTTAATCTGTTCATCTATACCTGAAACTTCTCCAACATCAATCCATAGAGCATCTTTATACTTTTTAAACCAAGTTATCTGTCTTTTGGCATATTTTCTAGTACTTTGCTTTATTATCTCAATAGTTCTTTCTAGTGTTTCTTTTTCATCTAGATAGTCTAATACTTCTTTATATCCAATGCCCTTCATTGAGACCATATCTTGAGAGTATCCCATAGATTTTAGCTCTTTGACCTCATTTAGTAGACCTTGTTCAAACATAATGTCCACTCTCATATTTATTCTATCATAAAGGTACTTTCTATCTCTACTAAGAACGATTACTTTTGCATCTATATGTTCATTGTATTGAAGATCTTTTGAGAAGTCTCCTAATTTTCCACCTGATTTATATATTTCAATAGCTCGAATTACTCTTTTTACATTGTTTGGATGAATTCTGTCTGCAGACTCTTTTGATAAAGAAGAAAGAATATCATGCATATACTCAGCCCCATGTTGATCATACAATGAGTAGAGTTCTTTTCTTAGCTTTTCATCTGAATTTGAATGACCAAAATCCATATCATATATCAGAGAATTTAAATAAAGCCCAGTGCCACCAGTTATAATTGGAAGCTTGCCTCTATTATGTATATCTTCTATATACTTTTCAGCCATTTCTCTAAAATCTGACACTGAAAACTCTTCATCAGGGTCAACAACATCTATAAGATAGTGTTTTATTCCATCCATTTCTTTTTCAGTAATTTTGGCACTCCCTACATCCATATGTCTGTATATCTGCATGGAATCGGAAGAAATAATTTCCCCATTTAGAGATTTTGCGAGTTGTATAGAAAGATTGGTTTTTCCGACTGCTGTTGGACCTGTAAGTATTAAAACAGGAATTTTATTCATATTATCACCACCGTTTCCTAAATACATTCCACTTTACTATTTTACTACATTTTTTAACTTTTACAATTGCTTTTAGCTAATTTTACATTTTTCTTTTAAACATTTTTTCTATATCATTCTTTGTCATTTTTACCATAATGGGTCTTCCATGTGGGCAAGTATATGGATTTTCACAAAGTTCTAGTTCTTTTATTAATTCCATAGCCTCTTGATAACTAATTTTTTCATTACCTTTAATAGCAGATTTGCAAGCAATTTCTGCAATATTATCATATTTAGTATCATATACATTTGTGATTTTACCCAAGTTATCTATTATTTCATATATAAATCTTTGACTCTCTGGGCTTCCGAATGTATTTGGTACACCTCTAATACTAATATTTTTATGGCCAAACTCTTCAATTATAAATCCGAACCTTTCAAATATATCTAGATTCTTGACTGTAAGAGCCATATCAACTGGAGATAAATCCATTATTATTGGCTCTATCAACATCTGAATACTAAGGGTATTATTTTTGAACTTTTTCATATACATTTCAAATCTTATTCTTTCATGAGCAGCGTGTTGATCCATCATTATCATTTCATCTGCCTTTGTAAATATAACATAGGTATCAAATATTATCCCAGAGAAGATTAAATTTTTAAAATCACGATTCTTAGCAGCATCATTTTCATCTAAAAAATCCATTTGATTTTCTTCTTGTATATTTTTATTCAGGTAACTTTTTTTGCTTTCCTGAATTGACTTAGATTTCGAATTATCACTAAGATTTTGATAGCCATTAAAATTTTCTTTTTTCTCTTCTTTATCTAGATTTTCATCTTTTTCTTTTTTAGATTTTTCAGAAGTATCTTTTAAAAAAACTTCTTCTTTTCTGGTGTCATAAGTGTCATAAGTGTCATAATCTTTGAGTTTTTTAAAGCTATTAATATTTTTTATTTCAGAAAGATTTTCTATTTGTTTAGTCACATCTTCATTTAGAAAAGCTTTTTTATTTGAATTACTAGGATTACTTTCAAAAGACTTTTTGGTGTCATAAGTATCTGGAATGTTGTTTTCTGTTGAAATTTCTTTGCTTTTTATATCCGAGTCATTATGGGTACGAGTATTAGTACTGCTGACATTTGAATTTTCCACTCTAGAGGCTTCATTGTCAATAGTATTTGAACCTTTACTTTTGACACCATTATCGATTGAGCTAGATTCCACAGGCTCATGTAAGCTTTTTTCTGATGTTTTAGATTTTGAGTTTTCTATTTGATCCTCTTCGCTGTAAGAAAAACTATCAAAACTTCTAGAAGCATCCTTATAACTAAACAAGTCTTTTTTCGTGTTGACACTTCCTCTGTATTTACCAATTAGACTATTTTTAAGTAACATTCCTCTGATATAGTCACTCAGTTCTGATAGAAGTTCATCCTCTTTATTGAACTTTATTTCTAGCTTGCTAGGATGAATATTTACATCTATCGTTCCTGGATCCATAGTCATATTTATGAAGTACACAGGAAACTTATTAATAGGTATAATAGCCTTATAAGAATCATTGATCACATTCATAATATTAGCGCTTTTTACATATCTACCATTTATGAAAATATGTTGTAGCTTTCTATTTGATCTGTATATATTATTATTTGCAGTGTATCCTTGTATATTAAAATACTTAGATTCATAATCTAGCTCTATTAAATTATCACTTATATCCTTGCCATAAATTTTTCTAATTGTATTGAAAAGTACACCGTCACCGATAGTTTCAAAAACTAATTTTTTATTGTTTGTATATTTAAATCTTATATCTGGATTTCCAATTGCCAGCTTGTTCATTAGACTAGTAATGGCTAGAGCTTCCGATTGATTTGATCTCAAAAACTTTCTTCTAGCAGGTGTATTATAAAATAAAGATAGCACGCTTATTTGTGTTCCTTTATTCGCGGCTATTTCTTCCTTACTAGATATTATTCCACCGTTTAATTGTATTTTTGTTCCTGTTAGGGAATCTTTTGTTTTACTAATCATCTCTAGCTTTGAAACGGCACATATAGATGCTAGAGCCTCTCCACGAAAGCCCAAAGAATTAAGCGAATATAAATCCTCTGCCCTATTTATTTTGCTCGTAGCGTGGCGCATAAAAGCTTTATCTATGTCACTAGCATCTATACCGCATCCATCATCTATAATTTTGATTAAATCTTTGCCACCATTTTCTATTTCTACAGAAATAAACTTTGATCCAGCATCAATTGAGTTTTCTACCAATTCTTTTATTATTGAAGATGGTCTTTCTATAACTTCTCCTGCTGCAATTTTATTTATTGTTATATCATCTAAAACATTAATCTTAGGCATATTTCCTCCTAATCCATTTAATTACATATAATTAAGTAAATTATCTACTTTTTAAATCATTATTTTGCAGAAAGTTCCTTCGCCTTCTTTTGAAGAGCATACATAACATTCATAATATCTAAAGGTGTAGAGTTCATCATGTCTATTGAAAGAACCTCAGACACAAATTCTTTGTACTCATCATCTCCACAAATATCCTCAAAGCTTATCTGCATATTTTCTGATATAGAATCTTTTTTATTTGATTCTGTTGACTCTATTGATTCTATTTGAATATTCTTATCCATACTTACATCACTTATATCACTTATATCATTTAATTCCTCTTTCTCTAGATCAAGAGTTTCATCCTCGCTATTAGAATCAACTGACGAAGAAGGATTATTGACTTTATCAAGAGAAGAACTCGTAATACTAGAAGAGTTTGCCAAATGATTCTTTTCAAGTTCAGATAAAATAGAATCCGCTCTATCTAGAACCTCTTCTGGTAGCTTGGCAAGTCTAGCTACATATATACCATAGCTTCTATCCGCTGCAGTTGGAACAATCTTTCTTAGAAATACTATATTCTCTCCATCTTCTTTCACTGCAATAGAGTAATTCTTGATAGTATCATACTTATTTTCTAGGTCTGTTAGCTCATGATAGTGTGTGGCAAATAAAGTTTTTGCACCAATTCTATCATGTATAAACTCAACTATAGACCAAGCAAGTGATATTCCATCATATGTGCTAGTACCTCTGCCGACCTCATCTAGAATAATCAAACTATCCTTAGTAGCATTTTGAAGTATATGACTTACCTCGTCCATTTCCACCATAAATGTAGACTGTCCCTGAGACAAATCATCACTAGCACCCACTCTAGTAAATATCCTATCTAATATAGGTATATTTGCATAGCTTGCAGGTACAAAACTACCTATATGTGCAATTAGAGCTATCAAGGCATTTTGTCTCATGTATGTGGACTTACCTGACATATTAGGACCAGTAATAATATTTATAAAGTTATCTTTGTCTATATATGTATCATTTGATATAAAATTTTCGTAGCCCATTATTTGTTCTATAACGGGATGTCTTCCATCTTTTATATCTAGCTCGCCAGTATTGTTGATTAAAGGCTTTACATAGTCGTACTTACTAGCTACTAAAGCATTTGATAGATATACATCTAGTTCTGCTATAATAGATGCAACTCTTTGTATTCTCTCTATATTATGGTATATCTTATTTCTAATATCTTTAAACATCTCGTATTCCATGTTTTTAATCTTGTCTTCTGCATTTATTATTTTATCTTCTATCTCTTTGAGCTCAGGAGTTATAAATCTCTCTGCATTTACTAAAGTCTGCTTTCTTATATAGCTATCATCAAGCTTTGCCTGCAAAAGTGCTGCCTTTGTAATTTCTATGTAGTAACCAAAGACCTTGTTGTATCCAACCTTTAGTGACTTGGCTCCTGTCTTTTCTTTTTCTTTAGATTCTATATCCTTGATTACAAATGCACCATTTTGAGAAATATCTCTCAACTGGGATAGCTCATCACTGTACTCACTTTTGATAATATTTCCTTCCTTGAGATTTTGTGATGGATCTTCCAAGATGGCTTGGTCTATCACATCATAAATATCTATCAAAGGATCTATAGTTTCTGTAAAGTCCAAAAGTATCTTGGACTGGGATTTTCCAATCGTATCTAGTACTGCTGGTATCATGCCGACACTGTTTTTTAGATTGACTAAATCCTTTGGTGATACCCTATCGTATGCAATCTTGGCACATATTCTTTCTAGGTCAAATATATTAGATAGCTTGTCCTTTAGATCTTCTCTAAGTATAAAATCATCCTTTATTGCCTCTGTAATATTTAATCGAAACTCTATCTTATCTCTATTTGTCAGAGGCTGCTCTATAAACTTTCTAAGCATTCTAGCACCCATAGGTGTAGAAGTAGAGTCTAATACCTGTAGCAATGAACCCTTCTTCTTAGATCCTCTCATAGTCTTTGTCAGCTCAAGATTTACTCTAGTGAATAGATCTAGTGTCATATAGTCATTTGAATTGTAGATATTTATACTGCTAATATTGGTTGAATCCAGCATCTGTGTCTTTTTTATGTAATTCAAGGCAACAGATATAGACTTTTCAAACAAGGCATTGCCATAAATATCTAGATCTTCTAAATATTTCTTGGAAAAAGTATCTGTCAATATCTTAGTATCTAATAAAGTATTATTAAAATCATCATTTAAATATATATTAGCCATATCACAAAGTCCCTTGACGTTTTTTCTGAAATCATCACTATTGGATATAATCTCAGCAGGAGAAATCTTTGCAATCTCATCTTTTACCTTAGAAGAATCTAGTTTGGTAACATTTAGCTCACCAGTACTAATATCTGCATAGCTAATAGCCACCTGATCTTCATTTCCAAAATATACGCTCATCAGATAGTTGTTTTGAGCCTTTTCTAGAGAATCGTCCTCCAAAAGTGTACCTGGAGTCACAACCTTTACAACCTCTCTTCTAACCAATCCCTTGGCTGTAGCCGGATCTTCAACTTGCTCGCCTATAGCAACCTTGTAGCCAGACTCTATCAATGTAGTTATATATGAAGATGCAGAATGGAAAGGAACACCACACATAGGTGCTCTTTCTTCCAAACCACATGCCTTACCTGTCAAAGCAATATTTAATACTTTGGAAGCTAAAAGTGCGTCATCAAAAAACATCTCATAGAAATCTCCAAGTCTATAAAACAGAATGCAGTCATTGTATTCTTCTTTTGTCTCTAAATACTTTCTCATCATAGGAGAAAGCTTGTCTTTATCTATGTTCATCTTTACCTCCGTCAATTTATATCAATACTATATTATATCACAAAAAGCGACAAAATTAATTCATCGCTTTTTATTATATAATAGTATTGAATTTTTGTATTTATTAGATAGCTATGTCTGATTCTGCATGAAAGCTTGCTTTTATATCTATGTGAGAAATCTTTTGATCCTTCATTTCACCTTTTTTTAATGAAATTAAAGGTGTTATTGTATTCTCACAACCTTTCTTATTTAATTTAAACGTATTGATCACTTTTTTTTTAAGATTTTTAATCAGATAATTAATTGATTATTTTTATGACTTGTGATTGAATTGACTTTTATTAGTTTTAAAACTAACATTTTATATCTTTGACTAATTAGATTATAACATATTTATTATCTATATTCAATTAAACTACATTGCTATAATGGTTGTATTTTTGTTATTTTATATATTAATATTTGATATTTTTATAAATGAATTTTTTAAAAAAATTCAAACAATAAAAAAGTAGAACTACATAGTTCTACTTTTTACAGTTAATTTTAAGGTTGCCATCCATTTTTATTTATATAGACTTACTAATTCATTTCTCAATTGTTCATTTGGATAATCTTCTGGTTTTAATATACTTCTTGAAAGCAATGAGCTATTAATATCTTTAATTTCTAATCCAGATTTCCAATTTTTTATTCCAGTTACATTATAAACTTTCCAACTATTATTAATATAAAGCATAGCTTCCATATGTGAATCGCCTTCAATTGAAATAGATGGAATATCAAGTAATAACATTGCTTGATTATATGTAAAGGTAAAGCCTTCACAAACAGCTGTTCCATAATTTGTTATAGAATAGGGACTTCTATTTTTTAGTTCATTATCTAAATCTTTGTTATATGGAAATTTAGCCATTAAATACTTAGCAAAATTTTCAACTTTTTCTTTGTTTGTATTTAAATTATTGACACCGCTATCATTTATCAGTTTTTCTATTTTACTTAAATTATTATTGTATTCATTTTTATTATAATCCTCTTTTGTCCAATATCTTTGCTTAATTAACATATTTATAGTTATGCTTTTATATTTTTCAGGAGAATTTTCTAATCTATTTATACTTTGGTTTAATTCAAATCCCATACCACTAGCCACTCTGCTAAGGGCTTCGCTCGGATTTACATTTTTAGCTACTTGTATAGTTTCGCCATCATCTATGCCAGTTTTTAACTTACTTATCATATACTTATTGTATTCATCTTGTGTATTTACAACTTTTCTATCTTCTTTTGCTACATACACATAATTTGTCATTAATTTATTAGGTAGAACATTTTTGAAATCTCTAATTTCATCATCTGTTGAAACTAACTTATATCCTGCTGGAACTCCGCTTTTTATTGATTCAAGATCTAGTGTTTTAGGTCTATGAATGTCTAATTGCTGTTGATATTCTTCAAGAGCTACATCAAAATAGACGTATTCATAGCTTCTATTTTTATCATCACTAGGATTTGTTGTTCCTGTGTCATCCTTTGGTTTTTCTGGTGTTGTAGGTGTTGTCCCTGTATCGTCTTTTGGTTTTTCAGGAGTTGTTACTGTATCGTCTTTTGGTTTCTCACTTACTCTACCGTATATTTTATCCATAGTTTCTTTCGGTAGCATTCCACCTATTATGATTTTATTTGATATATCTTTTATATAGTTTTCTTGATTAGAACTTATCTTATTTGTAAGCATTACTGATACTTTTGATCTTGAGTTTACTACATTTATTGAAGATAGAGCATCAGCATAGTTTTCGCCAGTAGTTATAGCTACTGTGTCCACCTTTCCTAGCTCATTATTGATTACTTCAGATGTGTTATATCTGTTATGCCCTGCTAAACGTTTTCCACCATCTTGCTTTACTGAGTTGATTCCACCAAATGTATAGACTACATTTTTGTCAGTATTATATGCTTTTGCTCCGTTTACTAGCTTTAGACCAAGGTTTTTATCCTTTAATAGTCCTGAGGCAGATAAAGCATCTGGATAGTTTCTACCATCTGCTACACCGACATTGTGATAGCCACTTTCTGCTAATGTTTTGTCATTAGTTTCATATCTGTTTTTTCCGTCAAGTCTTTTTACGTCCTTGACATTTTCATATACACTTGCTACTGCCTTTCCATTTAGAGTGTTTTGTCCACCTATTAGATAGGCTTTTGTAGGCTTTATTTCTTTTAGCTCTTTACTTAGATCTGTCTTATTGTCGACTAGGATTAGCTTAGCATTGTATTTGCTGGCTACGTTATATGCACTCAATGAGTCGGCGTATGTGTATGCATTTGCAATTACAACTGTTTTAGAGTCTACTAGTTTAGCAGATTCAATAGATGTTTGAATTCTGTTTTGCCCCTTAATAGTTCTTACATTTAGATCCTCTGCATTAGATACACTTGCTATACTGCTTATAAGCAGAGCAAGAGTAAGGACCTTTGAAATATCAGATTTGATTTTCATATAAATCTCCCTTATAAAATATTTTCATATATTAATAGTATGAATTGTAATTTGAAGTGCTATTTAAAACTATTGCTAATTTTCTATCTATTTAAGCTTAACACTTTGAAATCTTCATATCAAGATATAATTTGAAAATAAAATGAAAAAAGATATATATTATTTTAAATACTATGAAAAAATATATACATTAAATCAAATATATTAATTAAGTATAAATTTTATATCTTAAAAAACTTCTTATACTTAATTAATATGAAAAAAATAAAAAGAGTTGCTTATAACTATAAGTGTAATACCTATAATTTAAGCAACTCTTGTAATCTAAAACTTGTAAAATGAAGCTAGTTCTCTTTGAATTAAGTTTTGTGTATCAGAGCTACTAGCAATACTAGTCATCATTGTTTCTATATTTTCATCATCCATTTCATATATACTATTGAAATATTCCTTTCCAGACTTTTCAAAACCAGTAGGATTGATTGAGTTCCATTTTCCATCATAGTATACCTCTGCCTCCATATGCAGTGTTCTGTCTGACATACCAGATACACTATAAGAAGGTATCCTCAATAAAAACATAGCTTGATTAAATGCATATGTAGATCCCTCGCATACAGCAGTATGATATTTTGCAATTGAGTATGGACTTCTAGATTTAAGATGGTTGTTTAAGTCACTATTGTATGGAAATTCAAATTGTAGATATTTGGCAAACTGCTTAGCTTTATCACGATTTGAAGCTAGACTTAAAACACCAGATTTTTTAATCAAATTTTCAACTTCATTCATATTTTTTACGTATTCATCTTTGTTATACACTTCTCTTGTATAGAATTTCTGTCTTATAGAAAAGTCTATATTTATCTTTTTGTATCCTCCACTAGCCGTTTGATAGCTTTGTTTTAGTGAAAAGCCCATTCCATTAGCTATATGGCTAAAACTATTATTTATAACTACATTGTTACTTACGATTACAGTTTCTTTTTCACTATTAAATCCATTTCGCAAGCTATTATATAAGTATTGATTATATTGACCTTGTGTTTCAAAGACATTTTGACCGAATAGAGGATTTGGGGTGTCTATAGAACCATCCACATCATCTAAATCTATACTTAGCCCAAATGGATTTGCAACTTCTGAAATATCAAAAGGAGTTATAGATCTGTCTGTAAGCTCACTAGTAAGATCCGAATTGCTTTTATATATTTTCTTTAGGCTCGCATCTGGTATCATTCCACCAATAATATATTTTTCATTAATATTTTCTAGATATTTTTCTTGTGAAGAGCTGATGTTATGAACAAGCACGATAGATGATTTATCTTTAGAGTTAATAACATTTATAGAGGACAAGGCATCTGCATAGTTTTCTCCTGTAGTAATAGCCACTCTATCTATGTTACAGAGTTCATTATTTATAAGCTCACTTGTCTGATATCTATTAGATCCAGCTATTCTTAGTCCACCATCTTGTAATACAGATTGTTTCCCTCCAAAAGTATAGACTACCTGCCTGTTAGATGTATACGGTATAGATCCATCGACTAGCTTTAATCCAAGATTCTCAGATTTTAATAAACCGAATGAAGACAATGCGTCTGGATAGTTTCTACCGTCTGCTACTCCAACCTTGCGATATTTAGCTTCTTTAAGGGATTTTTCATTTGTTTGATATCTATTTTTACCATCTATTCTTTTGACAGATGATACATTTTTATATATAGTATTGACAGCTTTACCATTAAGAGTTTTGTTTCCGCCTATTAAAAATGCTTTTTTGGCTGGTCTATCATTAAGTTCCTTGCTAAGGTCAGTTTCATTAGAGACTAATATTAGTCGAGCCTTATATTTGCTTGCTATATTATAGGCACTTAAAGAGTCTGCATAGTTATAAGCATTTGCAACTACAATCGTATCAGAATCAACTAGATGAGAAGATTCTATGGAGGTTTCAATTCGATTATTTCCTTTAATAAGATTTATATTGTTATCTGCATGTACATCTGAAATACAAAATACAGATAAAAAAGTGATGATAATTAGCGATAAGAACATGTGTTTTTTATTCATTTTTACCTCCTTTATTTTTAAAAAATAGAATATCAATTATTTTAATTGTTATATATTAGATTATAGTATATCATTATATTCCAGATATAGATAGTATATAAAACAAATAAGGTTGTATATAAAATAAAGAAGGTTGTATTACATATAATAAACTATATTTAAAGTGATCGTAGCCATTGCAAATATATAGACTAGCGATAAATATAAAAATCCAACAACATCAATTGACATTGTTGGATTTCTTTTATCTAAGCAACTCTATTATCTTTTCTTTTAAAATTGCTCTTTTTTCTAAATCTTCTTTATTAAAAACATCTTCATGAAGATTAAATTCTTTTTTTATATGTGCAGGTTTATTAGACAATACATATATTCTATCAGAAAGCATTATAGCTTCATCGATATCGTGAGTAATTAGAAGTATAGTAGAATTTACTTTTTTTCTAATATGTAAGAACCACTCTTGAATAGATCTCTTAGTAATAGAGTCTAGTGCTCCAAATGGTTCATCTAAAAGCATAATATCATTAGAGCAGATAAAAGTTCTAAGAAAGTTTGCCCTTTGTTTCATACCACCAGATAGTTCATGAGGGTAACTGTTTTCATAGCCCTGAAGATCAAATATTTCAAAGTAGGAAAGAGCCTCTTCTCTAGCTTTTTTCTTATTAACTCCGTTGATTTGAAGAGGTAGAGAAACATTATCTAGTATTGTTTTATATGGTAACAAAAGGTCTTTTTGGTACATATAGCTTATTTCTCCGTTTATTTCAGCTTTTCCATGGTCTAGTTTTATTAGGTCTGTGAGAATATTAAATATAGTACTCTTTCCACAGCCACTTGGACCTACAATAGCCACTAGCTCGCCTTCTTTTAATTCAATATTTATATTTTCTAATACCTTTGTATCACCAAAAGATTTGTATACACCTTTTAGATCAACCTTACTTTTCTTCTGGTAAGAATTCATTTGTAAATGCCTCTTTTATATCTAAATCCTTTTTAATTAGTCCGTTGTCTTTCATAAATTTAGCGTAGTTTTCCCATACTGAAGCCTTCATTTCTCCCCATCTAGGAGCATCAGCCTTGTATTGAGTAGATAAGAACTCTTGACTCGCTTCTAAAAGTTCTTTGTCTAATTCAGGTACAGCAGCTGAAAGTATCTCAGCAGATTCTTTTGGGTTGTCTATTGCAAACTTATATCCCTTTGCTGTTGCACTCATAAACTTTTTAACCAATTCAGGATCATTTTTTATTGTTTCGTCACTAGTTATCAATATAGGTGTATAGTAATCTAGTGCTGGATCAATGTCTTTTACTGGAATATAGTTGATAGGTTCATTTACTAGCTTCGCCTTTACACCGTCCCAACCTTCAAATACCCAAGCTACATCTATATTTTTCTTTGTTGCTGTAAAGAAGTCATCTTGCCCAATATCGACCATTTTTAACTTAGTAAAATCAGCACCATTTTTCTCCATTGCAAGCTTTACTATAGCTTCTTCAGATGGAGAGCCCCATCCACCGTATGTCTTTCCTTCAAAATCCTTAGGTGTCTTGATATTCTTTGACACTGGAGAAGCAAATCCAGATGTATTATGCTGTATAATTGTAGCTATAGCAGTAATAGGTAGTGGATCCTTTTCCTTTGTAAGTGCATAAGTTACATCTTCTTGATAACTTACACCAAAATCTGCCTTGCCAGTAGCTACAAGTGTAGAAGAATTACCATCTGATGGCTGAACTATTTCTAGGTCAATTCCCTGTTCTTTATAGTAGCCCTTATCTTTGGCGGCATATATACCTGTATGATTTGTATTAGGTGTATAGTCAAGCATAAGTGTTACCTTCTGAAGCTTTTCAGGGCTTTTGGCACCTTCCTTCTTGTCACCACCAGTACATCCAGTGATTAAAGATAGGCTAAGCACTCCAACCAATCCTAATGATAATAACTTTTTTATTTTCATTTTTAATCCTCCTTGAAGTCAATCATATATATTGTAAAAGTATATATGATGAAATTTTATAATTGCTTTTTATTATTTAAGTATTATATTCTTCGAACAATTAATATTTTTTCAGAAAAACTTTTTTTAGCACTGCTATTATACCTACAAATATAAGGCTAAATGCAACGACTAGTATTGTACAAGCAAAGACTTTGTCTAGAGCATAAGAACTCTTTGCCCTAACCATATATACTCCAAGTCCAGCTGTTCCTCCAAGCCATTCTGCAACAGTTGCAGCAACAAAAGCATATGTAGAAGATATTTTTAGGCCTGTAAAAAATTTATCCAAAGACATTGGAAACTTTAGATGTATAAAAGTTTTAACCTTGTTTGCCTTCATTATTTTGAACAGATTTAAATAATCTCTATCTATACTGTCTATACCATCCGTGAAGTTAATCAGAATTGGGAAGAAGCACGTAAGTATAACGCAGAGAACTTTTGACTTGATTCCAAAGCCAAACCATATTACAAGTAGCGGTGCAATTGTAATAGTAGGTATCATCTGCGTAATATACATTATTGGATATAAACATCTTTTGACAATAGGTATAAAATCCATTAGAGTTCCTATTACTAGGGCTATTCCGATAGATATGGAAAGCCCTAGTACAGTTTCAGTAAGAGTAACCTTACTATGCATCAAAAGAATAGGCCAATCTGTCTTAAATTCATTTATAATATCCATCGGTGATGGAAGTATATATGAAGGAACCTTCATTTTGGTCACAGATACTTGCCATATAATTAAGAGCGCTAAAAAAGTAAGTATAGGATAGAGAGCATCTTTTACCCTATTTGTGATTTTTGAGTTTTTCATCTATTGTAATTCCGCCCTGTTTCTGGTCTACTCTAAAGATTGTGATTACTCTTTCACATCCCAATTCGAAAGGTAGTTGGTGAACCTTTTTCCCCAATTCAAAAACATCATCCAATTCACCTTCAACAGTAGTGCTATTAGCACCTATTTCACATTTTAATCCACTATTTTCAATTAACTCTATACAAGCATCGACTACTTTGTACATTTCGTCCTCGCTTCCATAAGGTCTTAGTGGCATTACAGCAATATCAGCTATAACCATTTGATCATCTCCTTTTCTAGATATAAATAAATGCCTCACAAGTGTGAGACATTTTAAAAAAATTCCTACACTGGCATTATCCAATGGGTTTAAGGGTCGAAACAGTTTTTCCTCTCAGCAAAAGCTCCCCTATATATCTAATTTTTATTCTAAAATCTATTATAACATAGAATGTAGTTTTTTTACAAAATTTCTTGCAATATAGGCTGTTATTCCCCAAATTACATGCCCATCATACTCATAAAAGTATACTGGATAGCTTGGATTGCCCCAAGTATAGCTCTGTGAAATACACATCTTTTCAAAAGGAAATTTTTCATCAGGCTCTACACAAACAGAGTTTCTATATTCTTCTGGCTCGGTATTTAGAAAATAACTGACAGGAACTAAAAATATTTCTGCCACTTCATCATTTTCTATATCCAAATTTATATCTGGATTGACCTCAGCGAGGAAGCAATGTATAAGAGCTCTTGCAGGAGCCAAATAAGTATCAATTTCTGAGATAACTTTTACATCGTCTTCGCTACACATTAGTTCTTCACAAAATTCTCTTACTGCCGCATCTTTTGGATCTTCACCGTGCTCAATTTTTCCACCTGGAAAAGACACCTCTCCTGGCTGATGTTTTAGATTTCTTGATCTGACCTCAAAAATAAGATGAGCTTCATCATTCTTATATATTATAGGAACTATAACAGAAGAATAGATAACTTTGTCAGCTCCGATAAGAGTGGGGACATAATCACTAAAAAGATCATTTAAGTCGTACATACAATCACCTCACATATTAAATAAGAGGACCAAAACGAAAAAATTTAGCCCTCGAAATTATAAAATTTATTTATTAGAATTTTTCTTGTCTTTCTTTGCTCTGATTAGGGTACTTTTAGAAATGCCAGTCAAATCTTCCACTTTTTTGTATGAATAAGAATCTAACATATCTAAGGCTTCATCTATTTGTTCCTGAGAATATTTTTTTGGTCTTCCTTCTTTAAAGCCATTAGATTTTTTAGCTTTATTTTTCCCTGACTGTATTCTTTCTACCAAAAGTGCCTTATCAAATTCATCCACTGCAGATAATGTATCATATATCACGTTTCCTAACATAGAATTATCTATAAGTCCGATATTAAGTATATGAATATCTATATTATTTTCTTTTAATTTTTTTATTATGATATAAGCATCTTCAATTGATTTTGCAAAACGGTCTAGCCTAGTAACTACAAAAGTATCACCAGAAGATAATGATTGCATCAACTTCTCAAACTCTGGCTTGACATTCATATCTAAAGATTCTTCTTTGAACATAATACTATCAAAGTATCTTTCTGAGATTTTATTTTCTTGCTCTTCAAGGTAGCCAAGCTCAACTTGTTTGGGCGTTGTAGCTCTGCAATAGCCATAAATCATAAATTAACACCTCCCACGTCATATATTATGTACATAAATTATACTCATAAATTATATTCAAAAGTTTTGCCTATTAAATTTGAAATATAAACAATTGTGTTATTTATAGATATTATTTATTATACCACAAAAGTAATATTTAAAACAATCATAACTTATGAATAAATAGATTTAAATTTACGATTTTAATATTCAAAATAATATTTAAGCTTTTATTGTTTGGTATCAAAAATAAGACTCAAATATATAAGTATATCGATATGTATTCAGACATAATAAATATAGGCAAGCAGAGATACTTCTGATTGCCTATATTTGCTGGTTTATATTATTATAAAACTATTTATATCTATGATTGTACAATCTTTTTAAGCTGTCCTTGAATATCATCGCTTTCGATAAAGTCTTCAAAGTTCATTTTTCTATCTACTACCCCTGTATCACCTATGAAAATGATTCTGTTTGCAATAGAAGATATAAATTGATGGTCATGTGATGTAAATAAAAGAACTCCATCAAAGTCTTCAAGAGCCTTATTTACAGATGTAATAGACTCAAGGTCTAAATGATTTGTAGGATCATCTAATATTAATACATTGGCATTAGATAACATAAGCTTAGATAACATACATCTAACCTTTTCTCCTCCACTTAGTACACTAGCTTCTTTTAGGGCTTCATCACCACTAAATAGCATTCTTCCTAGGAATCCTCTTATATAACTTTCTACCTTTTCTTCTGAATATTGTCTCAACCAATCAACTAGAGATAGGTCATATCCATCAAAGTATTCATTATGATTCTTTGGTAGATAGTCATGAGAAGTAGTTACACCCCACTTGACTTCTCCTTCATAATCATCATCTTTTCCAGATAAGATATCAAATAGTGCAGTTGCAGCCATATCGTTACCCATAAATACAGTCTTGTCATCTTTGTCAAGTCTAAAGCTTACATTATCAAATACCTTAGTACCATCTATTGTCTTAGAAAGGTTGATAACCTCTAAAACTTCATTTCCGATTTCTCTTTCTGGTTTAAAAGCAACATAAGGATACTTTCTTCTAGAAGGCTGTATTTCTTCAATATTTAGCTTTTCAAGCTGCTTCTTTCTTGAAGTCGCCTGCTTAGCCTTTGAAGCATTAGAGCTAAATCTAGCTATAAACTCTTTTAATTGTGCAACTTTTTCTTCTGCCTTCTTATTTTGATCCTTCATAAGTTGAAGTGCTAACTGGCTAGATTCATACCAGAAATCATAGTTTCCTGTATATAGCTGAACCTTACCAAAGTCAACATCTACTATATGAGTACATATTGTATTTAGGAAATGTCTATCATGTGATACTACTATTACTATAGTATCATCAAGATTTATTATAAACTCATTAAGCCATTTAATTGAAGCATAGTCTAAATGGTTAGTAGGCTCATCTAGTAGAAGTATCTCAGGAGATCCAAATAGGGCCTGAGCAAGTAATACCTTTACCTTGTCTCCACCAGATAGCTCATTCATAAGTGAGTAGTGCATTTCTTTTTCTATACCTAAGCCCATAAGGATTTTCTCAGCACTTGTTTCTGCGTCCCAACCATCTAGTTCAGCAAACTCGCCTTCTAGCTCAGCTGCTTTGATTCCATCTTCATCTGTGAAATCTTCCTTCATATATATGGCATCTTTTTCTTTCATTATTTCCCATAGTCTTTCGTGCCCCATGATGACAACATCAATTAGTGGACACTGATCATATTCAAAGTGGTCCTGCTTAAGGACAGACATTCTTTCTTTTTCTGTTATAGATACATTACCTGTGTTAGGTTCTATTTCTCCCGATAGTATCTTCAGGAAAGTACTCTTCCCTGCTCCATTTGCTCCGATTATACCGTAGCAGTTTCCTTTTGTGAATTTTAGGTTTACTTCCTTGTAAAGCTCTTTGTCTCCAAATCTTAAACCTACATCAGTTACTTGTAGCATTATTGTATTCCTTTCTATAAAAACATAATATTTTCTAAACTAATTAATAAAACATATTCTATAATTAGGTTATATTTCAAATCTCAATTACGCGTTAAAAAAGGACTATTGTAATTTCAATAGTCCAATTTTACTACTAGTTCTATATTAACCAAAATTAGTCCAATTTTCAAGCGTTTTTACTAAAAACGCAATTAATTCTTTAAAAAGTATCTAGTGTATACATTTTATAAGAATAACAATTTTATTAAGAATAAAATTGCAAGTACTATCATTACAGCAGAAACATGCTTTTTCTCTTCTGGCTTTGCAAATAAATTGAAAAGAAGATTTATTATAACATATGAAAGTATACCTATTGTAAGACCATCACCTATGCTATATGTAAGAGCCATACTTATTACTGTAATAAACGCTGGTAAACCTTCTGTTACATTGTGAATGTCAATTTCATGCATTGAACTGATCATAAGGTATCCAACATATATAAGGGCTGGTGCTGTAGCACAAGCTGGTATCGCTATAAATACTGGTGAGAAAAACATTGCAATAAGGAATAAAACACCAACAGTAATTGCTGTATATCCTGTTCTACCACCTGCAAGCACACCTGTAGATGATTCAACATAAGTAGTAACAGTTGAAACTCCTAGTAAAGAACCAGCTATAGTAGCTATAGAATCTGAAAGAAGAGCTCTACCAACATTAGGAACGTTACCTTCTTCATCTAGCATATTTGCTCTTGAAGCAACTCCAACTAATGTTCCTACTGTATCAAAGAAGTCAACAAATAAGAATGTACATACAACTACAAAGAAGTTACCAATATCTTTTGGATGTGCTAAAAATGCAAAGTCAACCTTACCAGCGATTGGTTTGATTGATTCATATTTGAATATTCCATCAGGTAGATATATTCCAAGTGCAGAGGCTGCTTCTGGATTCATATATGCATATATCCAAGCCATTATTGAAGAAACGGCTATACCTGCAAGTATTGCCCCTTTACGTCCCTTTTTGTCCATAACACCAACAATAAATAATCCAATAAATGCAAAAATAACTGTAGGAGAAAGTGGTCCCATACTTACTAGTGTTGCTTCATTTGCGATTACTAAACCAGATCCCTTAAGACCTAAAAATGCAATAAATATTCCGATACCTGCTGTAACAGCATGTTTCATATTTAGTGGAATAGAATTTACAACCGCTTCACGAACCTTGAATAAAGTAAGGAATAAGAAAATAATACCTTCTACAAATACAGCAGTTAAAGCAGTTTCCCAAGGAACTCCACCCTTAAGAACTACTGTGTACGCAAAGAATGCGTTTAATCCCATACCTGATGCTAGTGCAAATGGTAGGTTTGCTACAAACCCCATAATAAAACATCCTATTGCAGCAGCAAGACAAGTACCTGTTACTAGAGCACCTGCATCCATACCTGCAGCAGCAAGAGTACTTGGGTTGACGGCTATGATGTAAGCCATTGTTAAGAACGTAGTAATACCGGCAACAATTTCCTTTTTCATGTCTACATTTTTCTCAGCTAGTAGAGGAAAAGCCTTTTGAATACCACTTAATTCTTGATTTGAATTCATTTAATACCTCCGTTTAATTAAATTGATAATATTTTATATTTTATAGGGTTTAAAATCTACAATAAATACTGTCGAATTTTCCCTACTAAACATCTTATAAAAAAAGCCGTGATTTTTCAGGATTTGATTTACAAAATATAAACCTAATCCAGTACCACCAGTATTTCTATTTCTAGAGGACTCCACTCTATATAGTGGATCGAAAATCTTTACAAGATCCTCCTTGCTTAGTGAAACACCTGTATTCTCAATAGAGAACCTAATAACTGTTTCAGAAACCTTTTTTTTGACTTCAGATAAAGTAATGATTATCTCACCATTTTGTGGCGAGTATAAAATCGCATTACTCACTAAATTGTTCAAAACGGTTTGCATATCTTCTTTATTTGCAAAAATTTTCTTATTATTATTTATTTTCAACTTCATAGAAATGTTCTTACTATTATATAGAAACTTGTGCTTGGAGATAACTTCTTCCAACAGGGTGTTGATGTCTACGTCAGTTTTGACAAGACCATCAGTAAGTAAATCTCTCTTTGAAATTTCTATAGTTCTATTGATAAGAAGCTTGAGTTCCTGTATGTCTTCATAACATTTTTTGAGATAAAAATTTCTATCTTTGTACTTTCCTACATTATATATCATGCCCTCAAGTTGACCGCTAATAATAGTAATAGGAGTCTTAAGGTCATGGGATATTGCAGCCATAAACTCTTTTTTTCTAACAGTCTGCAGGTGTTCTTTATCTATAATATCTACAAGAGGCTTTGTAATCAACCTCATAAATAAAAAAGATGAAATAATTGAAAATACTATAATTAACATAATAATCATAGGTAAGATGTCAAAAAATTTAACTCTATTCATGGGTTCATAGCCACATGCAGAATAATATAGATTTGGTAATATTAAAAATACCATTGTAGTAATAATTGTTGTAAGAAAAGTAATCAATATAGATGTTGTTAAAAATAAACGTTTTTTTAGTTCTAGCTTATTCCATAGTGTAATTATTCTTTTCAAGCGTATAACCTATACCTTTCACTGTCTTAATATAAGGTAGCTTTATTTTTTTTCTGATGTTTTTTATATGTGCATCAACTATCCTTGTGTCACCATAAAAATCATACCCCCATATACTATCTAGTAAGTTCTCTCTAGTAATGACTTGAGGATATTTCTCTATTAATTCCTTAAGAATATTAAATTCTTTTAATGTCAGTTCTACAGATTCTCCCTCTACATCTACTGTATAAGTATTTAATCCTAGAACCATATCTTTAAATACAAGTGTATCTTTATTGTCCGTTTTTGTAGTTCTTTTCAGTATAGCCTCTACTCTTTTTACAAGTAAGTTAAAAGAAAATGGCTTGGTGATATAATCATCACATCCAAGATCAAAACCTTTCATTTGATCAGCTTCATCTGTCAATGCAGTCAAGAATATGATAGGTATATTTGAAGAATTTCTAATCATTTTACAAGTGGTGAAGCCATCTAAATTAGGCATCATAATATCCAAAATAATAAGATCATATTTTTTTTCTTTGAACTTTTGTATACCTTCTACTCCGTCCGATACAGCATCTACATAGTAGTCTTTTGCTTTCAAAAACTCGACCATTAGCTCTTGTATATCTTTGTCATCTTCAACGACGAGAATATTATATCGGTTCATAATTTAGTCTCCTTTTTTCTGTTGAAATTTTATAATCATTCTTCAGATAGGAAATATTATAGCATAGAAAATCATTTGAATCAATTTTATAAAGCCCTATATTGAATTTACTTTATTAAGTAAAAAGCTATGTATTTTTTTAATTTTATGGTGTATAATCAAATAAATATATAAAATTAATGGAGGTATTTTATGAAACACATAGTATTGTTTAAATTCAAAAGAAACGAAAATAAAAAAAACTTGTCAAAAATTCTTACTGGGACGTACGAAAAACTAAAAAATGAGTTTAATGTTATTAAAAATTACGAATTCAAGCTTAATTGTCTAGAAAATACTGACAATATGGATATTATTTTATTTGTAGATTTGGGAGAGGATTATATCCTTGATGATTATATAAAACACCCTGCCCATCAAGAATTTTTGAAGGAATTTAAGGCAGAGGGTCTAGTTGATAAAGCTGTGATAGATATTCAGTAAAAGTATTAATTTTTATTTGAATTTTTAAATGAAATAGTAGTATAAAATTTGAGATTGATCTGAGGTTGATCTAAGTAAAAAGGATTAGGTGATATCACCTAATCCTTTTTTGAAATGTATATTAATTTGTTATAGGCAAATTACTTTTTATAAGGCTTGAATTTTCTCAATCTAAGGGCATTAGTTACCACACTGACTGAAGATAAACTCATCGCTGCTGCTGCAATCATAGGGTTTAGAAGAGGTCCTCCAAACATATAGAAAAATCCTGCGGCAAAAGGTATACCTATAATATTATATCCAAATGCCCAAAATAGATTTTGCTTTATATTTCTGATTGTTTCTTTACTCAATTTGATTGAATTAGCTACATCCATCAAGTCATCTTTCATAAGTACTATATCAGCTGATTCTATAGCAACATCTGTACCATTACCTATAGCTATTCCTACATTAGCCTGTGCAAGTGCAGGTGAATCATTGATTCCATCTCCTACCATTGCAACAAACTCTTTTGAAGACTGTAGATCTTTTATTACCTGTGATTTTTCTGATGGTAATACATCGGCTTTTACTATATCTATCCCAACTTCTTTTGCAATTGCCTTTGCAGTTTTCTCATTGTCTCCAGTAATCATAGCGACCTTTATTCCCATACTGTGTAACTTTTCTATAGTTTCCTTACTACTATCTTTTATAGTATCCGCCACCGCAACTATACCTGTAGCAATTTGATCTATAGATATATACATTGGTGTTTTTCCTTGATGTGCCAACTCTTCTGATTTTTTGAGAAGTGTACTTCCGATATCAATGGAGTTGGATTCAAGTAACTTTTTATTTCCAAGTAGTATTTTTTTACCTGAAATATGTGCTTCTATACCCTTTCCAGTTATACTTTCGAAAGAATCTGGATTCTGTATAGAAACTTTATTTTCTTTAGCATACTCTACTATTGAATCTGCTAGTGGATGCTCTGAACTAGATTCTGCTGAAGAAATAAATGATATTATTTCTTCTCTAGAGTATTTATTATCTATTATATGTAAATCTGTGACGATTGGCTTTCCGTTTGTAATAGTTCCAGTCTTATCAAATGCAACAGTGGTAATTTTGTGGGCTGATTCTAGGGAATCTCCTCCCTTTATAAGTATACCATTTTCTGCACCCTTACCAGTACCAACCATTATAGCTGTAGGTGTTGCAAGTCCCAAAGCACAAGGACAAGCTATTACTAGTACTGATATAAAGATAGTAAGAGTAAACTCAAATCCTGATCCGCCTACAAAGTACCATAATAGTGCAGATACAAGGGCGATTGCCATTACTATTGGTACAAACACTCCAGATACTACATCCGCAAGATTAGCTATTGGAGCTTTCTTATTCTGTGCATCTTCAACCAGTTTAATTATTTGGTAAAGTGTTGTATCCTTGCCAACTTTTTCCGCCTTGAATTTTATAAAACCATTTTTATTGATACTTGATCCTGTAACAGAATCATCTATACTCTTTTCTACTGGAATACTTTCTCCAGTAAGCATTGATTCATCTACAGAAGTAGCACCAAATACTATTCGACCATCAACAGGTATCTTTTGACCTGGCTTTACTATTATTATATCTCCAACTTTTACTTCTTCTATTGGAACTTCTTTTTCTTCTCCATTGATTTCAATAATAGCAGTCTTAGCCTGAAGCTCCATAAGTGATTTGATTGCCTCTGAAGTTTTTTCTTTGCTTCTAGCCTCCAAATACTTACCTAACATGATAAGTGCTATAATCATTGTTGCACTTTCATAATATAGAGGAAGGTGTGCATGAGTTTCTAGTAACATCTTAAGGAACTCTTCATTGAAGAACATTCTATAAGTATTTACTAAGCTGTATAAAAACGCAGCTGATGTAGATACTGCAACCAAAGAATCCATATTAGGCGATTTATTAAACAGTGACTTAAATCCATTTGTATAGAATCTTCTTCCAGCTATTAATACAGGTACTGTTAGTATCAATTGTATAAGCGCATAGTTTTTAGGATTGTGACTTGGAGAAATAACTTCTGGAAGAGGTATCCCCACCATAGGCCCCATAGAAACAGAAAATACTAATATAGCAAATACCATTGCAACAATGAACTTTCTAAGCATGTTATCATTGCCATCTGCCTCGGCTTCCTCATCTTCCAAAATCATGTGGAATCCGACCTTTTCTATTGATTTTCTTAAGTCATCTACACTGGCTATTTCAGGATCGTATTCTACATTTGCCTTTTCAGTGGCAATATTTACAGTTGCAGAAACTACTCCATCAGTTTTTTTAAGAGATCTTTCGGCTGACTTTGAACACGCAGCACAGGTCATCCCTTCAACCATAAAATCTAATTTTTTATTTTTTGAATTATTGCTCATAGTGTCATCCTTTCTCAATCTATTATTGAAATTAATCTACATTATATATATACCCTAGCGCTAGTTTATAACTTCAATAATTTTTAAATTGATTTTATTAAAATTTTTGATGAAATTTAAAAACCATAGACAATAAATTATTCAAATTAATATTTATTAATAAAAATATTATCGAGAATAAATTGTTTATAGATTATGAAAATTTCTATCACCTATTAACTATTATACACCGTTTTTACAAAAAATCAACTACTATTGTAAACGAATTTTTGTATGTTACCAATTTTCAACGAAATCTGAAGCTTTCTATCTAAAAAAAATTGTATACAAAACGCTTTCAATTGAAAAACGTGTATACAATAGTAATTTTATTTGTTATAATATAAAAGTTGTTGTAAATAAAATACAAGATGTAAATTACATTTTATATATTAGATTTTAAAGGAGCGAGTTAAGTGAGTATGAAACACAATATAATTAATATTGCAGTAATTGCCCATGTCGATGCAGGTAAGTCTACTCTAGTAGATGCATTCCTAGATCAAAGTGGAGTATTTAGAGAAAATGAAGTAATAAGAGAGCGTGTAATGGATAGTGACGATATAGAACAAGAAAGAGGAATAACTATATATTCTAAGAACTGTTCTGTAAGACACGGAGATTACAAAATAAATATAGTTGATACACCAGGACATAGTGACTTCTCTTCTGAAGTTGAACGTGTTCTTAAGACAGTAGATACAGTTGTATTACTAGTAGATGCTACTGAAGGACCTATGCCTCAGACAAGATTTGTTCTTCAGAAGTCATTGGAACAGGGATTGAGACCTATTCTATTTATCAATAAGATAGATAAAAATGACCAAAGAGCTGAAGAAGTAGTAAATGAAGTATTTGATTTATTTGTTGAGTTGAATGCAAATGATGAACAGTGTGACTTCCCTATAGTATATGGTATAGCTAAGGAAGGTATCGCTAAAAGAGAAATGAGTGATGATAGTAAGGACTTAACTCCTCTATTTGAAACAATAGTAAATCACGTAGATGCTTACCCAGATTATGATAATGAACCTTTACAGGTACAGATTTCTGCACTTGCATATGATGATTATATAGGAAGATTAGGAATTGGTAGAGTTTTCAAAGGAAAACTTAATTCATCAGAACAGGTTAATATATGCTCTGAAGGTGAAGAACCAAGAAAAGGAAAGATATCAAAGCTTTCAGTTTATGAGGGATTAGTTCAGACTAATGTTACAGAAGCTTCAAGTGGAGATATAGTAGTTATTGCTGGTATTTCTGATATAGAAATAGGTGAAACTATCTGTGATTCAGACAAGAATCTTCCAATGGGTGAAATCTTAATAGAAGAACCTACTCTATCTATGAACTTTATGGTAAATGATTCTCCATTTGTAGGAAGAAGCGGTAAGTTTGTTACTACAAGACATATAAGAGATAGACTAGAAAAGGAATTGGAAGTAAATGTTGGTCTTAGAGTTGAAGCTCTAGACACTACTGACGGATATAAGGTAAGTGGACGTGGAGAACTTCATTTATCTATACTTATAGAAAACATGAGACGTGAAGGATATGAACTAGGTGTATCTAAGCCACAGGTTCTTATGCATAAGAATGAAAATGGAAAAACTGTTGAACCAATAGAAAGAGTAATAGTAAACTGTCCAGAAAACTATTCAGGTACAGTAATCAGTGAACTAAACACTAGAAAAGGTATGATGGAGTCTATGGAAATTGTAGACGGTGGATACGTTAAAATAGAATTCTTAGTACCTACAAGAGGTCTTCTTGGATATAGAAGTGAATTTATAAATATAACAAGAGGTGAAGGTACTTTACTTTCTTCATTTGATAAATTTGAAGAATATAAGGGGCAAATACCATCAAGATTAAATGGTGTTTTGATATCACAAAGCCCTGGTAAGACAATGGGTTATGCTCTTAGTGCCCTATCTTCAAGAGGTATATTATTTGTAGAACCAGCTGTTGATGTTTATGAAGGTATGATTATCGGAATGAACTCTAGAAGAGAAGATATGGTAGTTAACCCTACTAAGAATAAGAAGATGAGTAACGTTAGAGCATCTGGATCAGATGATGCTATCAAGCTTGCTCCTCCAAAGAAGTTTACTCTAGAAGAATCACTAGACTTTATAGATGATGATGAACTTGTAGAAGTAACTCCTGATTCTATCAGACTTAGAAAGAAAGTTTTAAAAGAACAAGACAGAATAAAATATAATAGATCTATATCAAACAAGGTTATAGACTAATTACAAAAGCCGAATCAAATGATTCGGCTTTTATTTATATTTATTTATCTTTTGTTTTCTTACATAAGATAGTTTCTTGATATAAAACTGATTTTATATTTATATTTAATGTGAATTCTTCTTCTAAGCTATCTGTACTCTCTCCAAATCTATATATAGAAAATCTATTTCTAACATCTTTATCAAAGTCTTTGCTCGGAATATCCATTACGTGTGTAAAGGCAGTTCGTCTTTCCAAGAAATTAATATAGTCATCAGATGGATAGTAAAGTATTATCTCCACTTCCCTACCAAAGCTTTCTACAGATTTAATAATTTGGTTGACTACAGCTATAAATATATTGACTGAAAAAGGATTGAAAAAATAAAATTTATTTTCAAATTTACTAACTTCATATTTTTCAGCATATTCATTTACGTAGAATAATTTATCAATGGCTCCAGGATTTCTCTTTTTATAGCTTTCAAAATTTAAAAGAGCCTTGTTATGAAACTCTTCTATTATTTCAACACTTGTACAAGCGCAATTAAAGAAAAAGTTTACAAAGAAAGAAAATCTACCTTTGCCAGAACCAAAGTCAACAAAATGATCCTTTTTACTAACAGTATAATGCTTAAATAAAGTTTCCAATGCATCATATGGTGTAGGTTCATAACGACTGTAGTATCTAACGTTATCCAACCTAGTTTCAGCTTTAGAAGTATTTATATGAAGCATTTTTTCAATAACAGATTCTTTCATACTAAAACCCTCAATCATAAATTATAAAAATCTTTTTCTGATTAAATATATAGTCGAAACAGTGCATACGACTACGGAGACTACCACTACCATCCAAAACCCTAAAGGGCTTTTATCAAATGGTATACCGGGGACATTCATTCCCCAAAAACCAGAAAGTATAGTAGGTACAGCCATTATAATTGTAACAACAGTTAAATATGTCATCACATTATTCTGATTGTTACTGATAATAGCACTGAATGCATCCATAATACGGCTTAATATATCACCATATATTTTTGCCATCTGCTGAGCCTGCTTATTCTCTATTATGACATCCTCCAAAAGATCCTCATCTTCCTCGTAATGTTTGATTACATTCAGCTTTAACAGTCTATCTAAGGTAGCTTCATTTCCAGTCAAAGATGTAGAAAAATAAACCAAAGATTTCTCCAGCTGTAGCAACTGCAAAAGCTCTTTATTACGCATCGATTGATAAATTTCCCTTTCGATAGAGTTAGTAGTTTTATTTATTCTTCTAAGATACAATAGATAATAAGTTGCATTTCTATATAGTATTTGTAGAATAAATCTAGTTCGCATAAAAGTATAAAAATCTTTTATATGTCCCACGATGAAGTCATTTAGGATTCTTACCTGCTTGGAACAGACAGTAATTATACTGTCATTAACTAAAATAATGCCAAGAGGAACTGTCACATATATTGATGAATTTGAATCAGACATATCAAAAGGTACATCTATTAAGATCAAAGTATAGTCCTCATCAGATTCTATTCTGGAACTTTCCTCATCATCAAGTGCAGCTGTGAGCACATCTAAATCGAGGTTTAGCATATGGCTTATATCTTCCAATTCATTTGATGTCGGTTCGGTAAGATTCATCCAACAACCAGTCTCATAACTATCAAGTTTTTCAAGTTCTAAGTTAATTGACTTGTAGTATCTTATCAATAGCATCACCCCTTTGCTTGAATGGCTTATACGTCTATATTTTCAACTTCACCTTGGTCAACTGCCATCCATGTTTCCTGACCAATAAAGTATTCGCTTATATCCTCATTTATATCTAAGATATAAAGTGGTTCTATATTTTCCTTAAATCCTTCTTGCTTCAAAGGATGTATATTAAAATCTGCCATTAGCAGATTATCTTCTATAAAGTTTAAATTCTTAACATCTCTAATTAGTTCTGCAGAGTTTTCATAGTTTAGTTTTGCCAAAGAATTAAACATATTCATGGATTTTTTGAAATAAAATGCTGCCAAAAAGTATTCGCATCTTTTATTTCCTTTTTCTGTACCCATTTTTAAGTATTTTTCTGCTTTATCATATTCATAGTTTCTAAATAATAGCTGAGCAAGGTTATACATTGCCTCCGTACAATCCTTTTTTATAGCTTTTTCATAATATTCTATAGCTTTTTTGGGTTCATTTAAAAAATTATCATATAGTATGCCCAATGTGTTTAGTGCAAATATATTTTCAGATTGTGCCGGAGATTCTAAATATTGTCGAGCCTCTTCATAGTCTGTTCTTTTAAAGAATAATCTACCCAAATAAAGCTTTGAAAGCTCGTGTCCATTGTTAGAAGCAACTCTATAGTATCTAATAGCTGAATTTTCATTGCCAAGCTTCTCATATACCGTGGCTAGCTTAAAACAAGATCCAATGTCCCCGTTGTCAGCAGCCTTTTTATACCAACTGATCATATTATCTATATTGCCTTTTCTTTCGTATAAATTGGCAATTTTTATTTGGCAATTTATATCATCAGGCATTATTTTATAGTAATCAATTGCAAGGTTATAATTTTTGAGAGCTCTACATAGATCTCCCATATTTTCTGCCGAATTATAACATCCTTGATCAATAGCTTGTTTAAAATAAAAACCCGCTTCTTTATAATTTTTGTCTTCAAATAAAATTCCTGCAAGATTATTTTTAGCTTCTCTAATCCCATCGTCTGCTGCCATTTTATAGTATACTCGTGCATTATCAGTATCGTTATTTTTATTGTATAGGTTTGCAAGTCGATATTTAGCTAGCTTATTATTTTGAGCTATTGCAAGTTCATAGTAGTGTATAGCATCAGATGCCTTGTTTGATTTATCTAGTAGGTAGGCCAATCTATATTGTGCGAGTGGGTTTCCCTCATCGGCTGCTATAATATATGCCTTTTCAGCTTCTTCATCATTTCCAGATATTTCATATAGTATTCCAAGGTTAATACATGCATTTATATGCTTTTTTTTAGTGAGTTTTTTGTATAGTTCAATAGATCTAGTATAGTTTTTTCTATTCATTTCCAAGATAGCCATATTGTAAATGGCATCTTCATCGTTTAGCTCTACTCCCTTTTCATACATTTTCTCTGAAACTTCTTCATTGGCAAGTTCATTGTTTAATAAACCTAGATTAAAGTATGATTTTGCAAAACCTTCGTTGGCAGCTTCCAGTAAAACCTTCTCTGCCATTTTGTAATCTTCTAATATATAATATATTACGCCCATGTTGTTTCTAGCTGATAGGATTCCTTTTTCAGAAGCCTTTTCATACCAATACAAAGAAGTATCATAGATTTCGTTATTGTAGTACATATTTCCAAGATTAAATGCTGCAAAATCAACACCGCTGTTAAAGGCTAATTTGTACCAGTTCTCAGCTTTTTCTAGTTCACCTGCATTATCATACAACTGTCCAAGTATTAGTTGAGCTCTATCATACCCTGCTTCAGCAGCTTCAACAAACTTTCCAACTGCTAAGTCAGACTTTCCAATTTTCTCGTAGAAATTACCCTTTAAATAATCCATTTTTGGATTTTGCGACATATGATTTTCACCCCTTTAATACTCAAATAAACACAATTATACATGTAATATTATATCATATCAAAACTTAATTTACTACTATGTATTATTCTATTAAAAACATAAGGATAGTTTGATTTTGTTAAAACTCTAAAGTTCATTTATTTAAATATAACTTGTAAAATACAGTAATAGGAACAATTTTATATTTAACTATTTATATTAATATGAAATTTTTTCCTATATTAATCAAGTGTAATAAAGTCTACTTATGGAAAGAATGATTATAAGAATTCTATTACCCTATACTTTTCAAAGCAAATCTTTTATTTATATAAATGCCCTGATTTCTTACAAATTTATATTAATCTTGAATTCATGTGGTATAATTTTATTTGTA
>NZ_JAVWJH010000002.1:6266-409116 GCF_036639115.1 Peptostreptococcus sp. | reverse complement strand
GTATTATTTGTAGTATTATTTGTAGTATTATTTGTAGTATTATTTGTAGTATTATTTGTAGTATTATATAAAAAAGAAATCGAGGTGTTTATATGAACAAATGTAGTGAAAGTTATAAATCTCTTTTTTTAACATTTTTTAAAATAAATATGGTTACATTTGGTGGTGGTTACACTATTGTTCCTGTTATAAGAGATGAGTTTGTAAACAAAAGGGGTCTAATAGATGATGATGATATGCTAGATATTGTAGCGATTGCTCAATCGGGTCCTGGTCCTATGGCTATCAATACATCAATTCTAACTGGCTACAGCATTAAGGGTTGGAAGGGAGCTTTGGTATGCTTACTTGCGTCTGTCTTACCTTGCCTAATAGTGATCTCCTTACTTTTTTATGCATATGATAGCGTATCAAAAAATAGCATAGTAAAATCTGCTCTTGGGTGTATGAGTGGAGCGATTAGTGCGGTTTTATTTATTACTGTGTTTCAAATGGCTCAAAAAGCTCTTTCGAAACATAAAATATTTGGATCAATATTAATGATATCTGCTTTTGCAGCAGGTTATTTTACAAATATAAATACAATATATATTATAATAATAAGTGGTCTTGTTGGACTAATAATATTTTCTTTAGTAGAGGAGGATAAAATAAAATGATGAGTGAACTTGTACTTCTCTACACGACATTTCTAAAGATAGGTGCTTTTGCATTTGGAGGAGGATATGCGGTATTACCTCTTATTCAAAGGTATGTTGTAAATGATATGAATTGGCTTACTATTGCAGAGTTGACAGATTTAGTATCTTTGTCACAGATTACTCCAGGGCCTATAGCTATTAACGCAGCGACCTTTATAGGAATCAAAGTTGCGGGAATACCTGGTGCTCTAGTTGCGACTGCAGCAGAAGTTACTCCTAGCTGCATACTTATGTTGGTGTTAGGATATTTTTTATTTAAAGGTAAAAAAATAAAGGCAATGGATAATATCTTGAGTGGCTTAAAGCCAGCTATACCTGGACTTATTATGATTGCGGCTATTGATATGTTTAATTCTTCTATATTCTCTCCTGAAGGCATAAAATATGTTGGAGTGGTTGGTTTTGTTATTGGTGGTATCTTGTTTTTATCTAAAAAAGTAGATATTATAAAAATAATAATTATCAGCGCTAGTTTAGGAACAATCTTATATTTTGTTATATAGAGCTTTAAAATAGAAAAACAAATACGAAATTATAAAATCTGAGTATAGAAAAAGACAGCTGTGAAATTTTCATAGCTGTCTTTTTATATTTAAATAATAAATTGCTTTCATATAAAATTTGAACTTTACTGCTAATATGTAAATAGTGAATAATACGTAGAAATAAGACTCGTCACTTGATAATTTAAATCCTCAACTCTTATATCTCCATTTATTCTTTTAAACTTATTCATAAACTGATCTTTTGCACCAGCTCCATATGAATATCTAGACCTATAACTTTCAATCCTATTTAGATCCTTTCTAATTTCTGGGTCCAAACTTACGATAAGATTATTGTAGTCAATTTTATCGTATACTCTAAGAGTAGAGATTATATAGTCTAAAGCTGCTAGGTATCCAGAGTATTGAACTCTAGGATCAGAATTATTAACGCAAGCTAAATAGGCATAGAAAACGGCCTCGTCTTCTCTTGCAACACCTCTTTGGTATGACATATACTTGGCTATTACAAATGGAAGGTACTCACTAGGTATGCTTTTATTCAAACTAATCTCATTCGTAAGAATATAGTGTCTTCCATCAAGTCCAAAAAATGAAAATACAGGACTTTTTAAAGATACTTTTGCATTTGAATAATCTCCAGCAACAACTGGAAAATTCTCTGAAATACTTCTAAATCCTTCTTGAACTTGTTCAGAAGCATCTTTAATATTTGCAGTTGTAAATTTATTATCCTTGCTCTTAGCAAGAACCCTAGTTTCCTTTATCTTTTCAACCAGTATATTATATACTTCTACCCTCTTTGCATTATCTACATCTACTTTCACACTAGTAGCATACTTGTTATTATATTTATCAATTAAAACATCACTTAACTCTGGCGTATGGTAATTTAAACCAAACAGTATAACGTATATAAAAAATACTATTGAAAAAGTATTTACTACCCCCCAGAATAGTTTATACAAGAAATTAAAGACATTTGCTGTATCTAATAGCTTCTTGATCAGAGTAACCATACAGTAGATAAATATTGCAATAAAAACTATTGTCAAAATATCACCTATTGGAAAAGGTATTTGACCCGACAAGAAACTGAGTTTTTCCCTAATAAATCTATTGATAACATTAGTATAAATAAGTTCAGTGGCCGATTTATAGTTTGATGACAAAGCTATCATAAATATTGAAATTACAAATAAAATAATTGGCCTAACCCTAAACCTAAACAACAATCTCACCTCCAATTAACAGACTATATTATACCATAAACAATAGCATAAATGATGATAAAATTTAAATTTATTTAGAATATAAAAAAAGCACACTTTACTATTAAGTAAGGCGTGCTTTTTAGTAAAAAATAATTAGTTATTAATCTTTATAAATTTTAATATTAATAGATATAAATACTAATAGATATAAATACTATTTATTTAGATCCTCTACGTTACAAAGAATAAAATCAGATGGATTTGATCTTACAGGTCCGTCAATTAACCCCTGGTAAACTACTTTATTTTTTATTTTATCATATATATTAATCTCTATAGCTGGATTGCTTCCAAGATTATGATATCCGTAACTTGTATTTTCAGTTGAGTTATAGAACATATTCTTATAAATATCAATATTTACCGTCTTAAAAAATACTACTTTATTACTGTCTTTGTGATTTAGTAATAAATAATAATATGGCATCTCTGATGTAATAGAGATCATATATGGTTCTTTAGGAAGATTATTTTTCTTTGGCTCATTAATATTTGTTTTTCTAACTTTATTGTCTTTGGAAATTGCATAAGTATCATTAATCATAGGTATTTTTGTATCTACTTTTTCAGAAAATTTTAGTTGATTATTTTCAAGTATATACTTAAAAATAATAATATTTCCATTTTTAATATCACTATGAATAATATTTAATTTATTTTCTTTCTTATCAAAGTATGGGAAATTACCTTCGACAATTGATAAGACAGTTATAGGTCTATTATCACTATCACTCTTAGGAAGAGCTTCAATATTTTGTGTGCTAACTGTTTTATTTTCTGTATCAAATAATAAATATTTACCTTTATAGTTATTTTCCACGGACATTACAATTTTATCAAAAGCAGAAACGTAACCAATAGAAGGTACTTCAGTAAAATCATCAGAAACGGACACATGAGAAATATCTTTGTATGATTGATCCTTGAAATTCATCTCAAGTACAAATATTTTTGCCTCATATTTGTATTTCTTTTTTGATATATCCATATTGTCACTTCCATCTTTTTCTTGCTTATTTCTAAATTCAGTCTCATTATCTATAACAATAATACAATACTTTTTATTGTTGTGGTCCAAATTATATACAGTTGTAGCATCATCAGTTTTCACCAAATTATATAGCTCACTACCCTTTTTTAACTCAAATTTGAAATGATCATAATTATAATTTTGCTCAATAGATTTAAAATCCCTATCATATATATTAATTACAGGATTTCCTTGCTTATTGTTTTCTATGTAGGAATTTCCTAGTGTATTATAGTATTCATTATTTATTGGAGTGTATTTTTTTGTTTTACTTGATAAGTATGCATTTCCATCTTTATCTTTATTCAGATTAAGTTTTTCTGAATTTTTACTAGAAATTAGGTAAGATCTAGATTTTATATTTTTTCCTCCATTTTTTGCTGAAGATAACCCATTAACAATGTCTGAATTAACCAAATTTAGATTATCTAGTTCTTTCTCATCCCCTGAAATAGTTTTAACTGTAACACTATTTTCTTGGGCATTTCCGAATGCAAAAGAAAAAGCAATTAGTATAATCAGCAATAAACAAAATATTGATAGTCCATATTTAGATTTCTTAGACATATTATATTCCTCCTCTTAGTCTATGCTTTGTAATTTTACAGTCTACTGTAAATAGGGCTGCTGATAAAATGACAAAGACGACACTTCCTATTGTTAGCAAATTATACTTGTCAAGAATCAAAAAACCACTTTCTTGACCATTTGCTATTATAAATAAATAAAAGATCATTAAAAATCCACAAGTTATCATCAAAATAAAGTATATTAACTTTCTAAAAATACCACCTCTACTTTTTTCAATGTAGAATATACTAGTCAATGCTTGTATACCAATTATACAAGTAAGAACATATATAAAAGTTATTATAAGTGTTATTTTAGGTGAATATGGAAGTATAATCAATAAATCTGTTACTAACTCCCATAGCCCAGCTTCATATAAAGATCCTACAAGCATCTTGCTGATAAAATTAGCTAAAAGCAAGGAAATCGTAATCAATATTATATAAAATATGTATAGGCTTAGAGAGCAAAGTATTCTTGCTATTTTTAATTTTTCAATAGATACAGGAAGGTTCGCTTCTATATAGTAACTATTATGTTTTTTTCTATAATTTCTACTTACAACATCTATAGACATCAAGATAGAAATAGCTGCTCCAAACAAAATTATTACAATGCTTGTATCCATTTGAAATTTTAACTGTCCGTTTCCATAAAGTTTAAGTTCATTCAAAAAAGGTTTCGGTAAATGGGGGTTATTAATAAACAAGTCAAATGCCTTTGAGCTTTCTACCAGATTAATATTTCCACCATTATAGGCAATTACATAGAGATTGCCTAATAAGAATAATAGGCAAAATACAGCGATCATAATGAACTTTCTTTTATTTTTAACTAATTCATAATAGTATAATTTAAATATATCATTCATAGTTTCCTCCTAAAAATCTAACTTATTTCTATATATATATATATTGACAAGAGTGACCATAACTAATATCAATATAGATTGAATCAATGTATTTGTATCAAACACTTCAAAAATTATTAAAAAGAAATTTGTCAAAATAAATTGAATTATATCAAAAATAATATTTCCTGAGCTTACAACAAACATAGATAGTATTAACATAACTACAAAAGCAATCAAAATCTTTATTTTATACTTATATACTCCAAAGAACAATAAAGTTATACAGGCAGTTATAGTAGGCCAAGTAATAAACAGTCTATAGAAAATATTTTCTTTATTGAGACTAAATAGCCTGATACCACTATCCTGCATCATAGTGATTTTTGCTTTTGGTAGTGCTTCTAAAAGTGAAGCAAATCTAATAAATTCAGGTGAATTTAGGAGACTATTTGCATATCTAAAAAATATAGTTGGGGCTATATACACTAATATATACTGTATTGAAACAAATAAAATAACCTCTATCAACATTGATATTATTTGATATCCTCTGTTGACTGGAAGCTGAAGAATACTGTACATAGTTCCATCATCGTTATATATTCTTTTGTATAAATTAGCTATAATAAATATTATAATTAAACAGGTAGATGCAAATTTATACATATCAATCACAGTATATGCATGCATAAGCTGACTAACATAGTCTATTTCTTCGTGAGTATTAGATAGAATCCATTTCAATTGCGAGCTTGATATAAATACCGATAAAGCCATAAAAATTGCCGAGATGACGCTTAGTGAGATGAAAATTTTCTTATTTTGTTTTAGATTAAGTTTTAATATTTTAAAAAAATTATTCATTTTTTGATACCTCTCTAATTTTATCAACTATAGATTTGCCCTCAGTAGATCTCATCTCTTCAGCTTCGAAGTCAGATACTACTCTGCCGTCATTTAATATAAATACATGATCTACTATTGATTCAATTTCGTCAATTTCGTGAGTGGTAAGGATTACTGACTGATCTTCGTCCATATATCTAGCCATTATACTTACAAACTCTTCTCTTTTAAATATATCTATTCCACTAAAAGGCTCATCTAACAATATATACTTCATATCCAAAGAAAATCCTAATACCAGTTTTACTTTCGCAATATTACCTTTTGAAAGAGAGTCGATTACATCTTCTCTATTTAGTTTAAAGAATTCTAACATTTCATTGGCTTTATCATCATTCCAAGTATCGTAGAATTCTTTATAAAAATCAATCATTTCTTGTATTGTAAATCCAGGAAAATGTGTCTCACAATCAGGAACAAATATAAGTTTTTTGTAGATAGATTCATTTATTTTTTTATCATCTATTATTACCTCACCAGAATCAGGTTTTATTATACCTGCTATTATTTTTAGCAGTGTAGACTTTCCAGCACCGTTGATTCCCAAAACAGCAGTTATTTTTCCCTCATCAATTTTCAATGAAACATTATCTAAAGCATAGTTTACATATTTTTTTCTTGAATGTGCTTGTTTTCTATATTTTTTTGTTATATTTTTTAAAACAATCATTTATATTTCCTCCTAAGTATTCTTATGTTTTTAGTTACTTTTTTCCTCCACTGTATCCTCTAGGCTTTCAGCAGAATCTATTTTATCATAATAAGTGCTAATTAAATTTAGTACTTGTTCTTTAGATATATTTATAGATTTCATTGTTTTTATAAATATATCTAACGGCTCTTTTATATATTCTTCCTTCAGTAAATCCAATGCTTTCAAATCATCCGTAATCATACTGTGTCTATTTTTTTCGGTTTTTATTAGACCAATTTCTTCCATATGCGCATAGGCCTTTTGAACAGTATTCAAGTTCACCCTTATTGAACTAGCTAGCTCTCTTCTAGAAGCTATAATATCTCCTGGCTCCAACTCCCCCACAAACACTTTTGCTTGAAAGTACTTGGAGATTTGAAGATATATAGGAGAGCTATTATTTAGATTGAAGTCTATAGTACTCATATATTTTCCTCCTGTAGTGTATTAGCAGTATGGTACACCCTACCTAAAATAAATTCTTCTTTACGAAGTAGAGCTTACTGTATTGCTTTTGAAATAATTATTTTCATATATATATATATTAAAACACATGTACTAATGACCTAGTACACTTCCTAGATGTATTATATATCTAGTACACTTTTAAAGCAAGACTTTTTTTGAAAAAATTCCAGAAATATATTTATATAGTATTTTAAATATAAAGAAAAAATAAAAGTATTTATTCATAAACGAATATTAAACAAAGTATCAAAACAAGATTTATTAATTATTATTTATAAATAAAAAAACCTAGCTAAAATTAGCTAGGTTCTTTTATTAAAATCAAAATATTTTATACTCTATTATATGAAATATATTTAATGTTAATGTTTTCAAGTATCGATATATCTCCCAAAATAAGAGCTTCTTTTTTTTCTTTACTTAGTTTTTTAATGGCACATTCCATTTTCATAGCCAAACTTTTACTTTCTAATTCAATAAAAATTTCTAATCGCTCAAATTTATGTGCTCTTACATATTTTGAACCAATACCATTTTTATGTTCCTTTTCTCTTCTTTTTATATCTGTTGTATATCCACAGTAGAGACTTTTATCTTTACACCTCAGTATATAAGTATACATTAACGTCCTGCAAACTCTTTTAGAACTAGCCAAGCTTTGATATCAATATTTACATCACTAGCCAATATTTCTCTTGCCTTTTGCTTGTCAACATATATAGGCTCTATTATTTCACTTTCTTCTTGTAAGTTTGTTGATATTTCTCCCCTAGCTTTGCCATATACGATAGCCAAAGATTCATCAGACATACCGACAGAAGCAAATGATTTTTTGCATGAAGAGTCTTTATCAATTTCATATAACTCAAGTCCAGTTTCTTCTTTCATCTCTCTTATGGCAGCAGTATATAGGTCCTCACCTTCATCGATTAGGCCTGCAGGAAGAGAATATATATAATCGTTGATAGGCATTCTGAACTCTTTGATAAGAATTAAAGATTTCCTGTTTTCATCAATTGCTGCTATCAATACTGCATCAATTTCTATATTTTCCTCTTTAAACAGCATTTTTTTGTATTTATCCATATTTTTCCTAGAAGCAACAATCCATTTTTTTTGATTTCCAAGCTTTGTTTCATAAAAAATTTCATACACATTTAGAAATTTAGAATTATAAACATCAGCTATCTTTGTTATTTTATTGATTTTTCTAAATTTTTTCACAATTTTCTCCTTTACTATTTACTTATTATTAAAAAAGATATATAATTAACTTAAGGAAGGATAATAAAATTTTCCTTCACATAATCAAAATTTAATATTTAATTGGGCTCTATTGTATTACAAAATTCAATAGTGGTAATTTTTTCATTGAGTAAACTGTATTTTTTTTATATAAAGGAGTGAGTAATATGCTAGAAATGAAGACAAATACAAGGACAAGAACAAAAAATCAAGCTAGTTTTTCTAAGTTTGCAAAGAACCATTTACAGGACTTTGTAGAAGTAAGTTCTTATCTAAGTGGTTCTAAGCTATACGGAGTAATTTCCGAAAGCGATAACGTATCTCTAACTCTTACAATTACTTATCTCGATGAAGAAGATCCAAAATATAATGAGACTGAGTCTCTATATATACCATTGAATTCAATAAAGTATATTAGAAAGCTTTAATTAAATCTTGAATAAGATTAAGGAGAGCTCCCACCTACAAATGGTGGGGGTCCTCTTCTGTGGTGTATACACACATGAGATATAAAATCTTACAATTTACTATAAAAATCTATAATTAAGAAGGTGCCATAGGCACCTTCTTTTGTTTTCATATACTATCTGTTTTCACAGAAATTTTCTACTTTATTTGTAATATTTTCTATGATATCCTTTAGTTCAGTGCTGATTTCACCAACACCTTCTGTAGATAGCTTTACAATTTCCTTTGACATAGGAAGTTCACCTAATAGGTCAACCTTGTTACTTTCTAGGAACTTGCTAATATCTGCATCGTCAAACATCCTAATCTTTTCTGAACAGTTTGGACACTGAATATAGCTCATGTTCTCTATTATACCTATAACAGGAATATTCATCTGCTGAGTCATGCTAATAGCCTTAGAAACTATCATAGACACTAAGTTTTGTGGCATAGAAACCATAACGACACCACTTAGTGGTATTGACTGCATAACAGTTAGTGCTACATCACCTGTTCCTGGAGGCATATCTATTAATAAATAATCTAATTCTCCCCATAAAACATCAGTATAAAACTGCTTTACTACTCCACCTATCATAGGTCCTCTCCAGATTACTGGAGAATTTTCGTCTTCTAACATCAAGTTAAGTGATATTACTTTTACACCTGTAGTAGTAGATACTGGAACTATATTAGTTCCGTCTGAAAATGCTTTCATATCTCCCATTCTCATAAGTCTAGGAATACTTGGTCCAGTAATATCGGCGTCTAAAACACCTACTTTATATCCTTTAGCACTAAGTTGATTTGCAAGAAGTGTAGTCATAGTTGACTTACCTACTCCTCCCTTACCACTCATTACTCCAATAATATTTTTTATCTTGTTATTAGGATTATTTTGAATTCCGCATGATTCTGCGTTTGTATCACAACTGCCCTTTGAAGGACATGATTCACAATTACTCAAATAAAACACCTCCGATTGTTTTTAAAACGCCTACATATATCTTTGATAAGCTTTTAAAAGAATATATGAGTATATATTTTAAAAAGCAGTTGTATCAAATAAGCCACATAGCTATATTTGTGACTTTTCAAATATATCTAGGAGTTTTCCTTTCACTTTATCTGAGGCAAAGATCGCCCCTACTGTATTATAATACATTTTTTTGTAATCGTCTAGATTCATATCAATTAGTTTTGAAACGATTTCATATTCTTTGCTAAGAGTAGTAGCTGACACTGTTCTGTTGTCCGTGTTTACAGAGAATAAAATATCTTCTTCAAAAAAATTTATCAAGGGATGTTTTTCCATAGAATCCACTGTTTTTGTTTGTATATTGCTTGTTGGACAAATTTCTAATAATATATTTGAGGATCTTATTTCCTCACAGATTATTTCAGAGTCTATAGATCGAACACCATGTCCTATTCTTTTTGCATGTAAAAGATTTATAGAGTCAGATACATTTTGTGCAGAGGCAGCTTCTCCAGCATGAATTGTAATATTGTATCCATACTTATCAGCCAAGTTCATAGCCTCAATAAATTTATAGGCAAAAGCTTCATCTTCTGGCCCAGCTAAATCTACTCCACATACACCTTTATCTAGATAATTTTTGCCTACTTTTATAGTGGCTATGGCGTCTTCTTGAGTAAAATTCTTCATACAACAGAGAATTAGTCCACCATCTATCGGGAATTCTTTCTTAGCCTTATTCAGACCTCTTATAGCTGCTTGTATGACTTCTTCCATGCTAAGAAATTCATTTGTGTGAAGAATAGGAGCAAATCTTAGCTCCATATAGACTATGTTTTCTTTAAAGGCATCTTCATACACTTCATACGTGAATCTTTCTATAGCACCTTCTGTTTGCAGAATTTTAAGTGGTAAATCAAATGCCTTTAGATAATCAAGTAGAGAAGTCGAATCTTTAGGAGCCTGAAGAAATTCATCTATATTTTCAAGTGTTACTGATGTTAAATCTAATTTTTGTAATTCAATTTCCTCAAGTACACTTTCTTTTCGTAAGGAACCATCTAAATGACAGTGTAGCTCTATTTTAGGCAGTTTTTCTATTTGTTTTTTTGTAAGTGTTTTTTTCATAATAAATACTCCTTTTTTAATTGTAAAATATACTCTTAATGATTATAAATATAAAATAAGTGTATTTTTTATTATTTTGTCTATATCAAATTCCAAATATAAGAATATGTAGACTATTTATGTGAAATATTAGTAACTAAATCTTAAGTTATTAGATAATTGTCATTAAGTCTATTATACAATAGATATTTTAAATATTATAGGATTCATAAAAACAATTATCCATATAATTTCCATATAAAATCAGCACATTTATTATTTTTTAAATAAGGCATGAAATTTTATTGAGCTTGATTGTATTTTAAACCAAAAAAGAACTCCCTAGTTTAGAGAGTTCTTTATATTTATATTAATTTTACAAAGAAACATGTCCTTGCATTCTATTCATTTCTTCAAGAATATTGATTGAATGATCTGATATTCTTTCAAGATTAGTTATTATATCTGAGAAGTATATTCCACCTTCAACAGAACAATTTCCAGCTCTTAATCTAGCCATATGAGAGTTTCTTGTCTTCTTTTCAAGAACATCAATTTCTTTTTCACGCTTTCTAACAACATCAGCAAGCTCGTAGTCATTAGTTTTGATAGCAGTAATCGAATCGTAGAAGTTTGTAGAGGCAATTTTAAATATTACATCTAGCTCACCTTGAGCATCACTTGTAAATTTAATATTTTTATCATGCATAAATCCTGCTATTTCAGCTAAGTTTTCTGCATGGTCTCCTACTCTTTCAATATCATTTACAATATGGAACATTACATCAGTCTTTATTCTTTCTGGATCACTAAGATTTTTAGTAGTCAATAGGAATAAGAAGTTTGTAATATCAAGTTGTAAAGTATTGATAACTTTTTCATATTCAAAAGTTTTATTTCTTTTTTCCAAATCTCCTGTTTTAATAGCATCATATGCTGCGTTTAAAGATCTAGTAGAACGGCTAGCCATTCTTATTACTTCGTCAACTGTATTTGAAAGAGCAATTGATGGTGTTTCAAGAATTCTTTCATCAAGGAACTTAGTAGTAGATATACGATCTTCTTCTTCTTCTGCAGTGATTGGAACAAGTTTTGTAGCAAGTTTTACAATGTAATTACTAAATGGAAGTAATACAATAACATTTACTATATTAAATAGTGTATGTGTATTTGCTATCTGTCTAGGAACATTGCTTGGATCTAAATGTTGTACCAATGCTATTATTGGTTTGCTAAGAACTAACATAAATAATAATGTACCTATAATATTAAAGCAAAGATGCATTATAGCAGTTCTTTTCGCATTTCTACCAGCTCCTACAGTAGATAGTAATGAGGTAACACAAGTACCTATATTATCACCATACAAGATTGGTAAGGCAGCTGTAATAGGGAGGACACCTTGTGATGCAAGCACTATTAGAATACCTATAGACGCACTCGAACTTTGTATAATACCTGTCATTAGGAATCCAGCAATTACTCCAAGTAAAGGATTCTTGCTGAAAGCAAGTATAGCTGAATGTACTCCTGGCATATCTGCTATAGGTGCGGCAGCGTCTTTCATAAAGCCCATACCTACAAATAATATACCAAATCCTATTAGAATTTCACTAAAGTTTTTAATATTTTTATTTTTAGTTACAAACCATAAAACCATACCGATACCAATAGTTATTGGGGCATATTTTTCTATATTAAATGATACCAACTGAGCAGTTACAGTAGTACCTATGTTGGCACCCATTATGATGCCTATTGCCTGCTGTAAATTCATAATTCCAGCATTTACAAAGCCAACTGTCATAACAGTAGTTGCACTTGAACTCTGAATAATAGCTGTAACTAATGTACCTACTAACACACCCATTACTTTGTTTGTAGTTAGCATTTCTATTATATTCTTAAGTTTTTCGCCTGCAGCCTTCTGAAGACCGTCGCCCATAACATTCATTCCATAAAGGAACATACCTAACCCGCCGATTAGGTAAACAGCACTTTCCATATTCACACCTCATCTAAATAATTTTACAAACTCATAATAAAATAAAACAGTTCGCAATAAATATAATATCATGAATTTAATTAAAATGTACAGAAAACATACAAAAAAAGTTAACTCAACGTTAAATTTAACATTGAGTTAACAATTGCTTTTATAAATCTGAAGTTATTTTATAGAATAAATCTTCTAATTTCTCATTGTCATTGACAATTGGTTTTATAAAGTAAGTATTCTCTTGCAAGGATCCCACATTCATGTATCCTCTGTTACTTATATTTACTCTTCTTAAATCTTCCTTGTATTCCCTACTAGATGTTGTTATAATTCCGACTCTTCCTTTTGCGCCCATAATTTGGAAGTATTCTGTAACGCTCAGGCTTTCTTTTTCAGCCTCGTATATTCCTTCTGTATTTTGAATGTATTCATTGAGGTCCATATAACCTCTTTCGTATACATTTTTATCAATATTGTAGGGTAATAGTTCTATCAACCTAACATCCATTAGATTATTAATTGTAAGTTTCATAAAATCTACAAGTTCATCATCATTGAAATCTTTTATAGCAACACAATTTATTTTTAAATTTATACCTGCCATTTGGCATGCATCAATTGATATAAAGACCTCTTTTAAATTGGCTCCTTCTGTAAGAGCGTGGTATTTGTATTCCTTTAATGAGTCCAAAGATATATTGACACTAGTCAAACCAAGGTTTTTTAGGTCAAGTATTCTGGTTCCGAGTCCAATTCCATTAGTTGTGATAGCGATCTCTTTGATCCCACATTCCTTAGAATATGATATTAACTCTTCTAGACCCTTGTAAAGAAGAGGTTCGCCACCTACAAATCGTATCTTTTTAAGACCTCTATCCGCAAAGAATTTGATCATAGATTTGAAATCATCAACTTTCATAGCCTGTTCTTCTTGAGTGATAATCTTTGTATCATCATTTGTTTTTTTATACATCAAGGAATAGTTATTTTCTTCTGTTACAATTAAACGTAGATAGGATAAACTGTCATCCATTTGTTTTCACTTCCTTTTAAAAAATTTTTATAAGACTATCAGTAATAGTTTTAGATATAATTCTTCTCTGCTCCATGTAATCATAATATGTATCAAACTCATAACAAACATATTCAAGCCCCTCTGATGTCAGCTTGTTAATTTTATTAAGGTTACAGTCGTAAAATATATCTATCTTACCAATTTGTAATATCATTTTATATATACAATCATATAAATCCATTATAATTCTATCACTATATTCTCCAAATTTATCAACAGTATGATAAATACTTTCTTTTGACATTAGAGACTTCTTGTAAAATTTAATGAAGTTCATAAAATCTTCTACATTATTTTCTGGCTCTAATTCAAATAAAACTCTAAAAAACAAGTTCCAAGGAACTTCCGTATTCATTTTTTCTATAAAAATATCTGCTAGATTATTTGAAAATTCATCTTCAAACTCAACTTCACTTTCAAGCTCCAAAGCTTCATTAAAATCAATTTTTTTCTTTATAAAATTGCATATTTTTGTATATTCTTCAGTCATGAAACTGCTCATTCCATCCACTGAATCTTCGTACTTATGTATTGAATAGCTTAGTATTGTGTCACAAGGTTGCTTAAAATCAATCGCAAAAGATAGCTGCTTTTCCATTTTGAAAGTAATCGTATCATATAAAAACTTAGCAAAAAGCTTTTCGACTTCTTTACGTCCTGCAACAGTACTGATACTTTTATTTGGCTTGAAATTATTATATATACTAAGTAGTTGGTCATCTATCATTGTAAGATTGTTCTTTATAGAAACCATCATATCCTTTAGGAACTTATCAGCCAGTAAATAAGTTGTATTTTTATATATAATTTTATGTTCTATTTCACTCCAGAATACATTTACTAGAGATTTTATTTGAAGTTCAAATTTAACTTTTCTATTTAAAAAAGTGTATTCTCCATCCACTTTATAAATTTCGAATCCATTTTTCTGCCTTAAAGGTTGCCTATCAAATAGGTAAAGACGTATATTTTTATTATTTTTAGAATAAAAATATTTCCCATCATCTGTTCTATTAAAATAGTTCTTTATTTGCATAAAGATATCTTCTTCTTCTTTTACAAACTTACATTCAATTCTGATCCCTATTAGATCAGGTATATCAGATATAAGATCTGCTGGATTAGAATAAGCAACCATATATCTATTTCTTATTATTTTTTCTTTTAGACTGTTTTCTGATTTTATACGAGAACTGACAGCCATCAGCTCATTTTCTTTCAAAGGTATCGATCCAAAGAACTTTACTAATTCATCTTCTATTACTTCTAAGGCTGGTCTTTGTTCAGCCAATATAGTAGTTGCCGCATCTATAAATTCAAATTCCTTTAAACTCATAACATCCTCCATTAATATACTAACACATTAGTATTATACCAAATTTAGTGAGCATGTACAAATTTATTATATTTAAAAATATGATTAGTATAACAAAAAATCAGATATTTTAGAAAAAATATCTGATTTAATATTTATGTTTAATATTTACGGATTTCTCAAGGTATTTAAGACCACAAGATCCCCTGGTAAGATCAAGGTGTCACCATTTGGTACGATGGTGTGTCCTTTTCTTTTAATAATTACAACCAAGAAGTCATTTGGGACAGATATTTCAGATAACATTAAATATGCCCACTTATGTTTCTTATCTATATAGAACTCTTGTAAATCAGTGCCCATACTACTATTGAAAGTAACAGCAGTAAGAACTATTTCATCGTTTTCTTCTACAATAGTTTCTCCATTTGGTATCATATCAAGACCGTCCCTTTGTATAAGGGTAATGAGTATGTCATGTGGCATACCAATATCCGCAATCTTTTTACCAACCCAATTACTGGAAGAGTCTACAATTGTACTTACAAAGTCCATATTAATCTCTTCACTGTAGTCATTGAATGTTTTAAATACGTTACCATCTGGATCAATCATATCAACCTTTTGAGATACAAGCTTAAGAGTTGTACCCTGGGTAAGCATAGATAGTATTACAATACAAAATACTATATGAAATACATCTATATTGAGATCTGTCAGGCTGACCGCAGCTACGGTTGCAAATACTATGGAAGATGCTCCTCTAAGACCTGCCCAAGATATTATTGCAACCTGATTATTAGGCGATTTGAACGGCTTTAATAAACCGATTGTCACGAGAGGTCTTGCTATAAACGTTAAAAATAATGTAACAAGAATACCTACTGGTAAAGACTTAATAATCAAAGCTGGTGATGATAATAATCCGAGTACAAAGAAAATTACTATTTGCATCAAACTTGTAATACCATCAAACATATGGACCATAGTCTTTTTATTGATTCTTAGGCGATTACCTAGAGATACACCTACTATGTAAGCACTTAAAAAACCATTTCCTCCAACTGCAGCTGGTAATGCATAGGAAATAATCGCTATTGCAACCATAAATGCCGATTGAAAACCTTCATTTTCGAATCTAAAGTTTTTAAATATTTTAACAGTAAGAAAAGAAATGAAACCACCAAAAGCAATCCCGAAGAAAAGCTGTGAGAAAAGTAATTGAGCTACTGAAACCGCAGAAGTTTGACCTTGTATCATAGAAATAACAGTTACTGTGAGTAGATATGAAAATGGGTCATTGGCACCACTTTCCATTTCAAGAAGCGAATCTGTGTTGTACTTTAAAGAAAGTTTTTCGGATTTCAGTATCGAGAAAACTGAAGCAGCATCTGTTGAAGATATTACTGCACCCAATAAAAATCCTTCTAAAATTTCCATTTTTAAGACATAATGGCAAAAAAGTCCTACAAGTAAAGCAGTTAAGACAGTACCTAGAGAAGCCATTATTGAAGCTTTTCCAAATACAGGTTTTATCATTTTCCAGTTGGTACCAAATCCACCATAAAACATTATAAAGATTAAAGCAACCGTACATACTTGTTCAGCCAATTGAAAGTCAGAAAAATCAACTTTTAGAATACCTTCACTACCGAAGAGCATTCCTAAAAATATAAAAGCCAATAGGGCTGGAACTCTTATTTTTTTTGAAATTTTACTTAGAAAAGTAGTTGAAATAATGACAACTACAGCTGCTAAAAGTAAAAGCATATTTATATTCATATTTATCTCCTCCTTATTATATATATTAGATGATTATTTGTTATTTGTATAGATGTTTATATTAATTTGAATATTTGAATGTAAAGAATTGGAGAAATATTGAGAATATACCAAAATTTATAAAAATTAAATAAAAGAGATATTCAGTAATTTAGTGTGAGCAAACAAATTTGCTCACACTAAATATTGTTTAACCAAATATTATTTAACTTTTTTTACATGCCATATTTCACTAACATACTCTGAAGTTGCTCTATCTGCAGAGAATATTCCTGATTTAGCGATATTTACAAGGCTCATTTGTCCCCATTTTATTTTATCTTGATAAGCGGCTTCTACTATATTTTGTTCGTTAAGATAACTTTCAAAATCAGCCAAACACATATATGGATCTGATGAAATAAGATAGTCTGCCATATAATTAAAGTTTGTGTCTCCCTTATCTAGGGTTCTCATAAAATCAATTGTTTCTTTTATATCTGGATTATTATTATAAAAATCTTGAGGTCTATATCCCCTCTTTGATAGATTGGATACCTCATCACTTGATAAGCCAAATATAAATATATTATCCTTACCTACAGCATTATAAATTTCGACATTTGCACCATCCATAGTACCTAATGTTAGAGCTCCATTTAACATAAGTTTCATGTTACCAGTACCAGAGGCTTCTTTACCAGCCTGTGATATTTGTTCACTTACATTTGCTGCTGGAATTATTTTTTCTGCCAATGAGACTCTATAATCTTCTAGGAATACAACCTTTATGTAGTCTCTAACATCAGGATCTGTTTCTATCATTTCTGATATTGAGCAAATAAATTTTATAATATTTTTTGCCATTACATATCCTGATGAAGCTTTTGCTGAAAATATAAAAGTTCTAGGGTAAGGCTTAAGTCCATTATATTTAATCTGTTTGTAGAGATAAACTATGTGTAAAGCATTTAAAAGTTGTCTCTTATATTCGTGCAATCTTTTTATTTGTACATCAAATATAGATTTTGTATCAACAGTTATGCCTGTGGTTTTTTTAATATACTCAGCTAGCTGCATCTTTTTAATGCTTTTAATATTTTCTAAATCTTTCAAAACAGATTCATCAGATTTATACTTTAAAAGAGCATCTATATTGGAAAGGTCTTTTATAAAGTCCACTCCCAATAACTCATTTAAATACTTTGTAAGCTCTGGGTTAGCTTGACCGAGCCATCTTCTATGAGCAATACCGTTGGTAACATTTATAAATTTACCTGGATATATTCTGTTGAAAGATTTAAAAGTATCCTTTTTAAGTATATCTGAGTGTAACTTTGATACACCATTTACACTATAGCTACTAACTATACACAGGTTTGCCATTCTAATCATATTGTTGTGGATGATAGACATATCATCTAGTTCGCTTGAAGCGCCAATATCATTACACCACTTACAAAATCTACTATTTATCTCATGAATAATAGTGTATATTCTTGGAAGTATAGGCTTAAATAGATCCACAGACCATTTTTCTAGAGCCTCAGCCATAATTGTGTGGTTTGTATAGGCAAATGTTTTTATAGTAATATCCCAAGCCTTGTCCCAAGAATACTCATGTTCATCCATCAATATTCTCATAAGTTCTGGTATACATAAAGAAGGATGTGTATCATTAATATGAATGACTACCTTCTCTGCAAAATTATCTAGTGTGCCATATGTCTTATAGTGAATCTTTACAATTTGTTGTAGTGAAGCACTAGTAAAGAAATACTGTTGTTTTATTCTAAGCTCCTTACCCTTGTCATTATCGTCTGCTGGGTATAGAAGTTTTGAAATAGATTCCGAAATAGCTTTTGATTCAATAGACTTTGAGTATTCACCTTTTTCAAAAAGACTCATATTGAATCCACCACTTGCTTTTGCTCTCCAAAGTCTTAAGACATTGACAGCATCTGTTTTGTATCCAGAGATCATCAAATCAAAAGGATCTGCTATTATAGGTGTGTAATTTTCGTATTTAATACGAAGGCCATCACTTGTCCACTCTTCTCTAGTTTCTCCATAAAACTTTATTTCGACCTCTTCGTCACTTCTATAGATTAGGCCATACTTGCCGAGTTCTAGCCAGTTATCAGGATATTCTTGTTGCCAACCATTAGAAATGACTTGTTTGAAAATACCAAATTCATATAAAATACTAAATCCTGTGATAGGGTACTCATTGCTAGTAAGTGCATCCATATAGCAAGAAGCCAATCTTCCTAGACCACCGTTTCCAAGGCCTGGGTCAGGTTCTATATCATATATTTTATCTAAGCTAAAACCATTGCTCGATAAGAATTTTTTAACTTCATCTTCAAAGCCTAAATTGTACAAATTATTTCTCAGAGTTTTTCCAACTAAAAACTCCATAGACATATAGTAAACTCTCTTTTGCTTAGATTCTTTTAATCTATTAAGATAATTAAATCGCATCTCTGCAAGTCTATCTCTAGTTATTACCATTAATGCTTGATAAATTTGTCTTTCACTTGCATCTTCAATTGCAGTTCCAAATCTTTTTTCAAGATATTTTTTTATTTCTTCTGTAAAATTATCCATATAAAATCACCCCTTGACACCTAAAGTTATAGGATTTCATTATACATTTCTATATATTTATCTGCTGAATTTATCCAAGATGAATCATAGTTCATAGCGTTTAAAATAAGTTTTTTCCATAAATTTTTGTCATAATAGTATACATCAAGACTTCTCTTTATAGCGTCTAACATATCATAAGGATTAAAAGACTCGAAAGTGAAACCAACTCCACCTCCAGTATCCCTATTATATGGTTCTACTGTATCTCTGAGGCCTCCTACTCTGTTCACAATAGGTATTGCCCCATATCTCATCGCAATCATTTGAGAAAGTCCACACGGCTCTGATCTCGAAGGCATAAGATATATATCTGATCCAGCATATATTTTAGAGGCTAGATCATTTGAAAACATAATTATAGAGCGAACTCTATCATGTCTTTTAAATTCTAGTTCTCTTAGTGCAATTTCGTAAGCTTCATATCCTGTTCCCAAAATAATAAGCTGTGTTCCCATCTCTATTATTTGTTCTGCAACTTCCAACACTAAATTGATTCCTTTTTGGTCAGTTAGCCTACCCACCATACCAATCAGAGGAATATCTGGGTTAACTTCCAAGTCCATTTCCTTTTGTAAGTCTAATTTATTTTTAACCTTATATTCATACTTAAATTTATCTTTTGAATATTTGTGAAATATATAAGCATCACTGTTTGGATTATATTTTTGATGATCTAATCCATTTACAATTCCTCTTAATTTTAATTTTTCACTTTGAAATATAGAACTTAGACCAAAGGAAAAATAAGGATCCAAAAGTTCATTTGCATAAGTTTCGCTTACAGTGTTGACTCTATCTGCTAGCTGTACACCAGCCTTTAATAGGTTTATATCTTTGTCAAAAGTCATAATGTCTATGTAGTCATTACTTAGACCAAACAAACTTCCTAGTACATACGGATTGTATTTTCCTTGGAATTCTACATTATGTATAGAAAATACGCTCTTTATATCACTATAAAAATCAAAGTCAGCCTTTTTAAAGGAATCCAAGTACACGATTGACAGGGCTGTATGCCAGTCATTTGCATTTATTATATCTGCTTTAAAATCAACATGTGGCATTATTTCTAAGGCAGCCTTTGAAAAGAATGCAAATCTTTCTCCGTCATCTAGCTCTCCATAAATATTACTTCTATTAAAATATTGTTCATTATCTATAAAGTAATATTTTATGCCATTATGTTTTGCTTCAAATATTCCACAATATATCTGTCTCCATCCAAGGCTAACGTAGATATATTTTACAAAGCTTATTTTGTATTTCTCTCTATCGATACTAGAATATAGTGGAAGTACAACTCTAGCATCTACTCCTTCTTTTTTTAATGCTTTGGGAAGAGATCCAATAACATCGCCTAGTCCTCCAGTCTTTATAAATGGAGCCGACTCTGCAGCAATAAATAATACTTTCATTTTTTCACCTCACAAGTTGATATATATTTGAAATACATATCTATTTTTACTATATATTTTTGTCTTTTGGAACTGTAAATTGACAATTAATATCACCCTTTAGTTCTTTATCTTTATTTATGGTAACAAACTTATCAGTAATAACATAATTCAAGTCTGCTCCAGACTTAATTACAGTACCAGACATTAATATACTATTTTTAACCTTTGCACCCTTTTCAATTGTTACATCTCTAAAGATTATGCTATTTTCTACAGTTCCATTTATATGGCTACCATCTGCAAGCAAAGAACATTTGACATTTGCATCTTGTCCATAAATAGTAGGAACACTATCCTTTACCCTAGTAAGTATTTCAGTACCAGATAGAAATATTTCATGACCTATTTTAGGATTTAGCAAGTCCATATTAAAGTTAAAATAGCTTTCCAGGCTATCTATTACCTTACAGTAATTTTTTACATTATAGGCATAGACGTTTAATTTGTTAAAGTTCTTTGAAACATAGTCTCTAACCACATCTTCCCAACCTAGAGTATTTCCCTTTTGTATAAGCTTTTTCAAGAGATCCTTATGTAAAACAGTGATTTTCAAAAGAGTGTTACATTCATAGTCAGCTCCATATTGATGGAAAAGAGAATCATATGCTCTATTTTTATGATCAACCATCATTTCTATGTCACCAGGATTTGGTTTGCTCTTCATGCAAATAACTGTTACATCTGCATTATTTTTTTCATGAAAATCAAGAACTTCTCTAAAGTCTATATTGCAAATAATATTTGCATCCGCTATTATACAATAGTCCTGAAGCATAGAATTTATATAAGGTTCTGCATTAGTTAGAGCCTCGAACTTACTCCTAGGGATAGTAGTATTTGATATAGCCAATGGTGGTATTATTTTTAAGCCTCCATTTTTTCTATTTAAATCCCAATCCTTTCCCCAACCTACATGATCCATCAGGGAATTATAATCTTTGGTAGTCAAAAGACCGATATTAGGGATATCTGCCTTCACAAGAGATGAAAGCATAAAGTCAACCATTCTGTATCTACATCCAACATGTAAAGCTGCTAAGGCTCTATTTTTTGTAAATCCTCCAATATCATGGTTTTTGAAATTATCTGCAAATAAAACACAAAATGCATTCATATTATTTCCCTCCTAATAAAGCCTTTTTATAAACCTGTTTTTTCTTTATGATATTTTTGCTTCCAACAACAGTAATCATATCTTTATTTGATTCTACTTTTTTATTGCCGACCACGGCGCCTTCTTCCAAGACAGCTTCTTCGGCAATTATAGAATTATAGACCTTAACATCTTTTCCGATATATGCATTTTTCATTATTACACTGTTTACTATTTCAGCACCTTCTTCAACTATTACATCAGAAGAGAGTACTGACTCAGTTATTTTCCCATTTACTGAAGTACCTTCAGAGATCATGCAGCCTGATAAATGTGCTTTTCTTCCAATGTGTTGGGGCATAGATTCATAATGCCTGCAATAGATTCTCCAAAGAGGATCATGTATATTAAAGGCATCTTCATTGTGTAGAAGATCCATATTGGCCTGCCACAGACTTTCAACAGTACCAACATCTTTCCAATAACCTTTAAAAGGATATGCAAATATTTTTTTATTGTCATTTAACATCATTGGGATGACATCTTTACCAAAGTCATAACTTGTATCTTCTGCATTTTCACATTTGAAGAGGTACTTTTTAAGCTCAAGCCAACTAAATATATATATTCCCATAGATGCTTTTGTAGATATTGGATTTTTAGGTTTTTCTATAAATTCGCTGACAGAAAGATCTGAAAGTGTATTTAATATACCAAATCTGCTTGCTTCTTCCAAAGAAACATCTATATGTGCAATCGTAAGGTCAGCATCTCTTTCTTTATGAAACTTCAACATATCATTGTAATTCATTTTATATATATGGTCACCAGATAATATCAAAACATACTCTGGATTATATTGCTCAAGATAAGCCATATTTTGATATATAGCATTAGCTGTACCCTTGTACCAATCTCCAGTCTCACCACCAGTGTATGGAGGAAGAATAGAAAGCCCGCCATCCATTCTATCTAAGTCCCATGGAGATCCGTTGCCCATATAAGAATTCAACTCAAGAGGCATGAACTGTGTCAAAACGCCTACTGTAGATATCCCTGAATTAACGCAATTTGAAAGTGGAAAATCTATAATTCTATATTTACCACCAAATGGAACTGCTGGCTTTGCCATAGTCTTAGTTAGTGCTTGAAGACGAGTTCCCTGCCCTCCTGCCAGTAACATGGCTACTATTTCCTTTTTTAGACTCATAATAATACCTTTCTTAAAACCGTTATTTATACACTTTATTTTTTAACCAAGTACATCGTTGAGAATGGAGCTAAATTAAGTTTTATATGATATTTAAAGCCTTCATATTTTTCGTTAATAGAATTAATATTTCTATTAGTAAGCCCATCTCCACCGTATTTCTTGGCATCCGTATTTAGTAGTATTTTATATTTCTGTTTACTATCTACACCAATTTTATAGTTTTTTAAATGCTGGGAAGAAAAATTACTAACCATTAATAATTCATTTCTGTTTTTATCTATTCTAGTAAATGAAAAAATATTATTATCATCATCATTTACCATATTCCATTTAAATCCATCCCAGCAAGTATCATTTTCCCATAACATTGGAGTCGATGAATAAATTTTATTTAATTCTTTTATAAACCTATGAGTCATGTTGTGAAGAGGATAATCTAATAAAAGCCAATCAAGCCCCTTACTTTCATCCCATTCAATTACTTGTGCCAAATCACAACCCATAAAGGTTAATTTTTTGCCTGGATGAGCATACATGTAAGCCAAAAATGCTCTCATATTTTTGAACTTATCCTCAAATTCAACATCTGCTCTATCAAGAATTGATCTCTTACCATGAACTACCTCATCATGAGATATTGGCAGTATATAATTTTCTGAAAAAGCATATGTTAAGGAAAAAGTCATCTTGTTATGTATACCTTTCCTAAATAGTGGATCAGTACTTAAATAGCTAAGAGAGTCATTCATCCAGCCCATATTCCACTTAAAATTAAATCCTAGTCCATCATGTTTTACAGGTGCTGTTACCTTAGGCCATGAAGTAGATTCTTCTGCTATCATCATAGCTCCAGGGTATTCCTTGTTCACAAAACTATTCAAATTTTGCAAAAACTCAATAGCTTCTAAATTATGGTTTCCACCATTTTTATTCGGTCGCCACTCTCCATCTTGTCTACAATAATCTAGATATAACATTGAAGAGACAGCATCTACTCTTAAACCGTCAATATGGTACTTCTCTAACCAGTATGAAGCATTTGAAACTAAAAATGATATGACTTCGTTTTTACCATAGTCAAATACCCTTGTACCCCATTCTTTGTGTTCCATTTTGAAAGGATCTGAATACTCATAAACATACCCACCATCGAACTCACAAAGTCCAGACTCATCTTTTGGAAAATGTCCTGGTACCCAGTCTAGTATTACTCCAATATTGTTTCTATGGCACTCATCTACAAGATACATAAATTCTTGTGGAAGTCCATATCTTGAAGTAGGTGCAAAATACCCTGTTACTTGATAACCCCAAGACTTATCATATGGATGTTCTAGTACTGGAAGAATTTCAATATGAGTATAGTTCATAGATTTGACATAAGTTACTAGTTCTTTTGCAAGCTTTGTATAAGAATAAAAAGTTTTATCTTTATTTTGCCTCCAAGAGCCGAGATGAACTTCATATATATTCATAGGAGTGTTGTATGGTATATGCCTATTATTCATCCATTTATCATCACGCCACTCATACCCAGAAATATCATATACTTTGGATGAGGTCTTTGGTCTTGTTTCAAAATGTGTGGCATAAGGATCTGATTTATAGATGATTCTACCATCAGATGTTTCAAACACATATTTATAACAATCAAATTTTTTTACATCTTTTATTTTACACTCATACACCCCGCCATCAGTTATTTTCTTTGCGGGATATTTATCGGCTTCCCAATCACAAAAATCACCTGTTACATATACTTTTTTTGCATTTGGAGCCCATACTCTGAATGTGCAATAATCTTTTTCCAAAAAAGAACCTAAAAATTCAAAGGATCTAAAATTTGTTCCTTCATGAAAAAGATATTCAGCCATTTCATTTTTATCCTTTTTTTTCATATTTGTATCCACCCCATTCAAATACTTAATTTATAATTCAAATAAATGAACAAATTGTATTTTTTATAACTATCGCAATATATTTTTTTCTTATAATTATATTATCACATAAATGATTTTTTTCCACCATTAATTTGCAAGTTTTTCAATAAAAATCATCAAATTATTAAAAAAAACTTATGAAAAGGTTTTTAAAATAAGATTATTTATACATGTTATAAGATTGTTTTTTTAACTAAAAACATCTATAATATAGTATTTCCAATACTTATAATTCTAACATGTTCTGGAGAAATTTGCAAAAAAGCAATGAAAACTAAATTTTTATATTTTTTTGAAGATTTATCAAAAAGAAATAAAAATACAATTTTGTAATCAATTTTCACAATTTATTATAAAAAGGTGTGAAAATGTTTTCTGACAATAGAAACAAAAATATCATTATAATTTAATGTTTTACTTAGGCATATTTCAAAACCAGGTCAAAAAACTATATTTTCTAACTTTTTAGATATTTTTTTAACTCAAAATATAGAGTTTGTTTAAAGAGCATTTAATGGTATATAATATAAGTAAGAATATTTTAACTTAAGTTAAATTCATATAAAATAAAATCGATACGGCTTATTTGCATTGAATTTATCAATAAACCTAGAAGGGAGGTAGGCAAAATACTTGCCGCTAAAAAATGAAGGAAATAATTTACAGTCCGGTTGCGTTTAATCGGCCCCCTGGAGCTATAAGTGATATTGAAACAAAAGAAATAAGGATATTGGTGAGAAAAGATTTAAATCAAAAAAAGATTTCTTTGTTACTATACAGTGATATCAATGATTTGAATATTAGCAAACATGAAATGAGTTTTGTTGAAGATATTTTAGACTACTCTATTTTTTCAGTAAACCTAGAAAAATTAGATATTGGAATATACTATTATTTTTTTGAAATAGTATCTGATTATGAAATGAAGATAATATCTAAGGTTAATGGTGAGGCCCAGATAACAGAACATATGATACCCTGGCAATTAACCGTTTATGATAATAAGTATAAAACACCTGACTGGATAAAAGGTGGTATTATGTATCAAATTTTTCCAGATAGGTTTTATAAAAGTGATAAATATAAGGCGGTAGAAGCCTTGAATGATGAAGAAAGAATCAAACACGATAATTGGTATGATATTCCAAATTCAAACATTGATACAGTTGATTATTCTGCTAAAGATTTTTTTATGGGAAATCTTGACGGGATAAGAGATCGCAAAGAATATCTAGAGTTTTTGAATATTGATTTAGTATATCTCAATCCAATCTTTGAAAGTGCCGAAAATCATAGATACTCTACAGGAGATTACTATAAGATAGATCCGTATCTTGGAAATAATGAAATATTTCAAAGTATGTGCAATGATTTTAAGGAAAGTAATATAGAAATTATGTTGGATGGAGTATTTAGTCATACAGGATCTGATAGTATTTATTTCAATAAAGAAAGTAGATACGATGAGGTGGGTGCATATAACTCCGTGAAATCTAGGTATTACCCTTGGTTTAAATTTACTGAATATCCAGATAAATATGAATCTTGGTGGGGATTTAGTAATTTACCAACATTAAATAAAGATAATGAAGACTATATCAATTTTGTATGCAAGGAAGAGGATGGAGTTTTAAATTATTGGCAAAAAAGAGGTATAAAGGCTTGGAGATTTGATGTTATAGATGAGCTGCCAGATATATTTATAGACTCCATGAGAGATTCTATCAAAAAAAATGATAAAGATGCTCTTATGATTGGAGAGGTATGGGAAGATGCTTCCAATAAAGTTGCATATGGATTAAGGAGAAGATATTTGTTAGGAGAACAAATGGATTCTGTTATGAATTATCCTTGGAGAAATGCCATCATAGACTTTGTAAAAAATAAAGATGCTATAGGCTTTTCTAAAAATATATTGGAAATTATTAACAACTACCCTACCCCATCAATCGATACTATGATGAACCTTATTTCAAGTCATGATACTGAAAGAATAACAACTGTATTAGGAGTAGATATATCTAGTGTAGAAAATGAAAAACACAAAGATTTTATTTTGGATGATGAGCAGTATAAAGAATCAAAAGAAATGCATAAATTTGCATCTTTTATACAGTTTACACTCCCAGGAGTGCCATCTATATATTATGGAGATGAAATAGCTATGCAAGGCTTTAGAGATCCATTCAACAGAGCGGGATTTAATTATAAAAATGGAGACTCTGATATGTTGCACCATTACAAAAGTTTGGTTAACTTCAGAAGGAAATACAAAAAAAACTTTATCAGTGGTTTTAAATTAATAGACGGAGATAAAAATCATGTAACTTATAGACGAAATAATATTTTGTGTATAATAAACTTTAGCACAAACCCAACTATAGTAGACTACCCTTTTAACGGTGAGTGGGTATTTGGAAATAAAAAACCATTTTTTACTGATTACGGTATAGTTGTGGGAGCAGAAAGTTATACAGCGATTGAAATAGCGAGCGATCAAGATCTTGAAAAAGATATAGAAACATTTAGAAAAGCAATTAAATTAAGAAGGGAATAGGTGAGATCATTGGGTGTTTATATGAGAAAGTCAGGAATATTGCTTCCAATATTTTCATTACCATCTAATTATGGCGTTGGAAGCTTGGGAAAAGAAGCATATGATTTTGTAGATTTTTTAGTTAAATCAGGTCAAAGTGTTTGGCAAGTATTGCCTGTAACATCAACGAGTAAAAAGGAGTACTACTCTCCTTATAAAACAAATGGGGCCTTTTCTGGCAACTATGATTTAATAGATATAGACATGTTAGTTGAGGAGGGACTTTTGAGTCTAGACCTTATAAACTCTATTGATATGTCAAAGTATCAAACAGACCCTAGATATGTTGACTATGACAAGACAAGAAATTTGAAGCAAGAAATTTTATACAAGGCATACGAGAATTTTATAAGTGGAAAATTTTATCTAGAAGAAGAATATGCGGATTTTTGCAATGAAAATATATTTTGGTTAGATGAATATTGTAAGTATATGTCACTTAGAAAAATAAATAATGACCTTCCATATTGGGAGTGGGATAAAATAAGTGATTTTGATGAGTTATCCGAAGATAAGAATGTTGATATTATGAAGGATTATAAAAACTTATTTGATTATCATAAGTTTTTACAGTATAAATTTTACAGTCAATGGCTTAAGCTAAAAGCATACGCAAATAAAAATGATATAGAAATATTTGGAGATATACCAATTTATATATCTCAAGATAGCTCAGATTTTTATTTTCATAAGGAAATGTTTCTTATAGATAAAAATGGTGAACCATCTTCTGTATCAGGTGTACCTCCAGATGAATTTTCAAGCGAAGGTCAATATTGGGGAAATCCTCTATATGATTGGAAATACTTAAGTGCTGATAGATACGATTGGTGGATGAAAAGAATAAAAAAATCATTTGATATTTACGATATACTAAGAATTGATCATTTTAGAGCTTTTGAGAGTTTCTACAGTATAGATAAAGCAACAAAGGATGCAAAATCAGGAGAATGGATAAAAGGACCTGGAAAAGATTTCTTCGACATATTATCAAAGGAAGTTCCAAATGCCAATATAATAGCTGAGGATCTTGGTATTATTACAGATGAGGTCAGGGATTTACTAGACTATACAGGCTATCCAGGAATGAAAGTTATTCAATTTGGTTTTAATTCAGATTCAAAAAATTTAAACCTTCCACATATGTATTATAAAAATACAGTAGCTTACACTGGTACACATGATAATAAAACTTTAGTTGAGTGGTTGGAAACAACTGCAAATACCGCTCAGATGGAATATGCAAAGAAATATTTAAGATTAGAAACATATGATAAATATACAGAAGCCTTGATAAGGTCAGTTTTAGGATCATGTTCAGATTTATCAATAGTCCCTATACAAGACTGGTTAGATTTTGGAGCGTGGGCTAGAATCAACACACCTTCAACTGTTGGCATTAATTGGAAATTTAGACTCCTTCAGGGAGAATTAGATGAAAAATTAGTTGAATATATAAGCGATACTAGTGGAATATATGGAAGATATATAGAAAGATAATAATATATTGAATTTCACTAAATAAATCCAATAAAAATTACTATATAAAATAATTCAAAAAAATAAAGAAAAGACCTCAAATAATTATTTGAGGTCTTTTATATTTAATAGTTAAATTAATTTTTAAAATTAAATAAATATGCAATAAATTGTAATTATTAAATAATTTATTTATTTGGTTTGAAAGAACTCTTTAGAGGTACAATTCTATTAAATACCAACTTATCTTCTGTTGTATATTTAGAATCAACACAATAGAATCCATTTCTTAAAAACTGTAATTTATCATTAATCTTTACGCCTTCTAATGCAGCTTTTTCAGCGAATCCATTCTTTATAATTAAAGAATTTTCATTTATTTGCTCTAAGAAATGTTTACCTTCATTTTCTGGAGCATCATCAAGTATTAATGGTTCAAATAATCTAAACTCTACTGGAAGACAATTATTTGCATCCACCCAATGTATTGTAGCCTTTACTTTACGACCTACAAATCCAGAGCCACTCTTAGTAGCTGGATCATATGTACAATGAATTTCAACCACTTCTCCGTTTTCATCTTTTATAACGTCATTACATTTTACAAAGTAACCACCTTTTAGTCTTACTTCATTTCCAGGGAATAATCTAAAGTATTTCTTTATAGGAACTTCCATAAAGTCATCTCTTTCTACATATAGCTCTCTAGAGAAACTTACCATTCTCGTTCCCATTTCTTCATTCTTTGCATTGTTTTCAATTTCTATTAATTCACTTTCTCCCTCAGGGTAATTAGTGATTACTAGTTTTAGAGGATTAATTATTGCCATAGCAAGCGGTGCTTTTGGCTGTAAATCTTCACGTAAGAAGAAGTCTAACATCTGGCTGTCTACTACAGAATCAGCTTTAGATATACCAATTTCAGAACAGAATTTGGTTACTGATTCAGCAGTGTACCCTCTTCTTCTAAGTCCAGATATAGTAGGCATTCTAGGGTCGTCCCAACCGTCAGTTACTCCATTATCTACTATTTGCTTTAATTTTCTCTTAGACATAACAGTGTTTGTCATGTTAAGTCTAGCAAACTCTATCTGTCTAGGAACTGCTTCCATTTCACACTCTCTTACTACCCAATCATAAAAAGGTCTTTGATCTTCAAATTCCAAAGTACAAATTGAGTGAGTGATATGTTCAATAGCATCTTCTAGTGGATGAGCAAATGCATACATTGGATATATACACCACTTATCACCAGTATTGTGATGACTAGTATGAGAGATTCTATATATTACAGGGTCTCTGAAGTTAATATTAGGAGAGGCCATATCAATTTTTGCTCTAAGAACTTTTTCTCCATCAGCAAATTCCCCATTTTTCATTTTATCAAATAATTCAAGGTTTTCTTCTACTGTTCTGTTTCTATATGGACTTTCTTTTCCAGGTTCAGTCAAAGTTCCTCTATACTGTCTTATCTCATCAGCATCTAAATCATCCACATAAGCAAGACCCTTATTTATTAAAAGAATTGCTCTTTTATGCATTTCATCAAAATAATCTGAAGCATAATGAAGTTCATTCCAATTAAAACCTAACCACTGGACATCTTCTTTTATTGAATCTACATACTCAACATCTTCTTTTGTAGGATTCGTATCATCAAATCTAAGATTTACCCTTCCTTCAAATTCTTTTGCTAAGCCAAAGTTTAAACATATACTCTTTGCATGACCTATATGCAAGTAACCATTTGGTTCTGGTGGAAATCTCGTGATAATACTATCATGTTTTCCTGATTCTAAATCATCTATAACGATATTTCTAATAAAATTAGAATTTTCTCTTTCAAATGACATATTATACCTCCTAAATTTAATTCTTTATAATAACATTTTATAGCATTTTGCTGAAAAAATAAAGTGAAAACAGTTATTAATTATTATCTCTTAATTTTTCATCATATGTTTTTATCAAATTTATTTGTAAATCCTTCATTTTTGACAAATCTTCTTCATTATATGATCCATCAAGGCCTAACTTTAGGGCATCTTCAATAGATACCAACATGTTTTCCATTGTATCTTTATTTTTATTGATATTTTCTTTTGACGATTTTATTGTTTTCTTAAATTTTTTATCATTTTTTTCGCCCTTTGATATATCTTCAGAAACTTTATTTATTGCATTTTTGACATAAGTTGTATTTATATCAGATACTTCTTTTTTCTTAATTTCTACCTTTTTTATTTGAGAGTTGACAAAAGAAGGATCAACTTTATAATCTCTGTCTTTTATCGATTCTAAAAATTCATTTACAAAGTTAGAATACCAGTTATATCCACTATCAATTATATTAGCAGTATATATATTATATTCTATCTTCATGGATCTTTCACGTGAATCTCCCATTCTTTGATCCTCGTATACTTTTTCTTTACACCCGACAAGTAATGTCGAAGTAATTAATATTAGTGCTAATAATTTGTTTTTCATACATTACCTCTATATTTAAACTATTTTATTTTGACTAATTCTCCATTGAGAGAAAATGATCTTGGTTCAGTAATTAAAACATCGACTAATTTACCAGCTAGTGATTCATCCCCACCTGTAAAATTGACAGTCTTGTTTTGTCTAGTTCTGCCAGTGAGAACGTCATCTATTTTTTTGCTAGTTCCCTCTACCAGTACCTCTACTATTTTTCCATCATACTCGCTATTTATATCAGTAGATATTTTGTTTACTACATCGAGTACTCTATCAAATCTTTTATGTTTTAAATCTTCTGGAATCTGATTCTCCATTTTGGCAGCAGGAGTTCCCCTTCTCTTAGAATAGATAAAGGTAAATGCTGAGTCATATCTAACTTTTTCACATAAATCTATAGTATCATCAATGTCTGAATCGGTCTCTCCAGGAAATCCAATCATAATATCAGTAGAAAAAGCTATGTTAGGAATCTCATTTTTTGCCTTTTCTATTATTCTTAGATAATCTTCCCTTGTGTAGTGTCTGTTCATTTTTTTGAGTAGAGGTGTACTTCCAGACTGGCATGGCAGATGTAGATATTCACAGACCTTATCACAGTCTCTCATGGCGTATATTACATCGTCTGATATGTCTTTTGGGTGAGAAGTCATAAATCTTAATCTCGTAAGTCCTTCTACTTCATTTGCCATTCTCAAAAGTTCTGCAAAATTAATTCTTTCAGATTCATCTAGTGTTTTTCCATATGAATTTACATTTTGACCTAGTAGAGTAACTTCCTTAGTACCATTTGCCACTAAATCCTTAATTTCTTCTATTATTTCTTCTGGTCTTCTGCTTCTTTCTCTTCCCCTTGTATAAGGAACTATACAATAAGTGCAGAAATTGTTGCAACCATACATAATATTTACATAGGCTTTGATGTTATACTTTCTATTGCTTTTTAAGCCCTCTACAACCTCTCCATCAACGTCCCATACATCTACAAGGATAGAATCCTTATTGAATGTAGCAGCTAGCATCTGAGGGAACTTGTAGAGATTATGCGTTCCAAAGATAAGGTCGACATGATTGTATTTATCTTTTATTTCCTCTACAACATGTGCTTGCTGCATCATACAGCCACACACTACTATTTTCATATTAGGATTTTTCTTTTTCTTATTTTTTAAATGACCTAAATTACCATATACCTTTAGTTCGGCATTTTCTCTGACAGCACAGGTATTATATATTACAAGATCTGCTTCATCTTCTGATATAGCCTGTATATATCCCATTGATTCTAACATAGATATAAGCATTTCCGAATCATGTTCATTCATCTGGCATCCGTATGTGCTCATATGCCATTTTCTTCTTATTCCCTTTTTATTAAAAGCATCCTCATTTTGTCTGTGGATTTGTTCTATATATTCCTCTTGTGCTTCTATTTTTTCTATAGGGACTTCCACTTGTCTTCTCTCTTCCATATAGTTTATCTCCTTCTTCCGTAATTGCAAACTTTAATATTATTTATATTTCTAAATTTTAAAATACATATTATATATTATCATAAAAAAAATATTTTTTCTATATGAGATAGATGCTTAGCAAGATTAAATTTCTAAAAAATCAATATACTCAGAGTTTAAGCTCTAGATTAATATTAATTCAGAAGCTTTTAAATATGTGTTGTAATTATCCTAAAAAGCTATTTTTAAAATAATTATAAAAAATACCGAAGGCAAAAACCCTCGGTATTTTATAATTGTTATTGTTCAATATAGCTACATTCAACATCTATGTAGTTTAAAAATAGCAATAATCTTTCATAGAGTGGATGTGATTCTTCTCCAAACTCCTCTTCCACAAGTTCTCCTATTGCTTCGACAGTGTTTTTACCATCTACATTAATAAATACAAAACTTCCGAATTTATCAAGGCTTAGTTTCTTGTATAGAGGAATTTTGAAGCCTATTTTTCTAAAAAACCTTTGGATTTTATGATCCTGTTTTTCAAGAATAGTAACTACTCCATCTGAGCTAACTTCAAATTCTACATTAGTGTTTTTTTTGAAAACTATATTTAATACTTCTTCATTTGTGTTCATTTTAATTATTCGTTTTCTTTCTTAATTTTAGATCTCATAATTGGTATTAATGTAAGAACCACTAGTACAGCTAATAAAATAATGGCCATTCCATTACCTGCTGCAAATCCTGCTGGTCCGTTACTATGTATAACACCTGATATCTGAAGTATGATACCTACTAGACCTATGATAGATCCACCAGCTACCAAACCAGATGATAAACTGATACCATTAGATATCTTAACTTCTTTATCTTCATCTGACTTAGATGTTTTTTCAACAAGTACACGAATTAATGCACCAACTAATATTATTGTAGTAGTTGCTACTGGTAAGTAGAAACCGATAGCAATTGTCATTATTGGTAAATCTAAGAAGAACATCACTAATGCAATAACTACACCAACGATGATCATTACCCATGGTAATTCACCTGACATAATACCAGAAGTAAGTGTAGACATTAAGTTTGCCTGTGGTAGTGCAAATGGAGGGTTGTCTCCAGTGATTGCTAACTGATCTGATAAAAGAATCATCATACCAACAACTACAACTACACCAACAATACCTGCTAATGCAAATGATTTTTGCATTTCTGTCTTATTACCACCAACAATGAAAGTAACCTTCTGTGACTGTGCGTATCCACCAGCCATTGCTATAGCAACAACTATAAATGTAGAGAATAATAGAAGAGTTCTATTATCTGCATTAGTAGTCCACTTCATGATTACAAATACTAAAGTAGCTATAACTAAAGCTGCTATTGTCATACCTGAAACTGGAAGGTTTGAAGTACCAATAGTACCTGTTAAACGACCAGCAACGATTACAAATAATGCAGCTAACACCATAGAAATTAATATTCCCACGATAGCCATAACAGGTCCATTAGAAATAACAAATGCACCAACTACTGCTATAGCGATACCGCCTAATAGTATAATAGTCTGTGCTAATCCCTTTTCTCCAGTACCTGACTGCTTAGCATTCATAGTTTCTTTTATTGAAGAAATTATAGTAGGTATAAGCTTTATAGCTCCTATAATACCTCCACAAAGCATCATTCCAGCTCCTATGTATTTTACATAGTTACCAGAGATTGCATTGACATCCATCTGAGCAATTGTCATTGATGCATCATTCCAAACCATAGTACCTTGTCCTGCCATATCAGCAAAGTAACCGATAAGAGGCATAATACCAAAGTTTGCAAGTAAAGATCCAGCGAACATTGTCAAAGCAACTTCTAAACCAACAATAAATCCTATACCCAATAGTAATGGGTTTGCGTCAATTTCAAATTTGAACTTATAGAATTTATCACCTACTACACTGAAAACACTATTTGCTACATTTAGGAATGATCCAGTTAATACAGTGATTATACCACCTATACCAAATCCCTTCATCATGTACTTCATAGAGTCTCCACCGTTAGTAGATGCTACTAATGTTTCAGAGATAGCCATTGCTTCTGGGTACATAAGTTCCCCATGTTCTTGAATTATTAGATAGTTATGTACAAGAGATGCTATCCCTATACCAAATAAAACACCACCTACACCAACAAGCAGACCTTCAAAAAATGTTACCTTAGCTCCGATTAGAAAGACAGCAGGAAGTACGAATATCATACCACTAGCTACTGATTCTCCACCACTGGCCATACCTTGTACTAAGTTCTTTCCTAAAATACCCTTTTTGTTTGCAAAAGCTGCTACAAGTGCTGAACCAATGATTGATCCAGGTATACCTGCTGCAACTGTCAAACCAGCTTTCATACCAGAATATGCTGTTGAAGCTGCGAAAACTACTGCCAAAATAATACCTATGATAATAACTGCTGGGTTTGCACCAGTCTTTGTTTTGTCGGTTATGTAAGGAACATAGTCCTTACCCGCAACACCACCATAAGCTTCCTTTGGTAACTTTTTACTATTACCGCTCATTATAATGAACCTCCTTTATTTATTAAATCGTTTATATTATATCACAATTTAAAAAAATATGCCACCTGAAATAAAAGATATAAAATTTAAGTGCTTTTTAATATAAAACTATTATATACATTAATAAAAAACGTTTTCTCCCTTAAAATACAATATTAAAAAAAAGTATTAATTTTATAAAAAACACCTATAATAATAGGTACTTTTTATAAATTAACACTTTTTAATAAATGTTTTGTATATTTTTGTTATTATAAATTATCCGATATAAGATTTTATAGAGATAATTAATAATTGTCTGACTCTTTATTTATGAAAATTTTCAAAGAATCAAAATTATACATCAGTATCATTTTCACTGATTTTTTTTATTGAGTAATTTTTGAATAATTCTAGTAGTAATAATAGTGCTACTCCAACTATAAATCCAAATGGACTAAAAGTTGATAAACTTACAGCTGCCTTTGGAACGACAAGTGTTGTAGGACCCTGAACGATTGCAAATAGAGATCCGATTGTAAGGCCTACTATAAGATAAATCATTTTACTACGATGTTTTCTAAATGCATGCCTTATAATTCTAACAGATACTACAAAACCACATAAGATTCCAAGACTGAAGATTAATAGTCCTGTAAATACACTAAAATCAAATCTAAGCAGTTGATTTAAGGCATTTATTACTGGTATGTATACCCCAAATATCAATAAAAGTGTAGATCCAGATATACCAGGTAATACCATGGCTGAGATAGCAATCATGCCTGTAAAAAATATATAAATATATTCTAAAAAGTTAAGATTAGACAGCTCCATGTTGCCACTTGGCATTAATTTTCCCCTCAATGCAGAAATCAAAACAACAATAACTATACCTAATATAGAAAAAAGTAGATATTTATTTTTTTTGTCTATAACTTTAAATTCACTTTTTATAATATAAATTATAGATGCTGCTGTTAGTCCCATAAATAGTGAACTAAGAAAATATATATTTTTTTCAAACATGCTAGAAAGAAATAGCACTGATAAGGTCATACCTACAACCCATCCTATAAAAAGTTTTGCTAAAAAAATAATAGATTCTTTAAATTTCTCTTTATTTCCAGTGGTAATATTGTTGACGGATTCTAAAAGATCCTCGTAAAATCCAAGAATAAATGCTATCGTACCACCTGACACACCAGGAACACTATCTGCCAAAGCCATACAAAAGCCGTTAAAAACGTTCGTTATCAAGGATTACACCTCCTTTTTTGACATTCTTTTAATGTCTTTTATTAGAAATACTAATGCTACAAAACCAGCAATAGAATCACTTAGGGCGTTTGAAAGATAAACGCCATCAATACCTATAAATCTAGGAATTATATACAATAAAGGTATTAATATCGCTCCATACTTAAGTATATAAAGTATAGAGGAGGTCCTAGGTTTTCTTATAGACTGAAAATACGTTGTAGTAATAGAATGTATTCCTATAAAAGGAAGACCAAGTATATAAATTCTAATATTATGATTTGTAATTTCAAGCAAACTCTGGTCATTTGTAAATAGCTGAACAAATATCGTTGGAAACATCTCTAAAAATACTAGTGCCAAAATTGATATCACAATAATTACACCAGTAGTAATTTTAACTGCGGATATACTTCTATGAATTTTTTTTGCACCATAATTGTATCCTATAATTGGTTGAGCACCTTGACTAATACCATAAATTACCATAGTGAAAAACATCATGACAGATGTAATTATAGTAACAGATGCAAGATGATAGTCTCCACCATATTTTATTATAAATCTATTAAGAACAATCCCCAAAATGGTTCCAAAAATCTGCATATAAAAATTTGGTAAGCCATTTGATGTTATTTCCCTTATCGTATTAAGATTGTACCTATTATTTTTAAACTTTAGCTTAACTGGAACTTCTTTGTTTCTTATGAAAAAATGAATTACAGCTATAGTAACTAAAGACTGGGATATAATTGTTGCCACTGCGGCTCCTTTGACTCCCCATCCAAAGCCAAAGATAAATAAGGCATCCAAAATAATATTTGCAATCGAACTGATTAAAACAATAAACATAGATTGTTTTGAAAAGCCCAAGCTTCTTACCATATTATTTAGACAGTAGCCAGTTAACCCTGGAACGCCACCAATTAAAATTATAAGTATGTAATCCCTTGCCAATGGATACACCGAATCGGATACGCCTAAAATCTTAAATATAGGCTCCATAAATATAATACATAAAACAGTAAGTAATAATTCAGAAATAATAATATATATAAGTGAATTAAATAAAATGCTTTCTGCAGAATCTATGTCATCTTCTCCGTATTTAATTGATACCAAGGTAGATCCACCAACCCCAATAAGAAGAACAAATGCCATTTGTATAACTTGAAATGGCATTGTGATTCCTATAGCGGTAAGTCCAAGAGGGTTAATTCTACCTATAAAAATTCTATCTACTATATTATAGATAGCTGCTATTAGCATACCAAATATTGCAGGTAGGCTTAGCTGTAATAATAATTTGGAAATACTATCATTTCCCAGATCTTTTTTCAAGGTTACCTCCGCTAATTATATTTTATTTTCTAATGTCATTTTGAACATTAAATGTAATTTCTGTTCCTTCATCTTTCTTACTTCTTATGACCATTTTACCGCCATGAAGTTTAATTATTTCATCGCTGATTGCTAATCCCAATCCGCTTCCTGATTTATGGAAATCTTCTTGGAAGAATTTACTAGAAACTTTAGAAAGGTTTTGTTCAGAGATACCTATACCGTTATCTCTTACTACAACTTCAGTTGTATGATCAAATTGATTTACACCTACAAATATATTTCCATCGTTAGGAGTAAATTTGATAGAATTTTGAAGTAAGTTTATTAAAACCTGACGTAATCTATTTTTATCAGCATATATAGCTTTCATATTTTGATTTACAAATTCAAAAGTAAGTCTTATATTTTTCTCAACTGCCATTGATCTTAATTGATTAACAACACTAACCACTAGGTTTTCTATGTTTACTTCCTCTACATTTAATTTTATCCTATCAGAAGATAATCTAGAAAAATCAAGTAGTTCTTCTACCAGCTTTATAAGTCTTTGTGCTTCATCTTGTATAATATTTAGCCCCATACTAAGCTCTTCTTTAGATATATTGTCCAACTGTAGAGTCTCACTCCAACCATTTATTGAGGTAAGTGGAGTTCTAAGTTCATGGGATATAGATGAAATAAATTCATCTTTTAGTTTTTCACTCTTTTGAATTTCTTGTGCCATATTTTCAAATGTTCTAGCTAGTTCACCAATCTCATCATCAGAGATTCTTTCTTTGTTCATTTTTATATTATAATTTCCCTTTGCAAGCATATTAGAGAAAATCTTTAGTTCACTAAGAGGTTCTATTAGACTGTCTGCAAATTTCAAGCTTAACCCAACACTAAACATTAGTATTAATACACCCAATAAAAATAGATAAGCAACTATCTTTATTATTTCTCGATCCACATATTTCATAGAAATACTGTATCGTATTACGCCCTCAACAATTCCATTTACTTTAATTGGAACTGAAACACTCATTACCTTTTCATTGGTATCTTTTTCGGTGTAGGTGTAGGGAACCACATTATTGGAGTTTCTAATAGCCATTTTCACATCTGCGTATTGACATTTATTATTTGTTTTAAATCCATACTGATCGATAAGTATGTTTCCATCCTTATCAATAACGTTGATTGCAATTTTATTATTTTGCGAATAACCTTGGTTTTCAAACACTGCTTCGGCCTTATCCAAAAAGCTTACCTTGTCAGAGGCAGTTGAATTATACACAGCATTTGTATATGCAACCTGTGACATTAGAGCCTGTTTGACTGACGTATAATAATGTCTAGTTGCAAATAGTATTAAAATTACCTCGAAGGATAGAACTACTAATAGTATAACAATGATGAAATTTTTTAAAACTTTTTTTCTTAATCCACCAAAATGTAAAACCATTATTCCCCTCTCCTAAAAGAATATCCATATCCCCAAATTGTTTGAATATATTTAGGTTTAGAAGGATCATCTTCAATTTTATTTCTTATTCTTCTTATATTTACATCGACTATCTTATAATCATACAAGACTACAGAGCCCCATACTTCATCTAGTATTTGATCTCTACTTAAACTCTGATTATCATTTAGCATTAAATATTTTACTATTGAGAATTCAGTAGGAGTTAAATCTACTTCATCTCCATTTTTAAATAGCTTTCTTTTGTTTTGGTCTAATAAAAATGGTGGTGAATCTATCAAATTATTTTTCTTAGAGTCATTATTTTTCTTAACTCTTCTTATAAGAGCTGCTACCCTTGCAAGAAGTTCCTTGATGCTAAAAGGCTTGATAATATAATCATCAGCCCCAGATACAAGCCCTTCTATTTTATCTTCTTCCTGTGATTTAGCTGTAAGCATGATAACACCTATGTTATCATGCTTTTCTCTTACATACTTACAAACATCTATACCACTCATATCTGGTAGCATAATGTCTAAAAGTGCTACTGAAATATTTTTTTCTGAATCAAGCTTTTCTATAGCTTCCGCACCAGTACCAGCTTCGATAACTTCATACCCTTCTCTTTTCAGGTTGATACTAACAAAGCTCCTGATACCAATCTCATCTTCTAAAATTAAAATCTTTTCCATGTTTCCTCCCTACCTGTTTATAATTTCAAAATGTTTTTTTACAGTATTAAAATTGATTTTATATTTATCTAAGTATTTACTATTTGTAGGATTGTATAGATAAATATACTGTTCATCTTCATAAAGTATATTTTTATTTTGTTCTGATTTTTTCTTATCTAAATCTTCGCCATTTTTTACAACAACTGTAATATTAAATAGTTTTTCAAGTTTTTCATCTGAATCTTTATATGAAAATTCAAAAACGCTATTATCTTGACTATATTTTTGTTGTATAAAGAATTTATTGTTTAAGTTTGTAGGACTTTCTACACTAAAATTGTAATCATAACAATAAAAAATTTGTTTTGATATATCTAAACTGCTATTTTCACTTTGATCACCATTCCACTTATACCATGTGACAACATTTGATTCTCTAGGTGTGTTATTAGAGAATTTAAACTCAATTTTTGGTATTTCTAATATACCGTCTCCATCTATATCTTGTGGTCTCATGAAAAATGGATTTTTAAGCTTTGGATTTTCTTCATTTAAAGTCTTTACAAACTTTCCATTTTTGTATATTAGCACTTGTGATACCACAGAACCATTGAAGCTTTGATACATAAATATACTTCCATTTAAGTCTTTTGCAACTTTGCCATTTACAATATCCACTTTCTCTAAGCTATCTATATTTTTAGATGTTTCAAATTTATTAAAAACAATATCTCCATCTACAACATCCATTTTTGAGAAAATAACATCATAACTAGTCAAATCTTGAAGTATAGCCAAACACTCCTTTTTACCATCACCATCATAATCAAAGAAGTTAAGTTTTATAGAATACTTAGATGTATTATATTCAGCCTTCTTCTTTATGACATTATTATTGTATTCATAGATATATACATTTTCAAATCCTCTATTAGATATATGCAGAATAATCTCTTTCTTGCCATCATTATTCAAATCTATAAAATTAGCATATTTAATAGTATCTCCAGATATTCGAACCATTTTTTCGGAATCATCTACAATCGAATCTCCTTCATTTTCAAATATATACATATAAATACTATTAAGTCCCTGATTTTCATTAGTTCTTTTCTTAAAGGCAACAATCTCTTTATTGCCACTGGAGTTTAAATCAACCTTATTTATTCTTCCTACATCATTTGCATTTTTAGGAAGTACAAATGTAGTATCTATAGGAGTTAGCTTCCTTATTTCATTATATATTTTATAGTTAAACTCATTTGTAATTGGTTTTTCCAACAGTTTTTCTGGTGACTTCATAGACTCAGTTTTACATCCCGTCAAAAAAGCAGACAAAAATAAACAAGAAAAAAGCATACAAACTTTATATCTAATCTTCAATTTATCAAGCCTCCTTTGACTTTAATTTTCTTTTCTAGGTGGCTTTGGACCTAGATACTGATAGTAGTATGTCTTTAACATACCATTATACAATTTTCTTTTTCTAGTAGAGTCTTGACCAAATTCATATTCGAATTCTTCATAAGATGTAATTATAAAGTATGACCAATTCTTAAGATTTCTACACATATATCCAAGCTCCTTGTATAGAATTTTTACACTTTCTTCATCTTCCAATCTTTCTCCATATGGAGGGTTACTAATTAAAAATCCATACTCCTCATCACTAGTAAATTTAGTCGCATCTCCAACTTCAAACTTTATATAGTTTTCTACTCCAGCTAGTTCTGCATTATGTTTTGCGATTTCTATAGACTCAGGATCTATGTCATATCCATATATCATAAAATCTTCATTATCTTTAAGTAGTTCAAAGGCTTCTTTTCTAGTATTCCACCATATTTTTTTATCAATAGTTCTCCATTTTTCAGATATAAATTCACGATTTAAACCTGGAGCCATATTCATTCCAATCATGACTGCCTCTATTAAGATAGTTCCTGAACCACACATTGGATCAACAAGAGTTCTTCCTGCTCTCCAAGGAGTAAGATATACTAGACCTGCAGCTAAAGTTTCTCTTAAAGGAGCTCTATTTGATTTTTCTTTATATCCTCTTTTGTAAAGTGCAGTACCACTAGTATCTATAGATAGTACTACCTTGTCTTTGTGAATAAATACAAATATAGGATATTTTTCTTTATCCTCTTTTAGCATGCCTTCCTCTTGATAGTGTTCTTTAAGGCTATCAACAACTGCTTTTTTTACGATAGACTGTATATCTGGTGTAGAATGAAGCTTTGACTTGATTGATGAAGCTTTAGACACAGGAAATTCTGCTCCATAAGGAATAAATCTTGACCAATCTATTGACCTTGTCTTATCATATAATTCCTCGAAAGATGTAGCCTTAAATTCTGTTATCTTAAGGTTTACTCTTTCTGCGCATCTAAGCCACATATTTGCCTTTGCAATTCCATATTCATCTGTTTTATATGTAATTCTTCCGTCTTCTGTTTTTTCGATTTCAAAATCGAGAGCTTTTATTTCATTAGCTAGCATTTTTTCCATACCAAAAAAACACGGCGAAATTAGCGTATATTTATAATCCATAGTACCTCCAAGTAATATATTATTTTCCATATTTATTTCTATAAATATCCAATATTTCAATTATATCACACAAAAGTGTAAGTTGAAAAGATATGCAGTGTTTGATTGATTCTTTTTAAATGGAAGATAATATTATTCATACAATGAAAATATTGCTACAGTTTACTAAAATATATGATTTTAGAAATATTTTTATGTTTTCAAATGATTATGCAAAAGAAATAATATTATTATTTACAAAAAAAATATTTAAAAATATATAAAATATAGCATTCATTTTGTAAGTCCATAAAAATATTTCTAAAAGGGTTTGTGTGAACAATAAAGACCCCACTACAATCGTACAATGTAGTGGGGTCTTTTTATGATTGATAGAGCTAACTAAAATAAAATCACTAAAGTGAAGTTTTGTCTATTAGAAGACCATCTTCTATGTAAAGAGTTTTATCTGCTATTTTCTCTGAAAAAAGAATATCATGTGTGATTATTAAGATAGCCATTCCTCTTTTTTTGAAGGCCTTTATAATATCAATTACTTTTTCTATATTCTCCTGATCAAGAGCAGATGTTGGTTCATCAAAGCATAAAATTTTTGGCATTAAGGCACAGCTTCTTGCTATTGCAACTCTTTGTTGCTGTCCTCCAGAAAGCTCACAGGGATAGAAATCTTTTTTATCAGATAAATCAACCATTTCAAGCAAATCAATTGCTAATTTTGTGCTCTCTTCTTTATTTTTATTAAAAACATTGACAGGAGACTCTATAATATTTTCCAAAACTGTCAGATGAGGAAACAAGTTGAAGTTTTGAAATACCATTCCAACTTGTCCTCTTATTTTTTTCATATCTGAATTTTTATTTATTTCTATATCATCTACTACTATTTTGCCACTGTCAAATGATTCAAGCCCATTTATGCATCTCATTAAAGTTGTTTTACCAGCACCAGATTTACCTAGTACTACAGCTATTTCTCCTGGAGAAATAGCAAATGAAATACCTTTCAATACATTTGTATTATTAAAACTTTTTTTCAAGTCTATTACTTTTAACATTTTCAACACCCCTAAATATAATATGAATACTTTTTTTCAACCATTGATAATAGCTTTGTAAGTATAGCAGTCATCAGTAAATATATAATCGCTGCATATACAAATGGCATTAAGCTTGCCTCTCTATTACTCGCTGCTGTAGCTATTCTTAATAAATCATTCAATCCCAATATATATACCAAAGAAGTGTCTTTTACAAGTGTTATAAATTCATTTGATATTGGTGGGAGAACTCTTTTTATTACTTGTGGAAGAATAATTCTTCTATACATAGTAAATTTATCAAATCCCAATACATGGGCAGCTTCGAACTGACCCTTATCTATAGATTCAAGTCCCGATCTGAATATCTCAGCATAGTAGGCTGCATAGTTTATTGAAAATGCGATTATTGCTATTGGCATCCTATCAAATACAAGTTTATCGCTTAATAGTGGAAGACCATAGTATAGAAACATCATCTGTAATAATAATGGGCTACCTCTCATAATCCAAATATAAAAGCTTGTAATTCCTCTGGCTACTTTATTTTTCGAAGTTCTTATAAAGGCTATTCCTATTCCTAGTGGTATTGAAAATATAGTTGTAAAAAAAAATAATTCCAATACTATTTTTACTCCATCAATCATTTGTTTACTTCCTTCCTTCTTAGTTGCTTTTTAAATTTATTTAAACCATTTATCTTCTATTTTTTTGAAAGTTCCATCCTTCTTCATTTCGTCAAGGGCTTTATCAATATCTTCTCTTAATTTTGTATCATCTTTTCTAAAACCTACAGCATATTTTTCGCTTCCTAGATCACCTTCAAGAACTTTATATTTTTCAGGATCTCTTTGTTTGATATAATACTTCAACAGTACCTCATCACCTATAACAGCTTTTGTTCTTCCTATTTCCAAATCTCTAAGTGCCTTATCGTAAGTGTCATAAGTTGCAGGTTTATTATCTTTTATTATATCTATAAATTCTTTATTATTTTCTATAGCTTCTAGAGCTGAAGAAGCTGCTTGAGTTCCTACAGGTTGATCTTTTAGATCCATTATATTTTTGAAAGGTTCTTTTGACATTGTAATTGCAATTTGTTTGTTGTCTAGATAAGGTTTAGAAAAAGCTACTTTTTCCTTACGTTCTTCTGTTACACTATATCCATTCCATAGGCAGTCAACACTTCCATTATTTAAAGTTTGTTCTTTCATAGACCAATCTGTATTTTCGAATTTAGGTTCATAGCCCGCTCTTTTGAAAGCTTCTTTTGCAAGATCTATATCAAATCCAACAAGTTCATTGTTTTCGTCCAAAAATCCCATAGGAACAAATGTATTATCTAACCCAACAACAACCTGCTTACTGTCTTTTTTGTTGGCTGCTGCGTCTTTTGTTTTTTCTTCTTTATTTGAGCCACATGCAACTAGACTAGATACTAACACCACTCCTAGAGTAGTTAATAATAATTTTTTTAAGATTCCTTTTTTCATTTTAAATACCTCCATAGTTAATTTATTTTAGTTTTATTTTCTATCTTTTTTTAGTATTTGTTTGAGTCTTAGTGAGTATGTTAATTTTAATTTTGTGATGCGCGCACTTTTAATTAGAATTTTCTTAACACTTTTAATATTCAATATTTTAAAAAATTGAAATAAAAAAACTCCCATCCTCTGACTCTGTCAGAGGACGAGAGTATCAATTTCAATACTTCGTGTTCCCACCTCTATTTATCATTACCTCACGACAATGACCTCATTAGGTACAATCATACCTTGGCACTGTAACGGGTGCTCCCGTGATAGCCTACTATAATTCGGTATCAGACTCCGAGATGTGTTCATCATGATTCATATATGTGCTTCTCACCAACCAGCGACTCTCTGTTTAAATCAACATGATTACTATTTCTCATCAATGTCATATAAGTTATTTTTGATATTGTATTGAGTTTATTACAAATTATGACAATTGTCAAGCTATATTTATAAAATTATATAAATTTTCTAAATATATTATTTTTTTGCCCAGGGCACAATTTCTATATCGCCAAAATAAAAATCTTTAAATCTATTTGTATACTCTCCCCTATAATTAATTATGTATAATATACACAACTCTATATAGTTTACTCCCAAAAGAATAATACTCCAAATTTCTTCAAATTCTAAATCTACATTTCTTTTCTTTTTACTAGGATGTACTACTGAATTTCTACAATAAGTGATCAAATCTACCCCATCGTCAAAGGAATTTTTTATTTCATCAGAAAAACATTCACTTTCTGGTATAGAGTAATCAATCTTACACTTTTTTAATAAACACCTTATATTATGGCTTGCTATGTGTGAATCATACTCGTTTTGCTGGAAGTGATCTTCTTCTTCAACCAAGACCACATAAGAAAGCATCTCTAAAGCTGTTTGTATAGATATAATATTATTTCCCATATTTAACCCATTCAATGCCTCTATGTACCAATCAATAATACTAGTAATAGTGTCATTGTAGTAGTCATTTTCTAGCTTTTTGCACATTATTGACAAATACTTTTCAAAATTGTGATAGTTGGCAATAGTAGTCGTCCATTTAAAAACAAATCTATAGTCAGTAGAAAGCATTCTATACCAAGCTCTATATGTATTCTTATTTTCAAGATATCCATATGCAGAAGGTATATTAATATATCTACCACAGGCAAAGCTAATAGCTGTTGCTATCCTGTGGATTAATCCATCTATATTTCTAGTTTTAAATGGTTCGAAATTATTTTTGTATATTCTACCAGTGTGAGTAATAATACAGCCATTTTTAGATACTAGTTCGCTATGAAGTTCTTTATTGTATTCATAACTTTTATCTATAACTATATTAAAGTCATTGACAGCAAATTCTATTCTGCCAGCATACACTAGTTCACCATAATTCACCAATTTACCTGGTATTTTATCCATATTTACTATATCAAATTGTACATAATCTACAGTGCTATCTTTTGATTTCATAAGCAAATCGTTTACATATCCTTTTACTTTTCCATTATTAAAAGAAATTATTTCTGCATCGATAAGCTTATAACCAGTAATTTCTAACTTTACATCATCTAAAGATCTATCATCAAACTTATCTATTAATTTTTCGTATTGAAAAACATCAGCTTTGAAGTTGATTGCTACGGGGTCTGTAATTTTATAGTATACTACACCATCACATTTTATTTTTATATCTGTATAGATACAAAATTTGCCACGATATATAATTAGTTCTTCATTTATTAAATTTTCTTTATAAAGTGACTCAATAGCTTCATTAGTTATATTCATAATTACCCCTTTATTAAAAGTACTAACAAAATAGTATGCCTTAATTTTAAGGCATACTATTTTAAATCTACTATCTACTTGCAGAATTTAAATCAATTGGCTTAAATTCATTTTTTTCTTCTTCAATATTTCCATTAATTTCATCAAATGCTGTAGAAAGCATTAGTTTAATTCTGTTTAACTGATTGACAGATGTAGCAGATGCATCATAGTCAATAGGTATTATATTGGCTTTTTTATATTCTTTCTTAATACCTTTTATAATTCCCTTACCTATTATATGATTTGGTAGACAACCAAATGGCTGCATGCATACTATATTGTTACAGTCAGATTCTAAAAGCTCAAGCATCTCACCAGGAAGTAGCCATCCTTCTCCTGTTTGATTACCAAGCGATACGAATCTCTTAGTATAGTTTGCTAGGTCAGAAATTTTTTGTGGTGGTTCAAATCGCTTGCTCTTTCTAAGTGCTGAGTAATATGTTCTTTGATAAGTTTCTATTATTTTTACAACAGCCTTACCACCAACCATAGCCTTAAAAGTACCTTCAAGATTATCTTTTTTGTAGACTGTATTATAAGCAGCCGCCAAGAAGAAGTTTAATAATTCAGGAACAACTGCTTCAGCTCCTTCTCGCTCTAGTATGGAGATTAAGTCATTATTTGCTATTGGGCTAAATTTAACGAGTATTTCTCCTACAAGACCTACTTTAGGTTTCTTTTCATCTGTAATTTCTAAATTATCAAAATCTCTAACAATTTGGTTTACATTTTGCTTAAACTCTCTCATATTTCCATTTGATAAAGAATTTTTGCATTTTTCCACCCATTTTTCATAGAGTGCATTTGCACTTTCTGGGAATTTCTCATAAGGTCTTACTCTAAGAAGAACTTTCATCAAAAGGTCTCCATAAATTACACCCATTACTAGCTTGTTTAAAAGACTTAAGCTTACATGTTCTTTTAATCCATTGTCTTCAACACCTTGTGCACTTATTGATACTACAGGTACATTTTCAAAGCCAGCTGACTTTAGAGCTTTTCTTAAGAAAGCTATGTAGTTTGTAGCTCTACAACCACCACCTGTTTGACTCATTAGAACAGTCGTGTTTTCAGGATCATATTTTCCAGATTTAAGAGCATGTATAATTTGACCAATTACTATTATTGCTGGATAGCAAGCATCGTTGTTTACATATCTAAGTCCTTCTTCTATTATTTCTGAAGAGTTTTCATTGAGAACTATTGCTTTCAAACCTGAATCTTGGACAGCCTTTTCTATAAATTGGAACTGAATAGGTGCCATTTGTGGAGCTAAAAGTGTGTGCTGTGGATTTAGTCTAGTATTTTTCTGATACTTAACTACCTTAGTTTCAACTTTTGAAGGTTTTATTCCACTTTTTTCTCTTTCGTTTATAGCCGCCTTTAGAGATCTAAGTCTAATTTTAGCTGCACCAAGGTTATTACCTTCATCTATTTTTATAACTGTGTGTATTTTTGATTTTTCATTTAATATATCCTCTACCTGCTCAGTAGTAACTGCATCTAGACCACAACCAAATGAGTTTAATTGAACCATATCTAAATTATCATGATCATTACAAAAGGCTGCTGCCTTGTATAATCTTGAATGGTAGACCCATTGATCGACAACTCTAAGCGGTCTTTTCATCTCAGCTAAATGACATATTGAATCCTCTGTCAAAACAGCCATTCCAAGAGAATTAATTAATTCTGGGATACCATGATTTATCTCTGGATCCACATGGTATGGTCGACCAGAAAGGACAATTCCCTTTTTATTTTCTTCTGTTAGAATTTTTACTGCTTCCTCACCTTTTTGTCTAATATCATTTTTAAAATCATCATATGTTTGAGTAGCTTTATCGACTGCATTGTTTATTTCATTTTTTGATATATCAGGATAATGATACTTCATTGCTCCATAAATTCTCTTTTTTAACTTTTCCTTGTCATTTAGAGTTATAAAGAAATTTATGAACTTAATATTATTCTCATCTATAGAATCCATATTACTCTTGATAACCTCTGGATATGATGTAACGACAGGACAATTAAAGTGATTGTCTGAGTTTTCATCTTCTCTAAATTCATGAGTAACAGATGGATAAAATATTGTATCTATGCCATTTTCGATTAGATCTTCAATATGACCATGTACTAATTTTGCAGGATAACATACTGTATCCGATGCAATTGAACTGATTCCTTTTTCAAATATTTCCTTTGAAGATTTACTAGATAATACTACAGAAAATCCTAACTCAGTAAGGAAAGTATGCCAAAATGGATAATTCTCATACATATTCAATACTCTCGGAATTCCAATCTCGCCTCTAGGAGCAAGTTTTTTATCCAAAGATTTATATGAAAATAATTTTTCATATTTATACTTATATAAATTTATAGCATTTTCATTTTTCTTTACCTTTGAATGAGTGTATATGGCTTCCCCAACTTCACATCTATTTCCTGAAACAAATATTTCTGATTCAGAGAACTTGTTGATTGTTAAGAGACATTTATTAGGACACCCCTTACATCTAGTTACACTTGACTCTACCGTGATATCATTTAATTGATTTATATTTAATATATTTGATCTAATACCAGTGAAGTTTTCCTTTGATATTAAGGCTGCACCGAATGCCCCCATAAGTCCTGCTATATCAGGTCTTGTAACTTCTCTACCTGTTAGTATTTCAAAGGATCTTAAAACTAGATCATTGTAGAAAGTCCCACCTTGTACAACAACATTTTCTCCCAGTTCTTCAACATCTCTTAGCTTTATAACCTTAAATAAAGCATTCTTAACTACTGAATAAGCTAGTCCAGAAGATATATCTGCTACTGTAGCACCTTCCTTTTGAGCTTGCTTAACTCTTGAATTCATAAAAACTGTACATCTTGATCCCAAATCAACGGGATTATCGGCTGAAACACCTTCTTTTGAAAAATCTACAACATCCATATGTAGCGACTTTGCGAAAGATTCCAAGAAAGAACCGCATCCTGAAGAACAAGCTTCATTAAGTATTATTTGATCTATTACTCCGTTTTTTATCTTCAGACACTTCATATCCTGTCCGCCTATATCCAAAATAAAATCTACCTTTGGATCAAAGAATTTTGCGGCTTTATAGTGAGCAATTGTTTCTATTTCACCCTCGTCTAGGCGTAATGCTTTTTTAATAAGTTCTTCACCATACCCAGTAACAGTCGCTCTAGATATGCTAGAACCTTCAGGTAAAACATTATAAATATTTTTAAGTATCTTTATACTCATATCTAGAGGGCTCCCCTCATTGCTTCCATAATGAGTATATAATATATCTCCATCCTCGCTGATCAAGACTGCCTTTGTTGTTGTAGACCCAGCGTCTAGACCTAGGAAACATCTTCCTGTATAAGTATTTATATCGCGTGTCTTTACAGTAGCACTTGAATGTCTATTTACGAATTCTTTATAGTCATCATCATTTTTAAATAAAGGAACCACTTCTTCGCTATTTCCATCTTCAAGTGAATCTACAGAGTTAACTCTCTGTATCAAATCTTGTATAGAAAGATGTTGCTCTTTATCAGATAAAAGAGCTGCCCCCAGTGCTACGTATAGCTGAGCATCATCTGGGAAAATAATATCTTCTGGCTCAAGTTTTAGAACTGTTGAGAATTGTTTTCTAAGTTCTGATAAGAAATATAGTGGCCCTCCTAAGAAAGCAACTTTGCCAGCTATTTTTCTACCACAAGAAAGAACACTTACGGTTTGAACTACTACAGAGTTAAATATACTCATAGCTATGTCTGATTTACTAGCACCATCATTTATAAGTGGTTGTATGTCTGTTTTGGCAAAAACTCCACATCTAGATGCTATTGGGTATATAACCTTATAGTCCTTTGCGAGTTCATTTAGTCCAGCAGCATCCGTCTTTAGAAGAGATGCCATTTGATCTATAAATGCCCCAGTACCGCCAGCACAGATTCCATTCATTCTCTGATCTATTCCACCAGATAAAAATGTTACCTTTGCATCTTCTCCGCCAAGCTCTATTACGGCATCGGTCTCTGGATGATAATGATTAATAGATTCTGTGCTAGAAATTACTTCTTGCTCAAATTTTATACCTATTTTCTTTGATAATCCAATACCACCTGAACCAGTAATTACGGTTTTTACATTTATATTACCTAACTTTTTGAATATATCTTTCAATTGATCGCTGACAGCTTTTTTTACATCAGAAAGATGTCTTCTATATTCTTTATATACAACATCTTCTTCATCTGATAGTACAACGGCTTTAACAGTCGTGGATCCTATATCTATCCCTAAATTATAGATCCCTTCCATCTTCATACCTCCTAAAATAAAAATCTAATTATTACATATAATATGATATAGATACTACTTTTTAAGTAGTATCTATATGTTCTTATTATAACATATATACCCAGACTTTTAATAATAATTGCAGGCGTGATAAATAAAAATAAATAAACTTGAAAATTAAGAATAATTTTTTTCCTATTAGAAAAGAATTATATAGCAAATAAAAACGTATTTTTATCTTAAAATAACAATATAAAGCCTTTAAAAAACAAAAAGGTCACCTATGTTAAATAATCATAGGTGGCCTTTTTTTATAAACAACTATATAAATCTTACTTTTTTATCGTCTTTAATTTTCTATTTTTATAATACGGTATGTCCCCAAATAAATACTGATCTGTGTAACCCTTTTTCTTCCAACTTTTCATTGATAGTAAGTAAGAAACTAGACCTAAAATTATCCATCCTGCAACTATTACGAACTCTTCAAATCCAAATCCTGATGGTAAACCTGGAATATATAAAATCAACATTCCACCAGTCAAAATAATTGCAATTGTTCCCACTAATTTTGGGAATCTTATCTTATAAGGTCTTTCAAGTTCTGGCTCATTTTTTCTCAATATTGCAAATGAGATTGCTACACAAAAGTAAGCTACTACAGCACCAAAGCTACCAGCATTAGTAAGCCAAGTAAGCATCTGTTCTCCAAAGAATGGTGCTATCATAGATAGGCTTCCTACTAATAGTATAGCTACGTATGGAGTTTTGTGCTTAGGATGAAGTTTAGAGAATGTTTCTGGTATCAGTTTTGCTTCTGATAAGGCACATATTGCTCTACTTCCTCCTATAAAAAATGAATTCCAGCTTGTCAATATACCAGCGGCACCACCGATTATGACTATATTTGCAGCTATCTGTTTGTTATTCCAAAGTTTTTTCATTGCATCTGCTGTTACCAAGCCAGACTTTCCTATTTCATCTGCATTCATAGCTACTGATACAGCAAATACTATCGCAATATACCATAAAGCAGCCATGACAATTGATAAAATCATAATTTTACCAATTTTTTTGAGTGGAACATTAATTTCTTCTGCGGCTTGAGGAATAACATCAAATCCTAAAAACATAAATGGAGTCATTACAGCTACTGACAATACTCCTTTATAACCATTCTCAAAGTATGGATGCATATTTGCCACATCTCCTTTAACAACGGCCAGAGCTATTAACAATATACCTATAGCTGCTATTACATAGGTTAAAAAATTTTGAAGCTTTGCTGCTGATCCAGCACCCTTTATATTTATCATAGTTAAAATAAAGGCTGATACTGAACCGATTGCTACCCAAGATGCATAGATATCAAATCCCGCAATTGTATACATATATCCCTGTAAAATATTTGGGAATATATACTGAAGTACTGAAGGAAGTGCACAAGCCTCAAAAGCAGTTACACTTATGTAGCTGAGAATTATCCCCCAAGTACATACAAAGGAACCTTTCTTACCCATAGCCCTCATACTAAACTGTTGCTCACCCCCGTTTAGTGGCATAGCGCTTGTAAGTTCCGCGAAGATCAATCCTTCTGACACAATCATCACACCTGCTATAGCAAAGGCTATCATAGCTCCTACAGACCCTGCACCTCGAATCCAAAATCCAGCTAATATAACCCAGCCCCAACCAATCATAGCTCCAAAAGCAATAGCAAAAATATCTCTTTCCGATAAAACTTTTTCAAATCTTTCTTCACTGTTTATATGTTTATCTATCTCTCCCATTTTTTCTCTTCCCTTCTTTTAACATTTATCATTAATTTAATAATACTGTTAAAAATAGAATACTTTGTGAAATCAATATATTTCACAGTTACTAAAGTCAATTAAAGTTGTTTACTTGTTTAGTAGTTATACTAATTAAATTTAATGGAAAGAAACGTTTGCTATGTTAAAAATTATACCACTTATTTGAGAATTTTGCAATTTTTCAGAATAAATAACGCAACAATATCTTAGATTAATGCTGAAAAGTGTTAATACGCCTTAGTATATAACTAAAAATACAACAAATAATGATAAAGAAATATCGTATAATAAGGTTCTTTATAATAGTTAGAAAGCGTATCTTATATATTTTTATTTGAATATAGAGGATTAAATTGATTATTTTATTATAGTCTGAAAGTAAGAAAAAAATAACCCCAACATAGGAATTCTATGTTGGGGTTATAAACAATATATTTTATAAATAACTTTTAATTATACTAATAATAAAAGCAAATTTGCTGTTATTCATCTAAATATATTTTATAAATTGTCTTATTTATTTAACTTTTTACAGATTAAGTTTACTAGATCTGCAGATCTAACAGCGTATGCCCATTCATTGTCATACCAAGATAAAACTTTTACAAGTCCATCTTCCATAACCATAGTAGATAATCCATCTACTATAGAAGATCTAGCGTCTCCCTTATAGTCAACAGATACTAAAGGTCTATCTGAGAATCCTAATATTCCCTTTAATTCATTTTCTGAAGCTTCCTTAAGAGCTGCATTTACTTCTTCTGCAGTAACATCCTTCTTATTTACATTTACAACTAGGTCAACAATTGATACTGTCTGAGTAGGAACTCTTAGAGAGAAACCATTTAATTTACCCTTTAACTGTGGTAATACTAGTGATACAGCCTTAGCAGCACCAGTAGTTGTTGGTATTATTGATGCTCCACAAGCTCTTGATCTTCTTAAGTCCTTGTGAGTCTTATCTAATACCTGCTGATCATTAGTGTATGCATGAACAGTTGTCATCATACCGTTTTCAATTCCAAACTTCTCATCTATTACCTTTGCTACTGGAGCTAGGCAGTTAGTTGTACAAGAAGCATTTGATATAATATTGTGTAGATCTGAGTCATAGTCTTTGTCATTTACTCCTAGAACTACTGTTATATCTTCATCCTTTGCAGGACAAGTTATAACAACCTTCTTAGCACCAGATTCTATATGACCAATAGCGTCTTCTCTAGTCTTGAACTTACCTGTGTTTTCAACTACTATATCTACTCCTAAATCCTTCCATGGTATTTCAGATGGATGGTTTTCTCTAGTGATTGCGATATCTCTACCATTTACAGATATACAATCTTCACTCTTTACTTCAACATCTCCCTGGAAAATTCCATAGCTTGAATCGTATTGGAAAAGGTGTGCTAGTGTTTCTGCATTTGCTCTTGCATTTATAGCTACAACTTCAAAATCATAATCATTTGAACTTTCTGCTATTCTTAGTACTGCTCTACCTATTCTACCAAATCCATTTAGACCTACTTTTATTTTCATTTAAATTCCTCCGTATAGTATATGATAATTATATTATTGTTGTATTAATATCGAAAAAAACGATATCGCAACTCAATAGTATGTAATATATTTTCCTCTTACATATTTATTGTATACTATTTGAATTAATAATGCAATATATATATTCTAATTTTTAATATTACATAATCATTTAAGAAAAAGAATATAAAATCATAAAATCATAAAGAAAAACACGAATTAGTGAATATAAACCTATACAAATAAAGGCTTAATCAATATAGATTAAGCCTCAAATGTTTGTTATATAGTTTTAAAAGTTACATAATTTACTTTAAAATCTAATTTTATTTCTATTGTGATACACTATATAAATAAAATTATGCTACTAACTTCTCATCAACCTTCTCTGCTAAAGCAGCATCTGTAATAAATTCATTCTTATTATTATATAATAAGTCTATTACCTGTCCACTTGTTATTACGGCTATTATTGAATAGACCATAGTGTCTAGAGGTAAATATACAAGAGAAAGCAACAACACAGAAATGTCTGTTAAGAAATATATAAGACCTATTCTGCACTTTGATATCTTTGATAGTACAATGGCTAAGACATCATCTCCACCAGATGCACCACCTGCATTCATTATTATAGCACATCCTATTCCGACACATAGTCCTCCTAGAATAGCAGCTACAATATTATTATTTATAGTGACTAAGAATCCGATTTTTTCACATATGGCGTACATAGTTGAAAAACATACGGATGCAAATATAGTAAACCCGAAAAATTCTTTTCCGAAAAATTTAAATCCTAATAAAATTAATAATCCATCTATAATAACATTGGATATAGATGGATTTACATCAAATAGATTCTTAAGAATCAAGAGTATTCCTAATACTCCTCCCTCTGTAATACTATTTTGATAGTAAAAATTATATACTCCAAACGATAATATAAAAGTACCAATTGTCATAAGACATAACTTTTTTATAACACACCGTTTGTCCATAAAAATACCTTCCTTTTCTTTTGCAATTAAATGCAATACCTTCGTTATGGAAGCGCTACCTACCTAATATTCATTTGTTAAGCTCAACGTTAATTAATTATACATAAAAAAAGGGCTGTTTACAATAGCCCTTTCAGTATTTTCAAAACGCAAATTTTTTCGTTATGTTTTTGACGGCTTTTTAAGCTTTTTTATTTTTTTTTACAAAAAGCATCTGAAAAGCGTTTGATTTCAAAGTTTACACGATTTTATTTTTTCTTAAAATTTATTAATATGACTAAAAAACTTAGTATGTATGAACTTAAGTTTTTTAAATTTTTTTATTTGTTTACTATAACTAAACTAGCAAATCACTTGTTTTTGCACACATCAACCCATTTCACAAAATTTTGGGAGTATGTTTCTAATTCCTTACAAGTTAATTCTATTGCAGAATTGGAACTTCCTGCTGCAGGAAAAGAACTTTCAAATCTTTCTAAAGATTTATCTAGATAGACAAATACGTTATTTTTTATAGAAAAAGGACAGATTCCTCCTGGTAAATGACCTATCAATTCTTCTGCATCTTCATAGGAAAGCATTTTTGCCTTGCAGGAAAATTCACTTTTATATTTTTTATTATCTATTTTCATATCACCTGAAGTTACAATTAAAATAGGTGAATCATCTCTCATGAAAGCCAAAGTTTTAGCAATTCTTGCTTCTTGTGTTTTTAATGCTATAGCCGCTAATTCAACAGTTGCACTGCTTTTATCAAAGACAATTATATCTTCACTTCTTTTAACAGCTTTAAAATATGCTTCTACATTCTCCAAACTCATAACAACCTCCGTAAAATAAATTATAATATCATTATTTATAATTTTATCATACTTTTAAGAATTTTCCGACAAAAAAAGAAACTTCATCAAAATTGTATGATAGTGAAGTTTCTTATTTTTTATAATATTTTTCGAGTAGTTTATCTGGAGATACTCCCCTTCTATATTGATATTGAAAAATTTGCATGTCTAGCATTGTTTTTAAAATACCAATAAAACTCAGTTTACCTTTGTTAAAAATTCCTTTATTAGAGTAATATTTTCTTGAAGAAGTGATTATTTTTGAATTTATCTGTTTGAGATTAGTATATTTCTTTGCCCTTATAGATGCTTCGTAATCCTCCATTAGAGCAATTTCTGGAAACATTCCAATTAATTCAAATGTTTCTTTCCTAAAAAACATACCTTGATCTCCAAAGGCAATTTTTCTTCTCTCAGCCCTTTTTCTAGACATATATCCACAAATCTTCATCAACAATCTCTTATCATCAAAGTATAATGACAAGCATCCAAATTCCACTTTATTTTCATTAATAGAACTTATTATTTTTAAAGATAAATCATTCTCTACGATACTATCACAATGAAGAAAAAGGATAATATCTCCGCAAGAGTATTTATATCCAGTATTCATTTGAACTGCTCGTCCCTTAGATGATTCAATATATTTAAATATATTGCTATTATATTTTTTATTTGCTTCAATTATTTCTCTCTTTGATTTATAATCGTTTGATCCATCCGAAAATATAACTTCGTATATGTCTTCTACATCTTTTAAATTATTTATTATTTTTTTTACGTTTTCAAATTCATTATATATTGGAATTATAATCGATATTTTTTTGTACATTCATTTTTCCCCTAGATCTAAAAGTATCTCTGTATAAGTTTCAAGCCATTTGTAGAAGGCTTGAATTTGTAATGAGACCAAGTCTATAATTCATACAGAGATTAATTATTTACAAAGTTGTCTATGATATTATCTATAAAATCTAAATTTAAGTAATCTTTTAATTTTTTATAAGTAAATTCATTTATAAGTGTCTTTTCATTCTTATTATACTCTACCCAAGCCATAGAGCACCAAGTCAATCCTCTAAGGCAATTAAATGTTATATAATCATATACTTTTCTTTTGAAACTTATAAATTCAATATCCTCTCTATGATTTATATTTTTATCCAGATCTTCATTATAAAGAAGAAAATAATCATACAAAAATATATCAATTTCATTTTTATCAAACACTGTATCTGTTTTCCAAAAAGTAGTTGTAGGAGCCAAGAAATGACCTAAATCTTGCTCTTTTTCTCCTATTATTGGCTTTTCCCAATCTATCAAAAAACACTTATCATCATTTACTATAAAATTAGAAGAGTTAACTTCAGTGTTTATAAGCGTTTTTTTAATTCTTAATGTATTTTCAGATAGCTTTTTCTTTTCTTTCAATATTTCTTCTACTTTGTCAAAAACACAGCAAATTTTCTGATTTACTAAAGGATTAAATAAATCACTATCAATATATTTTTGATACATTGAAGAGCACTCATCTAATATCGCTTCAAATGGATTTTCAGGTTCTATAAAGTCAAATTCACTAGCTTTACTATATTTGTGTATATGTGCCAAACACTCAGCAGCAAGCTGTAAATCAGTTCTATAGTTCATACTTTTGCCTTCCAGATACTCCATTACAAGGAAGTCTTTATCGATTAGGTTTTTAGACCTGTCTAAAAATATAGGCTTTGGAGTGATCGAAGTTTCTTTTAAATACAAAAGAGCATTGTATTCATACTCTAATTGTTCGCTTAGATTCATCTGGCTCCCGTAATTAACCCTAAAAACCGCACTTTCTTTTATTTCTTTTTTTTCGTATTTTATTAATACATTTATTTTATAATTAAAGTTGTACTCACCATTTGCAAGATTTTCTACAAATACTTTATAACAATAAAAGTTCAGGGGAAAATTTCTCCCCTGAGCATAATTTTTTATAAATTGTGAGGTGTTTACAACTTTTTTTACGTCATCAATACTAAGCATCAATCTTCTCCTGATATCCTAAGCTATTAAGATATTTTAATGTATTTTTACAAGAATCTTTATCGTATATTTCTGAGGATACAAGCTTATGTAAATCTTCACTTTCATCTAAGTCTAAAAGTTTTTCATTTACATGTATTGTATTTCCAGATTCTAGTGCAAGATTTAAAGTGTTTGAAAAAATATTTCCCTTTGTAAAAGCCTGTAAGTTAAAAATTTTTTGATTTGGGAAAGCTGATCCAATCAAGCAATATCCACAATCTTCTGTCGGTGTTATTACAAGATCGTTGCTTTTTAACTTATCAAACGATTTGTTTATATGATCAGGTGTTATTTCTGGAATATCAGCTCCAATAAGAACTACTTGATCATATCCCTTGTCAAAAACATTTTTCATGGCAAAGAACATTCTTTCCCATATATCAGCATCTTCTTTTTGTGAAAACATTTCGTTTTCAACGGTAAAAATTTCTGATATCAAGGATGTATCACCATTTGGTGTAAATGATATAAAAACATCGGCATCTACTGACTTTGCTGTTTCATTTAAATCTTTCAACATATTAACATGAAGAGAAGCACATTCAACTTGAGCAAGCTTTTTTTCTAGCCTTGTTTTTGTTTTGCCTGCAATTGGTAGCCTAGTAAAAATTATAAGCCCTCTTTTCAAATTTAATATTCCTCCTATTACTTTATTTCATCGTCTGAAGAATTCTTCTCATCAACAGAGTGTTCTTCAGTCAAATCTATAATCTTACCATCATTATTTTTTTTAGTATTATCTATAAAGATATATTCTTCTTTATTTTCTTCTTCATCAGACTCATCAGAATTCGATAAAATAACATGACCATCTTCTTCAAACGAATCATCAACTTTAAGTTTTGTATCTATCATTTCATCTATGCAGTCACGTAAATCTTCTAAATCTTCAACATCGACTGAATCAACATCAAAGTCATCTTCATCTGAGATATATTCATCTAAAAAATCTTTTATTTCATCTTCTCTTTCCTTATATAGTTTGTAACCAACAGCTCCAGCTACGGCTCCTAATACTACTCCTAAAAACATTTTTTTCATAGTGTTTACCTCCTGCATAATATATTTATTATGTTATCCTAAGTCGAGTCCACATTCTTCAAGAAATTCAACTGGCTTTTCAAACATAAACTGAAGATGATCCATACCATCTACTATTTTAATTTCACCCGATTTTAGATTTCTTACCTCAGGTAAATTTACCTGAGCCTTGTCATTTTCTCCAAATAAGAATCTAACTTCTGTTCCTTTTCTATACAACTGAGAAGGTAGTATATATTCGTAACATGAAAAAGATAAATCTCTAAGGGTTTTTTCATCCATACATTGATATACTTTCATACAATATTCTTCATCTTTGTTTGTAAGATATCTATATTTAACGGATTCTTTTAAAGCCTCAAGACCTTCTCTTTTTATCTTTTTCACCATTTTTCTCATCTCATGGTAGAACAAAAGACCATGTAATTTGCTATTTTTAAGTGCTGGCGAATCAAGCGCAGCATTATCTATTTCCAACCATTGTTCCTTAAGTATTTCAAAAGCAACAGATGATCCATATGAGGATCCAAGCAAGAAATGTATATGTTTTATGTTGTTTTCCTTTAACCACTCTATAATCTCATCTGCTTGTTCTCTAGTTGATGTAAAATCTGTGTGTGGGTATGTCAATCCATTTAAATTAGGTACTACCACATAGTATTTTTCAATCAATATAGGAAGTATTGATTTATAACTGGTAACGCCTGGGTAAAAAATACTGTGTACTAATAAAGCCACTGGCTTCTCAGGATTACCAAAAGTTTCTACTTTCATTTTTTCCTCCTAAAAATAAATTAGTAATAATTAATAATCTTATTTATATCCACTAATATACATCTTAAGGTATTAATTGTCAATCACCTAATCATAATGATTTATTTTTTTATTTTCTTGCAAAGTTCTATATATTTCTAAAGTTTTATGATAGTTAAAAAGTTTTATTTTTTTAGAATTCACTTATATTTATCTAGGAAATTAGAGCTTTTTTCATATAAATATAAGTATTTTTTTGCTAGAATATACTTTTTAACATGGCATTTAATAATATTTATTAATATTGTTTGGATATAATATTCAACTCGACACCGTCAACAAACTTGTCTTTTATTTTTATATATAATTGAAGAAATAAAATGCTGACAGAAGCATAAAAATTAATTCATGGTTTTTATCATTTTTTTATCGAATTCAAAATATATTTAATTAATGACTAATTGTGTATCAAAAATATTTTTAAAAATTAAAATATTTCTTACTTTTTATTAACTATTAATCAACTAAAATATTAGATCTCACTACCTCCTATCAAAACTATATTAAATCTAAAAATTTTACAAACTAGATATCTCCTATCTATATTATACTCAAAAACCACTTTAAAATCAAATAAAGCCCTTTCACAAAAATATTAGATTGAAACTTTAATTGAATACAATAACTAAGCATAGGCCAGCAAGATCCTTGGCTTATGCTTAGTTATGTATTTACAAATTATTAGTTATCTTCAGTGTCATCATCAATAGTTTTCATAAAAAATGATTCATTTGAAACTGATATATTACAACCAAAAGCTAAAAGTGATAAAAAAACTTCATTTTCATAAGAATCATTAAAAATATCTTTATCTCTGTTTTCACCGGATAGAATCCAGTTGACCTTGCTGTCTAGCTTGTCACTTATAATTCCACCTCTCGACTTAATAATCTCGTATAATTCATCGTTTGTAATTGATAAAAAGTCATTATATATATAGAAACGCTGATCAGAAAACTGTATTTTTTTAAAGTGTTCTCCTTCATATATATATGAAGGATCATATTCTTTTTCAAAAATTTTTATAATTTCATCACTATTAAATATACGAATACGACTTCCTTTTTTATTCATATTAATGATTTTTCTTAATTTTTTATCTTCTAAATTAATATTATTAATAGAGAATTCTTTTTTATCTGCTATATAATAGTCTGTTTTTATACCCAATCTATTGCTGATATGAGCGTCTACAAGTTCCAATTGTTCTTTAATATGAGCTTGATCTTTTTCACTTATTTTGTTTGATATTACTATACTAGCGCCACTTAAAATTTCTTCACAATTTCCATGGCTGAACATATATTTTTTTAGATCAGACCATCTTTTTTTGTTTAGAGATCTCATCACCTTGTTTTTTAATATTTTTGTTTGTTTTTCTTGTCTAATCGTATTCCAAGTAAGAAAATCTTCGTTTGCTGAATTTGGATATTTCTGCTTTAGTTCTTTTATCAAAGCCTCATAGCATAAATATGTTCGATATGCATCTGACTTTGCCCTATGTATATCTTGATTTTCTATTCCAAATCGATTACATAGATTTACTAATGAATATTCTTTATCATCTAGAAAAAGTGCAATTACAAAGGTGTCTAAATAATAGTTAGTCAGTTCTTTTTTTAGAACTCTATTAAATGATTTATTTATAATCGTAAGGTCATTTCCCATTCCGTGTCCAATCAATACAGATTCTCCTATAAACTGGTAGAATTCTTTTATTACATCAGCTTCATTTTTGGCACTACTAATCATTTTATTATCTATTCCAGTAAGATTTTCTATAAACTTATCTATATAATAAATCTTTTTTCCATTTTTTTCACAAAAAGATTGAACTTTTCTTCTTCTTTTGCTAAAAAGTCTATATCTAGGTGGTTTGACAAGTGTGCTGTATTCATCAATAATTTTTCCATTCGAAACCTTAAATGCACTAAGTTCAATTATATAATTAAACTCAGATGTTCCTGTAGCTTCAAGGTCTAAAACAACATATTCCTTTGGAAAATACGTACAAGTACTGTACTTATTTTTTGTCGTTGTCAATTCATATTCCTCCATTTTTTAAGTTACTACTACATTATATCATATATGACAATTAATAAAGTAGACTTTTTTACTGAAAGAAAATTATGGTTATGAACAATATAAAAAAGCACCTTTTTGAAAAGTGCTTTTTATTTAAAATATTAATTAACTCTTGAATTAGACTTTCTTCTAGCAATATCTTGGTGATATATGATTGCATTTAACTTATATCCTATAGTAATAGCCATCCCGCACAAGTAAAGCCAGGTTAGAAGTATAATAATTGACGAAATACTACCATAAATTTCCTTGGATCTAAAAAAATAATTCGCATAAAAAGAGTATATCAAAGAAAATATTAGCCATAGTACAGTCGTTGTAATCGCTCCTGGAATAGCCTGTTTGAATTTCAGATTACCACAAGGACCAAGTGTAAATAAATTTATAAAAATATATATCATAACAGATATCGGAATTAGATATCTCATTAAATTATACAATACATTCAGTATGAAAAAATCACCAACGGTTTTTCTAAATAGAAAACTAAGCTTATTACCGTATACCAAAAACGCGACACACAACAAAGTTACTATAAAAAAACCAACTGCATATACAATGCAGAATATATTTAGTTTTATAAAAGATCTTGTTTCTTCAAAACCAAAGGCCATGTTTTGACCTTTAATCATTGATTTAACAGCCTTAGAAAAAGTATAAGTTGCCAACATAAAAGAAAACAATAATAATTGTAGACTTCTGTTTGTTACTGCAGATGTTATAAGAGTTTGAACAATAACAAAGGCCTCGTTAGGAATCAACTGGGCAAGTGATGTTTGAATCTTAATTAAATTAACATCTGGTATATACGCCAAGGCACAGATTATAAATAACATTGAAGGAAATATTGACACGGTTAAATAAAAAGCCATCTCAGCGGTCCTTGAATATAAATCTGGAAGATTAAATTGTTTAACTAAGGGCTTGAGTATTAACCAAATTTTTTGCATGTCAACCTCCTTTAGTTTTATTCTATCATAAAAGTTTGTCTTTTGCACTAAAATCTTTTATTTATAATATAAATTAAGAAAACAATTTATTTTTTAAAAAAACAAAGCGTAATATAAGTTATAATAAACAATATATACGCTTTGAAAGTTTTTAAAGTTTGTATTAAATTTTGTTTTTATAAATACTTAATTTTTATTATTTAGATATAAGAGAGCTTATATTTAATGTTTAAAATTTTACATATAGCCTATTAAAACATTACACTGGCATCAAAATTTAATTATGTATCTAAAATTATTATTTTATTGAATTAACTACGTCTAACATAAACTTATCAATTTCATTAAGTTTGTTAGTAGCAATTTCATCAGAAGGGTCATGAGTTCCGATATAAATTTTTATCTTTGGCTCTGTTCCTGAAGGTCTTAGAGCTACCCAAGATCCATCTTTAAGATGATATTTTAAAACATTTGACTTTGGAAATCCTTCTACACCCTTTTTAAAGTCTTCTAACTTTAAAACATCTATAGATGAAATTTTTTCAAAAGTATTATCTCTTAAATATTTCATGATTCTATCTATTTTTTCACTACCTTCTTTTCCTTCTAGGTATATAGAATTTGTTTTTTCTCTATAGAATCCATATTTTTCATATAAATCTATTAAGGCTTCATATAGAGTTTTGCCCTTACTTCTATAATAGATTGCCATTTCTGCTATCATTAGTGTTGCTACAACACCATCTTTGTCTCTGCACTGATCTCCTATTAGATATCCGTAGCTTTCCTCATAACCCATGACAAAAGTTTTTGAACCATCCTTAGCATATTGAGTCATTTTATCTCCCATAAATTTAAATCCAGTTAAAATACTTACGACATCAACTCCATGGGCCTTTGCTATATCAGAACCAAACTCTGATGTAACAATTGTTTTGATAATACAAGCGTTATCTGCTAATCTATTTTTTTCTTTCATTCCCTCAATAACATAATCTGTTAAAAGTCCACCAATTTGGTTGCCTGTAAGAAGCACTACTTCACCAGCTGAATTTTTAACAGCTACTCCTACTCTATCACAATCGGGATCGTTGGCAATTAATATATCTGCATCTTCTTTTTTAAGTAGATTTATTCCACGTGTAAGAGCTACACTTTCTTCTGGGTTTGGTGTTTTAATTCCAGCAAAATTTGGATCTGGCATTTCTTCTTCTGGAACTACAATTACGTGTTCAAAGCCACTATCCTTTAAAACTCTTAGCACAGGTACTCTTCCAGTACCACATAGAGGAGAATATACAACCTTAAAGTCTTTTGCATATTTTCCAATCATTTCTTTTCTAATTAGATTTTTTTCTACTGCTTCAATAAAATCATCGTCGATATCTTTTCCTAAAAGAGTTATTTTTGAAGCATATTCTTCCTTATATACAGGAATATCAGAAAAATCCTTTATTGCCTCAATTTCACTTAATACCTTGTCTGCTACATCTGGCATAATCTGAGCACCATTTTCACCATAAACCTTGTAGCCATTATACTGTGGCGGATTGTGACTAGCTGTAACAACAATACCACCTATACAGTTTAATTTTCTAACTGAATAGGAAAGCATAGGTGTAGTTCTAAGATCATCAAAGTAATATACTTTCATTCCTGCTAAAGCAAACGTTTGAGCAGCTTCCATGCAAAACTCCCTAGACATATTTCTATTGTCATGAGCTATCACTATTCCTCTTTCGCTAGCGTCCTTATGATTCTTTAAAAAATATCTTGCAAGTCCATAAGAAGTCTTTCTGATTGTATACAGATTCATCCTATTAGTACCTGCCTGAACTATACCTCTAAGCCCTGCAGTACCAAATTCTAAGTCACGGTAAAATCTGTCCTCAATTTCTTTTTTATCGTCTTTAATTGATAAAAGCTCTTCTTTAGTATCTTTATCAAAATAATCTGATTCAAGCCACTTATTGTAAATTTTCATATAATCCATAAAATCACCCCTTATGTATTCTTTAATCCTATTTTAAGCTTTTTCTTCAATTAAGTAAAGGAGAGTTTTTTAAATTCTGAATTTTTCTTAAATTAACTTTCATATAAAGTTTAATATAACAAAACTTAAATAGCTTATATACTATAAAAAATTAAGAGAGTATTATAAATATAGAGTATACATACTTAAAATAAGATTTCTTATTTTAAAAAGGAATCGATAAAATCGACTCCTTTTAATTTTAAAGCATAAATTATTTTTCTTCTGGCCACATCTGTATAACATCCTTTAATTCAGGTATTGTGTTTTTATAAAATTGTGGTCTTTTAATTCCATTTTTCTTTTGTAAAGTATAATCATGTAGAGCAGAATATGCATATTTACCAAGAATTATAATAACTGTTAGGTTGAGAAGTGCCATTAAAGCCATAAATAAATCTGCAAAATTCCATACTACTTCCATTTTTACTAGTGATCCATAAAATACAAATATACATACAAGAATCCTTGTAGTATTTAGTATTATTTTTTCTTTTTTCTTATTACCATTGCACATAAATTGAATATTTGATTCTCCATAGTAATAATTACCTACAATAGAAGAAAATGCAAATAAAAATACGCACACTGATAAGAACACTCCACCTACTGGACCTAGATGGAAGTTGAGAGCTTCTTGAGTAAGAAGTATTCCTTCATTTGCACTGCCAGCATAACCGCTAAATAATAAAACTATAAAAGCAGTACAGCTACATATAACAATTGTATCTGTAAAAACACCTAAAGACTGAATTAATCCTTGAACTACTGGATGAGTAACATCCGCAGTAGCTGAAGCATTTGGTGCAGAACCCATACCTGCTTCATTTGAGAATAGACCTCTCTTTGCTCCAGTAAGTATAGTTGTCATTAGACCTGCTCCTGTACCTGCAAGAAACTCTTTTGTACTAAATGCTCCTACAAAAATTGACTTAATCACTGAAGGTATTGCTGGTAGGTTTAATAATACTACTACTAAAGCAACTGCAATATACATTAAAGCAAATATAGGAACTATTATTTCGCTTACTTTAGATATTCTGTGTATACCACCAAATATTACTAAAGCAGTTAATACTGCAATTATTAGACCTAAAACTGTTCTATTTATTCCGAATGAATTATTAAGCGCAATTGACATAGTGTTTGCCTGAACTGCATTAAAAACAAAACCATATGTAACTGTTATTAATATTGCAAATATTACACCCAACCATCTTGCATTTAGACCTTGCTCCATATAATATGCAGGTCCACCCTTCGTCGTAGTTCCGTTTGGAACTTTAAATATTTGAGCCAATGTTGCCTCAACAAAAGCAGATGCTGAACCGATAATGGCTATAAGCCACATCCAAAATATTGCTCCTGGTCCACCACCTACAATAGCTATTGCTATTCCTGCTATATTTCCAGTACCAACTCTCGATGCAGTGCTTATACAAAAGGCACCAAAAGATGATATTGCTCCTTTTGATTTTGCATCCTTGATACTTTCCTTATCAATTAAAAGTTTGAACTGTTCTTTGAAGTATCTAAACTGTACAAAACCTGTCTTGACTGTAAAGAACAGACCTGCTCCTATTAAAAGTATTATCAATACTTTTGACCACAACAAATCGCTAAAAGCCATGAGTGTGCTATAAATTCCATTTATAATTCCCATAAAATCCTCCTATAAACTAATGATTTTTTAAAATAACATTAGAAAAATAAATTATTCATAATTTATAACTATTATACAATATTATATGCGTATTTACAATATTTTTTGCATAGCTTTTAAAAAACATTGCATTAGTCTATATTTTTAACAAATTACATAATATTTATTTCTTATGTCATTTCTATATCCAGAACTTTGAATACTTTTAAATATAATAAATTAACTCAACTATAATGATGATTTTTAAAGTGTTTTTTGTGTGAAATAGAAGATATTAGTCAATATAAATTTATTATTATGATGAGTAAAATATGAGTAAAATAAAAAAGGATAGATCCTGATTAGGACCTATCCATGATTATTATTAAAATAAAATGCTTTTTATGCAAGTATTATTTTAAAAGTTGTAATTTTATTAAAAACAACGAGTTATTTAGCTGCGTTTAAACCAGCTACTATCTTTTCCTTAGGCATAAAACCAATTTCTCTATTTACTTCCTTGCCATCCTTGAAGAATATTACAGTTGGAACAGTGTTAACACCAAATTCCTGTGCTAGTTCCATACTCTGATCTATATCAACCTTTGCAAAGAAGGCTGCATCCTTATTTTCTTCTGCTACTTCCGCGAAAACTGGTCCTAGCATATTACAAGGTCCACACCAAGTTGCGAAGAAATCTATAACTGCAACTCCCTTATTTTCCTTTACGTTCTTAGCGAAATCCTGTGCATTAATTACATTTGCCATATCATTACCTCCAAATTTTTATATTTTATCGTATTCTTATATTATATATAATACCATAAAATAGTCTTTTCAAACATATTTCATCAAATAGTAAGAAAAAATATTACATTTTTTTCTTACTACTCTTTCTCTTTTTTACTTCTTTTCCCCGAGCAATGTCTATTATAAAATTCGTACCCTCTCCTAGAGTTGATCTAACCTTTATATGCCCTCCAAGAGTATTAGTGATGATTGCAGCTATAGATAATCCTATACCAGAACCTTCGATCTCTGTCGCACGAACACTGCTACTTCTAAAAAATCTTTCAAATATATGTTTTTGATCTTTTTCAGATATACCAATGCCAGTATCGGATACTGTTATTTGAATCCGATCTCTTCCTTTTTCACATGATTTAATAGTAATTAAATCACCATCTTCTGTATATTTAAAAGCATTGTCTATCAAAATTCTTATAAGATTTGTCAGTTTATTTCTATCTGTATATATATTATAATTTTTCATATTTATATTGTAATCAAATGTTTTATTTTGATACTCTGCTATTTCATGATAGCTTTCAAAAATTTCTTTGAATAGGTCTTCTATACTAAATAGACTATTATTTACAGATACAATTGACTCTTCTTTTGTCAAAGATAGCAATTCAGAAATCATTTTTTTAAGCTGTCTCGTTTCTCTCATTGCTACAGCAACTGTCTCTGCCTCTTCCTCGATTGTTGACTCAGGTGTTTTTAGCAGGCTTTCTAATTTTGATTGAATTATTGCCACTGGTGTGCGAAGTTCATGCGATGCATCTTGAACAAACTTAACTTGGTTATTCCAGGACATTTCAATAGGCTTTAATGCTTTTTTAGAAAGATATTTTGCTATAATATACACTAACAATAATGAAAAGAAATCTGCACAAATAAGAAGAACCAACATATGACTAAGACTTTCCTTTTCTGAATCTATGTTTCTCATTATTCTAAATTCATAGTGATCATTTTTTACAATAGTAGTTCTAAAATTATATCCATTATATCCTTCAAAGAAATTTCCATAATCTCTATTGATAGTATTTAGAGGAACACTTCCACTAAAGTACCTATTTTGTGTATAGTAGATAACTTTGTTTCCCTCATAGATATATACTATATCTTTAGGATCTTGAAGTACAATTGGATCCATTATAGATTGACCACTAAATTGATTATTCACAAAATGAAACTCATCAAGCAAGGCTCTGTCTATCGTATTGTATATTCCGACCTTGAAATAATTATATATAAAAAAACTCATAAGAATCATAAAAATTTCTACAACTAACATAATATTTATAATTAATTTTTTTCGAGTTTTTATAAATACATTATTGTTTATCATCTAGTATATATCCAACCTTTCTCTTTGTTTTAATATATTTATCATATCCATACTTGGATAATTTTTTTCTTAAATTACTTACATATACTTCCACAATTTCTATAGTTGCATCTGAATCAATACCCCATATTCTGTCATATATTTGTTCTTTTAATAGAATTGATCCTTTATTTAAAACAAAATACTCCAAAAGTTTAAACTGTTTATTTTGAAGCTCCAACTCTTCTTCATTTACATACACTGTATTTTTTTCAGAATCTATTTTTAAATCTTTAAATTCAAGGTACTTATTATCCTTTATTTTTCCATTTGTTCTCAATATTGCAAAGACCCTGGCGACTAGCTCATCCATATAGAAAGGTTTTGTAAGGTAATCATTAGCACCCAGTGTGAAAGCTTCCATCTTGTCATCTAGAGACTCCTTTGCTGTCAAAATAAGGATTGGTGTATCTATACCTTGCTTTCTTGCCTCTTTCAAGATAGTTATTCCATCCATATTTGGCAACATCAAGTCTAAGACAACCAAATCATATATTCCTTGTGAAATTAAATATAAGCCCTCTTCACCATCTATACATGTTTCTATTTCAAAATGCTTGGATAATTCTTTTTTCATATCCTCTTGAAGAGTTTTATTATCCTCTACTATAAGTATTTTCATATTGTCCATCTCCTTTACAAGATTAAAACTAAACTAGTTTTTATATTATGCGTTATCAATAGGTTTTAAATCATATAGTATTAAATAATAGAAAACCTTTATATCTTCTATAATATCATATTTATAATAATCATTTCAATTGATAGTTACCTTTTTTACATAATATACTCTCTTGTGATATAATAATAAATACTAAATCAATTATAATAAAATTAAGAGGAGAATATAATGGCTAGCAAACAAGTTAAATTTGAGAATTTATTAGAAAGTGATCTGAAAAAAAAGGAAAATTCTAATGCCAAATCTTCAGTAAAAAAAAATAGTGAAAATATAAAAAGTAGTAAGGTTAAGGAAAAATCAACAGCTCCAAAAAGTAACACAAAAAAGAAAAAGACAACAACAAGTAAAAATAACTCTAAAAAAACTGATATTAAAAATATAAGTTTAGAGAAAAATTCTTCAGAAAAATCCTTAAATAAAAAAACTACTTCTCTAAGCAAAAAAAATACTAAAGCTTCCCCTAAAAAATCTGTTTCAAAAAGAACCGTTAAGGGCAAAAATTCAAAAGTTTCAGTTTCACAAGAAGATATGGATAAGCTTTGTGAGGTGTATGATTGGTACATGCAAGTAAAAGATTTGGAAATCTTGAAAGAAAAAACAAAAATCAAAAAAACATCTATAAAAATTGAAAATGATATTATAAAAGAAAAGAAAAGAATAAGTGCTGTTGTAGACAACGAAGTATGGTCAGCATTTGATAGATTGTGCAATAATACCGAGGAAAAAAAGGGAGAAATGCTTACCTTTGCTATCAAGGATTTTTTATTAAAACATAAAGATCTTATATAATTAATGCAGTTAAGTATAGAAAGAAAAAAATGCACAAATTTCTAAAACTCAATAATAGCAACGCTTTAGGTTGGTTTTTGCATGTAACAATGCGTTGGACTTTTAAAATAATATTTTAAATAAGTGAATCTTATTAATAAAGTAATATAAAAATAATATAATTATAGATTAAAAAAGCTAGGATAGCTATCCTAGCTTTTTATTATTATAAATTTTAGAAATGTATACCCTCTTTTTCAAGTTTTGCCTCAAAAGTTTTGTCATCTACATCTGTTCTCTTACCAAATATTCTAAGTCCTACTACAACTGCCACTAAAGCAACTGGTAATACTACAACTATTGGAAGTCCCATTCCTGCTGGTATGTATCCAAACAGTATAGTTAAGGCTGCTATAAATAATGAGTATGGCATCTGTGTCTTAACATGGTCTATATGATTACAACCTGCTCCCATTGATGAAAGAATAGTTGTATCTGATATAGGAGAGCAGTGATCCCCAAATATTGCTCCTGTAAGAACCGCAGAAGTTGATACTACTACATATCCCATTTCTGGTGAAATAGAATGAGCAAGAGGAATTGCTAAAGGCATTAGTATTCCCATAGTACCATATGCTGTACCTGTTGAAAATGAAATAATTGAGCCTAATATAAAGATAATACTTGGCAATAAGAATGCTGGTATTGATCCTGATAAATACTGTATAAGGAACTTTGCTGTTCCAACTTCCTTAATTACAGAACTAAGAGACCAAGCAAGTATTAATATAACACCTGTAATCATTAGTGTCTTCATACCATCAATCCACACCTCTATCGCTTCTGATACAGTATAAATCTTTTTCAATTTAGCCATTAATATTGCTACTATTGAAGAAAATAACGCTGATTGGAACAATGCTACAGACGCATTTGATGCAGAGAAGCAATCTTTTATACTGTTGAAAGAGAAAGGACTTGCATTTATAGAAGTTATAAGAGCCTGATTATCTCCATCCATTATAATACTATATCCACTATAATAAAAAGCAACAAGAGCACTGACAATCAATACTCCAATAGGAATTATAGCATTCCATATACTTAATTTTACACCTTCTTTTGGAGCCATATCATCTAGTTCTTCTACTCCTTGATCCAAATCACTTGTAATATTTTGTTTTCTATGTGCTATATATTCAGCCTTTCTCATAGGACCAAACTCTCTTACCATAATCGCACTAAATAATACAAAAGCAAGAATCAATATATTATAGAATCTATATGGTATAGTTTGTAGAAAAATACCAAACGCATCTACATTTACACCAATACTTCCAAAAGCGTCATGTATTAATCCAACTTCTAATCCTATCCATGTAGAAATAATTGCTAATCCTGCTATTGGAGCTGCTGTGGCATCTATTACGAATGCTAGTTTTTCTCTAGAGATATTCATTTTATCAAATACAGGTCTCATTATTGGACCAACTATTAGTGAGTTTGCATAGTCATCGAAAAATACTAGTATACCCAATAACCAAGATATAATCTGTGCACTTCTTGAAGAGCTTGCTTTGTCAGCCAATGCTTCAGCGACTGCCTTTGCTCCACCCATTTTACCTACTAGGTTGATTACTCCACCTATACATAATACTTGTAGTATAATACCTGCATTCCATGGATCTGCCAAAGAATATAGTGCTCTTGAAATAAAATCTAAAAATGAAAGAACAATTGCGGATAATACATTAGCACCAGTTCCAATTTGAAGTATTAAACATCCTGACATAACACCTAAAAATAATGAAATTACTACATTTTTTGTAATAAATGCCAATAAAATGGCTAGTAATGGTGGAATAATCGTTATTATTCCAAACTTATTTGAATTTACTTGTGCAATTTTATCGATATCTTCTGCAAAAGCAGGAACGATGGTCATTGCAAGTAGCATTAAAGATGTCAAAGCTACTTTAAAATTTCTTTTGTTCATAATAGAACCTCCCTTTTAATATATGTATTAAATAAAAATGTATAATCAAACTAAATTGATTATGGGGGATAATTATATTAGAAGCTATAAAAATATTCAAAATTAAATGCCTCGGAAGTAGGCTTCCGAGGCATGAATTTAAACACTCATGATAGCCCAACACAGAAATACTGTGACAGTGATGCGTATATTCTACACACCCCCAGCAGATATAGTCATAAAGCTAACTACACCACTTCGGCAAATACTCCTTTCACTGCAGATGCTTCAATCTTTTACGCAGTTACTAATAATACTTGCTCCTCTACCCTTTATTTAATTACTTATTGCTATATACAAGTATATAGTAATAGCAATAAATGTCAAGCTATTTTTGATTTTTTATAATATTTAATTAATAAAACTATACTTAATGATATTATATATAATTTTATAAAGACATCTCATAAATTTTCTTTACATCTTCAGCATGTAGTTCTACAAATCCTTGTATAGATCCACCCTTAACTGTTACTGCCTTTTGCGCCATTGTATCAAAATCTTTATTACTTATCTTTAATTCTCTTAAATTTGCTGGTATATTTAATTCTTTTGTGAAAAACTCTTGCGTTTTATCTATAGCTAAGTTGGCTATATCAAATTTGTCCATAGAAGAATCTATTCCCCAAACATTTATACCATAGTCAACAAATTTGGAAACAGTATCTTCATTCAAAACATATCTCATCCAGTGTGGTGTAAGAACAGCTAGTCCCTCTCCGTGTGTTACATCATAAAAAGCACTTAATTCATGCTCCATTGGGTGAACAGACCAATTATTTGCTGAGCCCGCTGATATAAGTCCGTTGATAGCCCAGCTTGATGCCCACATTAAATTAGCTCTTGCATCATAATTATTTGCTTCTTTATAAGCAATAGGTCCATAGTGAAAACAAGTTTTTAAAATAGCTTCTGCCATTCTTGCTTGCAAGTATCCACCTTCTACGTTTGTAAAATAATTTTCAAATGTATGGCTGATTATATCTGCTGTACCTGCTGCAGTATGTCTTGCTGGAACAGAGAAAGTATAAGTAGGATCCAAAATAGAAAGCTTTGGAATAAGGCATCTTCCATATGTGCCAAGTTTTTCATTTGTATTCATATTTGAGATAACAGCATTTCCATTCATTTCAGAACCCGTAGCTGCAAGTGTCAATACAGTAAATACTGGGATTGATTCTTTTACTAAGCTTCTATCTATAATAAGATCCCATGGATCACCATCATATTTAACTCCCGCAGAAATAACCTTAGAGCAGTCAATTGAGCTTCCACCCCCAATAGCAAGTACTCCTCCTATTGAATTTTCCTTACAAATTGACACGCCTTCTCTTACAGATTCTATTCTAGGATTTGGATCTACATTAGCAAGTTCAAAAATCTCTATATTATAGTTTTTTAGTTGCTCAACAGCAGAATCATAGATACCATTTTTTTTGATACTTCCTCCTCCGTAAACTAATAGTACTTTATCTGTATACTTGGATATTTCTTTACCAAGATGTTTTATCTGACCTTCACCAAACAACACCTTTGTTGTTACTTGAAAATTAAAATTGTACATTTATGTCACCTCTCAATAAAATTTTATTACTACAATATATTATAGTCCATCTTTTGTTTAATAATCAAGATTTTGCTATTTTTTTTTCATCTTATATATGTTAACATGTTATTAAGCAGTTTAAGATATTTGGATTTGTAGATATAGTTATTTTATTAAATATATCATATATATTTAATATTTTTAAACTTAAGTTCAAAAAAATATTCATGAATTAATATGTGTTTTTTACATATAAAATGGCATAAGAAAAGAGACTTCTTCTTTTGCTTTACATTAAGCAAGAGTTATATTATAATCTTATAGGTGGTGATAAGATTTATTATTATTTAAAAACGAAATAATAATATTAAATTTTCTAAAAAGAAGTTAGAAAAAATAATATTTGAAGGTGATGCGATGAAAAAAAATGAGACAAATAATGTCGATGCTAAGAAAAATGTTCAAAGTGATTCTAAAATAACAAAAAATGGCAAAGAATCGGTAAGTTCTGTCCATGAAAAAGAAAAAAATACTAATATCAAAAGCAATGATAGAAAAAATAAAAATGAAGCTTCTCCTAATTCTAGAATTACAAATTCTAAAAGAAAGAAGAAATTTTTTAACCCAAAATTGTGGAAAGAAAAATATTTAATGAACCCCCGTGTGGTTTTTAATATCTATAAAAATGACCTTAGAGAGATAAGTAGAAACTTTGCTGTCTTGGTTGTAATATTGGGACTAACAATAGTTCCTTCTTTATATGCTTGGTTCAATATAAAGGCCTTTTGGGACCCTTATGGAAGTACTAAGTATCTAAAGGTTGCAGTTGTCAATCAAGATAGAGGTGATAAATTTAGAGATCAAGAACTAAATATGGGCGAAAAGGTTGTAGAAAACTTAAAGGCAAATCCTTCGCTCGATTGGCAGTTTGTCAGTAAAAGTAGAGCTGAAGTAGGTCTAAAAACAGGTGAATATTATGCAATTATACTTATACCACCTGAATTTTCAAGTGATTTGACATCGGTAACCAAAAAAGATGTCAAAAAAGCAACCATAGACTATACAGTCAATGAGAAAATAAATGCAGTTGCCCCCAAAATTACTGACAGTGGAGCAAATGCTATTACACAACAGATAAATAAAACCCTGGTCGAGACCGTTAGTAAGGTATCTTTAGGTGCTCTGGGTGGTGTATCTAACGCAATGGGCGATATGGATCCAAGACTAGATAAGATGAAAGATACTCTTAAGCGTCTAGATAGACAGCTAGATAATTTGAATAAACTTTCTAGTACAGGAGACAAAACTTTAAATGATTTGGAAAGATCTTTAAATACTACTAAAAACGGTATGCCAAATATACAAACTACTATTAATGATTCCAAAAAATTAAACTCTAGTATTCAAAACAGTCTAAAAGATGCTAATACATCTTTTAATGACATAAGTCCTGAAATTAAGAGTGATTTAGAGCTTACGAGCGATCTTATAGGTCAACTATCTGATTTAGCGACTGGAATATCAGATAAGGGTGCAATAGTCAATGAAGATGCTGTAGCACTATTACTTAGAATGAAATCTAAGACAAATAGTAGTATAAATATGATTGAAGGTCTTATCGATGTTCTCGAAAGAATAAATAGAAGAGATTCTCCACTACTTAATAGTGCAATCTCTGATTTAAATGATATTTTAAAGATTCTTGAAGATTTGAATAATACGATATCCGACTCCATTCGTTTGGCAGAATCAGGTCATGACCTATCAAGTGATGCTGTTAGTAAAATGGTTACTTTATCCGATAGTCTTAATAGACGAGTTGACGACTTGCTATCACACTTTGATACAAAGATTGCAAATCCAATCAACAAAATTCATAAGAGTACTATGACTGTAACAAATGACTTGAGTAAGGTGATGGACGATGCAAATAAAATATACCCAGGTATAAATACATTGCTATCAGATGCAACATCGATTACGTCGACACTTAAGGGAACTACCTCTGTGACTCAAGATTCAATCAAGATTCTTAAGGACCAAGTAAGTGATTCAATAAAAAATATAGAAGAAATACAAAATAATGAAGATTTTAAGGATTTCAATAATATAATAAAATCAAATATACTTGATAGAGTTGATTTCTTGAAAAATCCAATAAATTTAAAAGAAAATAAAATTTATAAAATGGAAAACTATGGTTCGGCCATGACACCTTTCTACAGTGTGCTTGCTGCTTGGGTAGGAGGACTTGTATTAGTTGCAGTCTTATCTACTAAGGTGCCTGGTAAGAACAGATCCGTAGATGAATATTTTGGACGAATGATGTTATATATTACACTTGCTGTAGGACAATCACTGATAATTGCTCTAGGAGATTTCTTTATATTAGGAGTAACCGCAAAGCATCCAGTCTTGTTTACACTCATATTGATATTCTGTAGTATTGTATTTACCGTCATTATCTACTCTACGGTGTCCTTGTTTGGAACGGTCGGAAAGGGAATATGTGTCTTCCTTCTGGTTATACAGATTGGTGGTTCAGGAGGTACCTTCCCTATACAAATGACTCCTGACTTCTTCAAGGCAATAAACAGCGTAATACCATTTACATATGGTATAAATGCTTGTCGAGAGGCTGTAGGAGGTATATACCTTCCAAACTTATATCACGATTTAACGGCACTATTGATATTTATGATTATACCACTGGTATTTGCCATATTATTTAAGGGCCCTATCAATAGATTAGGACATCCTCTAAATAAGATGTTTAACAATAGTTTCCTAATAGGTCACTAAAATTCATGAATTTTAAAATAAACAATTAAGATATTAGTAAATAAATCAAAAAAGGAGAGATAAATTATCTCTCCTTTTTTGTGTGTCTTTAATAAAAATATTATTTGATAGATCCTTTTTGCTATACAAATATTATACCGATATTTTTATAGTAGTATTAATATATAAATACAGCAAAATAGGTAAATATTTTAAATGATTATAGCAAAGACTCTCCTACAATGAATAATGGCAAAGCATACACTGAGTGAAAGTATACACTTTGCCATTATTAGGTAAACTTTATATATTATATAAAATCTGTTATTTATAAAATCGTAAAAACGATTATTATCAATTTATTAATTTAACTGAAAGCTAGTTCTCTTAAGAGAAGTAACTATAACATTAAATAAAATTACTGAAGTTACAACATTTATAAGAGTTGCTGGTAATACAACTGCAATAAATAATTTCGTAAGTGCTACAGGCAATCCAACCATTACAGACGCCAATGATAAAAATGCAAATCCACTAACCAAAGTTCCTATAAAAGTCATAGTAATAATTGCTATTTGATCTCCCCTTTTGCCAAGTTTTGCAGTCAAAGGGTTAATATATATTAATTTCATCACGCCATACATTATGTTTACAGTTATTATCTTATCTACAAAATTTGGAAGCTGTCCTGCTGGAAATTTTGTAGTCATTGCTGCGAAAATACCCGCTATTATACCTGAAATTAAACATGCTTTATAATCATCTCTATTAATTATCATAATACAAAATAGCATGACTAGTGATATATCAGGTGTTACACCGCCTCCAAGAGCAGGGAATATTTGATGCATAATCAAGCCTATCCCCAGTAAAATTGCATTTAAAATCATTTTCTTCGTTCTTGAATTTCTCATTTTTTAATCCTCCATTTTCCTCTTTTAAAATTATTGACCTAATATGCCTATAATAATTATCTACATTGAGAATAATTGGGTAAAAAAAAACTCCGTCCTAATAATAGGACGAAGTACTAGTTCGCGTTGCCACCTAATTTATACAGCTATACTAAAAAACTATATCTGCATATCTCTATTTCGGGAACGACATGATTCCCTATCCGCTATAACGTGCAGCCCACGGTGAAGTCTACTGAAATTTCGATTCACTCCTCTGAGACCCATTCACTTAGTACCCTTTGTCGATATTCCACCATCATCGACTCTCTATAAAAGAATAATTAAGTTACTCCTTCTCTTCAATGGATTAATTATTATGTATCAATGATATTACAAATAAATTATAAAGTCAATAGCTTTTTATATTATTTGTACTTATTTATAATTATAATAATTTTCATCTAGCCTTTTAAAAACTTTAGCAAGCTATAATTATATTTTAATTATGAGTTTTAAAAGTAATAAAATATATGATTAATAACCTGTAACTTAGTGACTATAGGTCAGTGAATGGATCAATGATATTTGAACTTTTGCTAATCTCTATATCCTTCAAGTTTTCTATCAAAAATCCAATTATCGAATCTGCAAAGATATGTTCAGTTCCATAGTGGCCACAATCTATAACACTCATTTTAATCTCTAGAGCGTCCATTGCTTGATGATATTTCATATCTCCTGTTACCAATACATCGATATCTAGCTCTTTTGCCTTTTCAAAAAATTCAGCTCCTGAACCAGTTACAACTGCAACAGTTTTAATTTTTTTATCTAATTTGCCAACATATCTAACATTTTTGATACTAAGTTTTGACTTCAATTTTGAAATAAACTCTTTAACTTTCATTGTTTCTTCCAAACTGCCAACTCTACCTAGACCATAACTTTCACCATTTCTATAGTTTTCATTTGTGCAACTTTCATCTAAAATATACTCATTACTTATACCCATTAGTTCAAAAAAGTAGTCATTTAAACCGTCAATTGCAACATCGTAACTAGTGTGCATACAGTAAACTGATATAGAATTTGAAATTAGCTTATATATAAGATTTCCTTTTATATCATTTTTATTTATTTTATTTATTTTGCTAAATAGGAATGGATGATGAGAAATAATCAAGTCCACATTATTTTCTATTGCTTCGTCAACCGTACTTTCAGTTACTTCTAGAGTAAGCATTATCTTTTTAATTTCCGAATCCTTATCACCTATATTTAAGCCTGAATTATCCCAATTATATTGAAGATATTCTGGATACTTTTTATTTATAGTGTCTATAACTTCATACAATTTCATAGTTTATTCCTCCATTTCTCTTATCAAAGTTTCGAGTTTGTTTTTTCTAGAATTTAGATAACTAATCCTTTCTTCTACACTTTTACCATTACTGTTTCCTATCTTTTCTAAAATTGAATTACATTCTTTAATTTTTTTAAGAATTATAATTTTCATTAAAGGTTCTTTTCTATCGATCAGTTGCTTTGGCAATTCAAGATAAATTTCTTCTGGATTGTTTTTGAATTTCGGATTATATCTTGCTTCAATTATTTCATATATTCTAAAATCTTCATTTACCATATGTTCATCAATTATTTCAAAATTATTGTTCAGTAGATATTTTCTTAATTCTTCAGGTGCCTGCATTGGCTGAAGAATCAGTTTATCACAAGATTTACAAACATCTAGTCCATCTTCAATTATTTCTGATATTAAAACTCCACCCATACCTGCAATAATAATTTCATCAACTTCATTAGTTTTTAAAACACTGACCCCACTTCCAAGTCTTAGATCAGTTAAGTTTTCTAGACCCATCTTTTTAATTTCTTCACGTGCATTATTTAATGGTCCTTTATTAATATCTGCTAGAATTGCACTTTTTATTTTATCTTCTTTCAATAGGTATACTGGTATATACCCATGATCTGTACCTATATCCGCGACTTTGACATTATCACTTACAAGAGATGCAATTTTTTCTAATCTTTTTGTTAATTTCATATATTTCTCCTAATAAATTTTAGTTTTAAAAAAGGTATATGCCAATGTTTCCATAGACATATACCTAATAAATTCATATAATTGTGATATTAGTCTAAAAAGTCTCTTACTAACTTAGATCTACTAGGATGTCTAAGCTTTCTCAGTGCTTTGGCTTCTATCTGTCTGATTCTTTCTCTAGTTACGTCGAATTCTTTTCCAACTTCCTCTAGAGTACGAGATCTACCATCTTCAAGTCCAAATCTCAATTTTAAGACCTTCTGTTCTCTTTCATTTAGAGTATCAAGCACTACCGCTATTTGTTCTCTTAATAAAGAGTATGCAGCTGCCTCAGCTGGTGCTGGAGCATCTTCATCTGGTATAAAGTCTCCCAAGTGTGAATCTTCTTCTTCACCTATAGGTGTTTCCAAAGAAACTGGATCCTGAGCAATTTTCATTATTTCTCTAACTTTTTCTTCTGACATATTCATTTCTTTTGCAATTTCTTCAGGCTTTGGATCTCTTCCCAATTCTTGTAGTAATTGTCTAGAAACCCTTATCAATTTGTTTATAGTTTCAACCATATGAACTGGTATTCTAATAGTTCTAGCCTGGTCAGCAATTGCTCTTGTTATAGCCTGTCTAATCCACCATGTAGCATATGTAGAGAACTTAAATCCCTTTGTATAGTCAAACTTCTCAACTGCCTTAATCAATCCAAGGTTACCTTCCTGAATCAAATCAAGGAACAACATACCTCTACCTACATATCTTTTGGCAATACTAACAACTAGTCTAAGATTGGCTTCAACAAGTCTTTCTTTAGCAAAAGCATCTCCTTCAGCCATTCTTTTAGCATATTCTACCTCTTCATGTGGCTTAAGCAAAGGAATTTTACCTATTTCTTTTAGGTACATTCTTACTGGGTCATCAATGCTAACTCCCTTAGGTACCGCAATCTCTGCAGACTTTTTCTCTTTTTTAGTTCCTGATGACTTTTCTTCTTTTTCTTCCTCTTCTTCTTCCTTGTCAATTGACTTGATATCCAAATCGTCAGGTTCAGTTAAATCTATGTTTGCCTTTACTTCTTTACCATCGACTACTTCGATTCCAAGACTTCCAAGTGTTTCATAAAGGTTTTCTGCAACTTCTTTGTCCATTTCGGTATCCTGAAATGCCTCCATAATATCCATAAGTGTTACAGTTCCTTCTTTTTTGCCCTTTTCAAAAAGTTTCTTCTGGGCTGCTTTGTTCATAACGACTTTCTTTTTCTGTTCAGCCATAATTAACCTCCCCTCCTATAAAGATTTCAATTTTTTGTTTTCAGATACAATTTCTAAAGCTATTTTCATAATTTCCAAATCTACCTCTTTTGCTTCTTCAGTATTATTATTTATAGTCTTTCTCCTATCCTCTAAAACTTTTTGTTTTTCAGATAGTTTATTAATTTTCTCTTTTGAATTAATTTTCAAAAGTTGATTGACGATTTTGCCTATTTCCAAAGCATCTTCTAGATTAATCTCAGATAAATCTACTTCGTCTAATTTTTTTAGATAATCAACATCAAAATTATCGCTATTTAGGTCACTTATATTAATAATGCCCTGTTTGTCAAGAGATAAAACTTTAGAGTACACTTTTTTATTGTTCTCATCAGAAAAATCCTCTAAACCAACTTTTAATGGTATAATATCTCGTGCTTTTTTACTCTCTAACATCGCCTTTATTAAGTTTATTTCCACAAAAATATTGCCATCTTCAACTTCTTTCATTTTCTTTATCCTAATAAAGTCTTGTTTTTTATTGATTAAGCGATTCGTTTTTTTATTGTTAGTAGATTTATTATTGCTTAATTCTAATTTAATAACATTAGGTTCAATTCTAGTCATACTAGAAAGATATTTTGTATAATAATCCAATTCCAAAGGACTTCTTATGGTATTTAAAATCTTCACTGCCTCTTTTAAGAATTCGACCGACTCCTTATTGTCATTTAAATTATAATTTTTATGTAATGTATCTATCTTAAATTTAGTTGCCTCATCTGCTTTTTCTATTCCATCCATCATTTTGGCAAGGCCATTTGCTCTTACATATTCATCTGGATCCTTACTTTTTCCTAGATTTAATACTTTTGCTTTGAGACCACTTTTTTCCAGTATTCTTATAGCTCTTAAAGTTGCAGTTATTCCCGCTTGATCTGAATCATAGGATAATACAACATTATCTGCAAACTTCTTTATTAACTCAGCCTGAGCATCTGTTAGCGCCGTACCCAGTGTTGCCACCACGTTTTTTATTCCATATTGATACATAGAAATCAAATCCATGTAACCCTCTACAAGAACCAAAGTTCTATTTGAAATATGTTTTCTAGCGAAGTTCAACCCATATAGGTTATATCTCTTATTAAATATAAGAGAATCTTGAGAATTCAAATATTTAGGAAGAGAATCATCTAGTACCCTTCCTCCAAATCCAATTACGTTTCCTTTATAATCAAATATAGGAAACATCACCCTATTTCTAAATTTATCATAGTAGTTATTATTTTTTTTACTTTGCCCAATGAGACCACATTCTTTAATCTCATCTATAGTATAATCTTTTGATAAAAGATAGTTTTTTAGAGCATCCCAAGAGTCTGGCGAATATCCTAATCCAAAGTTTTTAATAGTCTTTTCATCGAGACCTCTTTTTATAAGATATTTATACCCAGTATTTTCTTTGCTCATCAAATTAGCATAAAAAAATCTTGCAGTTGTGATATGAATCTCCTGAAACTTCTTTATTCTTTCGAGCTTCTTTTTAGTTCCTTCATCAATATTATCATTGATTTCAATACCACTTCTATTTGCAAGAAACTTTACAGAATCCATAAAATCGAGATTTTCCACTTTCATGATAAATGAAATAACATCTCCACCTTCCCCACAGCCAAAACATTTATAAATTTGTTTTGCTGTATTTACGTGAAAAGACGGTGTTTTTTCATTGTGAAAAGGACATAATCCCTTATAATTTGAACCTGATGACTTCAATTGTATATACCCTGAAATAACTTCAGAGATATCATTTCTTATCTTTATTTCCTCAATTATATCCTTTAAATCTTCCATTAATATCATCCTTTATTACCGACAATATTATATTGTCACATTAAATACAATATTTGTCAAGGCTACAATATATATATTTCGACATATAAGTCAAAACTCCTTTTTTTTATACAATTAATTTTAAAAAATTTTTAAAATTGCTTTTATTATTTGTAGAAATAACAAAATAGGCTTAAATTGTATAGAATAATCAGATTTTGGGGTGGTTTATATATAAAGCTGATCTTATCATTAAATTGATAAGGATCCTTTGCTTAAATAAAAAAACAAAGAATCCTTATAAAATTGCAATTAATTATTCTCTAAAACGTTCTACTTCGATTGCCACATAATCATACTTGCCCATGATTTTTGCTTGTGGCTTCTTAATTCTTACTAGGATGCCATTTACAATATCAAACTCACCCAATATTTTGGATGAAATCTTTTCAGCTAGAGACTCTATTAGTGAAAAAGATTCATTTTCTACATAATCTTCAATAATATCATATACTCTCCCATAGTCAACGGCATTAGATACAAGATCGGTTTCTCCTGCCAAATGAGTGTCTAGATATAATTCTACATCGACGATAAATGGTTGACCAAATAGTCTTTCATTTTCAGCAGAACCGTGATATCCATAGAACTTACATGATTTTAGTATCAGTTTATCCATATAACCGCCTCCCTAAAATAATTACAAGAATAACTAATCAAAATTCGAAAATACTTCCTCAAATGTTTTATTGAATATAGATGGTTTGTCATATTTCCAAGTTCCGTTATATATAGGATCATTGTTTAGGTAAAATATACCTTCACCATGTTTTTGTCCCTGTTGGAATTCACCTTCATACCATTTGTGTTTACTCCACATATATCTACCTTTTCCATGTATCTGACCTTTTTTCCACTCGCCATCGTATACTAGCTCTCCTTTTGAATTAAAGCAAGAACCAATTCCATCCATTTTACTATCTTTAAAGTTACCTATATAAATATAGCCATCGCTCCATGTGTATATTCCTAGTCCATCTTTTTTACCATCTAACCAATTTCCTAGATACTCATCACCATTGTTATATTTCATTCTTCCTATGCCCGTACTTTTATTACTTTTAAAACTGCCAATATATTCATTTCCATTAGAAAAAGTAAAAACACCCTTTCCATCTCTTATACCATTGACGAAGTTACCTATATACTCGGTGTTGATATTACCATCGTTTTCTTCGCTGTCAGGAGAGAATATATAAGAACCTACTCCAATCATCTTTCCATCTAGTAACCTGCCAATGTACATATCACCATTACTAAACCTATATATTTGTACCATGTCATTTTCTTTTGCTTTTTCCAATTTATCTTCATCGGAATCTTCAAGAATATTTAAGACATCCGCTAAGTTTTTATTTTTAGATATTTCTTCCTTCTGTGACTCTACATATTTGTTATCAGCTTTTGTTACCTCTATTAGTTTCTCTAATTTATCTGAAGGTTGACCCATTAATTGAGTTTCTAATTTGTACACTTCCTCATCAGAAGCAAAAATACCTTTTTTCAGAGCGTTATTTTTCTTTAATTTGAACATTTTTAAACTTTTCTTTATATCATCTATTTCATTAAAGTAGTTGCTATAAAGCTCTACATAATTTTTTGATAGGCTCAAATTAATTACCTCCATTCATAATTGTTTGTTTTTAATTTACATCTATTATATCTATTATAGTATATTTCGTTAACTTTTAAAACAACAAAATAATTCTAACAAAATTAAAGACCATTGAAACAAAAAATTTAAAGGAAACATAACTGTTTTTCCTATAAATTACCCAATGGTCATTTATTTTATAAATCTTTTGATTTAAAACCTCTACCTTTTACTTCGTTTACTTCATTTATTGTTACAAAGGCTCTAGGGTCGTGTTTAAATGCGATTTCTTTTATTTTGGGAATCTCATTTGATGATACAATCGTATACACAAGTTTCTTATTCTCACCTGTGTAAGCACCTTCTGCATGTAAGAAAGTAACACCTCTTATTAACTCCTTCATAATATCATCTGCTATCTCTTCTGGTTTATCCGATATAATTATAAGTGATTTTTGATAATTCATAGCATCCTTTATAAAACCTAATGCTAAAGAGTTTATATAAAAACCAATCAAAGTATACAATCCAAGAGTTAGCCCAAACATTGCACTTCCCAATAAAACGACTATAACATTTGCAGCAAAACTCGTATTTTTTATCTCAATATTTTTCTTAATCTTTAATATTGCCGCTATTATGTCTGTTCCACCTGTCGATGTCTTTGCTCTAAATACCAAACCTATTCCAAGACCATTTAAAAAACCTCCGTAAATCGTTTGAATAAACTTATCATGTACGGGGATTATAGAACCTATATCCTGAGTAAGACCTAGTATAACGGAATAAATTATCATGTTTATTAAACTAAATATACAAAAATCTTTTTCAAGATATATAAAACCAATAATAAATATTGGGATATTTAATAAAAATGCCATTAAACCAACGTTAATTCCGCTTACGTAGTTGATTGCTGTAGCAAAACCAGTCACTCCTCCACTCAGTAAATGCGCCTGTCTTAAAAAACCATTTACTCCTAGTGCTGATATAAATAGACCTAGTATCATTGTCACCATTCTCAAACTAGGATGCTCACGCAATCTATCTTTTACTTGACTCATTGTCTCCTCCAAACTAATTATAATCTCTTATACTATTTTATAACATATGAATTGATTTTGCAAAAAAATATGAGTGATTACAAAATAAAAAGCCCAGTAAACTGAGCTTTCCCTTTTAAATTTTACAATATAACAATCTTTGTGATTTATTTTATGCATGTAACTAAGCCACATTAAGTTATTTTATAAATAATATTTTCCTATTATATTTAATTTGTAGCTGCTGTTGGAGCTCCTTGAGGGGCTGCTGCTACTGGTGGAGCCTGACTAGGTATAGACTTCTGTGTTGCTGTTGGTTTTACAGCTGGAGCTTTCTTTGGAGCCGCTGCACCAACTCTAATTACACCAGTTTGAGAAGGGTAACTACTTATTGCGACTTTTTCTGTTTTAATTTTATTTCCCTTATCATCTTTGAATATTCTATATGTAGTAACATTGTATCCAGGTCTTCCATACTTTTCAACAACTTTGCTTCCTGCAGGTAAAGATGCATCTGCAACTGTTCTATTGCCACCACCAAATGAACCAGTCATTTCAGTTGCAATATCAATATTTGGTTTATCCTCGCTTGCTCCATAGATTTGAGAAACAATTTTATTATCAAAAGCTAAATTCTGAACATAAACAGGATGTTTATATGGATTTTTAAACTTAAAATCTTGCCCAGGATCTCCATCAACTATTGTTGCATCTCTTCCTAAATCAACATAGTTTGAAGGAATACTGTGATTTTTTCTAGTAGTGATCTCCATACCAGAAAGTAGTGCGGTATTAAAGATAGTGGAAGATGTTTGGCAAACTCCACCTCCTGGACCAGGAACCAACTTACCACTTTCTATTACTGGTGCATTTTTATAACCATTTGAAATAGACTTTTCTCCAGCTATTTCATTAAATGAAAACTCCTCTCCTGGCTTTAATAGGATACCACTTGTATCTAGTGCAGACTTTCTTATATTGAAATCTCTGCTTGGCATTCCTTCAAAGCTTGTAGAATATTCGGCAAGTAGCGTATCTATTCCCTTTAGATCTGATGTTTTTATATCTGCTTCCTTTAGCTTTACTATTAAATCTATATCAAAATGATCTCTCTTCAAATTATAATCTATTTCGTGAAGTGATGACTTTACCACCATATCCCTTCCAGGTTCCTCAGGGATCGTTTTAGTTTTATCATCAACAAATTCAAGTTTTGCATTTTTCATTGGGGAGTCTAGTTCTTTTTTTATTTTCTCCAATTTTGATTCTAATTTATCTTTATCATAATTCATTACAAGATTGACTGTATTTTTACTTCCCAGATCGGATTTCAAAGTTTTTCCAAGATTTGAAATATAGCCATCATTTCTGGTAATATTATATGCATTTTCAGCTGTTTTTTCAAAATCAATATTTAAATTTATTTCAGACTTTGGGATAGTCCATTTACTGTTCCCAAATTTAAGATTAATATTTTCAAATTTCTTTTGAGTTTCTAGTTTTTTAGCAGCTTCTTCTTTACTTAGCTCGCTTAGGTCAACCTCAGAAACCGCTACATTTTTCGCTATTTTATCTGAATTTACTTGAGCACTCAAAGCCCCAACACCGATCGCAATTACCCCAACAGCCACCGCGATTGGAATAATTATTTTTTTATTTTTCCTTAAAAATTCCATTTTATTCACTTTTACTATAGCTATTGATCTTAAAGCTTACAATACTCTATAGATAAATCTCCTTTCCAGTTATTATTAATATTCATAACAAAAATCGATTAATATTTTACAAAAGTATGCAAATTTAATTTAATTGTTAAAAAAATATATTTCTAAAATACTTCGAACGATACTAATTATATCATATTAAACTCAGGTGAATCAACATCTATATTTATAAAAAAAATGTTACAAATCATTACAATATTAAATACTCTTTGTCAACAGATATAATTGCTCTAACATACATCTAATATATATTTTTATCCAGTTATTAGAAATTTAAACGTATTTCTAATAATTAACCTTATAAAATTTTATACTATGATTATAAAAAAAGCACAGCTAAAAGCTGTGCTTATATACAAACTAAGATATTTTCTTTTTATTTCTTTTTTCTTGTCTTCTCTTGAACTGTCTAGCTCTTTCAACCCTTTCACGCTCTAACTTCATTATTAAAGGTTTGTTGATAGGTATGAACAACTTATGACTATTATATATGCAAATAAGTGTCGTTAGTGCCAAATCAAAAGCTATAGATAATAGCAGGTAAAAACCTAGGGATACTCTCACTCCCATAAAAAGGTTTGCTACTACTAGTACAGTACATACGCTAATAGAAATTAATGTTGAAAATACGAAGTATCTAATTGTTCTACTAAAGAAACTGCTAATTTTGACTATAATGTCTTTCAATATTTTCACCATCCTTCCCCTCATTCTAGCGTATTTTAAAAATACTCACTAGGATCTTAATCATTACTAATAACATAATAACAAATTATGACACTTTTATCAATTAGTTTTTTAATATTTCTAACAATTTTTTTAGAAAATTGGTTAAAAATAGAAATTTCTCATAAAAAAAGCTTTATTTTTTGTTAATTAGTAAAAATGGATTCCTTGGCTAGCTTGTCAGCAAGCTCATTATATTCCACACCGCTATGAGCTTTTACCTTTTGAAAAGAAATATTTACATTTTTTTTCATTTCATCACAAAATTCTTTATACTTTTTCGTTCCTATTTTATTAGCTTTCCAATCACCTGTACACCATTTTTCAATACCGTTATAGTCAAAATATATACGTAAATTTTTATAACCATTATCATAACAGTATTGCATTGCAATCATAGCCGCCTCTATTTCCCCAGCAACGTTTCTCATAGAGACATTTTCTTTGTTTGTTCCCTTCTTAGAAAAAGTATCTATAATCTCACCGTTTTTTATCAATACTCCACCTGATCCATAGCTTTGTGATGAAGTATCAAAACTACCATCTACATATGCTTCTATAATATCAGAAGTATCTAAATTAATATCAGAAGTATCTAAATTTGAGTTTTCTTCTATTTTTATATCTTCAGTGGAATTATCTTTCTTAGTTAATATAGTAGAATTATTCGAAATCAAATAATCTACTGCTTCATGAGGATCTTCAAATGATTTATATAAAGCGTTTTTATATCCATGTATCATTTTTTTACAATCATCCCAAGTTAAAAAAATCCCATTAACTTTACCATTTTTAACAGCATAGTATTTTTGCTTACCCATATACACCTCTTTAATTTACCTTCTTTTGAAAAACTCAATTATCCTTTCAATCAATCTTAAAAATTCATTTGAAAGATATTGTTTTGATAACTGATTTTCACTGTGGTATTTACTTATTAATTTATTTGTTTGTTTCTTTATAATCCTCTTATTTTTAAATCTCTTATATTCAATAAGAGCTTCATCTTCATGAGTTTCCATATCGTCTTTCATCTTATTTGCAATGAAATAAGAAAGCACAGAAATAGCTACAACGACTAAAATCTTAAAAGGACTGTGTAAAAAGCCTTTAATATCACTTCCAACGTAACTTACTAAAAACATCATCAAAAACTTACCAAACATCATCGGTGGTATAAAAACTTTATATTTTATATCACAAATAGCAGAAGCAAGTGTAAGAAGAGAACTAGGAAGAACTGGTATCGCATAGAAAACAAATAAAGCCTTAAATTCTGACCGATTGACCTTACTTATTATTACATCTAGCTTATCTTTTAATCTTTGCATCCAAATTCTTTGAAAAAATTCCGTATCCAAAATTTTTCTAATTATATAAAAAACCGTAATTGTCCCAGCACACGACCCTAGCCAAGAAGTGGTAAAACCTATAATAAAACCATTAATGGCTGCATTTACAGCTGCAATCGCCATTAGGGGTAAAGCAGGTATAAAACTTTCAATAAAAGCTGCAAAAAAACCTAAAGCAACTGATAATATCCAATAGTCTTGTGCTAGGTATAGAATGTGCTCAATGGATTGCATCATAATATCACCTCGTTTGAATAAAAATACCAGGTAATTATACAATTATCTAGTATTTAAAATTCTTATTAATTTAAAAGGAGGAATCAATAATATTCCTCCGTAGTATTTCTATTTAATTAAGCTACTGAATGAGATTTAACAGTATTACTAAGTATGCAGTCTAGTATATAGTTAGTAACTGTATTGCACATATACGTAGAATATCTCAAATCATTTTCTTCAAAATTACCGTTCGCTTTATACTCAGTATACAACTTTTCAAAAAATCTGTCTATATCATCAACATATTGTGTTCTATCATTTTTTATATTAAAATCTTTTGCTATCTTTGTTAATCCGCTTTCATACTGAACATGAATCTTTAAACTATGTTTAAATTCCCATCTTTCACTATGAGCAACACAAAAGAAATCAGTTAAAAAATGGCAGATTACACCCATTTCCTGAGAGAACTCAGCCTTATTGTAATGTTTTTCTAGTGTATCTAAATCCAAGCTACTTAAAAATTCTATTTTACTTCTCACCATATCATATGATTCATACATATAGTGTTTTTTTAATTTATATTTTGATAAAATGTCTGGTTTTATATTTCCATATGTAAAGTTTTTTTCACTTAAAAAAAACTTTTTATCATCATCTGTATTATTTAGTAAAGACTTTGATATAATAATATGTGTCTTCATCATCATTTGCTATCGCCCTCATTTCAAACATATAATGTATACAGATCGTGTATACAAATTCTCTATACACTGATTGTAATACTAAATCATCGATTTTTCAATAGTTTTATGTTCATAATATACATAAGATTATCTATAGAATTTCTTAAGAAAATCTATAGATAAAGTCTTTTTTGTAGATTTCTTTAAAAAAACAAAATGTAATAACTTTTTATTATATAATAAATATCATTTGATATTAAATTTCTATTTTAAAAAAGGAAATACTTAAAAGTATTTCCCCTGCCAACTATCTCTTCTTTTTAACTCATCATCTATTGCATTTAAAACTTCCCATTTTTTGAGGCTCCACAAGGGTCCTACAAGGTCTTCTTTTTTACCATCACCTGTGAGTCTATGTATAACCATCTCTTGTGGCAGCACTTCAAGTTGATCGCAAATAAGATTTGTGTATTCATCTTTTTCTAAAAGTTTCATTTCTTTATTATCAAGCATCTTTGACATAGGCGTATCTTTAATTACATGGAGAAGGTGTATTTTTATACCTTGAATATCCATTTTCGCTATTTTTTTAGTTGTTTCCATTATCATATCATAATCTTCACCAGGAAGTCCATCTATGATATGCACCACGACATCAATGTTATGACTTCTTAAACGCTCTACACACTCTCTAAAGGCTTCAAAATCGTGTCCTCTATTGATTACCTTTGATGTGCTTTCATGAATGCTTTGAAGTCCCAATTCAACCCACAAACTTGTTCTTGTGTTTAACTCACTGAGATAATCCAATACATCATCAGGAATACAGTCTGGTCTTGTAGATATGGATAAACCAACAACATCTTTTTGCTTTAATATTGTCTCATACTTTTCTCTCAACACATCCACGGGAGCGTATGTATTCGTAAAAGCTTGGAAATATCCTATGTATTTTGCACCATGCCATTTTTTTTGCATCATTTCTTTTATATCTTCAAATTGCTTTACTAGATTATCATTCGGATTACCTGCAAAGTCTCCTGATCCATCTTTACTGCAGTAGCTGCACCCTCCGTATCCAATAGTCCCATCTATATTTGGACAAGTAAATCCAGCGTTTATAGAGACCTTAAAGACCTTACAATCAAACTTTTGTCTTAAGTAATAGTTCCATGTATGATATCTTTTATTCTCTATACTATATTTAAATTTCGTCATTTAAAACCTCTCGCCATTTCTTAATTTTATTCCTGTAGTCATAAAGTTAATTCCAAAAATTATAGCTATAAATGATAGTATACTCACTAAGAATTTTGTTAAAAATAAAGGAGATAAAATTAAAAGAACACCTATTACTACCTTTATTATATTCCAAGCTCCAAAATAGTATGTTGAATATCTTCTATTTTTTAAATATCTAGACATTTCATAATATAAAATATATGCACCTAATGCTATAGAAAGTGCCATGTTTACATATTTTGGAAATATAAATAGTAATAATGCTATAACAAATAATATAATACTTGTATTTCTTGCCCTTTTAACTTCTACTTTATCTGCATATCTATTTAATTCATTGAAATCTTTTAGCTTTAGCCAAGCTCCATATAAAAATGCAATTCCTATTCCCCAAGAAAACACGTTTACGCCGATCGTTTTCTTTGATAAGCAATAAGCACCCACTGCCAATAGTATAACTCCTAAAATTATCAATTTTCGACTATTTTTTTTATTGTATAAATTATTTAAATTAAAGTTTAAAAACATGTAAATCAACCACCCATCTACAAAATATAAGTAATTACTAAATGTATCAATAAGATTTTTACTGAAGATAAGTAGAGCTTAATATTGCTTTACAACGAATGACTATTTGATTTAATATTTGTTATATTACTATAGCCTCATAATCCATACATTAAAATGTATTTCACCCTCTATTATTTATTTCAAAATCTTTATTTTAAAATTTCATTATTAAAATCAATCACCATTTTTACCGCATCTGCAACAGATGGTGTTTCAAAACCTGCAACTGATTTTACCGACTCTGGGGACTCAGACATAGCAAAGCTCATTTTTATATTTTTTAGCATTGATATATCATTTGGTGAGTCGCCAATTGTTACTATTTCATCTACACCTGCATTTTCTCTTCGGCAGACTACTTTTATCGCTTCTAGCTTTGAAACTCCTTTTGGAACAATATTCATAGTGGTAGGACCAGAGATATACACATCAAACTCATTACCATATGCTGATTTATATTCTCTAACTAACTTTGCAAGCTTATCTTGATCATAGGTAAGTATTCCTATATTTCCTACCAAAGAGTTATAGCCATCCCTTTCTAATATTGTTTCATCAACTATGTAACCTCTTGAAAAATACTCCATAGAAGACGCATCTACTGGTACTACAATCTTTCCATCATATTTAAAATAGATTACATCATCCTGTTCATTTATGTAATCTAGTCTTTTGTATAGAGCAATGATTTTTTTTATTTGGCTGTCATTCATTGTTCCACTGTAGATACATTTACCCTCGTTGTTATATATATATGATCCATTTTCACATATAGAATAGCCTTTCACGTCTGCCTCTTCAATAATAGATACAGTATGACTGTATACCCTACCAGTTGCTATGTGAAACTTAATATTATTTTCTTGAGCCATACGAATGGATTCAAGGTCTTTATCTGTTATACCATCTCTATAAAGTGTCCCATCTAGATCACAAAATATATGCTTTATCATATATTACCTCCAATTTTTACTTTTTATTTATTTAAAAGCAAAAGTCTAACCTGATTTAGGGCCTCTCTTGCGGCTCTTTCTCTTACTTTTGTTCTATCTCCACTAAATATCTTTTTAATCGAAACAGTCTTTCCTTGATAGTATACTCCAATATACACTAGCCCTACTGGCTTCTCATCGCTACCACCATCAGGTCCAGCGACTCCTGTTGTAGATACTCCTATATCTGAGCCTAAAGACTCTGCAACGCCTCTTGCCATAGCTTCTGCAACTTGAGGACTCACTGCCCCAAAGCTATCTAACATTTCTTTTGTCACACCTAGTCTCTTGATTTTAGCATTGTTTGAGTATGTAACACAACCTTCCAAAAGTGAGTCTGATATTCCGGGATAATTAACAAGATATGAAGATATTAATCCGCCTGTACAAGACTCAGCAACGGAGATTGTTTTTTTTCTCTCTATTAACATCTTCGCTACTACATTATCCATTTCAGTCTGAGTTGATGAAATACTGTCATCTCCAATCAAATATATTTTATCTCCACATATACTTGAAACTTCATCTATTTTTTCCTGAATCATTTCATCACATTTTTCTTCTGAAATTGAACTTGCAGTCACCCTTATCAATACTTCCCCTTCTTTGGCATAAAGTGCAACTGTTGGGTTAGTTTGAGTAGTTAGGATATTCATTAATTGGAGTTCTAGAGCTGATTCTCCTACTCCAAAAAACCTAATATATTTTGACTTAAAAACCTCATCTGCATCAGATCTCAACAAAGGTAAAATGCTATCTAAAAACATGGATCTCATTTCTTTAGGTGGTCCAGGCATTACCATTATTCTTTTTTTACCATTTTTATCCTTAAAGATAGCCCCTGGAGCAGTACCGTTTGGATTAGGTATAATATCTGCCTCTAGAGGAAACATCGCCTGTCTTACATTATTTTTTGGTATATTTTTTTTGCTACCACTAAATTTAGAGCATTTTTCCTGAATATCCTCCCAAGAATCATGATCTAAAACCATTTCTTGTCCGAAGTATTTTGCAGCTGATTCTTTAGTTATGTCATCTGCTGTTGGACCAAGTCCACCAGTAGTTATTACAACATCAGCCCCTGTATCAAATGCCGCTTCAAAACACTTTACCAGTCTATCTATATTGTCTCCTACTGTTACTTGTCTATATACGTTCATGCCCAAAAGAGCAAGTTGCTTAGATAGATACTGTGAATTTGTGTTTACAATATCTCCTAATAGTAGTTCTGTACCCACAGAAATTATTTCAATATTCATTAGAAATCCTCCTAAATAATAACCTATAATATTATAATTTTATCAAATATATTATAATTAAACAAGTTCCCAAAATGACAATAGATAGAGAGTGTCCTTAGAAACAAATGTTATTTTTTATATTCTAGCATATTTATAAAAAAAATTCTATTTTTCATGGTTTTTTTATTTAAAAATGTAAGTTTTCACGCATTTTTTCCAATTTTTTCTTGCAAACAAATGCTTCTTATGTATATAATGATGTATGTAGATTTAAGTTGATATAAAATTATAAAAACAGATTATCGAATACAATAGGAGGAAGTATATATGAAAGTTGCAGTAATATATGGAGGAGTATCTTCTGAAAGAGAAGTTTCTTTAAAATCTGGTGCGTCTATGGTGAAAAATCTGGATAGAAATAAATATGAAGTCATTGATTTTAAAATTGATGAAATGACAGATGTATTTAAACTCAATGACATGGATATCGACATGGCTTTAATTGGTCTTCATGGTAAGTTTGGTGAAGATGGGTCTATTCAGTCAATCTTAGAAGCCATGGGAATTAAGTATTGCGGATGCGATCCATTGACAAGCGGAATACTTATGGATAAGAATTTTACAAAAATAATTTCAAGACAAAATAATGTTTTAACTGCTGATTGGTTGACAGTTAAAAGTATTGAAGATATAGATTATAAAGCTATAGATGATATGGGTTATCCTGTATTTATAAAACCAAACTCTGGAGGATCAAGTGTCGCAACATTTTTTATAAAATCTAAAGAAGATGTAGAAAATGCTGTCAAGGAAGGTCTAAAGTATGATGAAATAGTAATGATTGAGAAATATATAAAGGGAGTAGAACATACATCTTTTATATTAAATGGAGAGGTATTCCCTACACTAAGAATCACTTCTGATAATGAATTCTTCGATTATGAAGCTAAATACTCTACAACAAAAGGTGCTGAAGAAATCGTAGTTAAACTTCCAGAAGATCTTGATAAAAGACTAAAGGAGTATTCAGAAAAATGTTGGAAAGCTTTTAATTGTAAGGGATATGTAAGAGCTGACTATATCATAACTGATGAAGATGATATATATTTACTTGAACTAAACACTCTTCCAGGCATGACTGAAACAAGTCTTATACCAAAGAGTGCAAGGGCTAGAGGCTTTGACTATTCAGAATTACTTGATAAACTAATTGAATATAGTCTATAAAATAAAAATGTCGACCTAATAGGTCGACATTTTTATTTTATTTTTATTTTAATAGTATTTAATACACTAAATTATCAATCAAGATATCTTATACCTTAGGTAAAGCTTTTTTATCTACTTTTCCTATTGGTGTGACTGGTAGCACACACAATCTTGTAATATGCTTTGGTATCATATGAGGAGGTAAATTGTCCTCTAAGAATATTCTTACTTTATCTGGATCATAATAATCTTCGTATGGAACGAAATATGCATCCAAATATTTATCTCCATTTTCATCTTCCCTCTTGGCAACAACGCTATTTTTAATTTCAGGAATCATATTAATCATATTCTCTATTTCAAAAATTTCTATTCTTATTCCATTAATTTTAATCTGTGAATCCATTCTTCCTAAAATAGCTATTGTTCCATCTTCGTCGATCCATTTTGCTAAGTCACCCGTTCTATACATTTTTTGGGTATATCTATCATGAGCAAAGGGATTTTCAACAAATGTTATTTTATTTTGATCTTCTCTATTTAAATAACCATTAGAAATCTGTATTCCAGAAAGACATAGCTCACCTGGAACGCCAATTGCGCACACATTTTTGTTTTTATCTAGTATATAAGCTTCTGTGTTGTATATAGGCTTGCCCACTGGCACTAGTTCATAGTATTTGTCGACATGAAACTCTGTGCATAATACAGTGAACTCAGCAGGTCCATATTCATTATATATATTGTAGTCTCTTTTTACATATCCTTTAAACTTGTCACCACCTACTTGTAGCACCCTTAGTCCTGGACATGGACAATTCATCATAAATAGTTTTCCCATTATAGCTGGTAAAGCTAATATAGTAACATTATTTCTAATACAGTAGCCTTCTACTTCTTTTTCATTAGTACGAGCGTATTCAGGTAAAACGTCAACACAAGCTCCAACTAATAGATACGGAAATATCTGTTTCATAATGGCGTCAAAGCTAAAGCTCAGGTACACTCCGCATTTATCATTTTCATTAGCATTTATATAATCTATTGAGTAATGACACATATTCATCAAGCTATCATGCCTTATACTGATACACTTTGGTCTACCTGTTGTGCCAGAAGTAGAAATTCTATAGGCTTCATTTTCTGGATAAATCCTGCCTGTAACTTCATAGTTATGATTTATTAAGTCTTCATTTTCTATACTCAATACGTTGTACTCAGGAAATCTTTTGTTTATTCTAGGAAGCATAGATTTACAGGTTAAAATTACCTTTGCCTGACCATCTTCTAAAAGGTATCCTAGCCTTTCATCTGGATTTGTTCTATCAACTGGGAAAAATATCGCCCCAGCTTTTAAAACGGATATTGCAGACAGTACAACATGTTTATTACGTTGTTGCAATACAGCAACTGTATCACCGTCACCGATACCTACATGATTTAAATATGCAGCCACTTTATCTGTCAACTCATCCATTTCTTTATATGTAATATTTGAATCAAAATCAGATATTGCTATATTGTTGGGAGTTTCTTTAACCTGTTTCTTAAGAAGATCCACATAGCTTACATTTTTATCAAATTCAAATTTATTTTCATCAAACATGTGAGAGAAATTATCTTTATGTTCCTCTTTCATATTTTGTATTTCATCTAACTTTATATCATGATTAGAAACAACCTGCTTAAGTATATACCTATACAGATATACGATACTTCTAGCAGTTCTCTTATCGTAGAAAGAAGATTTGTACATAAGCTTAAGTCTTATTCCATTGGACACGCTAACCTTTAGATACATATCTAACTTTTTAGCTTGTTCTGACTTTACAATCGGCTCCCCAAGTATATTTACTATAAACAATGTATTTATCAACTTGTCATTCAGGGCATTCTTATAAGCGCTCTGAGACATCATGTAATAATCGAACTCTTTAGATTCTTCTGTCTGTTTCATAATTACTTTACATAAATCAATAAACTTCATTTTTGGATTTTTTGTTTTTACTCTTACTGGAGTCATGATGTTGTTTTTTCCAAAGACAACATCATCTTCATAAGTAAACCTCTGAAGTACAATTCCATATATTGTATCCAATACAGATTCAAGTGAAACATCGTTATCATCACAGTATTGAAGAATTTCACTATACATGGATTTTTTAATACTTTTTTGTATCATATTAAACTTTCCATTATCTTCTTTCAAAAAATCATTAGGTACTCTTGCCAATGTAATATAATCACCTAAAAGTTTGGTCCAGTATTTTTCAGCAAGACGGTAATGTTTATTTTTAGCCAAATAGCTCACCACCTTATATTTTATTTAGCCCAGTCAAATGATCTTTTTACTGCATTTTTCCAGGTATTATAATATTCATCAAATTTATCATTTTCATTGTTTGGAGTATACACTTTATCGTAAGAACAAATACTTTTAATTTCTTCTTTATCCTTATACATTCCTATTCCTAATCCTGCCAAAAATGCAGCACCTAAAGCAGTGCTTTCAGACAGCTTAGACTTATAGACATCTATTCCTAAAAGATCTGATTGAAATTGCATCAAGAAACCATTGTTGCTAGCTCCACCATCTACTTTTAATTTATTTATATCTATATTGGAATCATCTTTCATAGACATCATTACATCTTTACTTTGATAGGCTATAGCCTCTAGAGCCGCTCTTATAATGTGCTCTTTCTTTGCTCCTCTAGTAAGTCCTACAATTGTTCCTCGTGCGTACATATCCCAATAAGGGGCTCCTAAACCAGTAAATGCTGGAACGATATATACACCATTGTTATCTTTTACCTTGTTTGAATAGTATTCACTATCTTCAGAGGTATCAATCATCTTAAGTTCATCTCTTAGCCATTGTATAAGAGAACCACCTATAAATATACTTCCTTCTAGTGCATACTCTACTTGATTATCTATTCCCCAAGCAACTGTAGTCAATAGCCCATAATTTGAATATATTGGCTTATCACCTGTATTCATCATGACAAAACAGCCTGTTCCATATGTGTTCTTTACATCACCAATATCAAAGCATGCCTGACCAAACATTGATGCCTGTTGATCTCCTGCGCATCCTGATATAGGTATTCTGGCACCAGCAAGCATTTTTTCATCAGTATGGCCAAATATTGAGCTAGAAGGCATTACATTTGGAAGCATGCTTTTAGGAATATCAAACATATTAACTAATTCTTCATCCCAATCTAGATCATTGATATTAAAGATCATTGTTCTCGAAGCATTTGTATAATCAGTAACGTGTGACTTGCCTCTAGTAAGATTCCAAATAAGCCATGTATCAATAGTCCCAAACAAAAGGTTACCTTCATCAGCTAACTGTCTAGCTCCTTTTACATTATCAAGTATCCATTTTATTTTTGTAGCTGAAAAATATGCATCTATCTTAAGTCCTGTTTTAGATTTTATAGTTTCCGAGTAACCCTCTTCTTCTAGACTCTCACAATAATCAGCTGTTCTTCTACATTGCCATACGATTGCGTTATAGATTGGCTTTCCAGTTTCTTTATTCCATACAACAGTAGTTTCTCTTTGATTTGTAATACCAATACATGAAATATCTTCGGGTGAAATGAGAGAAGTCTCTATCACTTCTCTCACCACTCCCATCATTGTTCCCCAAATCTCCATAGCATCATGCTCTACCCAAGCTGATTGCGGATAATACTGAGTAAATTCTTTTTGTGAAATCCTTATTATATTTCCTTTTTTATTAAATAATATGGCTCTACAACTTGTAGTTCCCGCATCTAGAGCCATTATATATTTTTCATTCATATACAATCTCCTAATTTTTAGTTTTCATTGAATTGTTCATAAAGGCGATTATTTCATTAGCAGCTTGCATCTGCTGTGATTCAGCATCTATTATGGCTTTGTTATCACCTTGTACTGTTTCTATATCTGCAAAATTAGTATTATTACCACCAATTATCTCATAAAAATGAGCGTTTGGAGGCATATTATTTTTATACTCGTTAAATCTAGTTAGATCTAATACTCCGTCCTTTGTTCCCCAAATAGATAAAACAGGTTTATTTATTAGTTTCAAATCATCTCCACTTGGATATGTCCCTAAAAATACCACGCCAGAAATCTTTTTTTGATTTGCAGCTTCATTTAAAGCAATATCTCCACTACTTGAGTGTGCAACTAAGTACCATGTTTTTATTTCTGGATTTTCATCAATTATATTTGTAGCTAAATTAGATGAGAATGGAGAAAAATTAAATCTAAGCTTCGGTACAAACACATTGTACTGACTATTAGCTATAATGTTTGAAAGTCTTGCATAAGACTTTGGCTCTATCTTTTGACCAGGATAGATTATTACCCCTACATTTTTTGGATTTACCTTTGGAGAAAATTCTACAGAACCATTTTTTTCTGTTTTTACTTCAACATGGTTTGTAGAAAGCATGTAATGACTAGAATACTCATTTGTTTCATATGTATCATTTAGCCATACAAAAAATATACAGACTGCAATTACAATCAACACTGACACTAAAATCGCTACATTTTTCAATATTTTTTTTCGAACTCTCTCTTTTTTTCGATGCTTTTCCTTCTTTACTTCATCATCTATTCTTAAAGACTTTTCAAGTTCTCTAGTTATCCCTAAAGTATCATACTCGTCTTTTTTTTCATCTTTTTTGATTCTTATTTTTGATTCTTTTATTTCTTTCAAATTATACCACCACCCAATTCTACTTTACTATATACATTATACGATATATGCAAGTATAAATCCACATAAATACTTGTCTGAAATATAATGATTATCATATTGCAACATATAAAATATCAGATTAAATATTTTAGTAATTATTCTTTTTTTAAAAATTTACAGCATCTAAAAGGTAATCCTTCAAGATGCTGTAGTTTAAAAATTTTTATTTATTAATATTTTTTAGAATTCTGCATTCTTTGGAGTTCTTGGGAAAGGTATAACATCTCTTATATTTGACATACCTGTTAAATACATTATAATTCTTTCAAATCCTAGTCCAAATCCAGAATGTGTAGCTGTTCCAAACTTTCTAAGTTCAAGATACCACCAGTATTCTTCTTCATGTAGTCCCATTTCTTTTATCTTGCTCATTAAGACATCATATCTTTCTTCTCTCTGTGAACCACCTATTATTTCACCAACTCCAGGAACCAATAGATCCATTGCTCTTACTGTCTTTCCATCTTCATTCATTCTCATATAGAAAGCCTTGATATCTTTTGGATAGTCAGTGACAAATACTGGTGACTTATATATTTCTTCTGTAATAAATCTTTCATGTTCTGTCTGAAGGTCGCATCCCCATTCAACTGGATAATCAAATTCATGACCTGATTCAATTAATAGTTCAACTGCCTTTGTATAGCTTATTCTTACAAAATTAGATCCGACTATATTATTTAGTCTTTCTAATAAGCCTTTGTCTATGAACTTATTAAAGAATTCCATTTCTTCAGGACAGTTTTCTAAAACATAGCTTATTATGTACTTTATAAGATCTTCTGCAAGATCCATGTTATCTTCAAGATCACCAAAAGTTATTTCTGGTTCAACCATCCAAAATTCAGAAGCATGTCTTCCTGTATATGAGTTTTCTGCTCTAAATGTTGGCCCAAAAGTATAGACGTTTCTAAATGCAAGTGCCATTATTTCTGCATTAAGCTGACCTGATACTGTCAAATTAGTTTCTTTGCCAAAAAAATCTTCTGAATAATCTATAGCTCCATCTTCTGTTAAAGGTGGGTTTTTCATATCTAATGTAGTGACCTGAAACATTTCTCCAGCACCTTCAGCATCACTTCCTGTTATAATTGGAGTATGTGCATACACAAAATTTCTTTCTTGGAAAAACTTATGTATAGCATATGCTACTACTGATCTCACTCTAAACACTGCTGAAAAAGTATTACTTCTAGGTCTTAAATGAGCAATTGTTCTAAGATACTCAAATGAATGTTTCTTTTTTTGTAGTGGATAAGAAGAATCTGATTCCCCTTCAATTATTATTTTACTTGCTTGTATTTCTATAGGGTTTTTAGCATTATCTACTGATACAAGCTCCCCTTCTACTATTATAGCTGAAGATATAGCTAACTTTGAAATCTCTTTAAAATTATCAACCTTAGTTTCATCTACAACGACTTGAATATTTTTAAAAAATGAACCATCGTTTAATTCTATGAAACCAAACTTCTTAGATATTCTTGATGTTCTCATCCAACCTGCTACATGAACAGTTTTACCAACATAATCTTCGCTATCTCTATATAGCTTCTTTACTTCTAAAAATTCCTTCTGCATAATTCCTCCTGAAAATAATTATAATATAAATAAAAAACACACATAATCCCTGTAAAGGGACGATGTGTGTATATAATCGTGGTACCACCCTAATTACCAACAAAATACGTTGGCATCTTAGATGATTTTAACGGTATCAAACCGTCTGAGCCTACTAGAAAACGTTCGGTCAGAAACTCAGAGGCGTTCTTCACTAACTACATTATATTGGTCTTACACCATCACCAACTCGCTGTATAAGGGATAGATAGTTACTCTTCTCTTCTTCGTCTAATATTTTGTTTTAATATTTATGAGTATAGCAAGTTTATAACTATTTGTCAATATTATAAATTACTTATAATCACTTAATTTTTTTATAGCATCTGTCGTTCTTAATTTATTATTTGTAGATTCAATAATATTGAACTTTACAACTTCAGTGTAGATTAACTCCACAATAAAAATTTGTGACATCTTTGTAGCCATAGATCCGGCCTCTAGTAGAGATTCATCTGAATAATATGAAATAAATAAATCAGATAGTTTGGCTAAAGTAGAGTCTTCATCTCCCAAAATTGAAACGATATTTGCTCCATTATCTTTAGCAATTTTTATTGTATTTATTAATTCACTTGTTTCTCCTGAGTTTGATACTGCAAATACCAAATCCCCTTCTCTAATGATAGATGCCATCATAATCATCATATGGTTATTGTCATAGCTAGAGCAATCAATCCCTATTCTCATAAATTTATAGCTAGAATCAAGGGCTACTATTCCAGAAAAACCTATACCAATAAAGCATACTCTTCTGGCCTTCAAAATATACTTTGCAGCGAGTTCAATCTTACTACTATCTAACATACTTAGAGTTTCATCAAGAACTTTTAAATTTGAAGATACTAATTTTGATGCTGTTTCTACTGCTGGCTCATTTTGTTTTATATTGCTATCTAAGATATTATTTTGTTCCCTGATAGTAATCTCTTTTGCCAAACCAAGCTTGAACTCTTGAAATCCATTGCAACCCAGTTTTTTTACGCATCTTGTGATTGTAGCCTCACCTGTACCTATATTTTTGGCCATACTAGAAATCTGCATGTATGGAACGCTGTCTATATTGTCTAACACATATTTCATAATCAACTTATCTGACTTTGTTGGTCTAAATTTGGGACGGTTTATATTTCCTATAATACTCATTTCTATATCATCTCCATTTGTTTATTCGGAGAAGTTCTCCTTTATTCTTACAGGTTTACTAAAACCAGAAATTTGACCCTCTTCATTTACAGCAACAACATAGAAATTATAATTAATCACATTATCATCTACTTTTATAGTAGTACTATTTTTTTCTATATTCTTTGCCACAAGCTTATAGCCAGGCTCTTTTAATTCCATATTCTTATAATATATTCTGTAAGTATATTTTTTATTATCTATTGGACTCCATCTAAAAGAAATTGTACTATTTTCTCTATCGGTTCTATACTTTATATTATTTACATGATTCTTTTGGAAGTCATTTGTACTTTTATTATTAATTCTTATTGTATTACTCTTCTTTGTTTCTTCAGTTCCATTATATCCAACTACATAGACTTGGAAATCATATGAATTAGAATTTTCTTTATCTAGATCCAACTTTAAAAGTTCAGAAACTCTCTTTCCATTTGAAACGAAATTTTCATTTGTTTTAATAGTTGTAAATAGAGAAAAATCTTCATCAGAGGCATCTTTAACATATATTCTATAATTATCGACCCTTTCGTTATAATCCCATCCTAGCTCTAGATCTATTTCATCCTTTTTCTTTTCAAATATATATTGAAGATTCTCAATTTCAATATTTTTGAAAGATCTAGGTTTTACCTCTACACTAGTTTTTTCACTTTTTTCACCTGAAGAGACTTCAACCAAATAAGTTCCCACTCTATTGGCTTTAATATTTCCATCTTTATCTACAGTTATTCCTAAGTTATCCTCAAGACCGCTATCTCCGAAATGTACAAGTTTGTTTTCATCATATTTATTTTCATCAAACTTTTTGTAATTATCATTTCCTAAAATTTTATATTTAATATCAGATTTTGATCCTTCAGGACTAGTGCTAATCTGTGGATGCAACTGCATACTTTGCCCCTCTTCAAGGCTGTATATTTTGTCAATATTGAGGGCATCTACTCTAGGAAGTATATTAAAGCTGGTCTGAACTTCTTTTCGATCATACCTACTGATCAGTTTTGCTTCTCCGACTCCCACAGCCTCAACTGTATCGCCACTAATTTTAAGTATATTAGGATCTGTTGTTGAGTAGTTAAGTTTATAACCTTTTTCCAATTTTTTATAATCATCAATATTTACTGTACTTGCAATTTTTGCCTCATCACCATAATACTTAAGCCTATTGTTGACAGCGGTTTCCATATTATTTATAGTTGGATTAACCACCATAATAGTAGTTTTTTTAAGAACTCTATTCTTGTTTAATATACCAATAGATGAAATCCCCTCTTTATTAGCTATTAAGGTATCTCCCTCTACTGACAAAACACCACTGTCATCAAGCACAACAAATTTCAAAGTAGGTTCTTTGGAAAAAGTTGGTACAACAATATAATCCCCTGCTGATAGACCAACTTTATCCCCCACTTTGATAACATATTTATTTATATTTGTGATAAATGTACCGCCTAGTATATGTACATCTAGACCTTTTACCATCGGACTTATATATCCAAACTTGAGACCCGAATATAAAGTTCCTAAAATTAGTGGAATAGCGATTATCATTCCGATTTTCTTTTTATTCATAATATCACCGCTCCATTTTAGGTACATTCTTTCTTTTTATATTATCAAATATTTATTTTATTATTTTGCTTCATCTACAAAATATCTCTTATACCAAACTAAAAATACAAGTATAGTATATATTTTTCTAGCATTATTAGTTACATCATTATAATGATCATCTAACAATTGATTTATCTTTTGCTTATCAAAGAACTGATCTACAAAGTCTGCATTGAAATATTCCTTAACATAATTGTAATGTTTTTCTTCTCTAAACCATAGCTTGATAGGTACTGGGAATCCCTTTTTCTTTCTTTTGTACCAATCTTCTGGAAGTTTATTTTCAGCAGCTTTTCTAAGAATATATTTAGTAGTACCGTGACTAATTTTTTGGTCAGAGCCTATTTCTTCTCCAACTTTCATAACTTCTTTATCTAAAAATGGTACTCTTAACTCAAGTGAATGAGCCATACTCATCTTATCTGCTTTTTGAAGTATATCGCCTTCCATAAATAGCTTTATATCTATCATTTGCTTCTTTGTGACGTCATCTTTTCCCTTTACCATATCATATACTGGCTGAGTTATCTGTCTAATAGTTCTTGAGTTTTGATAGTTAGGATTTAATATATCCTTTGCTTCATCCTCACCAAAAATAACAGCTTCTCCAATAAATGTTTCTTCTACAGGTCTACCAGCTCTTAACAATGTAGTCTTACCATGGAACTCAGGAAGGTGTCTCGCAATAGCCGCTGCTCCCTTTAACATAAATGGAGGAAGTTTTTTTAACTTCTTTTGACCTTCATCTAAATCATACCATTCATATCCACCAAATATTTCGTCTGCTCCTTCTCCCGATAGAACTACTGTTACATCGTGATCTCTTGCTAGCTTTGATAAGAAGTAAAGAGGAAGTGTTGATGGATTTGATTGAGGCTCATCCATATGATATTGTATATCTGATAACTTGCCTAAACAATCTTCACCTGTAATTGTTTCTCTTACATTTTCTATTCCTAATATTTTAGAAAGTTCTGCTGCCAAGTTTGATTCATCAAACTTATCTTGTTCAAATCCTATTGAAAAAGTCTTGTCCGGCATCAAACAAGCTGTTATATAACTAGAATCTATACCACCTGATAAAAATGAACCTATTGGAACATCAGCATGATTGTGTACTTTCACAGATTCTTCTACTACTGCTTCTATTTTTGCAATATTTTCTTCAACTGTATTATGTTTATCATCAAAGTTTATATCCCAATACTTCTTTATTTCCATTTTTCCATCTTGATAAGTGAAAAAGTGACCAGGTCTAAGTCTTTGTACTCCCTTAAAGAAAGTTTCATCTGGTTGAGATGAATATTGGAATGTCATATAAGGTTTTAATGCCTTTTCATTGACCTCTTTAACAAAGTTTGGATGATCCAAAAAGCTTTTTATTTCAGAAGCTATCATTAAAGATTTCTTTCCGTTTTGATCGTATTCATAGAAATAATATGGCTTAATTCCAAAATGATCTCTTGCTCCAAAAGCCTTTTTTTCAGCCTTATCCCAAATACAAAAAGCAAACATACCTCTAAGTTTGTCTACTAATTTTTCACCATATTCAGCATATCCATGAATCAAAACTTCACTATCAGTATTGCTATGGAACTTATATCCCTTAGCTATTAATTCTTCCTTTATTTCTAGATAGTTATATATTTCTCCATTAAATACTAATACTAAATTTTCATCCTCACTATATAATGGTTGACAGCCTGCTTCAGATAGATCAAGTATACTTAATCTCCTAAATCCTAAAGCTGCATTATCATCATAAAATTTGCCCCCCATATCAGGGCCTCTATGGATTATTCTATCCATCATTTTATCTAAGATAACATCTTTATTTTCATTGTTATCAAAAAATCCAACAAATCCGCACATATTCTCTATCCTTTCCTATTTATAATTAGTTTTATTTTTTTTAAACTTAAAATATATAATAAACAATATATTTTCTCACATTTTATAATATCATAAAATTATAACACATTCAATAACACTATTAGAAAAAGCACCCAAGATCCATTATATGGATTTGAGTGCTTTTGTATTTTGATATTAAGTACAAATACCCGAAAGTATCAAATCATCCTCTCATCTATATAGTAATAGTAACTTTAGTAAAGATCTAAACTTCCAGATGGATGGAATACATATACTTCGCTAGTATTTTTATCTACGAAAAGACCTAAATCAGTTGAAACGTCTGGTACAAATACATATCCTTCATGACCTTTTTCTTTTAAAACATTAAAAGTATTTTCATCACCCATGTATCCATATTCTTGGTTACTATTATTATTTTCTTTGTTTAATAACTCAAGAGCTTCTTCTTTATTTAAAACTTTTCTATTTTTATTTTCAACATTAACATTTGAGTTTTTATTCTCTATATTATTGCTATTGTTATTAGAATTATTGTAAGTGTTTTGTTCTTTCTGTGTAACATTATCGCCTACATAATCATTATTAGCTTTTATATTCTTCTTATTTGATGATTTCTTATATTGTTCGTTAGTATTAGCTGCATTAACAACTTTTTCTTCAGAAGAATTGTCATTACTTACATTATTTCTAACTGTATTTACAGACTCATCTGTATCTTTAGCAATATTAGAGTTATAATCTATATTGCTATCATCTTTTGTTGCTTCTGATTTATCAATGTTTTTTTCCACTGCATTTTTGTTAGTAGCGTACATAACATCTGGTAACTCATCTTTTGTTTGTTGACCTTCTAGTGCAAAAGTTAAAGGACTTATAGATAACGCCCCTGCTAGTATAAACACTATTGCAAATAAATTCTTCTTCATAATATCACTCCCTTATCGATTTAATTTATCTTATACCTATATGATACCACATAAATAGGTTTTTAATCGATTACAAGGTCGTTAATATATTTACAGAATTATTACAAAAATTTAAAAGACTTATATTTTCCAAAAATACAGGCTTAAAAACAACATTTTTTAAGGTTTTATTTTATATTATTTTATTTAAAAAGATAAATCGTATCCTTTTAAAAAGTCAGAAAGTTTCGAATATATTTTCTCGCAGCCCGATTCTACATCTGATTCAATATTTAAAACAAGAAGTGGTTCATGAAGGGATACCCTTAATAAAAACCATCCTTTTTCATCTTCAGAGTTGCAATTGATTCTTACACCTTCATAGTTTTTCTCAACTCTACTCCAGTTAGAAACATTTGCTGAATGTAACTTTAGATCATCAAGAATCTTATCTGCATAGTCCTTGAAATCTTCTTTATTAATCTTTATTCTATATTCACTATTTTCTTTTGCTTCTTTTAATCCATCTATTATATCTGCAATATCTTTTCCCTGTTTGTGAAAAATAGCTGCCTCCATAAGTATCTTTGATACCAAGTAGGCTCCATCATCAAGAAAATAATTTTCTTTAAGTGCTGCATGTCCAGAGGTTTCTATAGCTAGATACGATTCTATTCCTTCATTATTAAGTCGAATAGATTCATTTATAACATTTTTATAACCTCTTTTAAATCTATGATGTATACCACCATTTTCATCTATAAATTCTGCAAGCCCATCAGAAGTAACAGAGTCTGTTACTATAGTACTTCCAGGATGTTCCTTTAGAATTATCTTTGATATAAGTGCAATTAATGCATTTTTATTGATTGGCTTTCCATTAGAGCCAACTATTGCAGCTCTATCAACATCAGTGTCAAAAATTATACCCATATCTGCCTTATTTTTTAATGTCGTATCTATGATACTTTTCATTGCTTCTTTATTTTCTGGATTTGGTATGTGATTTGGAAACATTCCATCAGGATCTAAGAACTGGCTTCCCTGTGTATTTGCACCTAATTCTTCGAGAACTTTATTGGCAAAAAATCCACCAGAACCATTACCAGCATCAACAACAATCTTCATACCATCAAGTGGCTTGTCGAAATTTTCTTTAGAGTTAACCCCTTCTTTTATTTTATTTACAAGCACATTAGAATAATCATTTATTAAATTCTTTTCTGTTTTTTGTCCTTGAACAGTGCTTGATATAAAGTTTTCTTCCGTACTTATATCCAATAAATCCTTAAGATCTGACTTTTCTAGGCAACCTTCACTTGTAAACATCTTCATACCATTATATATGTATGGCATGTGACTTGCGGTAAACATTATTGCACCATCACATGTGTATCCATCCATTATTGTAGACATAAACATAGCAGGTGTTGTTGCAAGACCACAATCTACTACATCAACTCCGAGATTTTTAAATGTTTCTACACACGCTTCTCTAAGTATTGGACCTGTTATTCTTGAATCCATACCTATAGCTATTTTTAGTTTACTTTTTTTCAATTTATCTGTAAGCCATGTTGCAAATCCAGAAGCTATAGCCTGTACATCTTCTGTATTTAAAGTAATTTCCAAGTCGCTATTTTCATCCTTATATGCGACTCCTCTTATATCTGTTCCATTTTGTAATCTATATAGTTTGTCCATTAATAAATTCCTTCTTTTTTATATTTTATATCATATATAATTATATATACAAATTGTGTCAATCTTTTAAATAAAAAATTTAAAATGCCAATCTATAAAATATATTTATTATATATTTAATGAGGCTTTTTCAGCATCTTTATTGAAAGCTTCTATTCCTCTATCTGTTAGTGGATGATTTATCATTTGCATTATCACCTTATATGGTACTGTGGCAATATCTGCTCCCATTTTAGCTGATTCTATAACATGTAGAGGATTTCTTACACTTGCCACTATAATCTCTGTTGGTATGTAATTTGTTGCAAATATTTCAGATATATCACTTATCAATGATAATCCATCAAAAGAAATATCATCTAATCTTCCTACAAACGGACTTACATACGAAGCCCCAGCTCTTGCAGCTAGAAGTGCCTGACTTGCTGAGAATATAAGCGTAACATTAGTCTTTATTCCTCTTTCAGAAAGTATTTTAACTGCCTTTAATCCTTCTGCACACATAGGTATTTTTACCACTATATTATCATGAATATCAGCAAGTTTTTGAGCTTCTTCTATCATTTTCTCATGATTCATGCTTAATACTTCAGCACTTATAGGACCATCTACTATGCTAACTATTTCATTTACAACTTCTGTAAAATCTCTTCCTTCTTTGGCTATCAAAGATGGATTTGTAGTTACACCACAGATAACTCCCAATTCATTTGCTTCCTTTATTTCTTCTATGTTTGCCGTATCAATAAAAAACTTCATAACATAACCTCCTAAAAATTTAAATTCAACTATCTATTAATTTTAATTATTTAAATCTAATCATTTTATCCTTAAGAGACTTTATACAAGCAAGAGATTCTACTCTAACACCCTTCTCTTGAAGTATTTGGCTACCATCTTGATATGATTTTTCTATTACTATTCCAACGCCTACTAAGTTGGCACCTGCTTGGTTAATAATATCAGTCATACCTAAAACAGCTCCACCTTTGGCAAGAAAATCATCAACGATCAGTACATTTTCTCCTTCAGACATATATCTCTTAGACACCATAATCTCGTATTCTTTATCTTTTGTAAAAGAGTATACTTTTGATCTATATATATCAGCATCTAAATTTCTAGATTCCTGTTTCTTTGCAAATACTACTGGTACATTTCCAAAATACTGAGCAGCTATTACTGCAATGGCAATACCTGACGCCTCTACTGTAAGTATCTTATCAACTTTTACATCAGAAAATCTTCTCTTAAATTCTTTTCCTATTTCATTTAAAAGAGGAACATCTATTTGATGGTTCAAAAAGCTATCGACCTTTAACACTTCTTCATTATTAACTGTTCCATCAGTTAATATTTTATTCTTTAATAATTCCATAAAATTCCCTTTCAATTATAAATAAATGATATAAACTAAAAAAATAATCCATATATTAAAACTCTATTTTCTATTATATATCATAAATAGGCGTTTTTCCATATCTTTATTAGCAAAGCTTAGTATTTAAGTCCGCATTTGCACGAATTTATAAATTTTTATACTTTTTAGTGGACAATTCATTAATTTAGTGCTAAAATTTTCTTTAACTGTTTATACATTATAAAAATTTAAAGTTTAAATTCGATATGATGTAAAATACGTATAATTTGGTTAAAAGGAGATGAATTTAATGGCTTTTTACTTTGATACTCCATCAAGAACATTTAGTGAGTATTTATTGGTTCCAGGCTATTCATCTGCTGAGTGTATCCCAGCAAATGTTAGTTTGGAAACTCCAGTTGTAAAATTTAAGAAGGGTGAAGAACCAGAGATAAAGATGTATATACCACTAGTGTCTGCAGTAATGCAGGCGGTATCTGACGACAAAATGGCTGTCGCACTTGCAAAAGAAGGTGGTATTTCTTTCGTTTATGGTTCACAATCAATAGAAAATCAGGCTGCTATGATTGCGAAAGTAAAATCTCATAAGGCAGGGTTTGTAGTAAGTGATTCAAATCTTACTCCAGAAAACACTTTAAGTGATATTTTGGATTTAAAGGATAGAACAGGTCATTCTACAGTTGCAATAACAGATGACGGAACAAGTAATGGTAAGTTACTAGGTATAGTTGCTAGTCGTGATTATAGAGTTAGTAGAATGGACCCTGATACTAAGGTTCGTAATTTTATGACACCTATTGAAAAAATTATATTTGCACCAAAGGATGTAACTCTAAAGGAAGCAAATAATATAATATGGGATAACAAATTAAATTCACTTCCAATATTGGATGATGAAGGAAAGTTGTTATACATGGTATTTAGAAAAGATTATGATTCACACAAGGAAAATCCAAATGAGCTTCATGATAAATTAAAAAGATACGTGGTAGGTGCTGGTATCAACACTAGAGACCATCAAGAAAGAATTCCTGCCCTACTAGAGGCTGGAGCTGATATACTTTGTATAGACTCTTCAGAAGGTTTCTCAGAATGGCAAGCTAGAACAATTGCATGGGTAAGAGAAAACTATGGTGAAACTGTAAAAATCGGTGCTGGTAATGTTGTAGACAGAGAAGGATTTAGATTCTTAGCTGAAGCAGGTGCTGATTTTATCAAGGTTGGTATAGGTGGTGGATCTATCTGTATCACAAGAGAACAAAAGGGAATTGGTCGTGGACAGGCAACATCAATTATAGATGTGGCTAGAGCTAGAGATGAATACTTTGAAGAAACTGGTATTTATGTGCCTATTTGTTCTGATGGTGGTATAGTATATGATCATCATATTACACTTGCACTTGCAATGGGATCTGACTTTGTAATGTTGGGAAGATATTTCTCAAGATTTGATGAATCACCAACAAACAAAGTAAATATCAACGGCGCTTACATGAAGGAATATTGGGGCGAAGGTTCTGCAAGAGCTAGAAACTGGCAGAGATATGATCTTGGTGGAGATAAGAAACTTTCTTTTGAAGAAGGTGTTGACTCTTATGTTCCATATGCAGGTTCATTAAAGGACAATGTAAATATGACTTTATCTAAGGTTAAATCAACTATGTGTAACTGTGGTTCTCTATCAATACCAGATCTACAGAAAAACGCAAAGCTTACTTTAGTATCTTCAACTTCAATAGTAGAAGGTGGAGCTCATGATGTCGTTCTTAAGGATAATAAAAACTTATAATATTTAATTTGTTATATAATAAAAACAGACCGTGAATTTCACAGTCTGTTTTTTATTTATATTGCTTATTATATTTTCTATACCTATTGAATATAATTACTCTATTTATACAATCTATAATCGCAATCATAATATAGTTTATAAATATAATTTATAAAAATTACTCAAATGGATTTTCCAATTTGGCAATATCTACCAACTCAAGAAAAGAATATCTTCCACCGAGCTTACTTATCTCTAAATATCTATTCCATGCATCTTCTCTATCAACCTTCATCAAATCATGAAATTGAAGTGCACATATCTGAGCCAAAACATAATCTATATAATAAAAGGGATTCTTAAAAATATGTCCTTGCCTAAACCAGAATCCACCTCTTTCAAGAAATTCTAAATCAGAATACTCTCTATGAGGTAGATATATTTTTTCTAAATTTCTCCATATTTCTTTTCTTCTAGATGGACTATACTCTGGGTGAGCATATATTTCATGTTGGAAATGATCAACCAAAGCTCCATAAGGTAGAAATTTGATAGCTGAATCATAGTGGTATTTCTTATATTTTTCTGTATCTTCAGCAAAAAATAAATCCATCCAAGGGTATGTAAAAAATTCCATACTCATCGAAAAAATTTCGCAACTATCTAAGGTTGGAAAGACTAATTCAGGCATTTCTTCTCCACGCGACATATATACTTGAAAGGCATGACCAGCCTCGTGTGTAAGTACATCTACATCATCCACCGTACCATTGAAGTTTCCAAATATAAACGGTTCATTATAATCATATACTATGCTACAATAGCCCCCCATTGCTTTTGCCTGTCTGGCTTCTACATCAAATAAATTGTTTTTTAAAAGAAAATTAATAAATTCATCAGTCTCTTTTGACATCTCAGAATACATTTTTCTTCCTTGCTCCATTATATAATTTCCATCTCCAACTACCTTTGCATTTCCATCCAAAAACTCCAATTGTTCATCATAATAAGTCATTTTATTTACATTTATTCTATCCGCTTGTTGTCTGTAAAGTTCATTTGCAAGGGGAACGTATTTTTTTATTACATTTTCCCTTAAATTACTAACCATCTTTGCATTATAATCGGTTCTATTCATTAAAAGATAGCCAAGTTCAATAAAATTATCAAATCCCATTTTTTTGGCCATTTTATCCCTATTTTTTACAAGTTTATCAAATAATTCATCAAATTTTTCTTCATTGTCTTCAAAAAACTTTGTATGTGCTTTAATTGCATTTTTTCTTATATTTTCATCATTAGAACTTGTATATATAGACATGTCTGAAAGGTTGCATACTCTATTGTCGAAATCTATTTTAGCAGATGCTAAAAGTGAAGTGTATTCGGACATCAACAGGTTTTCTTCTTGAAGATCCACTATAATTTCTTTTGAAAATGAATCTAAAAGCGTTTTTATGTATCTATAAAACTGTTCACCAAATTCATTTTTAAGTTCTTCTTCAAAATTGCTATTTAAAAGTACTCTATAAAAATCAATATCTAAATCAGAAAATAAGGGTGAATACTCATCCCAATATTTTTTTTCAGCTTTATAAAATTCATCATTTGTATTTATAGAAAATCTGATACTTGCTACTGTGTTCATCGTAAGCACTGTTTTTCTATAAACATTTAACTTTCTAATGAGGCTTTTTACCCTTGAAAAATCAGTACTGTTTTCTATTTTATGTAATATTTTCATATATTGTTTTCTTATATATTCATAATTGACTCTCTCATACTCTATATCATTAAAATTCATTTTTTCCTCCACATATATTTAATTAAATTCAAATAAATTATATATCAAATCATGATTTTTATCAAATTTTTATTATATTTTATAGTAAATATTAATACTTTATCTTAATTTTATTGAATATATAATAAAATTAAGATATAATATATATGTCATGACACAGGTATATTCAAATATAAACTAGGAGGCAATTATGTCTGAAAAACGCAATAATTTAGCCTGGAAATTTTTCCATAGATATTTTATAGTAGGATTAAATGGTATGGCTCTAGGGCTATTCTGTACACTTATTATAGGACTTATTATTAAACAAATAGGAATGAGTTTATCAGGACCAATATCTATATTTTTAATAGCATCTGCAAGCGTAGCAACTTCACTTACTGGACCAGTGATAGGAATAGGAGTGGCTCATGCTCTAGATTCTCCAAGATTAGTTATTTTGGCATCTGGAGTGACTGGATTTATCGGTGCATTTGGTTCAGCTTTTGCTAGTGGAAAGATTGTTTCTGACACAGGTCAATTAATAGTGTCTGGACCAGGAGATCCTTTAGGAGCTTTTATAGCAGTAGTAATTGCTGCAGAGATAGGTAGATTGGTATCTGGTAAAACAAAAATCGATATACTTGTTACACCTTTTGTAACAATTATAGTGGGAGCTTTGGTATCATACTTTATAGGACCATACCTATTTAAAGGTATGCAGGCATTGGGTAATTTTATTCAGGTATCAACAGAACTACAACCATTTCTAATGGGAATTATAGTATCTGTAGTAATGGGTATGGTTCTTACTCTACCCATCAGTTCAGCCGCTCTTTCAATAATTCTTGGGCTGGGAGGTATAGCTTCTGGTGCAGCTACTGTAGGTTGTAGTGCTCAAATGATCGGATTTGCAGTTATAAGTTTTAAGGAAAATGGATGGAACGGTTTGTTCGCCCAAGGGATAGGTACCTCCATGTTACAGGTACCAAATATTATGAGAAAGCCAACCATATGGATCCCTCCTATAGTTGCTAGTGCAATCTTAGGTCCAGTTGCAACTGTTATATGTAAAATGGAAAATAATGCCGCTGGGGGTGGAATGGGAACTTCAGGGCTGGTAGGACAGTTGATGACTTGGCAGACTATGTCTACTAATACAAATCATACAGTTTTAATTGTTGAAATTATTTTACTTCATTTTTTACTTCCTGCCATTATTTCTTTATTCGTAGCTAGATTAATGAAGAAAAAGGGACTAATTAAGGATAGTGATTATAAGCTAGAGTTATAATCTTTAATAGTAATATTTTACATAATTCAATCAATTTTTTCCACATAAAAAAAGTCTACTAAAATTTTAGTAGACTTTTTTTTATCTATCAATTTCTGATTTAAATGGCGTATCTCTATATAACTGAGCTTTATATACATGTTCTTTTATGTACCCTAGTTCATACATTTTGTAAAGAACTACCGCCTGTCTTTTCTTTGCCTGTTCATAATCCTGATATACTCCAGGATTATTTGTTATACCAGCTAACATAGTGCTCTGTCCAAATGTAAGATTTGAAACATCTTTTCCAAAATATAGTTGAGATCCTGCCTGAACTCCATATGCAGATTTACCCAAATATATATTATTTAGATATGCCTCTAATATCTCATCCTTAGTCATAATTTTATTTAACATTTTTGCATTATACATATCCTGAATCTTTCTTTTCATTGTTCTTTCATTATTGGTCAAAAGATTCTTAGATAACTGCATGTCTATTGTACTTCCACCTTGAGTAGAATCACTCGTCAAATTATTTACAAATGACCTAATTAAAGATCTATTATCAACTCCACCATGCTTATAAAACCTCTGATCTTCTATTGAAATAACAGCATTTCGGAGGGTTTTAGGAATTTTCGAAAGAGGAACAGGGTCCTTATTTATATAGCTTTCATGAACCATTTTTTTAGTTAAAACTGGCATGTCACTTACTACACTTCTAACATATAAAAAGCTAGCAGAACCTCCAATCAAAAATATTACTAAAAGCACAATCAAAAGCTTTTTTACTATTCTTCTAAATAAAGAAGATCTTTCGCTAGCATTTGATTCATCATAATCATCATATTCTTCATATTCTTCATCATGAGAATAGTGTTGTCTTCTACCATCATGATTTGATTTAAACTGTATAATATTATCGCTTTTTTTCTTAGCTTTTTGAATGCTATCCTTATCAAATTTTTTAGGTTTTTTTGATTTATACTGCACAGCTTCCCTAGATCCAGATTCAGAACCACTGCTGACCTGTTTTTTTATTCTTATTTTACTTTTTTTATTAACACTTGATTCTTCTACTTTCTCTTTAGAGCTAGATTGAGATGTTCTTGCTCTTTTGGGATTGTACATTTTTAAATCATCATCACTATTTTTGTAAGAAGATTCTCTTATTATCTTTTTTCGTGATTCTTGAGTTGATCTTCTTGGATTATACATCTTAATGTCATTATTTCTATCAAAATCATCAAACTCTCTATAATTTGAATCCCCATCAATATCATATCTATTTGGATATTTATTTTTTTTCAAATTTTCATTGGATTTACTTCTTCTTTTTTCAGATTCCAAATTATCTGAAGGAACTTTAGAATCACCCGAGGAAATAGCTCTTCGTCTTATTTTATTTTTATCTTTATTATCTGACATACTACCTCCAATAAATTATTTTGTATATAAATTATCATCTTAAAAACATTATATCCTATCTCAACAAATCAATCTAGTATATTATATTTTTATATTTCATCTCTTATAGCCAAAAATAGCTTTGCAGTAGCCAAAGTATCAGAATCTGCTCTATGTGCTTGTTCATTTATGATTCCATAATAATCACAAGCAGTTGCAAGTTTTTTATTTTTTCCATTATAATTTTTATTTTTCTTTAACATTTCCATAGTACATATATAGTCCGTTATTGGTTCTAAATCCATTTTGTCTAAATAATGATTCAAGAATTTAACATCAAATTTAGCATTGTGCGCTATTAAGGTTCTTTCACCTATGTATTCTCTAAATTTAGGCAATACGTCTTCAATTGAAGCAGCATCTGATACCATTTCATTTGTTATACTTGTTATATTAGTTATTGTAGAGGATATAAATCCTCTTGGTTTTATTAATCTTGAATAGTTTAATTTTATTTTATCGTCTTTTATCTCCGTAACTCCAATTTCTATTATTTCATCGCCATTGTTTGGGCTAAGTCCTGTAGTTTCAAGATCGACAACTATGTATTCCTTTTTATATAGACTCATCATAAAATACACCTCCATATCTAAAAGATCTTTAAATTCAAACCTCTAAAACTCTAAGGTTTGTATCCACATTATTGTATATTATTTATTTTCTATATTATTTATTTTCTATATTATTTATTCTCTATTGCTTTTTTCTTTTCTAGATTCATTTTTTATTCGAACAGCTTCTTCAAAAGGGATGTCATCGTCAAATCTTTCCATAAAACTATGTTTTTCATCGTTCATTTGCCATCCTAAAATTGAATCGACATTTACATTTTCAGCTGCTCTAAATATAGATTTTTCTACATTTACAAAATCTTTGGATAGATTTTTTATTAAATCTTTTATCTCAAATCTTTTATTTCCAGTTTTTTTAGCAGCTACCATACATGCACAATTAAGTGGCCATATACCAGTATATTTAATCCACTTTATTATATCCTCTTCTCTTATGTAATATAGTGGTCTTATTAGCTCTAATCCATCAAAATTTGTTGATTTTAATCTTGGAAGCATTGTTTTAAAGTTTCCAGAGCAAAGTATATTTAACATTGTAGTTTCTATTACATCATCATAGTGATGTCCTAGAGCTAGCTTGTTGCATCCTAACTCTTGGGCTTTATTGTACAAAGCTCCTCTTCTCATCTTAGCACACATATAGCAAGGATAATCACTGGCAATTCGATCTGCTACTTCAAAAATCTGTGACTCGAAAGTAACTATAGGAATTTCAAGATATTCACAATTTTCTTCTAAAAGTTGACGTATGCTCGTATGATAGCCAGGATCCATCGCTATATACACTACATCAAAATTCACAGGAGAATGTCTTTTTAATTCTTGAAACATCTTCGCCATCAAAATACTATCTTTTCCACCTGAAATTGCTACCGCAACCTTATCGCCTTCTTGTACAAGATTGTATGTTTTAATGGCCTTTATAAACTTTGACCAAATTTTCTTTCTATATCTTTTTGTAATACTTTTTTCAATTTCTTTTAAAGTTTTTTTATCTTCATCTGGAATAGGTGCTTGACAACCTGTTCCAGCTAATTTATTTTCTGCCATTTTTCCTCCTAATAATTTTTCAGAACAATTATATCATAATAAAATTATTCGGTCAAAATACGTAGTTTTAATTTATTGTTTTCATCTATTATATATGTAAATTTTGAATCAAATTTATTGCCATTCGCATCTAATAAAGATTTTAAAGAGGCCGTTTTTTTATTTGCAAGTCCTCTAATAAAGGTTTTATTTGGTTTCTTGCTGAATGAAGAAAGTAATGGATCATTTTTCCATACTGTAAATCCACAATTTTTATAATTTTCACATGCAAATGCCTTTTTTGATTCTAAAATATTTTTTCCACACTCAGGACACTCAGCTATAATCTCTAGCCCTGTGTTTTCATCTATATTTTTATTGTTTTTCTTTTTTGTATTAGTTTTTTCTTTAGCCTCAGACTTATTTGAATCTTTTATATTTTTATTATACCCCTTGGTATTTTTTTTAGCTAAAGTAAAGCTACTTTCTTTTACGAACTTTTTAGTTTTTGGATTATAAACCATTTTGTCAGTGTTTATGTCGGCGTTAGGTCCCATTTTTATTTGGTTCACATTTTCATATACAAATTTACAAATCATATTTAGATATTCTTTTCTATTATACTCACCCTTTTGTATATCCAGAAGATTCTTTTCAAGTTTACCAGTAAAATCAACATCAAATAAATTTTTAACTGGAAATATTTCAACTAAATTACTACCTAACTCTGTAATAGCATAACTTTTACCATTTTTTTTGACATAACCTACTTGACGTATCTTCTTTAATACATCTGCTCTAGTCGCTGAAGTTCCTATAGAATAACCTGACAAGACTGTTGTATCATCCTCTGATACATTTTTTCCACAGTTTTTCATAGCTTTTAATAAGGTATCTTCCGTATATGACTTTGGTGGTGTCGTAGTTTTTTCTATTGGCAAGATGTCTAAAATATCAACTTCTTCATTTTTTTCTACTAAAGGAAGCAAATTGGCCTTATTTTCCCTCTGATATAGTTCCAAAAATCCTTTTTTAATAAGTACTTTCCCCTTAGATATAAATTCATGCCCCTCTACATCTGTTATTATTTCAGTATTTTCGTATTCTGCTGGAGGCATAAAATTTGTTAGGAATCTATCTCTAATAGCTTCATAAACTATTTTTTCATCTCCACTTAATCCAGACGGAATTATATAGGTAGGTATGATAGCACTATGGCTTTCTACTTTTGCTGAATCAAAAACTCTTTTACTCTTGGAAAACTTAATTGACTCTTCACACCTATGACCATCCTTTATAATATTTAAACTCTTTTCAACCTTACTTGCAAGACTTTCTTCGAGATACATTGAATCAGTTCTAGGGTATGTTATAAAGCCTCCCTTACCTTTTCCCTCATATAGGCTTTGACAAACGTTCAAGACCTTATCTGATGTAAAAGAGGAGTATTTAGATGTTATATAACCTTGCAAAGATGTCAAAGAAAATAATTTTGGAGAGTACTCCTTAGAGTTAGTTACCTTTTTGCTCTTTATCAAAGCTGTATCCTTTTGAATACTCTCCACAATTGCCTTTGCATCTTCTAAAGTATCAAATTTACTTTCTTTCTTTTTTTGATACTTACCTATATACTCACCATCTTTTGCTTTAAAACTTCCCTCAATTTCATAATATATTTTAGGAATAAAGTTTTTAATTTCCATTTCTCTATCATATATCAGCTTTACTGTTGGAAGTATTACCCTTCCAATATTCAACATTTTGCCGTTTCCGTACTTAAGTGTTGCTATGCAAGTAAAATTAATACCAATCAACCAGTCAGTTAAAAGCCTTGTATATCCAGCTGCCTGCATATTTCTCATATCCTCATTTTCTTTTAATGAATTCATTCCTCTTGTAATGTCTTCTGGAGTCCATTCGTTGACAAGTATACGCTTAACTGGCTTTTTATTTTTAGCCTTCATAAAGATTAAAAAGGAGATTAGCTCTCCTTCTCTATCATTATCAGTTGCATTTATTATGTATTCGATATCATCTCTTGCTATCAAACTTTTTATTGTTTTGAATTGCTTATTTTTTGTTTTGTCTACTTTAAATTTAAATTTTTCTGTAGGAATAAATGGATAATTCTCCATTTTCCAAGAACCAGAATATTTTTCTTTATCATATTCTTTCATATCACAAAGTGATATCAAATGTCCTACAGCATAAGTGACAATGTAACCATTTCCTTCAAAATATCCATCTTTTCTTGTTTTTGCACTTAAAAAAGATGCTATTGTCTTAGCTACAGAAGGTTTTTCTGCTAATATTAAAATCATTATCTTACCTCTCTTTACTATCCGTAGTCTAAAATTAAACTAACCTTAATTATAACCTATTTATAATGGTATAGTCAATTTTATGAAAAATATCAAACAGATAAATTATGAGGCTCAATTGTATCGATATATTGATGAATTAATACAATTATTTTATTGCAAAAAGGTTTATACACTTCATCAGTTATAAACCTTTGCTATTTATTTACCTTGTGTTTTTATTACATAACTATACATTCATATATTTTTTATCTATATGATCTTTTAGCATCCAAGCCAAACGCCCATAGATAGATAGATTTCCATAATTAATAATTGCTTTTTGAGATCCACAATTTAAAATTTGTAGATACTTTTTCTGTGGGGTATATTTGTACTGAGGCTCTTTATTATTTAGCATGTTTATTAAATTCTTAAAAAGAATAGGAGCTTGCCTAAGAGCAAAAACACCTACCTTGGGAATATTAGGATTTGACTTTAAACAAATCATATCTCCCATGCATACAGAAAAATTATTTGCACATAATTTATCATCAACTAATATATAGTTATCTTCTGTTGTTTCATATCCTTTATACTCAATATCACATGCTTCTATACCACTAGATATTATGAGATAATCATAGCTATAAGATCCTTTATCTGTTTTAATTCTTTTATTTTTTCTATCTACATCTATCAAGTCCTCATTTAATTGGAAAGATATGTCTTCTGCCTTTAAAATTTCTCTCAGCTTACCTTTAGAACCCTTATTAAACCTACAAGCAAGTTCTTTACTAGAAGATATTATCTTTACATTTATATTTGGATACTTAATGTTTATCGAAATGGCAAGCTCAATAGCCGATGCTCCACTCCCTATAATAATCATTTCTTTAAATGTCAATTTATCAATAAAATGTTCTTTAGTATCCAATAAATTTTTAAAGTCTACTATTTCACATATTGGTTTTACATATCTAGAATTTCTTGAGTCTATTGGAAAATATTTTTTAGAATAGGAACCCAAATTCATCGATATAAAATCAAATTCATATGTATTTATTTTTGATTTATTTTCCAAATACCATTTTTCTTTATAACTGCTCGGCTTTTCTTTGATTTCAATATAATCATCCATCAAAATAGTACTGACTGATTTTTCATCTGAATCAATTTTTATTATCTTCTCATTTATATAATTTACGCCCGCTTTTTCACAAAGATTTTTTACATCAAAAGAAATCTCTTCTTCCTTATATATACCTTCGACAAATCCAGGTAACATACCTGAATAATATTGTTTATTGAAGTCGGTGATTAAGTGTATTTCATAATCTACTGTAGGGTTATTTATTAACTCTTTTAAGATATTAATATGTCCATGTCCACCACCGGCTAAAATTATCCTTTTCATAGCACTCTCCTAAAAAATATTTTTATCAATACATATTATACCTTTATTTTAGGATTTTTGTTGATTTTTTTTATATTTTTTATAAATAAAGGAGATCTTTGAAATAGATTTAATCTATTTGTAGTAATATTGAAATTAAACTTTTCGATATTACTAGTTTATAGGCAATATTTACTAGTTTAAAAGAATAATATTATATATAATTTAATATAGTAAACTATAGATAAATAAAATGATTATTATTTTAAAAAACTTGACACAGTCAAATATCTCAACTTATTTATAGGCTTTACAGAATATATCTAATAATTATTCATAGGAGGATAATAATGTTTAAAAAAATTTCAGCAATAACACTTTCGCTGCTACTCTCTGTATCAGCGATGCCCAGCATGTCTTTCGCGCAAGAAAACGATCTCTCTAAAGAAATATTGCAGTCAAACCCAGTCATAAATAATGAGTATGAGTTTGATGAGAAAAATAATACTATTACAAATTATAATGGAAACTCTAAAGAAATTGTAATTCCAGAAAAAATTAATGGTATCAGTGTGAAAAAAATAGGTCCAAAAGCTTTTGCTAGTAAAAATCTAGAAAAAATATCATTTAGTGAAGGACTTGAGTCAATAGAAAAGCAAGCCTTCATGGGAAATACAACCCTAAAAGAGGTTGATTTTAGTTCAACTATAAAAATAATTGGAGAAGCTTCTTTTTCAAAATGTGGAATAGAGAATTTAATCATACCAGAAGGCATAGAAGTAATCGATAATATTGCCTTTTTTGCCAATAAAAATCTACAAACAGTTCAGTTACCTGACTCTTTAAAAGTAATAAATAAACTTGCATTTTCTCAGTGTACAAGCCTTTCGGGAGAAATTTATCTTGGAAAGAATTTATCTACCTTTGAAACAAATGCTTTTCAAAAGATTGATAATAAAATAGATTTAAAAGTAGCTGAAGAAGGTTCTTCATTATTTTTTGTTGAAAATTCTATTCCAAACAACTATATAACTCTAAAATTACCTAAATATAGAAACATAACAGTACTTCCAAATTCTTTCCAAAAGGGTGCTGATATGTTAATTGATTTGGGTAGCCTTGAAATCAAACAAAACACTAGTAAAAATGATGTAAAAAATGAGTTATCAAAGATTGCTTTGAAGTCTGGTTTTAGATCTGTAAACAAAAATACATCTAATGCAGATAAGGTTTACGAATCTGAATTAGAATGGAATATTGATGACTTAGACACTTCGACTATCTCTACAACAAATATAAAAGGATTTTTTACACCTATAAATAACTCTCTCATAAATAAAAATGATCTTATGGATAATGATATAAATAATGATCTTTTAAAAAAAATTGATGTAAATCTTGACGTGAAAATAGTAAAAGATTCTTCTAACGTAGAATCGGAAAAATGGAATCAAAATGATTTCATATATGGCAACTGCCCTTCTACTATTCTTCAAGGCGGAGAGTACTTTGCTATAACTGGACTTTCAGATAGTGGAAAAACAAAAATTAAAACAAATAAAAATCTCGTACTTCCTAATAGTATTGAAGTCTTGGAAAACGGTAAAAAAGTAACTAAAAAGATAAGAGGAATAGGTCAAAATTCTTTTGATGGTCTAGGTATAAATAATTTAGAATTGCCAAAAATAAATGATGGGTATAATAATTTTATAATAGATATCAACTCTTTTGCCAATAATAATATTACTGATATCGATATTCCAAATGGAGTTAAATCAATTGATTCTTATGCTTTTAAAAATAACAATATTAAAGAGTTATACATTCCCTCTAGTGTAGTAAAAATAGGAAATGAATCCTTCTGTAACAATAAAATTGATAATCTTGAGTTCTCTGATGACGTTAAACTTATACAGATTGATAATTTCAGTTTTAAAAACAATAATTTAAAAAGCGTACATTTACCCTATAGTATCTTTAAGATTAAAGAATACGTATTTGCAAATAACCCTGGTATGGAAAAAATAGTAAATACTGAAGATAACACTCAGGATAAAAATTATGGAGTTGTACATTTATATACTAGAAATCCTAGCCATTTAACTAATGACACATATATATATGGAAGTAAATATCAAAAATTCATCTTGAAAGGTAAAAATGTAGTTAGAAAAGATTTATATGAAAAAATAGAACTTGCTAATTCCTTACAGTCTGATGATTATAAGAAAGTTTCTTGGAACAACTTTATAGAAATATTAAAACAAGCAAAAATAACATTTAAGAATGAAGATGCTCAGCAAGAAGATATCAATGATGAATTATCTAAGTTATCAGAGTCAATGAATAATTTGGAATCAATCGATATAAATAAAAAAATATTAATAAGTAAAATATTAGAATTAGAAAAATTAAAAGAAGAATTGTATACAAAGGAAAGCTGGTCTAACCTGATAGATCAGATAAATAATTCAAAAACTATTGTTGACAAAGCTAATGTAACGCAAGATGATATAGATAAATCATTAGAAAAATTAACTGATCTATGTAAAAATTTAGAAATAGCAGAACATATGAAATGGACTACAAGTGACTTTTCCTATGAAGGAAGTACAATAACGGGATACTCTGAAAGTGGAAAAAATAAATTCAAAGTGAACAAAGAATTAATCATTCCAAATACTACTCCTTCAGGTGAGAAAGTGACCGCAATAGGAAATAAAGCCTTTGAAGTTACTGATGGAATAATACTATCAACTGATACTATAGAGTCTCCAGAAGGTCTCACTAGTGTTATAATACCTGAAACAGTTACTAGCATTGGTGATTTAGCCTTTAAATATAATTCTTTAAGAAATATTAATTTCCCTAAAGATTTAAATCATATTGGGACATTAGCTTTTAACGGAAATCAGTTGCAGGAAATCCTGATACCCGATTCAGTAAATTCAATGGGAACTGGTGTTTTTTCATTAAACCCCACTAAAAAAGCAAAGCTTTCTAAATCTATGGATAAAGTTCCAGATGGAATATTTTCTAGAAATATTCAATTAACAAATATTGAAATTCCAGAAGGGGTAAAAGTTATAGGACAATCAGCATTTGTTGGCGCACCACTTACTGAAATAAATATTCCTTCTACTGTTACTGACATAGAAAGAAAAGCCTTTTCAGCCCAAAGATGTGAAAAAATTAGAATTCCTGGAAATGTAAAGAATATTGCTGAATTTGGATTTGAGGAAAACAAAAAATTTAGACATACAAAAGAAATTATATTAGGAGAAGGAGTAGAATCTATAAAAGCAAATGCTTTTAAGGGTTGTCTTTTAAAAGAAGTAACTTTACCAAACAGCCTAAAATTTTTAGATGATAAAGCATTTAATGACAATCTTAATGATGATAAAAAAGAGGCAGTTGTAAAATTGTACACTAACAACCCAAAACATATGGAAATCTTTAATTCTAGTAAGTACCATACTATTGAATTAAGAAAAGATACCTCTTCTGGATCTTCTTCAAATATTTCAAAGCATGAAAAATACACTAGAATATTTGGTGAAAATAGAATCGCTACATCTGCAAATATTTCAAAGAAATACTTTAATAAAAGTGATCATGCTGTAATTGTATCTTCTACAGCGTTTACAGATGCACTTACATCATCTATGATTGCAAATAAGTTAAATGCACCAATACTTCTTTCTAATAGAAATAATATTGATAAAAGTGTAATAAAAGAAATTGAAAGGCTGGGTGCAAGTAATGTAACTATAGTAGGTGGAGAAAATACTTTAAGCAATTCAATAAAAAAAGACCTTGAGAATATTAATGTGAAAATTGATAGAATTGCTGGTAATAATAGATATGAAACATCTACAGAATTAGCAAAACAACTCCTTGGTGAAGAAAAAATATGCGATGACGTATTTTTGATTGATGGAACAAATATATCTGATGGACTTTCAGTTGCCAATTTATCAACTAAGTTAAACAAACCCGTACTTCTAACAAGGCCTAATATGCTTCCAAGTGAAACAAAGGCATTTTTAAAAGATTATAAGATTAAAAATATTCATATTATAGGTGGTGATAAATCAATTAATAAAAATGTAGAAAGTTCATTAAGAAATTATAAAATTGATAGAATTGCTGGTAATAATAGATATGAAACTTCAACTCTAATAGCAAAAAAGGCGTATCCAAATGCAAAATCTATTCATATAGCAAATGGAAAAACTGGAGTTGATGCTCTAGTTAGTGGATCTATTATTTCAAAAACAAATACACCACTTGTACTGGTTGAAGAAAGTAACAACTTTGAAGTCAACAACTGGTATAAAGAAAATAATATGGAATCAATAAATGTTATTGGTGGAGAAATATCAATACCTAATAAAATAATTTTCAGTATAACTGCTAAATAATTTAGAGCAAATAATAAGTTATATACAAAAGCGGTCATATTAATATGACCGCTTTTAAATATTTAAATTTATCTTAAACTAATTTTGTAAGGCAACATCCATTCTCTTCTTCTTCAGATGCAACTCCTCCAACAAAATTTCCTGTAAAGCAAGCATCACAAAATTCTAGGCCTGGACATAATTGATCTAAGTCTTCAATTGGTAGATAACCCAATGAATCTGCATTAATGCTATCTCTTATCTCTTCAACGGTATGATTAACTGCCACAAGGTTGTCCCTACTAGGTACATCTGTTCCATAGTAGCAAGGGTGCCTAAATGGTGGTGAGCTCACTCTAACGTGAACCTCTAGTGCACCAGCATCCTTTAACATTTTAACTATATTTCTAATAGTAGTCCCTCTAACAACAGAGTCGTCCACCATTACTATTCTTTTTCCCTTCACTACTTCTCTTATAACATTTAGTTTAACCTGTACGCCAGATGTTCTTTCATTCTGACTTGGTTTAATAAAGGTTCTACCAACGTAGCTATTTTTATAAAAAGCCATTCCATAAGGTATTTTTGATGCCTGTGAATAACCTACTGCTGCTGCTAGACCTGATTCTGGAACACCAACTACCAAATCTGCCTCCACTGGAAATTTATCCGCAAGAAGCTTACCTGCAGTTACTCTAGATGAATAAACACTCTGACCATCAATATAGCTATCTGTTCTTGCAAAATATATATATTCAAATATACATCTAGCTGTTTTTGTAGATTCAGCAAATTTTTCTGATTTTATAACACCTTCAGTTATGGTAACTATTTCTCCTGGCTCTACATCTCTCACAAATTCAGCCCCAATTGTATCTAGAGCCGCTGTTTCTGAACTTAAAAAATATGTATTGTCTTTCTTTCCTATACATAGTGGTCTAAATCCAAATCTATCTCTTGCACCAATTAACTTAGCAGGACTTGATACCACTAAAGAGAATGCTCCCTGTAACTTTTGTGTTGCACTTTTTACTGCATCTTCTATACACAATGTATGTAATCTTTCTCTTGCTATAAGATAGGCTATAACTTCTGAATCTGTAGTTGTTTGGAATATAGCTCCCGTAGTTGCAAGTTCTTGCTTTAATTCTACTCCATTTGTCAGATTACCATTATGTGCCATAGAAAGTATACCCTTTATATAGTGAATAACAAATGGCTGGGCACATTCTATACCTCCACCACCTGCAGTAGAGTATCTCACATGACCTACGCCTAGATTTCCTTTTAAAGATCTTAGTGTTTTTTTGGTAAATACTTCATCTACTAAGCCTTGATCTTTATGAAACATTACATTTTTACAATTTTCTGAGGTATTGGTTACAGATATGCCAGCGCTTTCTTGTCCTCTATGTTGTAGGGCAAATAAGCCATAATAAATATAAGATGCTACATCTTCTCCATCAAAGTCATATGCACCAAATACTCCACACTCTTCACCTAGACCTGTCATAATTTCTTCTCTCATAATCTACTCCTAGAATCCAAGACGATTTCTTACTTCTGAGTATGCGTCTTCTACATTTCCCATATCTCTTCTGAATCTATCCTTATCCAATTTTTGGTTAGTATCTTTGTCCCAAAGACGACATGTATCTGGTGATATTTCATCAGCTAATATTATGTCTCCGTGGAATCTTCCGAACTCCAATTTAAAATCTATTAACTTTATATTTCTTTCTATAAAATATGCTTTTAGTAAATCATTTATCTTAAGGGCCATGTCCTTTATCTTATCTATTTCATCTTGGCTAGCAAGCTTAAGTGCTATTGCAAATGAATCATTGATTAGAGGATCTCCCAAATCATCATTTTTATATGAAAACTCTACTGTAGGTTGATCAAACTCTAAGCCTTCTTCAACTCCTAGTCTCTTGGAAAAACTTCCTGCTGCAACATTTCTAACAATTACTTCAAGTGGTACTATTTCAACTGACTTAACTACTGTATCCCTCTCATCTATAGTTTCTACAAAATGAGTGGATATTCCATTTTTTTCTAAATATTGGAATAATTGATTAGACATTAAATTATTAATTTCGCCTTTACCTGAGATAGTCCCTTTTTTTAATCCATTAAAAGCAGTGGCATCATCCTTGTATGAAACTATTAAATAATCCTCTACATCTGTCTTAAAAACTTTTTTAGCCTTACCTTCGTATAATTGTTCAAATTTCTTCATATCATCAGCTCCCTATTATAAATATTATAAACGATAAAATCGTATGTTTTAACTTCATATCTCTATTTTATTCGTATTAGAGATTTTTTGCAAGGGTAAATTCGTATTTTATTTATTTATTTTTCTTTTTTTTGCTTAAAAACGCCTTTATTACGAATTTTATAGCTGTATCATCCGAGTTAATGTTCGTATTTTAGAGAGCTGTCGGTATTTTAATAGATACTTTTACGAAAAATACTTACGTTTTTCTTTGTTTTCGTTCGTTTTAATGTTTTTATCTTTAAGAGGATAAAAATCTAGCTAAAAAAGCGCCAATACCAAATGATATTGACGCTAAAATTTTTATAGAGTTTCTAAAAACATATTAATTCTAGTCTTTGCTCTATCTTCTCCCATTATCTGTTGAATGCTCCAAAGATCTGGTGATTGGGTTCTGCCTACTACAGCTAGTCTAATTGCAGTTGACACGTCTGTTATATTTCCCTTGTAAGCTTCTGGATTTTTCTTAAACTCTTTATTATTAGAAGTGAATCCATTACTATCAGTAATTTCTTTTACCTTTTCAAACCATTCTTCATTTGTATCTTCTTGATTGTACATATCTACATACTGAGAAATTATCTTCTTTGCATCATCCTTAGATACTCTTTCTGGAAGAGAATCTTCATGCTTAAATCCTTCATCAAAATAATATCCAATAAAGTCCATTATCTGCGTACAATTCATCAAGTCTTTTCTAGGCTTTTTGCCACCTCTTCCGATTGAAAGAAGCTTTACTATGTCATCATGATACTTTGTAAGTAGAGTATGAGCTTCTTTATTGAATCTAGATGACCATTCCATCATAAAGTTCATGATCTCTTCTTCTGACATCTTTACAAGAACATCTTTTGAGATATCATTTAGTTTATTTAAATCAAATAAAGCCCCTGAAGAACTCATATGTTTTGTTTTAAAGTTGAACTCTTTATAAGACTTATCTGGATTTTTCATTCTCCACTCTTCATAGTTTGAGTTCATAAGAGTCATTAAATACTCTGTTACAGCCTCTGGGAAATATCCATCTCTCATATAATATTCTAGTGAAAGTTCAGGATCCTTTCTCTTAGAAAGCTTTCTTTTCTTTCCACCATCTTCTATCTTCATTAAGTGTGCTGTATGGTTATAGTTTGGTCTTCTCCAATCCATAACAAAAAATAATTCTAGATGTATTGGTAAAGTTGAAAGCCACTCTTCTCCTCTTACGACATCTGTTATTCTCATAAAATGATCATCTACTACATGAGCAAAATGATATGTAGGAATACCATTATTTTTAAGTAAAACAACATCTAGATTATTTTGTCTAACTGTTATTTCACCACGTATACCGTCCTTAAATTTCATAGCTACTTCAGGATCTCCACCTGACTTTAATCTTAAAGTCCAAGCTTCTCCTGCTTCTATTTTTTCCTTTATCTGATCAAACGTAAGATCTCTATCTGTTGCCCACTTACCATAATAACCAGTATTTACGCCTTCTTTTTCTTGCTCTTCTCTTAAGCTAGCCATTTCTTCTTCAGTTATAAAAGATGGATATGTATATCCCTTTTCTGTAAGATATTTGGCAGCTGTTTGATAGATTTCTTTTCTATCACTCTGTCTATATGGTCCATATATTCCATCCTCACCATCTAGAGTAACACCTTCATCAAACTCTATTCCAAAGAATTTCAAAGAGTTTATTATTAATTCTTCTGATCCTTCAACCTTTCTTTTATGGTCAGTGTCTTCTATTCTAAGTAACATTGGACCTTCACTTAAATGTGCCATTCTTTCATCGACAAGTGCACCATAAAGGTTTCCAAGATGTATAAATCCTGTAGGACTTGGTCCTAGTCTAGTTACCTTTGCCTTTTTTCCTAATTCTCTTTCAGGATATAATTCTTCATAATATTCTATTGTTTTATCAATATTTGGGAATAATAATTCAGCTAATTCTTTGCTCATAATTTATTCGGGAAATTCCCTAATACCTCCTATATTTATATATTTTATATTAATTATTACATAATTATTTACATTTTATCATTATACCATAATAAATATAGTTTATAAAGAATTTTAGAAGTCTGATTCAACAAATATATAATAAAAATGGACACTTATAAATTTATAAGTGTCCATTTTTATTATATATTAATCTGCTAAATATTCTTTTATGAAAAATTCATTAATATTTCTTAGAGATCTAATTAATATTTTATCTTCATGAAGATCTAAGTCAATCATAACCCTATCAATCATCTCATCATGGAAATTTTTATGTATTTTATTGGCAAGTTCTCCCTTTCTTGTTAGAGATGCAAGTACAACACGCCTATCTGTAGGGTCTTTTTCTCTTTTTGCGTATCCTTTTTTTTCTAGTTTTGTCATAGTAGCTGTTAGTGTTCCCATAGTAATGTGGAGCTCTTCTGCGACTTCTGACATCATCTTCCCCTCTTCTCCTATACCTATTGCATCTATAGCATGTATTTCGCTCATTGATAGGTCTGAGATGCCTCTCATTCTAACTGCTTTTTCTTCAATCATCATAATATTATTAAATAGTTCTACTATTATTTCATTTATTATTTTTTTAGAATCTTCAAAAGTATGATCTTCTTCAATTAATTCTTCTGTACTTTCTGTATCTATAGCTTTTGATTCAAGCTCGATATTATCACTCATCTTATTACCTCTTCTCATTATTTATTTTATAAACAACAATAATTCATTTTAAAAATAGTGTACATTAAATTATAAACGTCTACTCTATCCTTGTCAACAATATAAAGGTTAAATTAAACCCTTATATAAAAAAAGAGTTGGCAACCTGTAAGAACAACCAACTCTCTAAATATCATTTATTATATACTATTATTTACTTAGTTTATTTAATATCTACAGCTGGGGTACTTCTAAATTTTATCTAGATAGGTTAGTTTTAAATATTAAATAACTTATTAGAACTACACAATAAAATTATTATTGATACTGTGGAACTAAATAATTTATGGCATGCAGATTTGTAGAATACTTTGATATATCATGCATTTTCTTTCCTATTTTGCTAGGCCAAGCTATATCAGTTGCATACTGATGCCACATGACATCTTTTGACCACTTCATTGAATAAAGAGTATATTGTCTATACTGATCATTGTGAATGTATTTTGTTGATATCCAGTTTGCAGCACCGTCTAAACCTGCTACAACTGTTGTCCAACCATTCTTATATGCTGTTGCTGCTCCACCATTTACTGCATTTCCATCTACTGCGCCTATTCCAAAGAAGTTATATACTTTCTTTCCATTATACATTACTCCCTTTGCAAGAGTTGATGTTCCATGTCCTGTTTCTAACATTGAGTGAGCAACAAGATATAATACATTTACATTATTCTTCTTTGCCGCATTTATAAATGCTGCTCCCTGATTATGAAATACATTGCCAGACGGACATACTTTATTTAAATACTGGTTTAACTGATCTACTGTCAAATCATCAGTGTATCTGTTTAATTCTGCAAACTGCATCATCCCAGCCTCATCAGTAAAGTTTTTGGGATTCATATAATGCATCAATTCATCTTTTGTAGCTGGCTTCCAACCACCTGCAGAGTTAACATTTAAAGTAGTTGACATCTCAAGATCCACAAATTTAGACAAACTCATTCCCATATTCACATAATTTACTGTGCCATCTGGTGAAGTCTTATCTGGATTGTTATTGTCTTCTACATCTGGAGGATTTTCAGTGTTTCCATTATTTCCTGTATTATCATCTACATCGTCAATACCTTCTTCTAGGTAATATGATGAAACATACCCTGCCTTACCATTAAACTTGACCTGAGACCATCCATTGCTTTCAGAAACAAATTCTACTGTATCCCCTTTTTTCAAAGTAAAAACCTTTTCGCTTGATACACTTGTAGTCTTTCTAGCATTAAGGTTATTTGATGTAACTGTCATTGATTTTGACTTGTTTACACTACCATCAGGAACTAAAAATTTAGTCGATACATATCCTTGCTTTCCATTGCAATCAACCTTTGACCAACCAACGGTTTCTTCTAATACCTTAACTTTGTCACCTTTCTTTAACACAGCTATTACCTTACCATTTGTGCTAGGTGCTGTTCTAAGGTTTAAAGAATCATTATTTACAACCATATTGCTTGACTTAGGTGAACTCTTTATATTGTTTGTTTCATTTGTTTTAGATATTGCACTACTTTGAACCCAACCATCTTTATTATTGGATTTTATATTTACCCAACCATCTTTTTCTGATACTATTTGAACTTTGTCGCCCTTTTTTAATACAAACTTTACACTATCATTTATACTTGGATTTACTCTTATATTAACAAATTCATAATTTACTATTCCCATACTATCTGCAGACGCAACTACACCCAATATTGGAAGCATAGCTAACGTAGATAGAACTAATTTTGTTTTCAAAAATATCACTCCTATTCCTAAAAATTAATAAATTCATTATAGCAAATAATTACAACTTTGTAAATAATAAATGCCAAAAGTTACAAATAAGTTACATATAGTTAAAATCCTAATTTATTTTTTCAGCATTATATTCTTATTTCTACTATAATCATAATCTTTTCAACGCAATTCTTTACATATTAATACTCTTTTTATCAAGTGTCAATATGTTTTCTTGTTTTTTTGGAAATTTTTTTCAATTTAAATATGACTCTTTATTTTTTACAACTTTGATGTATAATATTATATGTAGTTTGACAATAAACATATTTTTATAGTTTATTGCAAATATATGACAGTTCGAAACCATCCTGTCAATAAATAAAACTAGGAGGATTTTTTTATGAAAAATTTTAATGTAAGAGATTTGGTTGGAAATGCACTTGTTTGTGCAATTTATGTGGTGTTGACCCTGATTAACCCACTTAGCTATGGGGCTGTTCAGTTTAGATTCAGCGAAATAATGGCTGTACTTCCTTTCTTTGATAGAAAGTACATTCCCGGAGTCACTATAGGAGTTTTACTTGCAAACCTATTTAGTCAACTAGGTATAGTTGACGTACTAGTCGGAGTAGGTATATGTATGATTTCCTATACAATTAGCTATTTTGTCAAAAATCCATATAGCAATGCAGTAATTTATTCTATACTATGTGGTATTTTTGTAGCTAGTGAATTATATTTTGTTGTACATGCTCCTCTATTAATTACTGGAACTAGTATATTGATAGGTCAGCTTGTAGTCACAATTATCGGTGTTGTAATATTTAAAAGAATTAGTCAAAAAACTTCTTTTTTCAAAAAAATTGACGCAACTGCATAATAAATTTTAATTAAATCATCTATTACAATTATTACAGTTTTTGAATGACTGCGAATTGTAGTGGATGATTTTTATTATGCTGTAATTTATAGTTACAACAAGAAATTAATAATTTCTATCAATTTTATTATTAATCTTCTATGTGATATAATTAAGACAAAGGGAGGTAACATTATGAATGATAAAAAAATAGAACAACTAAAAAGCTTTATAGATGAATCAAAAAATATCGTGTTTTTTGGTGGAGCTGGTGTGTCTACTGAATCAAATATACCCGATTTTCGTAGCTCTGACGGGCTATTCAGTAGGCAATTAAATCAACACTTTTCACCTGAAGAGTTGGTATCACATACTTTTTATAAACGTTATCCAGAAGATTTTTTTAAATTTTATAAAGAAAATATGATTTATCCTAATGCAAAGCCCAACAAAGCTCATTTAGCTCTTGCAAGATTAGAAGCCCAAGGAAAGCTCAAGGCTGTCATAACACAAAACATAGATGGTTTACATCAAAAGGCAGGTAGCAAGACTGTATACGAGCTTCACGGCACGGTTAATTCAAATACGTGTGAACAATGTAGTGCACAATATAATTTAGATGAGTTTTTAAAGCTACCTGGACTTGTTCCTCACTGCAGTGAATGTGGAGCGAGGGTAAAGCCTGATGTTGTGTTATACGGTGAATCTTTAAATGAAGATACAATTGTAAATTCTATTAACGCCATTTCAAAAGCTGATATGCTGATAGTTGGAGGAACTTCTCTAGTAGTCTATCCAGCAGCTGGATTTTTGAGCTACTTCAGTGGTAAGTATCTAGTATTAATAAATAAAAGCTCCACAATGATGGATAAAGATGCAAACTTAATAATAAATGATTCTATAGGATCTGTTTTAGATAAGACTATAAATGATATCTAAAAATTTCTTAATAAAAAAATCAGCATGTTTGTTGAAACAAACATGCTGATTTTCAGATTAAAACATCTAAATATAATCAATATTAATATAGTTTTTCTGCTGCCTTTATAAGAACCATTAAACTTTTTTCTAAGTTCTTTTTAAACTTATCATCAAAACCGTTCATATTCTGAACCAAAACTGAAGCTATTCTATCTTCTTCTTCAGCCAATACTTCTCTTCCCTTTTCAGTCATACCATAAAAGGTATTTCTTCTGTCTTTAGGATCTTCTTCTCTAAATACATAGTCGCTGTCTACCATTTTGTTTAGTAATATACAAAGACTTGATGTAGATACATATAAATCCTTGCTTAAATTCTTAAGCTCAATCTTGTCGTACTTTTTCATTTGCTCTAAAGTAAAAAATTGTTTTGTAGTAAATTTTTGTATTTTCTTCATGCCAGAGCCAGTGACATTTTTTATCATATTATCAAATATGTTGAAGTTTTCAAGCAAAAGTAGTGCTAATTCCTTATCTTCCATAACTATCCTCCTACTCTCTTATTAAAGCAGATTATTATATTTATTCTGTTTTGACTTAAAAATAAATTAATAGTAAATATTTTGTATACTATATAATATTATATCATATTTTTTTAAAAAAAGTAAATTTTTAAATAAAATTACATAATTTTTTCATATATACAATACAATAAATTCATTGTATTATAAATAATTTTAGTTTTGTGAAACCAAATCTTTATTTGGCAACTCATTTAAAGATTCAATATCTAAAAGTTTCAAAAATTCATCTGTAGTTTTAAACAGTATTGGTTTACCAATCTTGTTTAGTCTACCCGATTCATATATAAGGCTTTGATCCAAGAGTGTGGATATTACTCGATCACACTTTACTCCTCTGATACTTTCTATCTCAGTTTTTGTTATAGGCTGCTTATATGCTACTATTATCAAAGTCTCTAATGTAGCTTGACTCAGGGTTTTCTTTCTGCTTGGTTCAATTATTTTTTTTATAAAATCAGCATATTCTGGGTTAGAACACATCTGATATTTATCTCCCAACTTAATTATATGAATACCTCGATTATTTTCTTTGTATTCTTCAATAAGTATATCTAGCATAATTTCTATCTCTTTTGGAGCAAGTTCTTCATTTATTGCTAGGTTCAAATCTTTAATACTCACAGGTTCTCCATATGAAAACATAATTGCTTCAATTATGCTTTTTATTTCACTTCTTTTAATTTCCTTTTTTTCCATTCATTACACCACTTTCGTACCTATAATCATCTTTTAAAGATTATTATCTTTTTTGAATAATATTTCTTAAATAAACACTATAAATACTCGATTAAAAATTATTTTGAGTATTATTTTAATTTTTATCTTAATTATCGTTTAGTTTTACATTATTATCTAACATCTTTTTTTGTTTCTTTGCAAATCTTCTATTTGCTTTTTTTTCTATTTTTTCATATTCTTTGTCAGTTATACTTTCTTCTATGACTATTTCTTTATCATTTTCTTTTTTTTCTATGACTATTTCATCATAAATACTTTCTTGTTTGATAACAATCTCTTTTAATTTTATTAGCTCCAAAACTGCCAGGAAGTTTGCTATAATTTCTTTCTTACTTCCTGATTTTATAACTTCACTAAATTTTATTTTTTTTCTACTAATCATATTCTGCCTAATAGAATCAATTCTTGATTCGACACTAATATTTTTATTTTTTACAATATCCTTTAGTTTTTCGTTTTTATTTAATAATTCTTCAGTTTCTTCACTGTCTATTTCTTTAAACAACTTTGTTATCAGTTTTTTTACACTTTCAATTGTTATATCAGATAAATCTAATTCTTCATCCTCTATATATTCTTCTTTTTCTCTGTAAAACTTATCTTCATATTCTTTGATCTCTTCTCTTAATTCATCAGTTATTTCTCTTATTTTTTGATATTCTTCAATTTGTTGCACCAATTCTTTACGAGGATCTTCGTCTTCTTCCAAATTGTACTTCAAATAAAGTATATATCTAGACTTTATTTCCAATAACTTTGATGCCATATCTATAAAATCGCTAGCAAGATCAAGATCAAACTCTCCCATATTATCTATATAGTTTACATATTGTTCAGTAATTTCAACTATAGATATATCTGTGATATCTATTTTATTTCTATGAATAAGGTCCATAAGAAGTTCCATAGGTCCTTCATACTTTTTTGTTTGAATACTATAATCCATTACTTCACCCCATTTTACAGAAACAACATTACTATTTTATAGAAAAACATGTATATAGGATTTAAAATATATGAAAATGCATTTGTCATAATTAAAATAATAAATATTATAGTTGTATACCTAGAATATTCATATACCTTATACACTACGTCTCTTGGCAAGAATGTAGCTACAAGGTTCCATCCATCCAAAGGTGGTATTGGAAGGATATTAAATGCAGCAAAACCTATATTATACATTACCAAAGCATACGTTACTGCCTTGATTGATGCTACACCTACATATTTATTAATTAATGCAAATACTATTGCTGACAGTAAATTAAATGTTATACCAGCTAATGAAACTGTAATATTTCCTATCTTTTCATTTTTATAGTTGTATGGATTCACTGGAACAGGCTTTGCCCATCCGAAATGTACTAGAAACATCATCAACATACCAAATGGATCTATATGATTGATTGGGTTAATAGTCATTCTTCCAGCATCCTTTGCAGTATCATCACCATTTAAATGGGCCACGAATGCATGACCAAACTCATGGACTGATATTGCAAATAAAATCGCTAACAGTGTTATCAAAAAATCCGAAACACTATTTAAAAATTCAAAACTCAAATTGTTACCTCCGCCTATTATTTAATTTTGTATTTGAATAGTATATTGCTTTAATTTTTATATATACTATTCTAATTATAATATATTAATTATTCCTTAACAAATACATATATTTTTAATTTTAATAAAAATAAAAGGGGGAAAATCCCCCTTTTAAAATTTATAACCACTTAATTATACTTCCATCAATATCGGTAAAATCATTGGATTTCTCTTTGTTTTAACATAAAGATACTCTTTTAGTTCATCTTTTATGGTATTTTTAATATATGCCCATTCCTTTATTTTCTTACTATCACATGTTTCAAATATTTTTAAAACAATTTCTTTTGCACCTTCCATTAAGCCTTCAGATTCTCTTACATATACAAATCCTCTTGATATAATGTCTGGTCCAGCAAGGATTCTACCATCTTCTTTTGAAAGTGTTATTACAATAGTCATTAGACCATCTTCAGATAGATGCTTTCTATCTCTAAGAACGATATTTCCAACATCACCGACACCTAATCCATCGACAAGTATTCTTCCTGAAGGAACTCTACCTGCCTTTCTAGCAGATTTTTTATCTACTTCTAACACATCTCCATTAGACATGATAAATATGTTATTTGGATCAGTTCCTACCTCACTAGCTAGTTCAGAATGTCTCTTTAACATTTTGTACTCACCGTGAACTGGTAAGAAAAACTTAGGTTTAGCAAATGCCTGCATTAGCTTTAATTCATCTCTTCTAGCATGTCCAGATACATGTATATCTGCTATATCACTAGAAACTACATCTGCTCCCTTTTCAAGTAAAAAGTTTATTACTTTTGATACAGTTTTTTCATTGCCTGGTATTGGATGTGCTGAAATTATAACCAAGTCACCCTTTTTAATTTCAACCTTTTTGTGTTCGGAATTAGCCATTCTTGCCAAAGCTGACATAGGCTCTCCCTGTGAACCAGTAGTGATTATTACCAATTCACTATCTTTATATTTGTGTATATCATTTAGATCTATAATATCTTCATCAGTGTTTAAGTATCCTAATTCTTTTGCAACACCAACTATATTTACCATTGATCTTCCTGAAACTGCTACCTTTCTATTATACATCTTTGCAACATCAGCAATCTGCTGAAGTCTATGTATATTTGAAGCAAAAGTAGCTACTATTATTCTACTATTTTGAGCTTTTTTGAATAAATCTTCTAGTCCTTCTCCGACGCTTTTCTCTGACATCGTCATGCCTGGCTTATCTGCATTGGTACTGTCTGCCATCATCAACAATATGCCTTCTTTATCACTTATTTCGCATATTCTATGTATATCCATCATCTCTCCGTCTATAGGTGTCAAGTCAATTTTAAAGTCACCTGTATGATAAATTACACCTTGATTAGTATGAACTGCTATTGAATATGCATCGGGTATACTATGATTTACTTTTATAAACTCTATACTCATATTTTTTAATTTTATATGTTGCTTAGGTTCAACTATATTTAGTTTAGCATTTGTAATTCTATGCTCCTTTAGCTTCACTCTAATTAATTCTATGCTAAGTGCTGATCCGTATACTGGAACATTAATCTTTTTAAGTATGTAAGGTATAGCTCCTATATGGTCCTCGTGACCATGAGTTATGAATATAGCCTTCACCTTATCAATATTCTTAACTAGATAAGTAATGTCTGGTATTACGATGTCTATTCCCAAGAGCTCATCCTCTGGGAAACTAAGACCCGCATCGATCACTATTATCTCGTCTTTATACTCTATGACAGTCATATTTTTCCCGATTTCGTTCATTCCGCCTAGTGGTATAATCTTTATTTTATCGTTGTTATTTTTTGCCAAATTTGTTACTCCTCTTCTTTCCTACTTAATTTAATCACGAACACAAAATACCGTTAGTACTATAATACCACATATTCATAAAAAATAAATATCTTTTTTTATAAATATAATTTTAATTATCAAATGCATTAAGTTAATTTTTATTCTTATACTTGCATTTTAAATTGATTCTTTTCCTTAAGATAATTTATTAAAATCGTAAACGATTTCATGGTTTTTTATCATAAAATTTGCTATTATTTTATATTTTATTTTAATTCTAAAATTTTAAAAATCTATTTTTCATCTTATTTTTATATACTATATATATTTTTCTAATCAACTACTTCTTCTCACTGCTTTTTTATAGATTGACATTGCGTCTTAGCTGGTGGTATTATTAAATTTAATTAAAGTTATTAAAAGGAGTTGCTATGAAAAGTAAATCACACCTTATAATAGGTACCCTCTCAGCAGTAGAGCTTTCTCTTGCTATGGGATTAAGTTTAACACCTATTACAGTTTCTGTTGCAGCATTTCTTTCTGTTGCTCCAGATATAGACGAAGCAAATTCTAATGTATTAAACATGCTCATCAGCAAAAAGGCTACCAAGAGAATACATTCATTTTTAATATATTCCCTTTTGATTTTTTGTTTTTATTTATATATGAAAACATCCAGTAATATATACATCGGCATAATCATTTCCTTTCTCTTTATTACAATTATTGAGAAAAAGGTCACCGCAAATAAAGTTCGATCTCTTGTTTTAAGCGGTTTAATCGGACTAATAGCTCTTATAATGTTATTTTATAAAGTTAACATTGGAGTGGTTGTACTGACTTTTTTAATAGCCAGTTTTCCAATTATGAGCCACAGATCTTTTACTCATTCGCTTTTAATCATTTTACTTATATATTTATTGTTAAGTTATATTGAAAGAACACTGAATGTAAATGATTTAGCTATTATAGGTACTTTTGCATACTCTACTCATTTAATGTGTGATATTATCACGAAGAGAGGTATCCCATTGTTTTATCCCTTTTCAAAAAAGTATTTTAGCCTTGGAAATTTAAGAGTCGGATATTTTATGTGCAATTTTGTTGAAATTTTAGTGATTTTTTTATTGTTTTTAGCAATTTTATTTCACTTTGCATAGATTTTTCACATTAATTGACAGAGTTCAATATTTATATTCAGATGGCAAACTTTTGCTTAATACAGCTTATGTCTAATTTTATAATTTTATATCAAAAACTCAAAAGGCACACATTCGAATAACGACTGTGTGCCTCCATTAATAATAATCAAAATTATTCAGATTTGCTAGAGCAATCTCCACAAATACCGTAGAATTTAAGATCGTGATCTTTTATTTTAAAGTTATACATACTTTCTACTTTTGTTTCAATTTCATCTAATAAATCTTCTTTTACTTCTATGATAGTTCCGCATTCCTTACAAATCAAATGGTGATGGTGATGAGTATCCTCACCTTCAAGATTCAATTCATATCTTATACAGCCGTCATCTAGGTTTAATTTTGAGATTCCATTAATCTCATCTAGTAACTGCATAGTTCTATACACAGTTGCCAAACCTATTTCTGGACAATTGATACGAACCTTATCATAAATTTCTTCACTACTTAAATGAGAGTTTTCATTCTCAATTAATACTTCAATAATCGCCCTTCTCTGAGGAGTAATCTTGAACCCAGTAGCTTTTAATTTTTCTTTTAGAACTGCCATTGTGTTTTCCATATCAAAACCACCCTTTTTCAATTGATAATACATAATATTAATATAGACTAAATTTCATTCTATGTCAATAGTCGATATCTTTTTGTTACAAATGTTTTTTAAAATAAAAGACAGAAGAAAAGTCTTCTGTCTTTATTATTTTAGAATTTTTTAAAGTCTAGATAGTTTTGTAAAATTAAAACTGCTGCAAGCTTATCAATTACTTTTTTTCTATTTTTTCTGCTCACATCACCATCTATTAGCATTTTTTCTGCTGATACGGTAGTCAATCTCTCATCCCAATACTCTATTCTCATCCCAGTTTCTTTTTCTAGAAACTCACAAAACTTCATTACTTTTTCAGACTGTGGACCTATAGTACCATTCATATTTTTAGGAAGACCAGATACTATATAGTCAACCTCTTTTTCCTTGATTATCTCTTTCAATTGCGCTAAATCCTTTTTCTTACTTTCACGTCTTATTGTAGTAATACCTTGGGCTGTAAGTCCCATAAGGTCGCTCACGGCAACTCCTATAGTTCTATCGCCTATATCCAAGCCCATTATTCTGCCTTTTAGCATATTTTATCTTTTACTCCTTTATTAATTAATATTATTAAAATAGGTATTAAAAGATAAATTGAATCAGTAGCTGCTGCTATTATTCCAGAATCATTTACCAATAAAGTAACTAGACAACCGACTATAGTAGCCAAGAAACCATTATAAATAGTTCCATGTTCTTCTTTTATTAAAGAAAAACTTTTATTCGGTCTAAATATAGTAATTGCAAGAATTACTAAACCTACTAATAATATATTTACCCATATAGTAGTTTGTGCAAGCTGTACATTCATTGCTATTTTTCTTCCAAACACATACACAACTTCCATAGGTCCATTTATTCTGATCTGTTCTACAAAGTTACCCAAATGCGATTCCATTCCAAGCATTATATCCGCACCTGCAAATGCAATAACTAAAAGAGCTGTCACCACTAGAATCATTATAGCCTTTTTAAAGTCAATTTTAACATCGTATATCAATAAAACAAACGCTAAATATGCTATACATTCTGATATTGCTCCACCGACATTAGCACCCATTCCTGGATATGCTGATATAAACAATATTATTGCCAGCAACACTGCTGTTAACCATTTAGGTATTTTCTTTCTTTCCACTAACACTGCAAATCCTAAGATTGCACTTCCAATTGTTACACCTTCGTATTCATTTCCTACACCATAATACCTTGCTCCTATCATAGGATCATAGCTCATGATGTTACTCTGCATCAGAGGTGTCGATATAGCTGAATCTATCGTGATAATTAATATCATCAATATGGAGAAAAATCCGATTTGCATTATATCATCGTTTTTGAATAACTTCCTTGCCAGCAAGTAATAAATCAACGATACAGCTACTATTACAATCGATATTTGGACTCCTGAAGTCGGATTAAATATTGGAGCTGTTAGGAATGCCAATGGCATAATCAGACCAAATTTAACCAATTCTTTTAGTACAGATAATGTATTTTTTCTATATTTTGTTGGTATTCTATGTTTTTGCCATAAAGCAATCGCTGCTATTAACCAAGAAATAGATATAAATGTTACATATATATTTATAATCTCCATTCTAATAGACGATACAGCAACTATCTTCTTATAATCTTTCAACAGAAATTCAATATTGTTACCCATTGGTTTACTTATAAGTTTCCTACCAACCATTTCTTTATTTTTTAATCCAAATCTATTCAGAACATCTACTCCAATATCCATGTTCGCCAATACACCATCTCTTCTAGTAGTAGACGATTGAAGAATTCCCTTTGTTTTGTCAGACATATCGAATCTAACTATTGGAGCTAATCTTCTATTATTTGCATAATCAAGTTTACTTGGAAAAGAACTCATTATGTACACAGTGTCATTAGGACCTGCCATATTCATTACATATTCAATGTAGTTGCTCACTTCATTATATATCGAAAACTTCATTTTCTTATATGTTTTTTCATTTAGATTTTCTTTATATTCATCCAATCTAAATGTGTCTCCTAGATTAACAAATAATAAATCTGATTCTTTATAATATTTATCCGTTTCCTTTTCCAATTTCTTATAGTCTGTAGATATACCATATGGGAAATTAGAATTTTTCTTATTTATATCATCTATATTTCCACCATATATTCTACCTTTACTATCCATAACACTTAGACAAAAATCTCGATTATTCAAAGCTTTGCCTTCATCGTCATAATAGTCACTATTTCCCAATACTGCAATTTTTTTATCATTGCTAATCAACGTATCTCCCAAATACCCAACTTTAGACTTATACTCTCCTTTTGTTTGATTGTATAAATCCATACTGTTAATATTTTCCAGGTTGATTTCGCCAGGTTCTAGACCTGTAGCAGACTTGTATGCACTTGCATTATCTTTGCTGGAATGACTAAATTTCATAGGTATATCACTTCTTATATCTGCTCTACCAGTAGAACCCATAGTAGCATAGTTTCTCCTATCATCATAGCCTTTATCTCCACGAATATTCATCAAGCCTATATATCCCTCTTTATCAAGCTTTTCTCTCAGTATTTTGATATTTTCAAAGTTTTCTAAACTTGTTCTGTTAATATCTATTATTATTACTTTTCCATCATTTTTTGCCGTATTAGAGTCTGCTGATTCATCTTTTTCACCATGGGCTCTTTCCATCTCAGTGGCAAACTGCAGATCATCAGCAGACTTGTCCTTTGCATATACGGGTATTAATGACGAAAATAAAAGCATTAGAGAGATTATAAAAGTCATAATTCTCTTTGGCATGTTCTTACTCCTCAATATTTAAATATTTTGATATTACCTCTTCTAATATTTCATCTCTCTCAAATCTTTTTATTGCTGTTCTAGCGTTATTATAACTAGTTATATAGCTAGAATCTCCTGACAATAAATATCCTATTATCTGGTTTACTGGGTTGTATCCCTTTTCCAACAATGCATCATAAACATAGGCTATTGTTTCAGCTACATCCATTTTATCATCGTTTATTCCTTCAAACTTTACAGTGTAATCCATATCGTTTCCCATAATAGTTACCTCCTATTCACTTAACAATTTTAAATTGCTTACATTAGATTTTACATTAAATTATCAAAATTATCAAGTAATCTAATTAATAAAAGGACTCTCTACAGCAGTGTTTTCTAGCTATAGAAAGCCCTTAAGTAAATTTAAAGTTTAAATATTATTTTATCTGGGATTTTACCACATCAACTGCAATTGTCAAAGCTTCGCCTACCTTAGATACGTCACTTGCACCTGCTTGCGCCATATTAGGTCTTCCTCCACCTTTTCCGCCTGCAACCTTTGATACCTCTCTTACAAGGTTTCCAGCATGTACTCCATTAGCTATTGCACCTTTACTAGCTGTAGCTACAAAGTTAACCTTACCATCAGTTACATTAGCAAGGACTACTACACCATTTTCTAATTTATCTCTTAAAGTATCTGCTGCTTCTCTAAGAGTATCCATATCCATGCCTTCATATTTATTTGTCACCAAATTTATACCATTAATTTCTTGTTTAGATTCCAAAACTGAGTCTGCATTTTGCATAGTCATCTTAGATTTTATACTATGAAGCTCTTTTTCTAGTTCCTTATTTTCTTCTACTATTAATTCTGCCTTATTTAATAAATTGTCCTCTTTTGCCTTTAAAAGTTCAGCAACGTTATATATTATGCTATCTTTTTCTAAAATATAATTATAAACTGATCTTCCTGTGATAGCTTCTACTCTTCTCACTCCTGCAGCTACTCCACCCTCTGAAACTATCTTAAATAATCCTACCTGTGAAGTATTCTCCAGATGAGTTCCACCACATAATTCAGTTGAAACATCACCCATCTTTACAACTCTTACATTATCTCCATATTTTTCGCCGAATAATGCAGTTGCACCCATTTCTTTTGCTTCAGCTATATTCATTACTGTAGCTGATATTGGGTTAGATTCTAATATAAAATCATTTACTATTTTTTCTACCTTTGCTAATTCTTCTTTTGTAATAGGTTCAAAGTGAGTGATATCAAATCTAAGTCTATCTGCTTCTACAAGTGAACCCGCCTGATTTACATGCTCCCCTAAAACAGTTTTTAGTGCTGAATGAAGAAGGTGTGTTGCAGTATGGTTTCTAGCTGCATCCATTCTCTTTGATTTATCAACGCTTGTAGCCACACTCTCTCCAGTTTTAAATGATCCACTAGTTACCTTACCGATATGCTTTATACTTGATCCTGCACCCTTTATAGTATCTTCTACTTCAAATACACCACTATCAGATACAATTTGACCTCTATCGCCTATTTGACCACCACCGTTTGGATAGAAAGTAGTTTTATCTAATACTATTATTGCTTCATCGCCTTCTTCTATACCATGAACAATACTATTATCCGATACTAATGCCTTTATAGTTGAGCCCATCTCTAAGTTTTTATATCCATCAAATTCTGAGCTTGCATCTTCAATAGATGTAAGTGGATCTTCCTTCCAAGCATCACCCTCACGATTTCCTCTCGCTGCTCTTGCTCTGTCCTTTTGTATCTGCATCTCTCTTGTAAAGCCTTCTTCATCCACAGTGAGATCTTCATCCATTAATATTTCCTTTGTAAGATCAAGTGGGAAACCATATGTGTCGTAAAGTTTAAATGCCTGTTCTCCAGAGATTTCTTTTGACCCATTCTTTATATTTTCTTCAGTATACGATTTTAATATATCCAAACCTTGCTGAAGTGTCTCTGCAAACTTTTCTTCTTCTATTCCAATAACTTTTCTAATATAGCTTTCTTTTTCTGCAAGTTCAGGATAAGCGTCTGCACATGTTTCTATAACTATATCAAGTAAACTATTTAAAAACTCTCCTTCTATTCCTAACAACTTTCCATGTCTAGCTGCTCTTCTTAGAAGTCTTCTAAGAACATATCCTCTTCCTTCATTTGATGGAAGTATTCCATCAGTTACCATAAAAGCAACTGATCTTACATGGTCAGTAATTATTCTAACAGATTTATCAGATACAGGATCATCCCCGTACTTTATTCCAGCTATTGATGTAACCTTCTGAAGAACTTTGTCTATAGTATCTACTTCAAATATTGTATCCACGTCCTGCATTATACAAGCCATTCTTTCAAGACCCATTCCAGTATCTATATTTTTATGTTCAAGATCTGTATAGCTTCCATCTTCTTGCTTATCAAACTGAGTAAATACCAAGTTCCAAAACTCTAGGAATCTATCACAGTCACATCCCGGCTTGCAATCTTCACAGCCACAACCGTATTTTTCACCCTTGTCAAAGTATATTTCTGAACAAGGTCCACAAGGTCCAAGACCTATCTCCCAGAAGTTATCTTCTTTACCAAGTCTTACTATTCTTTCCTCAGGAAAACCGATCATATCTCTCCATATGTCATGAGCTTCATCATCGCTTTCATATACTGTTACCCATACTTTATCTTCTGGAATTTCTAGCCATTCAGTAATAAATTCCCAAGCCCAAGCAATTGCTTCTTTTTTGAAATAGTCTCCAAAAGAAAAGTTACCCATCATTTCAAAGAATGTAGCATGTCTTGCAGTCACACCTACATTTTCTATATCTCCTGTTCTAATACATTTCTGAACAGTTGACATTCTATTTTTTGGTGGAGTCTCTACACCTGAGAAATAATTCTTTAGTGGAGCCATACCTGAGTTAATAAGTAATAAAGACTTGTCATTACTAGGAACCAAAGAATGAGATGGTGCAATATAATGATCTTTTGTCTCAAAAAAATCTGTAAACCTTTTTCTTATTTCATTTAAACCTAAATTTTCCATTTAATTTGCCTCCAATGTTTTCTAATTTAAAAGTAAAACAACAATAAAAAAGCCCCTATAGTATAAAATACTACAGGGGCGAATAATCTTCACGGTACCACCCTGATTATCATAATTATGATATCTCAAGTTGCTTTAACGCAGCTATACGTTTCGGAATACTTAGTTTCAACCGAAAAACTCAGGAACTGCTTCAAATATTGTATTTAAGGTATTTCCACCGACAACCTCTCTCTATAAAACCATCATATCCTACTACTCTCCGTCAAAGTCATTGTTGTATAAATATAAATTTAAAATACTAAATTCTTATATCATATATAATACATCACTTTATCAAATTAATCAATATATTAATTTATGTTACACGATATTATTCAATAACACCGCCACCTACTAACTTATTTCCATCATAAAACACTACACTTTGACCTTTAGTTATGGCTCTTTGTGCATCTTCAAATTCTACTTTTACTCTATTTTCACCTATTTTGCTTATTGTAGCCTCTGAAGGATTTGATGAATATCGAATCTTTGCCTGAACCTTTAATGGATCTTTTAGTTCCTCAAAGTCAAATTCTAAGAAATTAACATCGGATGCAGTAAGCTCTGTTTTAAATAGTTCTTCATTGCTTCCAAGAGTAACGGTATTGTTATCTCCATTTATATCTATTACATACATAGGCTTTCCAAAAGTAATACCCAGACCCTTTCTTTGACCTATCGTATAATTTATTACTCCACTGTGGTCTCCAAGTGTGCTTCCTTCTGAATCTACGAGCTTTCCTTCTTCTGAATCCCTGTTTGAGTATTCATTCAAAAACTCTTCGTAATTACCGTCTGGAATAAAGCAAATGTCCTGACTATCTGGTTTATTATATACCTCAAGTCCAATTTCTTTAGCAATTTTTCTTATATCGCTTTTATCGTATTCACCGACTGGAAATAAAATTTTTGCCAACTTCTCTTGATTTAGATTATACATCATATAAGATTGGTCTTTTTTGTCAGTAACTGCTTTTATAAGTTCATACATTTTTGTTTCTTCATTATATTTAATACGAGAATAATGTCCCGTAGCTATATACTCACAGTTCAATTCTTCAGCTTTATCAAACATGATATCAAACTTTATATGTTTATTACAGAATACACATGGGTTTGGCGTGATTCCCTCATAGTATCCATCTATAAAGTGTTTTACCACGGTATTTTTAAATTTTTCTTCAAAATCCAATACATGATGCTCAATACCTAGTTTATCGGCCATTTTACGTGCATCTGTAATTGCCAAATTTCCATTTATACTCTTAGGTGTCCACAATTTCATTGTAGCACCAACTACTTCATATCCTTGCTCTCTTAGTAGGTATGCAGCAACAGATGAATCTACTCCACCGCTCATGCCCAATAGTACTCTCTTCTTTTCCAATTGCAACTTCTCCTTTTTTATAAATTTATTTCAATTATAATACATATATCAATTTATAGTAAGCTTTTTTTATATATTTACAGGATTTTAATATACATTTCAAAAATTAACACAATCAAAATAGCCTCTCTTATACAAATTTATTTAGTAACTTTCATACAATGAGTAACAACCGTTATAGTTATTCCCAATTCTTATATTATTTTTCATGGTAAAACAATATATAACTCATTATTTTTGAATTTAGTACATAACTCGATATAAAAAAAAGAGCCTGAGGCTCTTTTTTTAATCGATAAAATATATTTGTGTACAAATGTCGAACTTATAGTCATTCTTTGACAATCTTAATTTGGAAACTACTTGATTTTTTTCATTTCCCCTATTAAATCATCATCCCTATAATTGAAATTTGATTTATAATCATCTATCATATCTTGTAATGAGATAGATTGTGTAACCTCTTCTATACTTTCTTTAATTTTCGCCCAAACATATCTCGTTGAACAAGAATCAAAGTTTTCACATGCATCCTTATCAAGTAGACATTCTGTAAAAGCCATGTCTCCTTCTAGTACTCTTAATATATCTGCTACCGTTATTTCGTTCAAATCCTTAGAAATGTAGTATCCTCCTTGAGCGCCTCTTACACTCTTTACAAGACCTGCCTTCTTAAGTAACGAAAAAATCTGTTCAAGATATTGGTCAGATATACCTTGCTCTTTTGCTATATGCTTTAAAGATATAGGCTCACCGTTAGAGCTCAAAGCTAGCTCAAACATTGCCTTTAGTCCATATTTCCCTTTAGTAGAAAGCTTCAACTATATCACCCCTCCTAAAATCAATTCCTAGTAAAAGACTATGAATTAACTATAGCTTTATATTATTATATCCTACTAGAAATGTCAAGATTAAATTGAAACTTTTTAAAGTATTTTTCTAAATATCTAAATTAAGACCATTAACTAACTTTTAATGGTAGTTTTTTTATCTTATCTTTATTTAGATTTATATCCGGTTTCTTTTGTTATCAAATATAAATTCCAATATATAACATTATTTTTATTCTTTATTGCATTTATACAGTAATATATTAATAACGACTATTATAAATCACTATTTTTTTATCATAGTGTATATTTAAATTTCATAAATTAAACTACACGAAATAAATTTCTTATTCTTTAGTATTTATCTATTACTCATGATAACATCCACTTCATCTTCATTTAAACCTACCATAGCATCACCAATATCTTCGCTTACCTCTGATAAGACTTTAGGATTATTATAGTTTTTAACAGCCTTTACTATCGCCTTTGCCCTTTGCTCTGGATTTCCTGATTTAAATATGCCACTACCCACAAACACTCCATCTGCTCCTAATTGAATCATTAAAGCTGCATCAGCTGGTGTTGCAACTCCTCCAGCAGAGAAATTCGCTACAGGCAACTTCTTTTTCTTGTGGACATATTTTATTAAATCATATGATACCTTATACTCTTTTGATATATCATATAGTTCATCTTCTCTAAGAGATGCTACATATCTAATTTCATTTTGAATAGTTCTCATATGTTTTACAGCCTGAACTACATCCCCAGTTCCAGCTTCCCCCTTTGTTCTTATCATGTTGGCTCCTTCTTGCACTCTTCTCAAGGCTTCACCTAGATCTCTAGCTCCACATACAAATGGCGTTTTGAATTTATTTTTATCAATGTGATATACATTGTCAGCTGGGGATAAAACTTCTGATTCATCTATAAAGTCCACATCGATTGCTTCAAGTATCTGAGCTTCTACAAAATGACCTATTCTTACTTTAGCCATCACTGGAATATCTACAGCTTTTATTATTTCTTTTATCATCTTTGGATCACTCATCCTAGATACCCCACCTGCAGCTCTTATGTCCGCGGGTATCCTTTCAAGTGCCATAACAGCAACAGCACCTGCATCTTGCGCAATTTTTGCTTGTTCTGGACTTGTGACGTCCATTATTACTCCACCTAAAAATTTTTCTGTGTTCATACTAAACCCCCTAATTTATTTTCTATAACTTCTATAACTAAGTATATAGAGCAACTGATACTCTTAGTAGGCTCAATTAGATATTATTTTATGGGACCAGAATACTATAGCAGCCTTAAATAAGTGTTATAATATACATACTGAGAATTATTAGGAGGATAAAAATGCTTCAAATAAAAGATGGATTATTATATTTGCAAATATACGATTATTTTAAAGAAGAAATTATTAAAGGAATATTCCCTTCAGAATATCGTCTACCAAGTAAAAGACAACTTGCAAATGAATATAATATTTCTATAAACACAGTTGAAAATGCTTATTCAAAACTTTTGGAGGAGGGTTTTATTTACTCCAAAGAGAGATGTGGGTATTTTGTTTCAGACGTAGGAGAATTATATATACAAGATAATAAAGAAAGCGTTGTCAAAGCGGAAGTTGCTACTGCTAAATATGATTTTTCCTATAGTGGAGTATCCAAAGAGGGATTTCCATATAAGATAATAAGAAAAATTAGCAACAATATAATATATGATATGGATCTTTTGTCCAAGGTTGATTATCAGGGCTACCTTCCTCTCCGTGTAGAAATATCAAAATATCTTGAAAAATCAAGAGCTTTTTCAGTTGATCCCAATCAAATAGTCATTTCAAGTGGATCCGAGTATCTATTCCAAATTATATTTAAGCTTGTGGGTGGAAGATATGCAATAGAAGATCCAAGTTACCCAATGCTACATAATATAATGGATGCAAACAAAATAGATTATGAATATATTTCTGTTGATGAGCATGGAATAATGGTCGATTTATTGGACAATACAAGAGCCAATATATGTGCAATTACACCTGCCCATCAATTTCCAACTGGTGTAATAATGAACATGAAAAGAAGAGTGGATTTATTAAATAAATCCACTATCGAATATATTGTAGAAGATGACTATGATAGTGAATTTAAGTATTCAAATAGACCTGTTCCAGCTCTAAAGTCCATAGACTACAATGACAAGGTGATTTATATAGGTTCTTTTTCTAAGTCTATATCCCCAGCATTTAGACTTAGTTACATGGTTTTACCTAAAAAGCTTTTAAATAAATACCATAAACTCTACAATTGCTTTGTATGTCCTGTTCCAATAATAGTTCAAAAAATTTTGACTGAATTTATTGAAACTGGAGAATTTGAAAAACATTTAAATAGAATGAGAAAAATATACTCTAAAAAAAGACAGACAATTGTTGAATCATTGAAGTCTAGAAAAGATATAAAGATAAGTGGAGCGGATGCAGGTTTGCATGTAGTTTTAGAATACCCTAACAGTTACGATGAGCAAAATATAGTAGATTCTGCTCTCCAAAAGGGTTTAAAAGTATATGGATTAAATTCATATGGTTCCAAAAGAAAGCATCCTTCTATTTTGTTAGGATTTGCCACTCTTAGCATTGAGGAATTAGAAGAATCTATAAAAATTTTAAAAAGTATATAAAATATATAAAGTATATAATGAACATTAGAAAGTAAAGGTGAATTTATGAATAGAATTAAAGCTTTAATGGAAGAAAAGAAATTAACAATCAATATTCTTGCAGCTGCACTAAATATTGATGATTATGATTTGGAACTAGCTATAAGTTCAAATAATATAGATAAATATATTGATCCCATGTTGATAGGTGAGCTGGCAAGAGTTTTAGATGTAGAGGTAGCAGAATTATACTAAAAACAACATAAACAATATATATAGTAAACACACTGCCTTTATATAAAGGCGGTGTGTTTTTTACAAATTTTATATGATTTTCGATAAAATAAATTATTGAAACTTTACTATTTTTACTGCTTGAGTATTGATGATTAGAAAATATTTATATTTGCATTTAAAATTATAAACTTTATGTTAATAATTATCTATATTTATATTTTATAAGCAATAATATTCACTATTTTCTTAATTTTTTGATATTTAAGTTGTATTTATAATTAAATATAACAGATTTGAAATATTTAACAAAATAGCTTAAAATTTTATTTTTCCTACTTCTTTAATGTATCTAAATATTTTTTTATATTAGACTCAAATTTGTTATCTTGTTCTTTATAATATTTTCTAGTTCTCATATTTTCAGGCAGATACTCCTGCTTTATATAGTGATTTGGATAATCATGAGGATACTTGTATCCAATTCCACTACCAAGTTTTGATGCACCCGCATAGTGGGAGTCTTTCAAAAATTCTGGTATATCATCTTGAACGGTAGTTTCTACATCCTCCATAGCCCTATTAATTGCCATATAAGAAGAGTTAGATTTTGGTGAACTAGCAAGAACAATAGTGGCTTGCGAGAGAACTATCCTTGCCTCAGGAAGCCCTAGCTGCATTGCTGAGTCCACACAGGCCTTTACTATTGTTATTGCATTAGGATAGGCCATCCCGACATCCTCTGAGGCTATCACCAATAATCTCCTACATATACTTATTAAATCTCCACCCTTTAAAAGTCTTGCCAGATAATAAACTGCTGCATCTGGATCACTACCTCTTATTGATTTTTGAAATGCACTTAATAAATTATAATGTATATCTCCGTCACTATCAAAGTTATATGCTGTTGCAACACTTAGTCTTTCAATTGTATCAGAGTTAATATTTAAATTACCATCTCTATCAAGAGCTGCCTCATTAATTCCTAGTTCCAAAATATTTATAGCGGATCTCATGTCACCACCAGATGCATTTGCTATTGTATCTATTGCATCCTCGTCGATTGAAACTTTTGCCAAATTATCTATATTATATCTACTTATAATTTTTTTAATTCCTTCTATGATATCAATTTTTTTAATAGCTTTGAATTCCATCACTATACTTCTACTCAGTATAGCCTTATATACATAGTGATATGGATTTTCGGTAGTACTAGCTATTAAAGTTATTGCTCCACTTTCAATGAACTCCAGTATAGATTGTTGTTGTCTTTTATTGAAACTTTGAATCTCATCTATATATAACAAAATTCCATTGTCTGTACCAAAGCTTCCAATTTCTTTAATTATTCTCTTTATATCATCCAAAGATGAATTTGTTGCATTTATTTTAAAAAATTTTTTATCTGATATTTTAGATATAATTTCTGCAACAGTAGTTTTTCCTACTCCTGGTGGTCCATAAAATATCATATTTGGGAAGTAATTATTCTTTATCATATTATTGATTACTTTATTTTCTCCTACAATATGACTCTGACCCACGACATCGTCAATTATTGTCGGTCTATATTTATCAGCTAATGGCATAGTTATTCCTCCAAAAAAACAAGGACTGCATATTATGCAGTCCAAATTATATATTTTAATTAAAATTATTTATTTTTATTTAATTCTTCTAATAATTTATCGTTAAGGATTCTAATATGTGTTCCCTTCATACCAAGAGATCTAGATTCTATAACGCCTGCACTTTCAAACTTTCTTAATGCATTTACTATTACTGAACGAGTGATTCCTACCTTATCAGCAATCTTACTTGCAACCAATAAACCTTCAGTTCCATCTAATTCTTTAAAAATATGTTCTATTGCTTCTAATTCTGAGAAAGATAAAGTTCCTATTGCCATCTGTACAACAGCCTTCTTTCTCATTTCTTCTTCTAACTCTTCGCTTATTGCTCTTAGTATCTCAAGACCGATTACTGTAGCTGAATATTCCGCTACTACAATATCTTCATCAGTGTAAGGTCTATCGTATCTAGATAGTATTAATGTTCCAAGTCTTTCTCCACTTCCCCAAATAGGAACAACTGTTGTATATTTTTCCAATCTATCGTGTTCAAAAGGAAACATCTTAAGAGTATCTTCTTCAGATATATTTTCTTTTGTTTCAGTAATTGTAAGTAAACTTTCTGTATACTTTTCAGGGAACATAGATAAGTTCTTTTCTTCATCAAGAACTACTGAGCTATCTTCTGGGTTAGATAAGTAATATCCTAATACCTTACCTCTAACTCTTACTACATATACATTTGATTCTAACACGTCACCTAAAACGCTTGTTAGTTGATCAAAAGATACCGATGTTCCTGCTGTTGACTGAAGAGTCTTGTTAATTCTTCTAGTATTGGTTAATAATTTGTTTGTCATAATTTTCCTCCTAATTTATCCTGCTTTGTTCGTTTATTGTTTATGATTTTCTTGATTTATGAGTAAAAACTTTTTAAATATTTTCAATATACACATATTTCAATTAATATTCTACAATACAAAGATTATCATACTTTAAAAAAAATTTCAATATATATTTTTAATTTTTTCAATTTTCGTAATTTTGAAATAAAATACTTATATGTTCTATATACCCAATTTATATCAAAGAAAATACCTTTTTAGGTCTTTTTTAAAAAATTTAATTTTTAAACGCCTTAAAAAAAACGGGTAGGTATCTCCCCGTTTTATTTTTTATTTGTTGGGCACTCACTATTAGAGCAGATTGCTTTACTTTCCTTCTTGGTAACCTTCTCGATCATATAAGAACCACATTCCTTACAAAACTCACCTGTTGGTTTCTTCCACTCGATAAAATCACACTCCGGATAGTTACTACAACCATAGAAATGCCTTCCTTTTTTTGTCTTTCTAACGATTACATCTCCGTCCTTGCACTTAGGACATTTCACTCCTATCTTTTCAACGATAGGTTTTGTATTTTTACATTCTGGATAGTTTTTGCATGCCATAAATTTGCCAAAACGACCATGTTTTATGACCATATTTGCACCACAATCCTCACAGATTTCATCCGTTTCTATATCCATATTAATTTTTTCTATTTTTTCAACTGCTTCTTTGATAGAAGATTCTAAAGGTTTATAAGCCTCTGCTACGACACTTTTCCATTCTAAATCTCCCTCGGCAACTTCATCCAGTCTATCCTCTAACTTTGCTGTAAAGTCAACGTCTGTAAGCATTTCAAAATTTTCTTCTAGAATTTCAGTCACTATAATACCCAACTCAGTTGGTCTTATAGATGCACCCTCTTTTTCAACATATTCTCTATTCAAAATAGTTGCAATTGTAGGAGCATAAGTAGAAGGTCTACCTATACCTAATTCTTCTAAAGTTTTAACCAAACTTGCTTCAGTGTATCTTGCTGGTGGCTGAGTAAAATGCTGTAATGGATTAATTTCTTCTATAGGTAATTTATCACCCACTTCAATCTTTGGTAATATTTTATCTTCTCTATTCGTGAAATTATATACTTTCGTATAACCATCAAATATTTGTTGTGATCCAGTAGCAGTAAAAGTATATTCCTGAACTTTTGATTCAACAGTTAAAGTTTCATATACAGAATCTGACATTTGACTCGCAACAAATCTTCTCCAAATAAGATTGTATAGCTTATACTGATCTTTCGAAAGTGATTCTTTTATTTTATCTGGTATTCTAGATACTGATGTTGGTCTAATTGCCTCATGAGCATCCTGAGAATTTTTATTTGATTTTGTTTTTTTCTTTTTTCCCTTAAACAAGTACTGATCTCCATATGAATCTGTAATAAATTCATCCACAGCGTTTTTAGCCTCATCAGAAATTCTTTGAGAATCGGTTCTTATGTAAGATATAAGACCGACCGCACCTTCACCTGATATGTCCACACCTTCATACAGTTCCTGAGCTATCTTCATTGTTTTCTTAGTAGTAAAACCTAATTTATTAACAGCTTCCTGTTGCAAAACTGATGTTGTAAATGGTTTCACAGCAGATCTCTTTCTTGTTTTTGTATCTATTTTTACTATGTCCAAGCTTTGATCTTTTAGATTTTTTATAATTTCATTTACCTGCTTTTCATCAGATAAATCAATTTTTTTGCCATTTTTTCCATAAAAAGAAAAGTCAACTTTTTCTTTTTCTTTACTAGATACTATATCTATAGTCCAATATTCAACTGGAATAAACTTTTCTATTTCTTTTTCTCTATCGCAAATTATTTTAGTTGTTACTGACTGGACTCTACCAGCACTTAAACCCCTTCTAATTTTTTGCCATAAAATTGGACTAATCTGATATCCTAACAGTCTATCAAGAACTCTTCTAGCCTGTTGTGCATCAACTAAGTCTCTATTTATTTTTCTAGGATTTTTAATAGATTTTTTAATAGTATCCTTAGTTATCTCATTAAACTCTATTCTACATTCTGAGTCTACATCCATACCTAATATATGAGTAAGATGCCACGAAATCGCCTCTCCCTCTCTGTCGGGGTCAGTCGCAAGATATATTTTTTTGGCTTTTTTTGCTTCTTTTTTTAAATCTTTTATTATGTCGCCCTTACCTCGAATATTTATGTATTCAGGTTCAAAATTATTGTCTATATCAACAGCCAACCTACTTTTAGGTAAATCTCTTATATGACCTACTGAAGCCTTTACAACATAGTGACTTTTTCCAAGAAATTTCTCAATTGTTTTCGCTTTTGCAGGAGACTCGACTATTACTAATGCCTTTGGCACAGGCAACACCTCCAGTTATCTTAATATATTGGGTGCGTATTTATTAAACCCCTCCTCTACTATGAGATTTTTCATGAGAAGTTTGTTCACAATATAAAGTAAATCTGTAATTTCATATCCAGCAATAACAGATAAATCATCTATATTTAATACACCCTTTGATATTAATATTTTAATAATAAATAATTCTTCTTTAGAAATATTCTCTCCATCAATATCGTCAAACCCTATATTAACACAACTACTACTAATTTTTCCACTATTTTTACAAATTTTTTTATTATTATTTTTATTTGCTAGATTTTTATTATCTAAATAGTCATAATAATCTTCCAAAATATCACTCGAATTTTGTACTGCTTTTGCGCCTTGATTTATTATATTATTACAGCCTTGACTTGTGGAGGAAAATATACTTCCTGGAACTGCATATGCGTTTCTGCCTTGCTGTAAAGCACAATCCATAGTAATCAATGCTCCACTCTTTTTTTCTGCTTCCACCACAAGTACACCTCTAGACAAACCACTTATAATTCTATTTCTCATGGCAAAAAATGAAGGCTCTGTGTGAGAACCTATAAAATATTCTGATAATACCAAACCTTTGTTATTTATTATCTCTTTTTTTAAAGAAATAGATGTTTTGGGATATGTTTTTTCGATAGAGGTCCCCATAACAGCTATTGTAAATCCATTTGATTCTAAACAGCTTTTATGTGCCAATGAATCTATCCCCCTCGCCATGCCACTTACTATTACTACACCTTCATTTGATAGATCGGTCACTATTTTTTTACTTACATTTATACCATAGTCAGTTGCCTTTCTAGATCCTACTACCGCTATTATGAATCTTTCATTTATTAATTTTATATTACCCATATAATATAATATATAGGGAGGGTCATATATATTTTTTAGAGATTCCGGATAATCTTCATCATCTATACTTATATAACCTACATTATTACTTTTTAATTCTAACTTCATCTCTTCTATATAACTACCAAGATAAGGATGCTTTTTAAACCTGTCTAACACATATTTATCCAATTTATCACTTTTTATTATATTTTTATACACATCTTCATCAAAAATTTTAATCTCATCTCCAATTGAGCTTCTAACCCTATTCATTACACTCGCAGACATGTGAAGTACAGCATTTGCCCATATATAAAATTCTCCATACATAGTTTTTACTCCTTAGATCTAAAATATTTATAATATGCTCTTTTGTATGAAAAAGCTTCCAAAATATGCTTCTCACTTATGTTTTTTTCACCAGCAAGATCCGCTATTGTTCTTGAAAGTTTTAACATTCTCACATAGCTTCTATTACTCAACTTATATTTATCATATATATCTTTTGCCATTTTTTCAGCCTGACCTGATAATTTACAATAGATGAATACATCCTTTGGGCTCATTTGAGAATTACTAGATATACATTTATTTTTAAATCTGATGTTTTGAATGTCTTTCGCATATTCGACACGTTTTCCTATTTCCCTAGATCTCACTCTCTTGTCCTCATTAAATTCATTAAAATTTATTTCACTTATTTCACAGAATATATCAATTCTATCTAAAATTGGTCCTGATATTTTATTTCTATATCTATCTATATCAGAGGCTCTACATACACAGCTTTTACTACTATTGAAGTATCCACATGGACAGGCATTCATAGTAGCCAACAAAATAAATTGTGCAGGATAAGTAATACTTCTATTTAGTCTTGAGATGCTAACTTTTCCATCTTCTATCGGTTGTCTAAGGCTATCTATTGTTCGTCTTCCAAATTCTGGAAATTCATCTAAAAAAAGTATTCCATTGTGAGCAAGTGTAACTTCCCCTAAAGTTGCATTAACGCCACCTCCCACTATAGACACAAGAGTTGAGCTATGATGAGGACTTCTAAATGGTCTTTCTTTTATAAGACCTGACCCATCATATAGCTTCCCAACTGTACTATATATCCTAGTTATATCCAAAGATTCTTCCTTACTTGGACTAGGTAGTATATTTTTCATAGCTTTTGCTATCATTGTTTTTCCTGTTCCAGGAGGTCCTATCATTAAAATATTATGTCCTCCTGCTACAGATATTTCTGCACATCTTTTAGCTACTTGATTCCCCTTTATAAAGTAAAAATCTTCTTCATAAAATTCATCTTCTATTCTATTTTTCCCCTCATTAAATTCAATTTTCCGATAATATTTTTTTATATCTTCGACTCTTTCTTCTATATAAGTCTTTCGTTTAAACTTATCCATTTTTAGTATATTGATACAATCTCTAACGGACTTTACTGGAATTATATTTATATTTTTTAATTCACTACATTCCATATAATTCTCATACGGTATAAATAAATTTTTTAGATTTATTTCAGAAAAAGAAATTGCGATTGAAATAATTCCCTTCATTGATTTTATCTGACCATCAAGTGAAAGTTCACCCAAAAAAGCTGTCTCATCAAAAAAGTTCTCTTCTTCATTTATTTTTTCCCTTAAAATTCCCATGCATATCGCAAGGTCTAGGTAGGATCCATCTTTTTTCATATCTGCAGGCGATAAGTTTACAATAATTCTGCTCAATGGGAATTTATATCCACTGTTTGATATAGCAGAGCGGACTCTTTCCTTTGATTCCTTTACTTGTGTTCCCGCTAGACCCACAACGCTAAAATATGGAAGGCCGTTTGATATATCTACTTCTACTTCAATTAAATAACCTCCCACTCCATTTAAAATACCTGATTTTATTTTATTTATAATTACAATCACCTCTTTAAATTCTAATTTTATTTTTACTTATGAATACTAATATTTTGTTTTAAAACTATTTTCATGTTATAATATTAGTAGTATTTCTTTTTCTAATTCATATTTTATTTTTAAATGCTAAAAAATGCGTTTCTAATGTGCCTTATTTTTCTTTCATAATAAAAAACTTCAAAAACATCAAATCTTATCTTTGATTCTCCCAGTCTATATTTAAACATATACTCTTTTGCAAGAGATATTATTTTCAATCTTTTTTTATGATTTACGGACTCTAAGGGTCTACCATATTTAAAGCTTCTTCTAGTCTTAACCTCTCCAAACACTATACATCCCGACTCTTCAAATATTATATCTATTTCTCCACTTCTAGTTCTAAAATTTCTTTCAAGTATATGACAATTTATTCTATCTAAATAGCAAGCTACAGCTTCTTCACCCAACATACCTATCTCATAATCATCCATAAAATACCTCCTCAGTTTTATTGAACTCTTTAATACTCTATAGGCATTTTTATTTTTAAAGATTCATAGTTTACAAAATTTTATAATTTTATCTTTTTAAAAGCATATAAATTATTTTTTTTTAAGCTTATTTACATCTCTTTTGCTGTTTGTTTCTCTTTATAAATCTTTATTTTACAAACTCTTTTTAAAAGTATATTTTTAAAAAAAATCGGCTTTTTTTGCATCTATTCTTATAAATTTATTTGATAAATAAAAATTTTTTTCTGATAATTTTAATCATATTAACCTTAATTTTTTATTAAGTATTTTACTAACAAAACATTATTATTAGTTGTAATAATTGTTTTCATTAATCTTATTTGAAAAATATTTAATATTTAACTTTACTTCGTGTCGTATAAATTAAATTAAAAATCATGATAATTTATAGATCTTATTTTTTTATAGGTTGACAATACAATTTTTCTTTACTAAAATTAGTTTAGGTATGATAAATTTAACTTTATGGTTAAGATTACTTTATTTATGAAATATAAGTCTTTTCTTCTATATGTTTAATATTTTTATCGTACTTATAATGCTAATTTGAATTTTAAGGAGGTGTACGGAATGGATTCCGAGCGAAGTAAGTCAGAAAAATACGGCCCCGATTCGTGTAGGCTAATTACAAATGCAACTAAATTTGGAAATTATTTTGAGGAATTTTGTTTCCATTCCGTTGCCATAACTATATAACCTAAGTGAATTTAGGCTGTACTTTCTGATTAAATTATTTTTTTGAAAGGAAGGTACAGAAATGAAAAACTTAAAGAAAAAAAATGATATAAGAAAAAATCCTACTTATATCTCTAGAAGACAAGAAGTTTTAAATAGATTAAACTTTGCTTCTTCAAGAGATATAGATAGCTTATTTGAAAAGTTTAACAGTAGCTCCAATGGTATTGATGAATCATTTATAGAAAGCTCAAGAGATAACTATGGAAAAAATGAGGTAACTTACGATAGAGGTGACTCTCTTTTCAAACGTATTGTAGCGGCATTTATCAATCCATTTACCGTTATACTAATAGTTCTAGCTATTGTATCTGCCATGACAGATATTGTTTGGGCTAGCCCAGGCGAAAAAGATCCAATGACAGTCATAATCATCGTTACAATGGTTATGATTTCAGGTATATTAAAATTTGTTCAAGAAACTAGAAGTGGTAATGCTGCTGAAAATTTACTCAAAATGATTACTACTACTACTTGTGTCAAAAGACCCTCTACTGGTGAAGAAGAATTACCAATGGATGAGGTTGTTGTAGGTGATATAATACATCTATCTGCAGGAGATATGATTCCAGCTGATATGAGAATTTTCAAATCAAAAGACTTATTTATAAGTCAATCAGCTCTAACAGGAGAAAGTGTAGCTGTCGAAAAATTTTCGGAAGCATCTTCTAAAAATCACGATTCTTTGACAGATTCAACAAATATTGCATTTATGGGCTCTAATGTTATCAGTGGAAGTGCAACTGGTATTATTATAGCTACTGGAGATGATACCCTACTTGGCGATATGGCCAAAAGTATCAGTGAAGAACCTGTTCAAACAAGCTTTGAAAAAGGTGTCAATTCAGTATCTTGGTTGCTTATTAAATTCATGTTGATAATGGTACCAATCGTACTATTTATAAACGGAATAACAAAGGGTGATTGGCTAGAAGCAGGTCTATTCGCTATTTCTATAGCTGTTGGGCTTACTCCGGAGATGTTGCCAATGATCGTTACTACTTCACTTGCAAAAGGTGCTGTAACGATGTCTAAGAAAAAAACAATCATAAAAAATTTAAACTCTATACAAAATCTTGGTTCCATGGATATATTATGTACTGATAAAACAGGTACCCTAACTCAGGATAAGGTGGTATTACTTTATCATCTAAATGTTCATGGTAAGGAAGACTATAGAGTGTTGCGCCACGCATTTTTAAACAGTTATTATCAGACAGGTTTAAAAAACCTTATGGATGTCGCAATTATAGATCGTACAAAAAAAGAAAAGAAAAATCATCCTGATTTACAAGGATTATCAGAAAAATATAATAAAATAGATGAAATTCCTTTTGATTTTGAACGTCGCCGTATGAGTGTTGTCGTAGAAAACGGAAAAACTCAAATGATTACTAAAGGTGCTGTTGAAGAAATGATTTCAATATGCAGCTATGTTGAATTTGAAGGTGATGTAAGAGAATTAACTGATGAAATAAGAAGTTACATACTCAACAAGGTTGATAAATTAAATGAAGATGGTATGCGTGTAATAGCAATCGCGCAAAAAACTAACCCTTCACCTGTAGGAGAGTTTTCTGTTGATGATGAAAAAGATATGGTTCTTATGGGATACTTAGCATTTTTAGACCCTCCAAAAGAATCAACTGCTTCAGCGATTAAGGCTCTTAAAGAACACGGTGTTGGTGTCAAAGTTCTTACAGGAGATAATGATAAGGTCACAAGATCTATTTGTCGCCATGTAAATATTCCATCAAAAAAAATCTTACTTGGATCTGAAGTTGAACTAATGACCGACAATGAACTAGGAGATGTTGCAGAGAAAATTAGTGTATTTGCAAAACTCTCTCCTCAGCAAAAGGCAAGAATTATTACAGTCCTAAGAGATAGAGGTCATAGTGTCGGATATATGGGCGATGGAATTAATGATGCAGCAGCTATGAAGGCATCTGATGTTGGTATCTCAGTTGATACAGCTGTGGATATTGCTAAAGAATCAGCAGATGTAATCTTACTTGAAAAAGATCTTATGGTACTTGAAGAAGGTATAATCGAGGGACGTAAAACTTATGCTAATATGATTAAGTATATAAAAATGACTGCAAGCTCCAATTTTGGTAATGTGTTCTCTGTTTTAATAGCAAGTGCATTTTTACCATTCTTGCCAATGCTTTCAATACATTTAATACTTTTAAACCTTATTTACGACCTTTCTTGTACAGCAATCCCATGGGACAATGTAGATAAAGAGTTTTTAAAGATCCCACGAAAATGGAATGCTAGTTCAATTGGTAAGTTTATGGTGTGGTTTGGACCTACCAGCTCAATATTTGATATAACAACATATCTATTAATGTATTTTATAATTTGCCCAGCAATGACTGGTGGATTATTGTTTAGTCAAATTACCGACCCTGCTACACAAGCTATTTATATAGCTATTTTCCAGGCAGGATGGTTTGTAGAATCAATGTGGAGCCAGACTCTTGTAATACATATGATTCGTACTCCAAAGATTCCGTTTATCCAAAGTAGAGCATCACTTCCTGTGATGATTCTGACTTTTACAGGAATTGCAGTCCTTACAGCCATTCCTTTTACACCATTTGGAAAGTCTATAGGATTATTCCCACTTCCCGGAATATACTTTATATGGCTTGCAGTAACTATTATTGCCTATATGACTCTTGTAACTTTATTCAAGAGAAAATTCATAAAGAAATACGGAGAACTCTTATAATATAGATTCTCTTATAAGAAATTAATAATATAAAAAGCAAAACAAAAATGGAGCACATTGTGCTCCATTTTTTATTCATATAGCTTTAAACTATATACAGTTATTTATTTTAATCTAAGGAGGACTTAGAGTAAATCCTAATAAAATCCACTTCCCTTTCCAGTAAGGTCAATCATTATATTCTTTGCTTGTGTATAGTGATCTAATATTACCTTGTGAGTTTCTCTACCTATACCTGATTGCTTTACTCCACCAAATGGTGCGCCTGCAGGTATCTGATTGTATGTATTAACCCAAATTCTACCAGTGTTTACTTTTCTTGCTACATAAAGAGCTGTATCAATATTTTTTGTATAAACACCACCACCTAGACCATATACTGAGTCATTCGCCATCTTTATTACATCATCTGCATCCTTAAACTTAATGACAACTCCAACTGGTCCAAATATTTCTTCTTGTGCTACTACCATATCATTAGTTACATCAACCAACAATGTCGGTTCAACAAAAGCTCCTTCTTTTAATCCTACAGAACAAGCTCTATTCCCACCAACAGCTACTCTTGCTCCCTCTTTCTTACCTATATCAACATAGCTTAAAATCTTTTCCGCTTGTCTTACACTTATCTGTGAGCCCATAACTGTTGATTCATCCATTGGATCTCCAACTTTTACATTTTTAAATCTTTCAATTGCTTTTTCGATAAATTCATCATATATTCCTTCTTGAACAAAGATTCTAGATCCTGCACAGCAAACCTGTCCCTGATTGAACAATATTCCTAGCTGTAAACCATCTAGTGCCTGTTCTAAATCACAGTCATCAAAGAATATATTAGCTGATTTTCCACCAAGTTCCAAAGTTGCTGGAATTATTCTTTCTGCGGCTGCTATACCTATTCCTCTACCAACTTCAGTTGATCCAGTAAATGCTAGCTTGTCTAATCCTTCATGCTTAACTAGGTAATCTCCTGATTTTGATCCCTTTCCTGTAATGACATTTACAACTCCTGCTGGTAGCAAGTGTCCTATTAATTTCATAAGTTCCAAAATTGATAGTGATGTTGAGCTAGAAGGCTTTAAAACAGTTGTGTCACCTGCAGCTATTACTGGTGCAAGCTTCCAAGATGCCATCAAGAATGGGAAATTCCAAGGAACTATTTGCCCAACCACTCCTATTGGTTCTCTTAGTACAAGACTTAACTTATTACCTTCAAGTATATTAGCTGAACCTTCTTCACTTCTAATAACCCCTGCAAAATACTTGAAATGTTCTGCTGCATAAGGTATATCAATATTCTTAGTCTCACGAATTGGCTTTCCGTTATCCATTGTTTCGACCTTTGATAGAAATTCTTGATTTGCAAGTATTACTTCTGCTATCTTATCTAAAATATCAGCTCTTTGTGATACTGTTGTTTGGCTCCAAGTTTTAAAGGCTTCTCTTGCAGCATCTACTGCATCGTCTACATCTTTTTCTGAAGCATCAGCAATCTCTGCCAAAAATTCACCATTTGCTGGATTGTTTGACTTTATTACATCTCCAGTAGAAGATTCTCTCCACTCACCATTGATGTATAGTTTGTATCTATTTTCTGTAAGAATTGTCATATAAATTACCTCCTGATTTTATGTTTCAATAATAATAATTTTTACTTCTATATTTTTATTATCATTTAATTTTTATTATCGATATTTGTTCTTAGTATCAATTATACCCTCAAGAAACAATCAGAAACATCTTTTATTTGTTTATCTAAATATAAACAATTATAATTACAGTTATTTTTTACTCATTTTTTATTTTAATCCTCTATTTCTAATGTTTCCAGAAGTTTATTTTTTTCTGTATATTAATTATTTTTTTAAATTTTCTTGAATATTTTCCATTATATGACTCCTAATTAACCATCTTAATAATATTTAGTGTACCTTATATATTCTATTTCTTTTATATAGGCTATACTAAATATTTTTACATCCTATTATATATTTTTTTTATTCTTCTTTTTTTATTTTTTGAAATCAATTTATTTATTTTTTTATAATTTATAGTTTAAAATTATATTAAGCTTGTCAAAGTATTATCTCTAAATATTGCTATTAGTTTTATAAATAAATCACATAATGTTTGTTATTTTTATTTATTAAAAAAGCCAGTACAAATTTGTACTGACTTTTCTACCTATATGCTATTTATCAATATTGACTTAATTAAGATCTTTTTGCTGGCAATATTTCTATCCAATACCCATCTGGATCTGTAATAAAATATATTCCCATTTTTTCATTAACGAATGCTACTACACCCATATCGCTATGTTTTTTAAAAGTCTCGTCGTAATTATCTGTGTTAAGAGCTAAATGAAATTCGCATTCACCTAGATTATAGGCTTCTGTTCTATCTCTTAACCAGGTAAGTTCCAATTGAAAGTCCGTAACTCCGTCTCCCAAATAAACAAGCTTAAAACTATCATCCTCAGCATTTTTTTCTCTTACTGGCTTTAGGCCTAGCGCCTCATCATAAAATTTTAAGCTTTTTTCTAAATCTAATACATTGAAATTAAAATGTTCAAATCTCATAGATTACCTCCTATTAAATTAACGACTTACATTTTCACTATTGATTTATATTATTATTTACTCTGATACAAAACTTTAGGGTCTATTGACTTTAAATCCTGACATCCTGTAAGTGTCATTGCACCCTTTAGTTCAGATTCTAGTCTATCTATATAAAGTTCAACACCTTCTGTTTCTCCACCAAAAGATGCTGTAACAAATGGTCTACCAATTAGACATGCATCTGCACCAAGTGCCAACATTTTTAAAACATCTACACCTGTTCTAATCCCGCCATCTACAAATACTTTTATACGTCCATCTACTACTTTTGATATTTCACTTAAAACATCTGCTGTTCCTGGTGTATAATCCTGAACTCTTCCTCCATGATTTGATACAACTATCGCATATACTCCTGCTTCTATGGCCTTTTGCGCCTCATCTGGAGTCATAATACCCTTTAATATAAATGGAAGCTCTGTACTTGCTACAAGCTCTTTGATTTCTTCAACGCTTTTAGCCTTTACTGGTGTTCCATGAAGATTTAGGGTTACAAGACCACATGCATCTATATCTACACCTACTGCTATTGCCCCTGCTTTTTCAGCATCTTTTATTTTACCTATTACATTTTCATTTTCCCATGGCTTTATAAAAACAATTCCAGGTGCATTATTTTCCTTCATCACATCTAGATTATCCAATAAAAACTGTGGTACAGCTGTATCTCCAACCATAGCATAAGTGCCTTTGTTTTTACAGCCTAGTACTACTGGTTCTATGTACTCTCTTTCAGTTACCTGTCCACCCATATTTATAGTAGTTCCTGTTATAGGAGCTGCCATTACAGGTACAGACAAATTTTGACCAAATAATTCTATTGAAGTATCTGGGTCTGAAACATTATGTATAGTTCTCATGTTAATTTTGACTCTATCAAGTGCCTTAACATTTTCTATAAAAGAATTACCTGTTCCTTTTCCACCCATTCCTGGAACTTCTCCTCTACAGGCTACTCCATCACAAATTCTACAAACTCTACATGAACCATTAAATTTTTCTCTAGCATTTTTTAATACTTCTTCGTACTTCATTTTAGAACCTCGCTTTATTAATATTCAAAATTTTTAAGGAAACTATGTCTATGTATCGGTGTTATACCTTGATTTCTTATTCCATTATAGTGGTCAGTTGTACCGTAACCCTTATTTGATGAAAAAGAATATCCAGGATAAAGTTCATCATATTCATACATCATCTGATCTCTTGTAACTTTGGCTAGTATACTCGCTGCGGCAATAGAAATAGATTTTGCATCACCTTGAATTATAGATACTTGCTTTACATCGACGCCTGGTATTCTAACGGCGTCATTTAAAAGACAATCCGGCGCATTTTTCAGATTAGATATGGCTCTTCTCATAGCCATATAGGTAGCATTTAGTATATTATACTTATCAATTTCCTTATTATCTGCCATACCTATTCCATAATCTTTTGCATTTTCTATGATTTCTTTATAAAGTTCGTTTCTTTTAGCTTCAGAAAGCTTCTTAGAGTCATTCACTCCAGAAATCTTAGTGTGCTTATCAAATACTACTACTGCTGCTACTACTGGTCCAGCTAAAGGACCTCTACCAGCCTCATCTACACCGCCCACATAAATAAACCCTTCATTGTATGCACTATCTTCATAGCTATTCATTCTTTCCAATCTTTCATCTTCAAGGCGTATTTTTTCTAGTTTTTTAATCAACCTATCACATATTGATTGTACAGACTTTCTTTCGTCACCTCTAAAAATAGAAACAAACTCCAAATATTCATTATCTGATATTTCATCTGATATTTTTTTTATTTCTTTTGTTTTAAGCTTTGAAGTTTCTTCAATATTGTACTCTTTTAACATTGACTTCTCCAATTCATTGTATATTTATATTAAATAGTCGGTAATTTTTACTATTTCATCATTTCTTGTATAAACTCTTTGAACTCTTCTATCGATTCTACACATAACCTCATACTCTATTGTATCACAATCTCTAGCCACATCGCTAACAGTTACTAATTCTTCTCCAAAAATTAACACATCATCATTAATTCTCACATCCATTTTCATTGGAACCCTTACCATACATTGGTCCATACAAATTTTACCAACTATCGGACATTTTTCTCCATGTATGTATACATAAGGATTTCTGCGTCCTCTCAAGAATCCATCTGCGTATCCAACAGCAATACTCACGATTTTTTCAATAACAGTGGTAAAGTATGTTCTTCCATAACTAATTGATGTTCCTGGATTTAAAACTTTCACGTTTGATACTTTTGTTTTAAAACTCATAGCTGGTTTTAATTTTATAGTATGAGAGACCTCATCTGATGGATAAACTCCATACTGTATGATGCCTACTCTGACCATGTTATACTTTTCTTCTGTATCCAAAATTTCAGCACTATTTGAACAATGTATATATTTAGGCTTTATTCCTAATTCTTCTAAAGCATCTATCATTTCAGAAAATCTTTGAATCTGAAGATTCTCAAATTCTTTATTTTCTGCATCAGCTGTTGCAAAATGCGTATAAATACCTTCAATCTCTATATATTCAAGATCATTTATCTTCTGTATTTCCAACTTTATTTCATCTATTCTATCGGCCAAAACAACATATCCAAGTCTAGACATACCAGTGTCAAGCTTAATATGGACCTTGGCACGCTTTTTTAATCTTTTTGCTGTTTCATTAATTTCTTTAGCAAAGTTATATCTAAAAATAGTCATAGATATATCATTTTTTATACTGTCTTCTATGGATACGGGATTTGTATACCCTAAATTCAATATGGGAAGATTAATTTCATTATATCTAAGTTCAATTGCCTCTCTTGTTCTGGCAACAGCAAGAAAGTTTACTCCCAATTGCTGATATAAGCTAGCCAACTCCACAGCTCCATGACCGTATGCATTAGCTTTTATTACCATACATATATTTACATCTTCTGGTAATTTATTTTTTATACCTCTAAGATTATATTCTATGTTGTCCAAATTTATTTCCAGCCAATCCGACCCTCTTAATACATCATCCATATTCTTACCTCCAAACAATAGTTACTCTGCTACTTCATCAGGATTTTCTAATGTTATCTTTCCTATCTTACCTTCTCTAAATTCATTTAGTACAGTTGTTGCTACTCTAGTGTAGTCGATTTCATTTTTACCTAATATGAAGCCTCTTTTTTTGCCAATAGCTTCCATTGTATCAACACCATTGTCATATACCTCATCTAGCTTATATCTAGCTTTTAAGTCCTCAGGAGCCAGTACTATTAGCTTTTCTATTAGTCTTAGTCCAAGTGTTTCAACGTCTAGTATTTCATCCTTGATGGCTCTTGTAAATGCCAAATTAAGTGCAACTTTTTGATCATCGAATTTTGGCCAAAGTATACCTGGGGTATCCAAAAGTTCCATATTTCCTCTTATCTTTACCCACTGCTTACCTTTTGTAACACCTGGTCTGTCACCTGTTTGTGTACTTTTTCTTCCTGAAAGTTTATTTATAAGTGAAGATTTACCAACATTTGGAACCCCCACTATCATTAGTCTTATACCTCTAGCTTTTCTGCCCTTTTCAGCATATTTTTTCATTATTTCACCAGCTAGATCTTTACATTCTGTCACAATTTTATTTACACCTGCTCCAGTCATTGCATTTATAGGTATAGCCTTTATTCCTATATTTGCATAGTATGCAATCCATCCATCAAGATCTTTCTTTTCACATAAATCAGACTTATTTAGTAACACAATTCTTGGTTTGTCACCTACTAATTGATCTATATCTGGATTTTTGCTACTATAAGGAATTCTTGCGTCTAAAAGTTCTATTACTATATCTACCAACTTCAAATTATCCTGAACCAGTTCTCTTGTTTTCTTCATATGCCCTGGATACCAGTTTATATTTAAATTATCATTTCTTAAGTATTCTTCATTGTAGCTCATATTGTAGCTCCTCTCATTACTATATAACTATATTATAAATTATAAAAAAGGATGTCTCAAGAGACATCCTTTCCTTTAGCAATATTACGCCAGATTATCTATTGTTTCTAGCTTCCTTAATCTTAGCAGCCTTACCAACTCTACCTCTTATGTAAGTAATCTTAGCTCTTCTTACCTTACCGTGTCTAGTCACTTCGATTTTTTCAATCTTTGGTGAGTTAACTGGGAAAGTTCTTTCAACGCCAACACCAAAAGAGTTCTTTCTAACTGTGAAAGTTTCTCTTGATCCGCCATTTTGTCTCTTGATTACTAATCCTTCGAAGATCTGAACTCTTTCTCTCTTACCTTCTACGATCTTAACATGGACCTTTACTGTGTCTCCTGCTCCAAAATTAGGAACATCTTTTCTTAACTGTTCTGCTTCAATTGCTCTAATTAATTCGTTCATCTTTTCCTCCTAAATCGTCGACGTACTTAAAACTCAATTTTCGTAACAGAGGTACGCTCGTATTCAATAACTATTAGATTATACCCTTAATTGCTTAAATTGTCAATAATTTTTAAGTAAAAAAAGCTTTTTATCTACAATAATATAATGCAAGCTTTTACTTTATAAAAAAGCTTGCTTATCCCTTTTATTTTTAAAATCTTTAGTGTATAATATAAACTAGTTTCATATAATTGATATTAAAGAATTCGATAGATACCTAGTCAATCGCGTTCTTTTATTATATAATATATGGTAAATTATATCGAAATTTGATATTATTTTACCAACAAAAATTTGAAAGAGGTGTAGAAAATGGAAATTTACGAAGAATTAGTAGCCCGTGGTTTAATAGCACAGGTTACGGACGAAGAAGAAATCAAAGAATTAGTCAATACAGGTAGAGCCACTTTCTATATAGGTTTTGATCCAACTGCAGATTCACTTCACGTAGGTCACTTCATGGCACTTTCTCTTATGAAGAGACTTCAGATGGCTGGCAACACTCCTATCGTCCTTGTAGGCGGAGGAACAGGATATGTTGGTGATCCATCAGGACGTACTGACATGAGAAAAATGATGACTCCTGAAATAATACAGCACAATTGTGATCGTTTCAAAATACAGATGGCAAAATTTATAGAGTTTGGCGAAGGCGCTGGACAGGCAAAGATGGTCAATAATGCAGATTGGCTACTAGAACTTAATTACATTGATTTATTGAGAGAAGTAGGTGCACAATTCTCTGTAAACAATATGCTAAGAGCAGAATGTTATAAGCAGAGACTAGAAAAAGGACTTTCATTCTTAGAATTTAATTATATGGTTATGCAATCATACGACTTTTATCATTTATACCAAGAATATGGATGTAATATGCAGTTAGGTGGAGATGACCAGTGGTCAAACCTACTAGCTGGTACTGATCTTATTCGTAAGAAATTAGGTGAAAACGCTTTCGCTATGACTATCACACTTCTTGCCAATTCTGAAGGTAAGAAAATGGGTAAAACAGCTAGTGGCGCAGTATGGCTAGATCCAGAGAAGACATCTCCTTTTGATTTCTACCAATACTGGAGAAATATAGCTGATGCAGATGTTATGAAATGTATAAGAATGCTTACATTCCTACCTTTAGAAGAAATCGAAAAAATGAGTTCTTGGGAAGGTGCAAAGCTTAATGATGCAAAGGAAATATTAGCATATGAATTAACTAGCTTAGTTCACAGTAAGGAAGATGCTGATAAGGCTCAAACTGCTTCTAAGGCTTTATTTGAAGGCGGAAGTGATGACTCTTCTATGCCAACTACAGAAATATCAATTGATAAATTAACTGATGGTTCTATTAATATAATGGATTTAATGTTAGAATGCGGTCTTGCTCCTTCAAAGAGTGAAGCAAGAAGACTTATAAACCAAGGTGGAGTTTATATTAATGATGAAAATATTGATGATATAAACATGCAGATAACAAAAGAAATGCTTGAAGATAAGCTTATAATACGTAAGGGTAAGAAAACTTATCATAAGGCTATAGTAAAGTAGACCAATAAATAAAAGGTTGGATTTTTAATCCAACCTTTTATTTTTTCTTTTTCTTCTTCTATTTTTTTTTGCTGTTTCAGGAGGATGTTTTTCAACATACTTACTCCATAGATCTGGTCTTCTTTCCTTTGTTATCTTCTGAGACTCTTCTTTACGCCATAGTTCAATTTTCTGATGATTTCCAGATAATATTACCTCAGGAACTTCATAGCCCTCATACTCGCGAGGTCTAGTATATTGAGGGTACTCCAGTAGGTCACCTTCAAAGCTTTCATCTTCGTAGCTTTCTGTTTTATTCAACACTCCGGGAATAAGCCTGGATATAGAATCTATCATTACTAAAGCAGGAAGCTCTCCACCTGTTAAAACATAGTCTCCTATTGATAATTCATCAGTCACTATCATATCTATAACTCTTTGATCTATTCCTTCATAATGCCCACAAAGAAATATTATATCATCTTCTTTTGATAAATCCTTTGCCATATCCTGAGTAAATGTTTTGCCTTTTGGAGAAAGATATATCACCCTAGGATTTTTCAATTTATTTTCTTCTATTATATGCTTGTATGTAGACAATATTGGTTGAGCTGTCATTACCATACCTGCTCCACCACCAAAAGGATAGTCATCTACTTTCTTATGTTTATTTTCCGAAAAATCTCTTATATTATAAACTTTTACGTCTAATATATTATTATCTACAGCTTTTTTCATCATACTTTCTCCAATATATGAATCAAATATATCAGGGAAAAGTGTCATTACGTTAATTTTCATAAATAAATACCGCCTAGTCTAAAAGTCCAGGTATAGGATTTACTATGATATAATTTTCTTTGGCATTAATTTCTGGTACCACTTCATAGGTTGCTGGTATAAGGTACTCTTCACCGTCTTCTGATTTTACTACATAAACATCGTTAGCGCTATATTGCAACACATCTTCCAAAATGCCTATTAATGTACCATCTTCTTTCTTTACTTCCATACCTATCATATCTACTATGAACATTTCGTCTTCCAAAAGCTCGTAGCTATTTTCTCTATCTATATACATAAATTTCTGTACAAATTTTTGCACAGATTCAACACTATCATAATCTCTTACTTTTATTGTTACCATATTGTTTGCTATAACATTTACTTTATCTATATAATACTTAGTTTCTCTATCTTTTCCCATATAAAAGTATTCAAGTTCCAAGAATCTTTCTACCTCATCCGTATGTGAATAGACTTTTAATTCTCCCTTTAAGCCCTTTGTAGTTACAATTTTGCCTATTTTAAAGTATTCTAAAGTATTTTTCATATAAAACCTCTCTTTAACTTAAATATTAAAAAGGATTAGGCAATGCCTAATCCTCTACTATTTCTAAAGTTACATTTACTTTCTTCTTGTTGGAAACTGATTTTAAAACAGTTCTCATGGACTTGGCTATTCTACCCTTTTTCCCAATTACTTTACCCATTTCTGAATCTGCAACCTTCAATTTAAGTAAAATATCCTTGCCATCAACTATTTCTTCAACTACTACTTGATCAGGATTGTCAACAAGAGCCTTAGCTATGCCTTCAATTAATTCCTTCATATTATCATCTCCAAAAAGGATTACTTAGATGTCTTTGCAGCTTCGAACTTTTCAGTTATACCGTTTGATGCGAATAATTTCTTTACTACTTCTGTAGGCTGAGCTCCTGTTACTAACCACTTTATAGCCTTTTCTTCATCAATCTTAACCTGCTTTGGTTCTGTTAATGGGTTATAGTATCCTATTTCTTCTATAAATCTACCATCTCTTGGTGCTCTTTCATCTGCTACTACTACTCTGTAAAAAGGTCTCTTATGAGTACCCATTCTTTTTAATCTTATTTTAACTGACATTAAAATACCTCCAAATTTAATTTAACTTTCTTTATTTATTATAGATAATCCCCCGAGTTTCCACTTATTATCTAAATAAAATACTCAGAAATTATATCATAACTTTTTTGTTTTGTAAATAAAATTACATATTTTATTTGCAATCATTTCCAATATGTACACTAGTATTTAAAAAGGTAGATTTGGCAATTTTGGGAAGCCTCCCTTTTTTAACTTGCCCATCTTTCCTCCAGATTGAAACATTTTCATCATTTTTTTCATTTCATTAAACTGTTTTATCAACCTATTTACATCTTGAACACTTGTACCACTACCTTTTGCTATTCTCTTTTTGCGAGAACCATTCATGATTTGCGGATTTCTTCTTTCCTCTACCGTCATTGATTGAATTATTGCCTTTGTCTTATTTATTTCTTTTCCATTGGCATCTACTTCACCTAGCTGTGATTTCATTGAACCCATACCAGGAACCAAATCCAATAACTTGTCTAAAGGTCCGAGATTTTGAATTTGCTCTAACTGAGTTAGAAAATCTTCAAAATCCATATCGTTTTTACGAAGTTTTTCTTCAAGTGCCTTTGTTTTTTCCATGTCCATGGCATCTTGTGCCTTTTCTATAAGACTTAAAACATCTCCCATACCAAGTATTCTAGAGGCCATTCTGTCTGGATGAAAAGGTTCGAGATTATCGAGCTTTTCTCCTATACCAATAAATTTAATCGGTTTTTGAGTGACTGCCCTAATTGATAATGCAGCACCACCTCGAGTATCACCATCTAGTTTAGTAAGAACTATACCATCAATTCCAAGTATCTCATTAAAACTTTCAGATACATTGACTGCATCTTGCCCAGTCATAGAGTCCACTACTAGAAGAATCTCTTGAGGATTCACTTCAGATTTTATGTCTTTCAATTCCTGCATCAAAACCTCATCTACATGAAGTCTACCTGCAGTATCTATAATAACTACATCATTTGAGTTTTTCTTTGCATGTTCAACTGCTGCTTTTGCAATGTTTACTGGAGATTCCTTATCTCCCATAGCAAATACTGGAATATCCAACTTTTCGCCAACTACTTCTAACTGTTTAATTGCGGCTGGTCGATATACGTCACAAGCTACTAATAGAGGTGATTTACCTTCTTTTTTTAAATAGCCTCCCAATTTTCCAGATGTTGTAGTCTTACCAGCACCCTGAAGTCCAACCATCATTATAATTGTCGGAGGGTTCGATGCTATTGTAATTTTACTCTGAACATCTCCCATCAAAGAAGTTAACTCTTCATTTACAACTTTAATAACCATCTGTCCTGGTGTAAGACTTTTCATAACGTCCTCACCTACACATCTTGATTCAACTTTCTTTATAAAATCTTTTACGACTTTGTAATTTACATCTGCTTCAAGAAGAGCCATTTTTACTTCTCGCATTGCGCTCTTTACATCTGCTTCTGTCAATTTGCCCTTAGACTTTAGCTTACCAAAGGCGTTTTGTAATTTATCTGATAGTCCTTCAAATATCATTATAACAACTCCCTAATCTCTTCTACTATTACTTTAAGCTGAGTTGAATTTTCAGCGTCATACTTGTCAAAATCCTTGGAAAAAATATCAATTTTTTCGTCTAAGCTATTCAACAAATCTTCTAGCTTATGAAGTTTTTCTACCATTCCAAGCTTATCTTCATAGTCTTTCAACGACTTTTCAGACCTTTTAAGACTATCATAGACACTCTGTCTTGAAATATCTAACATTTGACTAATTTCTCCAAGAGAATAATCTTCTTCATAATACATAGCGATTATTTCTCTCTGCTTCTTAGTCAATAAGGAAGCATACTGTGAATTTAATATTTCTATTTCTACCATCTTATCAATATTCATAGCCACTCCTCTCTGTAAAGGCATTTCACTTTACACAAGTATTATAATATAACATCACAAGAAAAAAGTCAATACTTTTTTTGATATCTGTAAGGTTTTTTTACCTTACAGATCTACTGACCAAATAAAGCTTCTGTAAATGCCTTAGCATCAAAGTCTTGAAGGTCCTCTACACTCTCTCCAACACCTATTAATTTTACAGGAACATCTACTTCAGATTTAACAGCTAGCACTACTCCACCCTTTGCTGTTCCGTCTAATTTAGTCAGTGCAATCCCAGTAATATTTGCTACTTCTTTAAATGTTTTTGCTTGAGAAACTGCATTTTGACCAGTAGTAGCATCGACAACTAAAAGTATTTCTTTTTTAGCTTGTGGAAATTCTCTTTCTATTATTTTAAATATTTTTCCTAGTTCATTCATAAGATTTGCCTTATTATGTAACCTTCCTGCAGTATCACATATAAGTAAATCTACCCCTCTTGCCTGTGAAGCCTTTATAGCATCAAATACCACTGCGCCAGGATCCGCACCTTCACCATGCTTAATAATATCTACACCTACTCTATTTGCCCAAATCTCTAATTGCTCTGAAGCTGCTGCTCTAAATGTATCTGCAGCTGCCAACATTACCTTTTTACCATCATCTTTATATCTTTGAGCTAACTTACCTATAGTCGTAGTTTTTCCTACACCATTTACACCCACCATTACAATAACTGCTGGTGCAGGTTCTATATCAAGCTTAGAATTACCTTCACTAAGAATATTTTCTACTATTTCCTTTAAAAGACCTCTTACCTGCATTGGATCCTTTACTCCTCTTTCCTTGATCATATCTCTTAACTGATCAATTATAAGCATTGTAGTATTTACACCAACATCTGCAGTTATCAATATTTCTTCTAATTCTTCTAATAAATCTTCATCTATTTTTGTATAAGAGTTTAATATACTATCAATTCTTCCAGTAATATTATCTTTTGTCTTTGAAAGACCTTCCAGTAATCTAGAAAATATTCCCTTTGGTTTTTCATTTCCTTGGTTTTCCAAAGCCTCTTTTGAAACACCATTTACTTCTATATTCACTTCTTTAGATTCAGCATGCTCAGATTCAACTTTTTTAGATTCAACTTCCTCAATATTCTCATCTAAGGATTCAACTTCACCCTCTTGAGCTTTCTTAACAGTTGCTTCTTCTTCATCAAAAATCTTTTCACTACTGATCTCTAACTCTTTTTCATCGAGTTTTTTTCCAGCATTAATATCTTCATTTGATACCGCTTTTTCAGAATCTAAAGACACTTCTTCCAACTTATCCATTTCTTCTGGATCTAATTCATCTTTTTTATCTTTTTTCCAAAATTTAAACATATAGCCCTCCTATTTATCAATAATTTCAGCAGCTTCTTTTAGTTTTAGGCTAATCACGGATGAAACTCCCTTTTCTTGCATAGTTATACCATATATATAATCAGCTACCTCCATAGTTCCTCTCCTGTGAGTAACTGCTATAAACTGTGTAGATGAGCTAAGTTCCTTTAGATACTCTCCAAATCTATATACATTGACATCATCTAATGGAGCCTCAATTTCATCTAAAATACAAAATGGAGTTGGCTTTGATATTAATATTGCAAATAATATACATATTGCAGTTAAAGCTTTTTCTCCACCTGATAAAAGTGAAAGATTCTTCATCTTCTTGCCTGGAGGTTGAGCTGTTATATCAATATCACAACTTAAAACATTTTCTTTATCAGAAAGTTTTAAATCTGCCTTGCCCCCGCCAAATAATTTTTGATAGACATTTTTAAAGTTTTCATTAATAATCTCGAATTTCTCTAGGAATTCTTTTTCCATATTTTCTACTAAATCATCAATTAGTTCATTCAAAGAAATTATAGCCTCTTCTAGATCATTTTTTTGATCCCTATAATAGTCGTGGCGAAGTTTCACCTCTTCGTATTCTTTTATAGAATCTATATTTACATTTCCTAGTTCTTTAATAGCTTTTCTTAGCTTCTCAATTCGCTTATGATCAATTTTAATAGATGGATCCCTAAACTCTAGGGCCTGTACTAGAGTCATTTCATACTTATCAAATAAATTTGAAAGAAGATTATCTCTACTACTTTTATTTCTCTCCATCTTAGAATCAAGTTTAAACTTTTCTTCTTTGCTTTCTATACTATCTCTTTCTTTATTTCTAAGAACAGATTTTTTATCTTCAAATTTTTCTTTTAAAATTTGTCTGTCTTCTTTTTTACTTTCTATCATTTTAGAGATTTCTTCATACTTGCTTTTTTCTTTTTCATATTCTGACTTATATTTTTCAGCCAGTGTTTTTAGAGCTTCTATTTCAGACTTGCTAATTTCTATATTTTCTTTGATTTCAAGTTCCCTTTTTTGAGATATTTCTATATCAGATTTTATTCTTTCTAACTCTAATATATTATTTTCAAAAAGCTGTTTTAATCTGGCTAACTCAATATTTTTATCATTAAAGATTTTTACTATTTCCTCAAACTCCAAACTTTGTTGTTTTTGATTTATAGCAAGACTTTCTATATTTGAGTTGTTAGTATTATTTTCTTCTGAAAGGGTATCCAATTTATCTTGGTAAGAGTTGCATATCTCTTTATTTTTAGACAACTCTTTATTAGCAGTAGACAGCTTATCCTTGCTAATTTCTATAGTCTTAACTCTTTTTTCCAAAGAAGTTTCTATCATTTTTATTTGAGTCTCTAAAGAAATCTTTTCTCCCTCAATCCTGTTCTTAGATTCCAGAAGCAAGTTTCTTTTATTTTTTAACTCTTCTTTCATTTTTATTTTTTCATCAATAGATAATTTTGTTTCCTTTAAATTATTACTTGATTTCTTTATATTTTCTTCAAGTTCATTAATTATTCTTTTTCTAGACAGTATATTTCCACTACTTCTAAGACTTCCTCCAGTCATTGAACCTCCTGGATTTAATATATCACCATCTAAAGTAACTACTCTATATCTATGATTCGTATCTTTTGCGAATATTATAGCGTTATCTATACTATCAATAACTACAACCCTGCCCAATAAGCTATCCACTATTCCTCTATATTGTTCATCAAATCTAATCAAATCTGATGCTACACCTATTGGTCTAACACTTGATTTCATTGAAGATATATCAAATTTTGTGCCTTTCATAATACTCATAGGCAAAAATGTAACTCTTCCTAAATTATTTTTTTTCAAATAATCTATAGACTGCTTTGCTATGGATTCATCTTTGACTACTACATTTTGAATAGCTGCACCTAAAGATGCTTCAATTGCCTTTTCATATTTTTCATCTAGCTTAATCAATTCTCCAAATGCACCATGTATTCCTGATATTTCCTTACTTTTAAGTATTTCACGAACACCCTTATTAAATCCCTCATGGTGATTTTCCATATCTATATATGTGGCTTGTTTAGCCTTCAAAGAGCCTATTTCTATATTTATTTTTTGGTACTCTTTATTGCATATATCGATTTCTTCACTAATTCTAAGAATTTTTTCTTTATACAATAGCAATTCTTCCATACAGTTTGACAGATCTTCTTTTAGTTTTGACTCTCTAGTTAGCTTTTCTTTCATGTCACACTCTATGGTATTTGATTCTTCCTCATAGTTTTCTATATTTGACTGTAAATCTAGTATTTTAGAGTTGATATTCTCTATATTAGCAGATACTTTAGCTAAATTATTTGAAATTTCTTCTCTTTTTCTTAAAAATGTTATAGATAAAGTTTTATTTTCTTCAAGTTCAGAATTTAGTTTGTTTAGTTTAAGTTCTGATGCTCGTTTTTTTTCATAAATACTATCTAATTCTTTTTCAAAGTCCTCAATAATATATGAATTTTCATTAGCCTTGTTGTTTGCTTTTTCTAATTCTTTTTTAGCGAGCAAGATTTTTTTATTTATAATATCAACTTCATCAATATTTCTATCTATATTATTTGTATAATTTTTTATTTTTTCAAGTGTAATTTCCGAGTCTGATTTATTCATATTTACAGAATCATTAATATCAAAAGCTTGCTTATTTAATTCTTCAATATGAATCTCTATTGCCCGAATATCCTTTTCAAACTCACTTATTTCTATTTCTAGTTTTTCTTTTTCTCTATCTTGATTTTCCAACACTTTATCTATTTCATTTACTTCAAATGTCAAATCATTTATTGTGTTTTCATAGTCACTGTGTTGAGCTATAATATCATTTAATTCTTGTTTTTTAAGTTCTTCACTAAGAGTTAAATATTTTTTAGCTTTTTCTTCCTGTTTTTGTAACGGTTCTAGTTGGTTTTCTATCTCTGTAAAAATATCAACTATCCTTGCAAGATTTTCACTACTTTTAGTTAGATTTTTTTCTGCTTCATTTTTTCTATATCTATACTTAGCAATACCACATGCTTCATCGAATATCTTTCTTCTATTTGCAGGGTTATTGCTCAAAATTTCATCAACTTTTCCTTGTTCTATTATTGAATAGCCGTCTTTTCCTATGCCCGTATCCATCAATGTCTCTTTAACATCTTTTAGTCTACAACTTTTCCCATCAATATAGTATTCTGATTCTCCAGTTCTGTATGCCCTTCTTTTTACAACTAACTCATCTGAATCAATATCGATTTCTCCTAATTGATTGTCTAAAGTAAGAGCCACTTCACAGTAATTTAATTGCTTTTTAGAATCTGTTCCAGAAAATATTACATCCTCCATTTTTTCGCCACGAAGACTCTTCACGCTTTGCTCTCCAAGCACCCATCTGATAGCGTCCGAAATATTACTCTTTCCACTACCATTAGGACCTACTATAGCAGTAATACCTTCTTCAAAGAATATGTCTGTTTTTACTGGAAAAGATTTAAAGCCTTTTAATGATAGCTTTTTTAAATACATTCTATCTCCTTTCGATTAACACAGGCTATATATTTTTTCTAGCTTTGAAATCATATCTCTGAAGGAAATTTCATCAATTATTTTTCCATCTACTTCTATTGACATCTTATCTTTCAAGCTGTTATCAGTTTTTGTTTTAAATTTTGCCTTGTAATTATCATTAATAAATATTCTATTAGATCTTTTATTTCCTACAATTGTAGAAATATGTGAGTTTGAAGAATATATTGTTAGTTCTTCAAAGCTTTTTGGAATTGTCGCCTCCAAATAGTCCCTTATCATCCTTGAGTCTACAAGCTCTCTAAAAGCAGGGTGATACGGACCTGCAAGCACATCTATTCCTAGTTGAATATCATCTGTAGCCTGTAGTCCTACTCTTATAATTTTTATATCATTTACAGTATATAGTACTATAAGTTTCTTTACTATATCTATACATTCATCTAGCTTAAATGCCTTATAGTATCCCTCATTATATGCCGTTTCAAGACCCGTTTCTTTGATTACTAATGTTGGATATATTCTAACGAAACTTGGTTTTATTTTTATAAATTCTCTGGCTGTAAAAATACATTTTTCTTCAGAGTCAGTTGGAAGACCAACCATCATCTGAAGCCCTAATGTAAATCCAAATTCTTTTATAAGTCTTGAACTCTCTACTACAACATCTGACTTATGTCCTCTCAAACTTTCCAAAAGAACATCTTCATCCATAGATTGCACTCCAAGTTCTATTATAGTAGCTCCATATTTTTTTATAAGAGTGAGTTCTTCTTCGTCTATACAATCAGGTCTAGTTGACATTCTTATATCCTTGACTATTTTTTTATCTTTATATTCTTTAGCTACTGAAAGAAGCTCTATTTGCTTGTCCTTATCAATTGCTGTAAAACTTCCTCCGAAAAATGCAATCTCTATCTCTGCATCCATATCTATAGTCTTTAGACTTTCTTCTATAATCTCTCTTGCCTTTTCACCAGTCATATCCGTAGAAACACCTGTGATTTTTTGCTGATTACAAAATATACAATCATGAGGACATCCTTGATGTGGCACAAAGATAGGTATTATCTTTTTCTTTATCATTATATACTTTCTCCCATATTTATTAGTGCATTTTTTGCTGCTTCTTTTTCTGCTTCTTTTTTATTTCTTCCTCTACCCTGACCTAAAATTGTATGACCACTTTTTACAATCATTTCAAACTCTTTATTGTGATCAGGCCCATTTTCCTCTACAAGTCTATATGAAAGTTTACCATTTTTCTTTTGTATAATTTCTTGTAAAATTGTCTTATAGTCTCTGAAGATATTTCCATCTACTGTATTAGATATTACATCCCTTAGGTTAAACAATATAAAGTTTTTAGCACATTCAATACCACCATCTAGATATATTGCTGCTATTATAGCTTCTGTTGCATCTGCAAGTATGGAATCTCTGTCTCTTCCACCGCAAATTTTTTCACCTTTTCCTAAGAAAAGGAAATTACCAACATCTAATTTTTTAGCCACTCTGCTAAGAGATTCTTCACAAACTACATTGGCTCTCAATTTAGTCAACTTACCTTCTGGCAAGTCTTTTCTTTCATTAAATAAATAATCGCTTACTACTAATCCAAGCACTGAATCTCCCAAAAACTCTAATCTTTCATTGTACTTAAACTGCTTATGCTCGTTTGCAAAAGAAGAATGTGTAAGTGCTATTTGTATATACTCTCTATTTTTAAAATTATATCCTATTTTTTTCTCAAATTCATCGATATTTCGATTAATTGCATCCTCAAATGATGCCATGGCCACCACTCCTTAATTTAAATTAATTGTTCTTAATAGTAAGCAGGAAGAAAAGATTTTCTTTTCTCCCACTATATTTGTTATATTTATATGATTATATATCTACGTTCTAAAAAATAAAAATACCTGTAGCATGAACAGGTATTTTTATTTTTCAACTAGTTTACTCTAGATAGATATTCACTTGTTCTTGTATCTATCTTAACCTTGTCACCAACGTTAATAAATAATGGTACCTGCACTACTGCACCTGTTTCAACTGTAGCAGCCTTTGTAACATTACTTGCTGTATCACCCTTGATTCCTGGTTCAGTTTCTACCACTTCTAGTTCAACAAAGTTTGGACCTTCTACCTGGAATGGCATTCCCTGATGAAATCTTATTGTTGCAACTTCATTTTCCTTAAGGAACTTTATTGCATCTTCTACCTGCTCATAGTTTAGAGGTATTTGATCAAAAGTTTCTTGGTCCATAAAGTAGTATAATTCACCATCATTGTATAAATACTGCATCTGCTTAGTTTCTATATTAGCCTTTGGGAATTTATCACTTGGGTTAAAAGCTTCTTCTCTTGTAGCTCCTGTAATTAAATTCTTGTACTTTGTTCTTACAAACGCAGCACCTTTTCCAGGCTTAACATGCTGGAAGTCAACTACTAGACAAGGCTGACCATCTTTTTCAAAAGTAACGCCTTTTCTAAAATCACTTGCTGTTATCATTTCAATTCCTCCAATTTATTATTATATATTATATTAATAGTTATCCAACTAATTATATCACGTAAACCATTGATTTGTCTATATATTGCTTAAGATTGCTTAATAATACTTAAAAATCAATTACTATTTTTTAGTTTAATATGTTTTTACTAATTATTATTATTGTTATTTTCATTTTTTTTATAATTCATATTAATAATACGAATAAAAACATAATTTTAATAGTTATAATTAATTATTTTAATTAATTATATTTTCCCTTTTTTGCTAAATACAATAATACTAGCTATTATCACAATCCCACCGATAATTGTACCCATGCCAGGTACTTCATCTAATACTATTGATCCCATTAATGTTGCTACAAATGGAGTCAAAAAACTATAGTTTGTAACATCGCTAGTTTTTTCTGTCATGCTTAGTGCAAGACTCCAAAGATAATATGCAAGAGCGCTGCTTAATACTCCCAACATTAGTAACACTGCAATATATTTAGGGCTTGCACTCATTATTTCTCTCGCACCTTGAACTGAAAATGGAGATAAAACAATTATAGCTGAAATCATACTATAGGTTACTATTTCTATGGCTTTATATCCCATAGTTGATAGCTTTCTATTCAAGATATTATAGGCACAAAATACTACTGCTGCACCTAAAGTCCATAACATGCCTGTATTAATAGATAAGGCACCGTCCCAAAGCATCATTATCACAACTCCAGAAAATGCTGTAAATAGCATTAGCCATCCTAGTTTATTTATTCTTTCTCCATATAAATAATGTGCAGCTACGGCTGTCATTACTGGTGTAAGTGCAATTACTATACTTGAAGATGCGGAACTTAATGTCTGAATTCCTCTATTAAATGCAAACAGATAAATACCAAATCCACAAGCCCCAGCTAGAAATAACCATCCTAAGTCCTTAACTTTTGGAAGTCTATTTCCAGCAAACTTTCCTATAATCAATAATGTTACTGAAGCTATACAAACTCTCAAAAATCCCAGCGCATATGGAGAAAAATGTTGCATAGCGACCTTTGAAAAAGGAAATGCCAAGGACCAGAAAAACACCGTCCCTATGCTTAATAAATTAATTTTTACTTTTTTACTCATAATTTTTCTCCTTTAAAAAAATGATATTTGATTTTTCTCACTCATATTTTTAAGTGTCCCGTGTTCCGTAAGTTTTTCAACCACAGTTTTTGATATTTTAGTTCTTTTTAAAAGGTCTTCTTTTGATAAAAACTCTCCATCTTTACGTGCCTCAACTATACTTTCCGCGGCATTTTGTCCCATACCTTGAAGTGATACCATAGGAGGCAAAATCTTTCCTTTCTCTGCTATGTGAAACTCTGAAGCATGAGAGTTATACAAATCAACTTTCATAAACTCTATTCCCCTAGCATACATCTCAACTACAACTTCCAAAATAGTATATTGACTATTTTCTTTGGTAGTTGCTTCATTTCCAAGTTCTCTAATTTCTTCCATTCTTTCTTTTACTACATCGATTCCCTTTGTAACCAATTCTATATCAAAATCGTCAACCTTCGTTGTAAAATATGTAGCATAAAATGCTTCTGGGTAGTTCACCTTACAATAAGCTATTCTAAATGAGGTCATAACATATGCAACGGCATGTGCCTTAGGAAACATATATTTTATTTTTTTACAAGAATTAATATACCAATCTGGAACATTATTATCTATCATAGCTTTTTCAAATTCAGGCTTTAAACCTCTACCTTTTCTTACATTTTCCATAATTGTAAATGCCATCTTAGGTTTCAATCCGCTAAATATCAAATAATTCATTATATCGTCTCTTGTCGATATTACTTCTTTTAGTCCAACAACTTTTCCTCTAACAAGATCTTGTGCATTATTGACCCAAACATCTGTACCATGGGAAAGTCCAGAGATTCTTACAAGCTCTGCAAATGTTGTAGGCTGTGTATCTATAAGCATTTGTCTAGTAAATTTCGTTCCAAACTCTGGCACAGCAAGACTTCCTACTGGTGTATCTATTTCTTCTTCAGTAACACCAAGAGCTTCAGTTGATGTGAAAAGTGACATTGTTTCCTTATCATCTAAGGGTATATCTGTTATTTTTATTCCTGTCATATCTTCAAGCATTCTTATTATAGTAGGACCATCATGTCCCAGTATATCTAGCTTTAGAATTCTACCACTTATTGAATGATAGTCAAAATGAGTGGTTTTCACTCCAGATTCTTTGTCATTTGCAGGATATTGTATTGGCGTAAAATCATGTACATCTTTGTAATCTGGTATTACCATTACCCCTCCTGGGTGCTGACCTGAAGTCCTTTTGACACCGCTGCATCCAAGGGATAGCCAAGATTTTTCTGCTGAAGTATAATCCAAATTATTTTCATCAGAATATTTTTTAACATGTCCAAAAGCTGTTTTTTCTTTTACTGTACCGATCGTTCCAGCTCTATAAGTATAACCCTCACCGAATAATTCTTCTGTATACTTATGAATAACAGGCTGATAGATTCCCGAGAAGTTCAGGTCTATGTCTGGCTCTTTGTCACCTTCAAATCCCAAAAATACTTCAAATGGGATATCATGTCCATCCCTTATCATAGGTGTGTTACACTTCGGACAGTCCTTAGGATCTAGATCCACACCAGAACCTATCTCACCAACTCCAAAAAATATACTGTGTTTACAGTCTGGATTTGGACATATGTAGTGAGCTGGAAGTGGATTAACCTCTGTAATATCACTCATAGTAGCAGCAAAAGATGATCCAACAGAACCTCTTGATCCCACTAGATAGCCGTCTGACATTGACTTTGCAACTAGCTTATTTGCTATTATATACATCACTGCATATCCATTTCCTATTATAGAGTTAAGCTCCCTTTCCAACCTCGCCTTTACTAAATCTGGAAGTGGATCACCATATATTCTATAAGCTTTTTCAAAACACATTCTTCTTAGTTCATCTTCTGAACCCTCAATCACTGGAGGATAGGTTTCATCTGGTATAGGCAGAACTTCTTCAAACATATCTGCCACTTTATTTGTATTTGTTACAACTACTTCATAGGCTTTATCCTCACCAAGATAATCAAACTCCAAAAGCATCTCTTCAGTAGTTCTAAAGTTTAGGCATTCACCCGAATCGACAAAATTAAATCCTTGAGAATATCTCAATATATTCCTATATATTTTTTGATAGGATTCCATTGTGTGGACATCCCCAGTAGCGACTACTGGTTTATTATATTTTTCTCCTAGATCTAGCAATTTCATATTTATCCTTTTGAGCTCATCTTCATCTTTTACCTCTCCATTTAATATCATATAATTGTTATTTTCAAGAGGCATAATTTCTATGAAATCATATAATTCTAATATTTTTTCTATTTCTTTTTCACTTTTATTTCTTTGAATTGCATTATAAAGTTCTCCACTTGAGCACGCACTTCCTATTATTAGTCCTTCCTTTTTTTCTAAAAGAATACTTTTTAATATTCTGGGATTTTTATAAAAGTGCTCTATGTGAGAGTCAGAGATTAACTCATATAGATGTTTTAATCCAGTCTGATTTTTGGCATATATGGTAGCATGTGTCGGTCTTAACTTAGTATAATCTACTTTGCCATAAATTTTATTTACATCTGATAATTTTTCTGCTCCATCTTTTTTAAATCTTTCCAAAAATTTCATGAAAATCTCTGCTGTTGCAGCCGCATCATTTACAGCTCTATGGTGACCTTTTAGACTGATTCCCAGCTCCTTAGACACCTTATCCAAAGTAAATCTTTTGATATTAGTGAGTAGTACTCTTGATAGCATTAGTGTATCTATTTTCTCATGAGAGTATTCTATTCCTGCCAAAGCACATTTTTCAGATATAAATCCAGTATCAAAATCCGCATTATGAGCTACCATTATAGAATCTTTTGCAAACTCCATAAATTTTTCAAGTGCCTCCTCTACTGAGGGTGCATCATCTACCATTTCATTAGTTATTCCAGTCAGCTCTTGAATTTTATATGGTATATCCATTTGAGGATTTACAAATGTGCTAAATTGATCTTTTATTGTTCCACCCTCAACAAGAACTGCACCAATTTCTGTGATATTATCGTTAATTGGAGATAGGCCTGTAGTTTCTATATCAAACACGACAAATCTTTGATTAAAATCACCATCATTTGCATTTTGTATAATGTCTTGGCTATCGTCCACTAAATATGCTTCCACACCATAAAGTATTTTTATATCCTTGCCCTTTGATGCATTCATAGCATCTGGAAAGCCTTGTACAACACCGTGATCCGTAATTGCAATCGCAGGGTGTCCCCAATCCAACGCTGTATTAACCAGCTCTTTTACAGGCACTACAGAGTCCATAGCAGACATTTGAGTATGAGCATGCAACTCTACTCTTTTCTCTTTCGAAGTATCTTTTTTCTTAGTTTCTTTTTCTTTTTTTATACCAGTAATATTCATTTCTATATCTCCAGTATAATAATTTTTCAATATATCACCTTTGATTTTTAAATAACTTCCGACCTTAGTTTGGCTTATTACAGATTCTTTATTCATATCATTTAAATAAACCTTACAGCATAGTGCAGAGCTATAATCAGTTATGAATATACTATAAAGAGTTTTTCCATTTTTTAATTCTTTTGACTCCACAGTAAAAACTTTTCCTGTTACTGATACTGTGTTTGTATTTTCATCTATATTTTTTATATCCTTATGAAAAGCATTAGCATCTTCACCATATATTACATCGGGATCTTTTTCAAACTCTACTACATACTTTTCTTCTTCATTTGTATTTTTATCTTCTTCATTTTTAATTTCTAATCTAGATATAATTTTTTGAACTTCTGATTCTTGTTTTTTTATGATTTTTTCAATCTCATTTTTATCATGGATGTTACTTTTTGCCTTTTCGAGAAATACATTTACCTCTATTCCCAATTCTTCTAAAATCATGTTCTCTATTTTTTCATCTATTTTTTTATCTAAAAGTCTATTGTATATAAAAGAATTTGGAGCTTTTATTTTTAAGATATCATCCATGCAAAGATGTTCCAAATCTTTTCCATATGCCAAAACTGAAGGACACTCCATCTTTATCATATAAAAAATATTCGGCCAATATTTTTTCATTATACTTTTTAAAGTTTTCTTTTCTAATCCTTCTACTCTCAATATCAATTTCACTGATCCAAGAGGAGGGCATAGTTTATTTTCCATTTCTTGCCATATATTGTCCAATCTACTATGCAGTAATATAGACTTTGATTTTATATAAAAAGAGCATTTTGCAGATCTTTTCTTATAAATAGTTTTTTCTATTTCAACTTCTTCAAATCCTCTAATTAAATTTTCTTTTGTTATCTCTATTGATTCCAAAAATTCAACAAAATTTTCCATACATCCTCCTCTCCAATTTATATACTCTGTTTTAGAGCATATTATTATATTGCAATTTATAAATTTTCTGCTAAACATTATTTTAATTATATATTTACTAGCACAAGGCTTTATTAATATTTTTAAATTTTACACATCTAGTAATTAGTATAATACCTTTTCAGTAATTTTTCTAGTAATCTTCATATTTTTTTCAAGTTAATGATTTAAATTGACATCTAAACTTTTAACTTAAATTTAAAAACACCTCTATCTTTTATTATATACAGGTGTTTTTAAAATATAAAAATACAAAATTTATTTTTTGTATTTCTTTTAGTATTTTTCAATCTTAGCAATATTTATTTTTTAGCAAGTTCTCAAAATATTAATCTATTATATATCCTTCTCTTCCTATTTTATTAGTATATATAATCTTAGTCTTTGATGCTAACTGAGGGTGTTTTTCTTTGAATTTATCTATTACTTCAAACTTATCCCAGCAATGCATAGGAGCAACATAGCTTGTATTTGTATTTTCTAGAAAATATTTCATTCCCCAATCAAATCTCTCTCCCTGCCTACTATCTAGAACCATCATAGCCAAATCTATTTTTTTATTTTTCATCTTATCGATTTCTTTTTTAAATTTATCTGTCATACTTTGATACTCTTCTTCACTCTCAAATCCTAACCAAGTCCACCAATTTAAATCTCCACTATGATATATAGTCTTACCATCTACTTCGATCATAATTGCTATGCCCTCATCAGTACTTTCAAAAGTTTCAATATTCAGTTTATCAATAGTGTAATTTGAATTTATAGAAATAAACTTTGCTCTTTTTCTAAACTCTGGATTTTTTACCTCTATATCATCTGAAAGTATAAATTCAACGTCTTTATAAGATCCAAAAATATCAAAAATCTTCTCATTGTAATGATCTTTATGTGCATGCGTACTAAACACATACAACTTTTTATCTTTTCTTATTTCAGGAATATCTCCTTTGTAATAATCAAATATAAATGAACAATTTTCCAACTCTAAAAGAAAACCACTGTGATATATGTACTTTAAAATCATCTTTTCCTCCATCTCAATTACAATATCTTTATAATTCTTAAAATTTTTCCTATATATTATAGTTTCCCATTCTTAAAAGGTGACAAACATATTAATATTAAAAAGCCCCAAAAGCTAATTAATAACTTTTGGGGCTAAATAAAATCATATTAAATTTTATATATTTTCTATCTATTTTGCATAGTCAGTTGCTCTAGTTTCTCTTATTATGCTGACCTTGATCTGACCTGGATAATCGAGTTCATCTTCAATTCTCCTAGTCACATCACGTGCTAATAGATGTATTTCTTCATCATTTATTTCTTCTGGCTTAACCATAATTCTTACTTCTCTACCTGCCTGAATTGCAAATGATTTCTCTACACCTTCATAAGAGTTTGTAATTTCTTCTAACTTTTCAAGTCTCTTAATGTAGGCTTCTAGAGTTTCTCTTCTAGCTCCTGGTCTAGCAGCTGAAATAGCATCTGCAGCAGTTACAAGCACTGCTTCTACTGTTTGAGGTTCATAATCTCCATGGTGAGTACTCATAGCATGTATAACATCCTTTGATTCTTTGTACTTCTTCAATAAGTCCATTCCGATTTCAATATGTGTTCCTTCTATTTCATGATCCACTGCCTTACCTATATCATGAACAAGACCAGCTCTTTTGGCTAGCTTTACATCAGCACCGATTTCTTCGGCCATGATTCCTGCTAATATAGATACCTCTATAGAGTGCTTTAGTACATTTTGTCCATAACTAGTTCTATACTTTAACCTACCAAGTAGTTTAACTAACTCTGGATGTAATCCATGTACGCCAGTGTCAAACATTGCCTGTTCACCAGCTTCTTTAATAATATCCTGAACTTCCTTTTTAGCCTTTTCAACCATTTCTTCTATTCTTGCTGGATGTATTCTACCATCACTGATTAGGTTTTCAAGTGCTATTCTAGCTACTTCTCTTCTTATTGGATCAAATCCAGATAATATTACAGCTTCAGGAGTATCGTCTATTATTAAATCAATACCTGTTAATGTTTCTAAAGCTCTGATATTTCTACCTTCTCTACCGATTATTCTACCCTTCATTTCATCGTTAGGTAGATTGACTACTGAGACTGTTGTCTCTGCTACGTGATCTGCTGAACACTTTTGAATAGCATATCCTATAATTTCCTTAGCTCTCTTATCAGCTTCTTCCTTTGCCTGTGATTCCTTTTCCTTAATCATAAGAGACATTTCTCTTCTGACATCTCTTTCAGCATTGGAAAGAATTATATCCTTCGCTTCTTCTGTAGTAAATCCAGAAATACTCTCCAACTTTTGAAGTTGTCTTTCCTTAATTTCCTCTATTTCTTTTTCCTTCTTAGATACCGCTTCATTTTTCTTTGATAAAGAATTTTCTTTCTGTTCCAAAGATTGAACCTTTCTATCTAAATTTTCCTCTTTTTGCAAAACTCTCTTTTCATATTTCTGTACTTCGTTTCTTCTTTCCTTGTTTTCTTTCTCTCCCTCAGTACGTAATCTATGAATTTCTTCTTTCGCTTCAAGAAGTTTTTCTTTCTTCACTGTTTCAGAATCTCTGTTGGCTTTTTCAATTATTTCTTTTGAAAGACTTTCAGCCTGTCCCAACTTTGCTTCAGAGATATTTTTTCTGATAACATAACCAATTAATAGTCCTAATACTATAGCAATTACTGCCGTTAATATAATATATACTATAATTGTGTCCACCTCCTTTGTATTATTCTGTTTTCAATGTTCTAATTCTTTTTTGAAAGCATTTTAAAAGTAAAAATGCTCTAGCTTTTTATTAAAAAGTCACAAATTAAAAGTATAGGTCAATCCTATATGTTTATTTTATTATTTTTTAGTGCTTATGTCAATTGAATATAAATATAATGATAAATAAAAAACGTTGGAAAAGGTTCACATATGAACTATTTTGAGCCTTAAAATATTAATTTTTAAATATAAAAAATAGTGTGGAAAAGAAAGAATTTTCTACTCCACACCATAAAATAATATATTATTTTTTGATTTATGTTTTTCTATATATAAGTGACTAGCTCTTAAGCTTCCTTCTTATCTTCTTTTTTAGAGTCACTTGACTGTACTGATTTTTCTTCTTTAGATTCACTCACATTTATAGTTGCAGTTGGATCAAATTCTAAGCCATAATACTCTCTTACTTTTGCATCTATTTCTCTAGCTATATCTTCATTTTCTTCTAGGAATCTCTTTGAATTTTCTCTACCTTGTCCCATTTTTTCATCATTATAGCTATACCATGCACCTGCTTTTTTGATTACATCTATCCCCGCAGCCACATCAAGTAGATCTCCTGTCTTTGATATTCCAGTTCCATACATAATGTCAAACTCAACCTGCTTAAATGGAGGGGCAACCTTATTTTTAACTATCTTAACTCTAGTTCTACTACCAAGCATTTTGTCTCCTTGCTTGATACTATCTATTCTTCTTACTTCAATTCTCATACTTGAGAAGAACTTCAATGCTCTACCACCAGTTGTAGTCTCTGGATTACCAAACATTACACCAACTTTTTCTCTTAGCTGATTGATAAATATAACAACACAATTTGATTTTTTTATAGAACCTGTCAATTTTCTAAGAGCCTGAGACATAAGTCTTGCCTGTAAACCTATATGAGAATCTCCCATATCGCCTTCTATTTCTGCTTTTGGAACTAGAGCTGCAACAGAGTCAACTACCAATATATCAATAGCACCTGATCTAATCAATGATTCTGCAATATCTAGTGCCTGTTCCCCTGTATCTGGTTGAGAAATTACAAGATTGTCAACATCTACTCCAAGAGCTCTTGCATATACTGGATCTAGTGCATGTTCTGCATCTATAAATGCTGCTATTCCATCTTTTTTCTGAGCTTCTGCTATACAGTGAAGAGCAACAGTTGTCTTACCAGAAGATTCTGGACCATATACTTCTATTATTCTTCCTCTAGGTAAACCACCTATTCCTGAAGCTATATCAAGTCCTATTGAACCCGTTGATATTGCATCTATTTCTAGAGAAGTAGTTTCTCCCAATTTCATTACTGAACCTTTTCCGTATTCTTTTTCAATCTTACCCAACGCCTCATTTAAAGCATCCATTTTATTTTTATCTATTGTCATAATATTATCCTTTCTTATGTTCTACAAACTCACATTCATCATATAAAATATTATACCTATTACTTCCTTCTTAGTCAAGAACATTTGTTCTTTTTATTTAATAATTTTTATTTTTTCAATCAAGCAATACTTATACTATTGTTATATAGTCAAATTATCTTTAAAATCACTTGTATTTCTTATAAACTTTCAAATTATTTTCTATATATTTGCCTACAAATAATTTAAAATTCAAGATTAATTTAAAATCCATAAATTTCCGGTAAAACATACAATGCTTTACCGGTTTTATGTGCTTATATAATAGCCCCTCAAATATGTCTATCTATCCTCAAATAATGATTTGTTATTCGCAAAATATTCATATCCTGAATATACAGTAAGGATTGCTGCAATATATATTAGTACTGTTCCTATAGTTAATACAATTGAAGAGTCTATGTGTGCTCCAAAAAGTAAAAATACTATAGAGACCATCTGTACAATAGTCTTAAGTTTACCACTTCCACCAGCTGCTATTACTTTCCCATCAGCCGCTGCTATAGCCCTCATAATACTTACTGCAAGCTCTCTTGCTACAATTATAAGAACTATCCATCCAGGAACCAATCTCACCTCTATAAGGCAGATAAGAGCTGCTATTACTAATAGTTTATCTGCTAGCGGATCCATAAATTTACCAAAATCAGTAACTAAATTATATTTTCTCGCGATATTTCCATCCAAGGCATCCGTTACAGCTGCTACGGCAAATATTATTAACGAGATCAAATACTTTCCAGGTATTGGTAAATACATAAATAATACAAATAACGGCACCATGCACATTCTAAAAACTGTTAGTTTGTTAGGTAGATTCATTATAATCCCTCCTTAATTTGTAATATATACACATAGATATTATAGATCAATAATACTGTGTATATATAGTTTATCATACTTCACTTTAAGTATGTATACTATTTCTTTTACTAATCCAATTCTTTTCGTTAATAAAATAAAACCTATTTCGAACTTAAAATTCGAAATAGGTTTTATTGAAATATATATTTTGACTATTTCTTCAACTTTCCCTTTAAATCATACTCATATGCAGATTCAATCTCAACCTCTACCATGTCTCCAATTTCAAGGTCTTCATTAGTCTCAACATATACAACGCTATCTATATCTTCAGCATCACATTGAGTTCTTCCTATCAGCAATGTATCGTCTACTCTATCCTCTATCAAAGTTTTATATACACGACCTATTTTTATTTGATTAAGATCCTCTGATATAGACTGTTGAACCATCATTATTCTTTCCAATCTTTCTATCTTAACTTCTTCATCAATATGATTAGGAAGTTTATCGGCTGCTGTATCTTCCTCTCTAGAATATTTAAACGCACCCATTCTATCAAGTTTCATCTCTTTTACAAATTCAACTAACTCTTCAAAATCTTCATTTGTTTCTCCTGGGAATCCTACTATCAAAGTAGTTCTAATTGTTGCATCAGGTATTTTATTTCTTATCATTTCTACCTTTGATTTTAATTCCTCTCTTGAAGTTTTTCTGTTCATCAGTTTCAATACACTGTTACTTGCATGTTGCATAGGAATATCAAAATAACTACATATATTGTCATTTGCTGCTATAACATCCACTATCTCTTCTGTTATTCCTTCTGGGTAAGAGTAAAGCACTCTAATCCAATCAAAACCTATCTTTGCAAGCTCATCCAATAGTTTATCTAATGCTGGCTTTCCATATAAATCTGTTCCATAAACAGTAGTATCTTGAGCAATTACCACCAATTCCTTTACACCAGATTCTTTCAATCCCTTAGCTTCTTCTATCAAATCTTCTATTTCTCTACTTCTGTATTTTCCCCTTAACTTTGGAATTATACAGTAAGTACAGTTATTGTCACAACCTTCTCCGATCTTTAAATATGCAAGATATGGCGGTGTAGATATATATCTTGGAAGTTCTTCATCAAAAGAAAAATTAATATCTCCTTTTTCTACTACTTTTCCATCATCAACTAAATTATCTACTACTTCTGTGATTTTATCATAACTTCCTGTTCCCACTATTGCATCTATTTCAGGAATTTCTTCTAGTAACTCTTCAGTATATCTCTGAGCAAGACATCCTGATACTAAAAGATATTTTATTACTCCTTCATTTTTTAAATCTGCATAGCTTATTATTGTGTCAATTGATTCTTGCTTAGCATCTTCAATGAATCCGCATGTATTTACTATTACTACATCGGCATCTTCGCATTCACCAACTAATTGATGACCACTTTTATTTAATATTCCTAGCATGATTTCCGCGTCTACTAGATTCTTTGAACATCCTAATGATTCTAACGCTATTTTCAAAATTTATTCCTCCATTATTTCTTATAATTGTGAAAGTTCTTCTTTTGATATAAGAACTTTTCTTGGTTTACTTCCTTCGCTAGGTCCAACAATACCTCTTTCTTCCATATCATCAACTAATCTAGCAGCCCTATTAAATCCTATTTTAAATTTTCTTTGAAGCATTGAAGCTGATGCTTGCCCATTATTAACTACAAACTCTATTGCATCATAAAGAAATTCATCTGTATCATCTGATTTAATTGTGTTTATATTGGATATAGATTCTTCTATTTCACCAAAATAACTTGGTGCTACACCCCCAGCTTCTTTCTTGACATATTCTATCACTCTATCTGACTCTTCTTCTGATATGAAGGCCCCTTGTAGTCTTCTTGGCTTAGATGCACCAAGAGGGTAAAATAACATATCACCCTTTCCTAAAAGTTTTTCTGCTCCACCCATATCTATAATAGTTCTTGAGTCTGTCTGAGACGATACAGCGAATGCAATTCTTGAAGGTATGTTGGCCTTAATTACACCTGTTATAACGTCTACAGAAGGTCTCTGAGTCGCCACAATCAAGTGCATTCCTGCAGCTCTAGCCATCTGTGCCAATCTACATATATAATCTTCCACTTCATTTGCACTTACCATCATCAAATCGGCAAGCTCATCTATTATTATAACTATCTTTGGAAGAGGATTATCTGTCTTGTCATTATAGCTGGTAATATCTTTCACCTGAGCATCTGCAAATAATTTATATCTTCTGTTCATTTCTGTTACCGCCCAACAAAGTGCATTGGCAGCCTTTTTTGCATCTGTTACTACTGGTATTAATAGATGTGGTATGCCATTATAGTTTGCAAGTTCCACAACCTTAGGATCTATAAGCATTAATTTCACTTCATCTGGCTTAGCCTTATAAAGTATACTTGTAATCAAAGTATTTACGCATACTGACTTTCCAGATCCAGTAGAACCAGCTATCAATAGATGTGGCATCTTACCTATATCTCCAATTATAATATTTCCAGCAACATCTTTTCCTAGTCCCATAGCAAGTGGGGATTTAAAATTATTAAATTCACTACTTTCAATAATTTCCCTTGCGCTTACCATTTGTGGTTCATCATTTGGAACTTCTATACCAATTGCGCTCTTACCTGGTATAGGTGCTTCCATTCTAATGCTCTTTGCTGCAAGACTTAGAGCTATATCATCTGTTAGATTTACAATTTTACTTACCTTTACACCCGGCTTAGGCTGTATTTCATATCTTGTGATTGTAGGTCCAACTGTCACCTGATTTATAGCTGCATCTACACCAAAATCTCTAAGAGTTTGTTCCAATTGTCTTGCATTTTCTAGTACTTTTTGTTTGGATCTCTTGTCATTTTTATTAAGTACTTTATTTAAGAGAGATACTGATGGTTTTTTATAGTCCACATATTTTAGATGTTCATTTTCATCCATACCATCTTCTTCACTAAAATTCATTAAATCTTCCCTATTTGTTATTGAAGCCTTTTTCTTTAAATCAGAAATTGCATTTAAGCTTTCTGAGTTTTGAAGATTTTTTAATTTATCAAAATCACTAGATAGTTTACCTACCTTTGTTCTTTCATCTTGATAATTACCATCACTAAAGTTATTGTCCAAGTCTTTATTTAATTCCTTGCTCAAATCTTTACTTAGGTCATTGTTGAAATCTTTATTAAAATCATTTTCAAAATCAAAGTTATGATTATCAAAAAGTGAATCTGCTGGTAAGTTATCTTCAGAATTCATGTCTTCTTGTGATATTATTCCATTTAAAACAGGTTCCTCATTTTGAAGTTTCTGAAGTATCTCAAGGTCAGAAAGTCCCTGAGTTCCTTCTAATATTTCTAGATAATCATCTTCTGCCTTGTTAAAGCCTACTATCTTTATTGTTTTGTCACCGTCATCAACGCCATCATCAACCATATCATCAGAAGACTTTCCTAATTTTTCTTTTACCTTATCAAAAAATCCAGTCTTACTGATAATAGTAGCATCATCTACTACATCTTCTCCATCTATATTCTTTTTCTTAAATAGTTTTAGTTTAGAGAATATGTTTGTTTTTCCTTCTTTAGGATTATTAATCAAGCTTAAAATATCATCCACTGATATTTTAAATATATATAGACCAGCTATTATAGTAGCAAATATTGTAAGTAACCATGCTCCCATCAAGCCTAATATATGTGTTAAATAATAAGTTACAAATGAAGGTATAAGTCCCATACCTTCTCTAGTTACTCCCATTTTTATAGTATCTTGAATAACATCTATGTTCATTAATCCCTCGGAAGGTGTCTGAGCATAATTAATCAAACCATAATATATTATTAAAAAGACCGCAATAATATAAAACATTTTTGTTTTTCTCAATCTATCAATTTTTTCATTACCATCAATAAATCCTAAAACACCAATTATGACCATTACTATTGGAACCAATATAGCTAGTCCACCGAACAAACCTTTAAATACTGTTTGTATTACTTTTGGAACTAAAGCTCCCGAACTTGAAAATAGCCCGTAAGCAAAAAACAGACCTAAAAATATTAATATTAAATTATGATACTCAGAGCTGAGTTTCATTTTTTTCGGAGCTTTTTTAGCTTGTTTTCTTTTTGTTGGTTTTTTATTAGTGCTAGGACGTCTATTAGGTTTTTTACCATTAGATTTTTTAGCCATTAGACCACCTCTTATTTCATTATTTTATTCATAATATTTCTCACTGATTTGCCTGTAACACCTACAGACATATCCGACTGGAATATTTTATCAATTATTGACTTCATATAGTCCATATCAATACTTTCAACGATATTTAATACTTCATCAATTTCTTTTAACCTTTTATTGACAACTTCATATTCACCAATCAACATCATTCTATCTTCAGTGTCTTCTAAGTTCATTATAACGCTGCCTTTATACTGTTCTTTAGCGAATCTTAATTCTTCTTCAGAAATATAATTCTCTTTTATATCCCTTATTTCCTCTAAGATTAACTGATATACCTCCGAAAGATTTTCTGATGCTACACTAGAGAATATTCCAAACTCTGCGTAATCAACATAAAAAGTATCAGATGTATAAACACTATAAGATAGACCCCTCTCTTCTCTTATATGCTGAAATAACCTTGAACTAGGGCTATTACCCAATATATTTCCCAATAATTTAATAGAGTAAAAATCCTTATCTATTTTATCATCTGGGCACTCATATATAATAGCAATATTTGCCTGTTCATCATCCTTATCTTTTAAGAATTTTGTCATATGGAAAGATTGCCCTTCTCTAATAGGTGTCAAATCTTTCATCTGCCAACTTTTGAAACTCTCTTCTATTTTTTCAACAATTTCTTCAAATATAAAGTTACCACTTACGACTATTACTGAATTATTTGCTACATAATAGTTTTCAAAAAACTCTATGATAGTTTCTCTATCCATGCCTTCAACTGTATCCGTTGTTCCAAGTATATTTCTTCCTATGCCCTTATTTTTAAATGTTCTCATTAAAAGTTCATCATATACATAGTCTTCTGGAGAATCTTGATACATCTTGATTTCTTCTGATATAACCAATTTTTCTTTTTCAATTTCAGATTCATCAAATTTAGAGTTTCTTATAATATCAGATAAAACGTCTATACCTCTATCAATATGATTTGATGGCATTTTTACGTGATAGCAAGTATGATCATGAGTAGTAAATGCATTTATATTTCCGCCATAATAATCTATGTCATTTGAAATTTTTTTAGAAGTTCTGTTGTCAGTACCTTTAAATAACATATGTTCAATAAAATGTGCGACACCAGAATTTTCATTCTTTTCCATTCTTGATCCCACATTTATCCACACTCCTAGAGAAACTGACCTTACATAGGGTATTTCTTCAGCAACAATTCTAAGTCCATTATCCAACTGTTTATATTTTATAGTATTCACCTCCATATTTTTAATTAACTAATAGTGCTATCTATAATTTTATAAATCCTTTATATTATAATTCATTTATAGAAAAATTTCCAACTAAAATAATAAATTTGTTAATTTGCATATCTTATAATTATAGCATATCTTATCATTTTTTTCTTGATTTTAACTTAGATATTTTAGGTAAAATATACTTTAAATATTATTTTTCATATGTGATATTTTTCTATTTAAATTATAATATGGTAGATTTAGGTTTTAATTACCAAACCTTTTACCTACCATATTATACAATATTTATTCATTTTTTACATCTTATTTATTCATAAAAATTAACACCTGTGCTTACATAATATAAAAAAGAATTGCTCGGCGTAGATTTTTGATTTGAATCTGTAATCTCTGTTTTAAATTTATTTACCTTATTCCCATTGATATATGTGTGTCCATATTGGTGTATTATCATAGGTCTATTATTTTGATCTTTACCTAAGTACATAAACACATGTCCTGGTAGGTAAAAGCAATTTCCTGGTCTCTGTCTTAATAATAGATCTTCTTTAGCTTTTTGACTCTTTGCATTTCTAAAGTCTGTTTTTTTACCAATTATATCACTTTGCTGAGATGAAGCATCTCTTGCCATTACTATACCAAAGCTTCTATATACATCTCTGACTAGACCAGAACAGTCCCTAGTCATATTGCTATGACCCCATCCATATTTTTCTCCTTGAAACTTCAATACTTGCTTTATAACATTTGCTTCAGTAAATTCTAAATAACCCTTTACCGCTTGATTTTTGGGTATATCTACAGTTTTACTTCTGTAGTTATTTCCTGCAATAGGTATAAACACTTTATAGCTATTAGAGTCTTCTCCTTTAAGAGGAAGGTATGTTCCCATATCTATTACATCACCTGTATTAGTCTTGGTCTGTCTATTTATATATGTTATAAATTCTTGCTCTCTAATTTCTAGCATTTTTTCTCTTGATAATTTCATTATTGAATTTGTTGGGATCCAGCCTTCATAGTCCGTAGTAAATACGTGCGCCCATGACTTATCAGCATTATAACCTACTATCGCCAACTCATCCCAGGGAAATAGCCCCGTAACTGCACTGTAATCGTCAAATGAGTCAGGATTTTTTCCAGATATAGGTTTTGCCTTCATCACTACCCTTTTAGATACAACACCATACTCACCTTTAATATTCTCAACTGTATAAAGATATCTTGATGCCGATATATTTTGTTTATTTTTATTTTTAATTTCCTCTTTAGACATTATTACATCTTTTTTATAATGATTATAATAATCCCAGTACTCAAAGCTCGATCTATCTGTTGGTACTGGCTGTGGTTTTATCTTTCTAAATACATCATCTGGAACAGAATTATTTCCACCTACTATAGTTATATTTTCTTTATATCTATTTTCAACGTAGGGTATAGTTTCTTTTGACAATCCTATTTTTCTAGATAATATTATGTTGGCATTATCTTGATTTGCCAGAGGTCCTAATGTAAGAGCATCTATAATATTTTCTCCGCTAGCTACATATGCCTTTGTATTCTCTGGATTTAGTTTTGCAACCTCTATGGCCGTTGTATACCTATTATTTCCACTTATTCTACTACTTGCTCCAATTTTTTTATAAGTGTCTGCATTGACTGATTTTTCTCCTCCAAATACTGTTTTTTTAACTTCTTTTCTAGAATTTATATAATCGGTATTCGGGTTTTTGCTATCAATCAATATAATTGGTATATTTCCCTTACAGTAAGAGCTTGCACTTATTAGATCAGCTTCATTACTCGCAACAGCTACTTCTTTAATTTCTACTATTTCACTAATTTTTTCTGCGATTTTCATAGATGTTTCATATCTGTTTCTTCCTGATATTCTATCTATGTTATTGTATTTATTACTTAGTACACTTTCAATCTCTTTTGGAACGCTTTTTTCTCCACCTAAAATATAAATTTTCTCAGGAGAAACTCTTTCTATTTCCGCCAAAGTTTTTTTATCTATCTTTCCATTATCTACTAGTAATATTCTTGAGTTTGTTGCATTTGCCAAAACAGTTGCAGAAAGGGCGTCTATATAATTTGATCCACTTGTGATTATTATATTTTGACTGTTTTCTAGTTTTTTAGAAATCTCTACTGCTGTCGAATATCTATTATTTCCTGATATTCTATTGTACTGGGCATTTGAAATCACTGCAAAATTACAAAACACAAATAAAAATGTCATGGGAATTATTATTTTTATACTATTGATTTTTTTTACTTTAGCAATATATTTTTTTATTTTCAAATTGCACCTCCTTATTTTCATTATTTTTTTAGCTTTTTTATAATATAGCTTTATTATTAATCTGTTTTTCATTAAAGTCATTCAATATAGCTTCAAAGTATCTATAAATCAAGCTAAAATAAGTATAACATGAAATTGATTTTTTTTCGATTACTTATAAGGTGTTTTTTGATTTACTTTTGTTTGCAAATTTTTTTATTTTTTGTGTTTTTTGGTATTCAAAAATAATTTCATGTATTTACTAATTTTTCTCTAGCAAATACATGACTCAATATTTCTTAGTTGATATAGAGTTAAATTTATCTTAAATTAAAAATAAAAAAATCAGTGAAAAAATCCACTGATTTAAATATTTGAAATAATATTAATTATTCTTTATTGCTTTTATTGAAAGGTTTATTCTGCCCTTATCATCAATTTCTGTTACCAATACATCGACAACATCGCCCATTGATAAGACATCTTCAACTTTATTTACTCTATTATTTGATATCTGAGAAATATGAAGTAATCCTTGCTTTCCTGGAAGAATTTCAACAAATGCACCAAATTTTTCTATTCTTGTAACAGTACCCTTGTATATTTTTCCTGGTTCTGCTTCAGCAACTATTGCCTCAACCATAGACTTAGCCTTTGCTATCATATCTGATTCTACACCAACTATAAATACTTCACCAGTCTGTTCAATATCCATCTTAACACCAGTTTCATCTATAATCTTATTGATCATCTTTCCACCAGGTCCTATTACATCTCTTATCTTATCTGGATTTATTGACATCTTAACTATCTTTGGAGCATACTGAGATAACTCTTCACTTGGCTGAGATATTACCTTCTTCATTTCTCCTAGTATATGCATTCTACCTTCCTTAGCCTGCTTTAAAGCAGTTCTAAGAACGTCTTCATCTATACCATCTATCTTTATATCCATCTGTATAGCTGTAACACCATGTTCAGTACCAGCTACCTTAAAGTCCATATCACCCAAGTGGTCTTCCATACCCTGTATGTCAGAAAGAACTGCAACCTTGTCATGATGCTTTATAAGACCCATGGCAATTCCTGCTACCATATCTCTTATTGGAACACCTGCATCTAATAGTGATAGTGTAGAAGCACAAACAGAAGCCTGTGATGTTGAACCGTTTGAACTAAGTACTTCCGATACTAATCTTATAGCATATGGGAAGTCTTCCTGTGAAGGTATCACTGGAACTAAAGCTCTTTCAGCCAAGGCACCATGTCCTATTTCTCTTCTTCCTGGACCTCTTGAAGGTCTTGTCTCACCTACTGAATATGATGGGAAGTTATAGTGATGCATATATCTCTTATTTTCTTCATCATCTAATCCATCTAACTTCTGAACATCTCCCAATGCTCCCAATGTAGTTATATTAAGAACCTGAGTCTGACCTCTAGTAAATATTGCAGAACCATGAGTTCTTGGTACCATACCAGTTTCACACCATATTGGTCTAATTTCACTTAAATCTCTATTGTCAGGTCTTACATTATCATCTACTATTAAGCTTCTAACTTCATCTTTTATGATTTCATGAAGTACGTCTTCTATATCCCCTGCTACTTCTTCAAAATTTTCCAACTTTTCTTCAAAGTAAGCTAGAGTTTCTTCATTAACTGCGTCCATTTTTTCTGTTCTTTCCATCTTTTCAACAGTCTTAACAGCCTCACGCATCTTTTCTCTAGCAAATTCATCTACCATAGCTCTTGTTTCTTCTGAAGGTATATGAAGGTCTACTGCACACTTTTCATGTCCAACTTCTGCTACAATTTCATCTATAAATGCTACGATTTTTTTGATTTCTTCATGAGCAAAAAGTATACCATCTAGTATTACCTTTTCATCTACTTCTTCAGCACCAGCTTCAACCATCATTATGGCTTCTTTTGTACCTGATACTACAAGGTGAAGATCGCTCTTTTCTCTTTGTTCTTTATCTGGATTTGCTACAAACTCTCCATCTACTCTACCTACCAAAACAGATCCTGTTGGACCATCAAAAGGTATATCAGATATAGATAGTGCTATTGATGAACCTATCATAGCTAATATGTCTGGAGTACAATCCTGATCTACAGATAGAACTGTTGCTACTATCTGAACATCATTTCTGAATCCTTCTGGGAATAGTGGTCTTAAAGGTCTATCAATTAATCTTGAAGTAAGTACTGCCTTTTCTGATGGCTTACCCTCTCTCTTTAAGAATCCTCCTGGAATTTTACCTACTGAGTATAGTTTTTCTTCAAAATCTACACTTAGTGGGAAAAAGTCAATCCCATCTCTTGGCTGTGCTGACTTAGTAGCATTTACCATAAGCATTGTGTCTCCACATCTTATAATACAGTTACCATTTGTCATTTCACATATTTTTCCTATTTCAACTGATAGAGTTCTACCAGCTAATTGTGTTTCAAAAATTCTATGTTCGAACATAGTTTCCTCCTTAGTGTTGTAATTACTTTGAAAAACTTATTGCGATTATATCAGGGCCTGTATGAGAACATATACATACTCCGCCTTTTGTAATCATTATATTTTTCACTTTACCTTTTAATTTTTCTTCTACCTCTTTTTGTAGCTTTTGAAAATCATCTAGATTACATCCGTGACCAATAGTTACAGTTATATTTGATAAATTTTCACTGTTTTTTTCAAGTGTAAGATCCACCAATTTAGATACAAGTTTTTTTATTCCTCTAACTTTTGCCTCTAAGCTAATTTTTCCTTCTTTCATCTTGAAAATAGGTTTTATATTAAGCATATTTCCTATTATAGCTGTTGTAAGCGGAACTCTTCCACTTTTTTTAAGAAAATCAAATGATGCTGGTGCAAATAATATTTCAACACTATCTCTTATAGAGTCTAATCCTTCTATAATCTCATCTACACTCTTTCCTTCTTCTATCATTTCACATGCTCTTATTACGAATTGTCCTGCACCAAGAGATAAGTTTTCAGTATCAAATACATGAATATTTCCTTGCGTATCATCCTTTGCAAGCATTGCACTCTGGTATGTTCCTGTTGCTGTTGATGCCCCTGTCAAACAAAGTACAATCTTATCTTCCTTTACATTTCTTTCAAAAACTTCCTTAAACTGCATATATGTTGCTTGAGAAGTCTTAGGAATTTCTCCAGACTTTAAAACAATCTCATAAAATTCTTCCTTATTTATGTCAACACCATCTTTATATTCTTTGCCATCCATAATAAGGGTAAGAGGAATCATTTCCAAATATTCCTTCGCTTCTATCTCATCAGGAATGTCACATAAACTGTCACATACTAATTTTATGTCCAAAGTAGTACCTCCTAACTTTTTGTCCTCGTTTTATGCACTTGTATATATCAAACACTATTTGCACATACGTAACACATTATAAAAACATTTTATCACATTTTGAGCTATAAAAGTAGATTTATATCCAAAATGATAAGAAAAGCTCATTATAAAGCATAAAACAAAGCAGATATGAAATAAATCATATCTGCTTAAAAAGAACTATTTTCTTAATCCTAATTTAGCTATTAAAGCTCTGTATCCTTCAAGGTCATGTCTCTTTAAGTAAGTTAGTAAGTTTCTTCTTCTACCAACCATCTTTAAAAGTCCTCTTCTTGAATGGTGATCCTTCTTATGAACCTTTAAATGTTCATTTAATTCATTTATTCTAGCTGTTAATAAAGCTATCTGTACTTCTGGAGAACCAGTATCCCCTTCTTTTCTTGCAAAATCCTTGATTATTTGTTCTTTGTTCATTATTGTTTTCCTCCTAAATTTTATAATCGCCTAAAGCTAAGCCTTGAATGGAGATTTCAAAAGCCGAGCTCAGGTTGAAACCTATATCATTATATCATAGTAAGGTTTTTAGTTCAAGATAATGATTTAGTTTTTTATCTTTAAAATTTGTCTTATATTTTCTATTTTAGTGCTGAATTCTTCACATTTATCTATGCTTCCCTTCAGACACTTCACATAGTTATTTCTAACGTAATCAGTATCTTTAACAAGTTGCTGTCTTAAAGCTTCCTTACTTTCAAACTTAATTTCATCTCTCATTTTTTCTACAAATTCTACTCTTATTTCTTTATCATATATTTCTTGGTCAAAATCTAGTATATAAGTTTCTATACTTAGTTTTTTACCATTCACAGTTGGGTTGGTACCTATACTAGTAGCTCCACAGTATATTTGCCCATCAACTATTGTAAGAGTTGCGTATATACCAATTTTTGGTATTATCATACAGCTATCATACTCCATATTGGCAGTTGGAAAGCCTATTGTTCTACCTATTTGTCTACCTCTTACAACTTTACCTTCAACTGCAAAGTAGTGGCCTAATAGGTTCTCAGCAGCTGCAACATCACCTTCTGCTATGTATCTTCTAATATCTGTTGAACTTACTCTTTTGCCATCTAAAAGAACGGGTGTTACTACTTCCACTTCAAAGTTCATTTCTTCTCCAAATTTTCTAAGAAGCTCTGGATTACCTTCCTTTTTTCTAGCAAAACTAAAGTCGTGACCTATTACCATTTTTTTTACATGAAGCTTGTCTATCAAAATATTTTCCACATAATACCTAGCAGATATTTGTGTCATACTCTCATCAAAAGGTACACATACATAGATATCTACCCCCATATTTTCTACAATTCTTTCTTTTTCCTCAGCAGAAATTATATTTTTGACATATCCAGGTTTAAAAAAATTTACTGGATGATTTGAAAATGTAAAAACTACACTCTTAACATCATTTTTTTTTGAATAGTCAATTGCCTTATTTATTAAGGTCTGATGTCCTCTATGTACTCCATCAAAGTTGCCTATTGTGACACATGTTTCAAATGGAATATCTATATCATCTAAACTATTAAATACTATCATTTTACCACCATTATCCCAATTTAAATATTTTTTCGCTCTTAACCATTAATATATCATCTTCCAAGGATAGTTTTCCAACACCAATAAATTCTTTTTCTGGTGTATAAACCCTAACTCTTTCCGAAGAAGAATCTTTGTAATCACCTTCTATAAATCTTTTTTCTTCAATTTTTCCACCATTTGAATAATAAGTAACTGCACTCTTATGTAAAATTATCTCTGGAAATTCTACAAGAACATCTTCAACTGAGTAGCTATTTTCTAAAAGTTTTTCTTCCTCTTTTAATAATATCAGTTCTTCTAGTGTGATTGCTCTGTCAATTTCAAATACACCACTCTTTGTTCTCTGTAGATACGACATATGTCCACCTACCTCAAGTAAATTGCCTATATCATGACACAAGCTCCTTATATATGTTCCCTTACTACACTCTACTTCAAATGTTACTTTCGGAAGGTTTACATCTATAATATCAATGGATTTTATGTTAACCATTCTTGGTTTTATTTCAATTTCATCAGCTCTTCCGCTTCTTGCCAAATCACACATCTTTTTCCCATTTACCTTAAGTGCGGAATAAATTGGTGGGTATTGAGATATTTCTCCCTTGTGTGAATAGATTGCTTTTAAAACATCTTCTTCTAAAAGATGACCTACTTCACTTTCACTTATTACTTTACCTGAAGCATCATATGTATCTGTACTGACACCCAATGTTAGTTCGCAAATATATTTTTTATCCTTATTTAATATTAGATCACTTACTTTAGTTGCCCTTCCAACACAGATAGGAAGTACCCCTTGAGCGTCTGGATCTAATGTTCCTGTGTGTCCTACTTTTTTTGTCCCAAGTATCTTTCTCACCTTATAAACAACATCATGAGATGTCATTCCAACAGCTTTATTAATATTAAAAACTCTATCCATATTTCTATTAATACCATCCTTCATATATAATATACATGAGTTACTCTAATTTTTTATATTTATATATTCAACAGCTTTCTCAATCAATATTTTTCTAGCAACTTCTATATCCAAATCCTTGATTGTACATCCTGCAGCTCTTATATGACCGCCGCCACCAAATTCTGAAGCAAGTTTAGAGCAATCTACATAATTTTTAGATCTAAAACTAACTTTGATCTCTCCAATTTCTTTTTCTTTTATAAAAATACCCAATTCAATACCTTTTATATCTCTTGTATATGGTGTTATTCCATCAATATCACCATAATCTACTTTATGTTTATCCATCATTTCTTTTGCAACTGCAGTAATTGATATTTTAGAATCTATGATCTCTAGATTATCCAATGCCTCTCCTAAAATTTTATAAAATTCTAATGAATTGCTTTGGAATATTTTTTCTACTAAATAACTTTTTTTAGCACCTCTAGATAATAGTTCCGCTGCCATAAAAAATGATGATTCTTCTGTATTAGAATACTGAAAATTACCAGTATCTGTTATTAGTCCTGCATAAAGATATGTTGCTATATCCTCATCAATAATTTTTATTTTAGATCTTTCCTCATATCTCATAATTAGATTGTATACTAACTCACAAGTAGACGAACCTTCAATATCAACATACTTTAATATTCCATAATCTCCATTAGTTACGTGATGATCTATACAAATTATACCTTTTGATTGTTCTAATATTTTTTTATCAACACATATTCTAGAATAGTCACCTGCATCTAAAGCTATCACTGTATAGTCATTGCTCTTTACATCAGATGATTTTTTCTTTAGATCCTCTTTATAAAGAAACATCAGATTTTCAGGATAGTTATCGTCTAAGACATATATTACTTCCTTACCAATCTTTTTCAAGAAATTATTTATAGAAAGCGATGATCCGATATTGTCACCATCAGGGCTAACATGAGATGTCACCAAAAATTTATCATTTTCTTCAATATAATCAAGTATATTGTCTATATCCTTAATAAAATTATTCATTAAATCACATCCTTTACGTAAAATAAAAATGATGTCAGCAAGAACTACTGACATCATTTATTATACATCAAAATTAAAATTATATCACTATAATGTTTAATGCTTTTGTGAAAAAACTAATCTTCTTTAGATCTTACGCTCTTGATTAGTTCATCCATCTGCATTCCCTTTTCAATAGAATCATCTATCTTAAACATTATTTCAGGAACGTATCTCAACTTGACAGCTTTTCCTACTTCTCTTCTTATGTATCCTCTTGCATTATTTAGACCCTTTAGAGACTCTTCTTCGTCACCACCTAATAGGCTGACATATACAAAAGCATATCTCAAGTCATTAGTAACTTCTACGTCAGTAACACTTACCATAGATGTTACTCTAGGATCCTTTATTCCATTTATAAGCATTTTACCTATAACTTTTTTAACTTCTTCACTTATTCTTTTTATTCTATTTGAAGCCATTTTCTACACCTCTTTCTTATATATGAGAAATGTAATTAGTCTATTGTTCTCTCTACTTCTTTGACAATATAAGCCTCTACTATATCTCCAACTTTAACGTCATTGTAGTTTACAAATCCTAAACCACATTCATAGCCCTGAGCTACTTCCTTAACATCATCCTTGAATCTTCTTAGAGAGTCTAATTCACCCTCATGAATAATTATACCATCTCTAACTATTCTAACCTTACAGTTTCTATATATTTTTCCAGTCAATACATAACATCCAGCAATTGTACCTACTCCAGATATTTTGTATACTTCTCTTACCTCTACCTTACCAGTATCTTCATCAACATACTCAGGATCAAGCATACCACTCATAGCAGCCTTCATATCCTCTATAGCCTTATAGATTATAGTATATGTTCTTATATCTACTGTTTCTTTTTCTGCCAACTGATCTGCACCAGCTACTGGTCTTACATTAAATCCGATAATTATAGCGTTAGAAGCAGATGCAAGTAAAACGTCTGACTCTGTTATCGCACCAACACCGCCATGTATTACCTTTATCTGTACTTCGTCAGTTGAAAGTCTCTCTAAACTCTGCTTTACAGCCTGCACAGAACCCTGTACGTCTGCCTTTATTATTATGTTTAGATCCTTTACTTTTCCTTCACTCATTTGTTCAAATAGATCTTCTAGAGAGATCTTAGAAGAAGCCTTTAACATTTCTTCTCTTCTAAGTTCCTGTCTTTTTTCAGCTATTAATCTTGCTGCCTTATCATTAGGTACCTGAACAAACTGATCTCCACCTGAAGGAACTTCAGATAGACCAAGTATTTCTACTGCTGTAGAAGGACCTGCCTCCTTCACTCTTCTTCCCTTGTAGTTAATCATAGCTCTAACCTTACCACTAGCAACGCCAGCCACTATAGGATCTCCTACTCTTAGAGTTCCGCCCTGTACCAATACAGTAGCTACTGGACCTCTTCCCTTATCAAGTTCTGCTTCTATAACTGTACCAACAGCTCTCTTATTTGGGTTTGCCTTTAACTCTTCTACCTCTGCTACTAAAAGTACCATTTCTAGAAGTGTTTCTATGTTTATTCTCTTTTTAGCTGATAGTTCAACTGAGATTACATCTCCGCCCCAGTCTTCAACCAATAGACCTTGATCTGATAATTCTTGCTTTACTCTTTCTGGATTTGCACCTGGCTTATCTATCTTATTGATAGCTATTATGATAGGAACGCCTGCAGCCTTAGCATGGTTGATAGCTTCAACAGTCTGTGGCATTATACCATCATCTGCCGCTACAACCAATATAGCTATATCTGTTACCTGTGCACCTCTAGCTCTCATAGATGTGAACGCCTCATGTCCTGGTGTATCCAGTAGTACTATCTTTTGTCCATTTACATTTACTTCAGAAGCACCTATATGCTGAGTAATTCCACCAGCTTCTGCTGATGTAACATCTGTGTCTCTGATAGCGTCAAGTAAAGATGTTTTACCATGGTCAACATGTCCCATTACTGTAACTACTGGTGGTCTAGGAAGTAAATCTTTTTCATCATCTTCTTCTATTTCCATCAAAGCTTCTATTTCAAGTTCTTCTATTTCTGAAGTATCACTCTTAATCAAGTTATATCCGAATTCATTGCATATTAACGATGCTATTTCAAAGCTGATCTCCTGATTGATAGTTGCCATTGTTCCCATTTTCATCAACTTCATTATTACTTCAGATGCTGACTTGTTCATTTCTGTAGCTAAGTCTTGAACTGTAATGCTCTTACCTGCCTCAATAACGTTTCCTTTTTCTTCTTTTATCTCTTCGTTTAACATTTCTACTAGAAGCTCTACATTTCCTTCTTCTATATATTCATTTTCTACTATTTCAATACCAAAGTCATTAATCTTATTCATAAGCTCTTTTTCGCTCATGTTATAATCTTCGGCAATATGTTTTATGCTAGTTTTAGACATAAATACCACCTCCTACAAATTGGCCCTCTATATGAAATAAAAATTATTCACTTTCAGTTAACAATTTTTTTATCTCTATAGCTATATTTTTATCCATTATTCCTAACACAGCTCTCGGGCTCTTTCCTATTGAACTTCCGATTTTATTTTTTTCACCAAACTCGTAAAATTCAATACTTCTAAAGCTGCATTTATCTGAGAATAATTTTTTCGTATTCTTTGATGCATCACTTGCTATTATTACTAGACTTACTCTTTTTTTCTTTACTTCTCTAAGAGTAGTATCATCTCCTGATACAAGATTTCCAGATCTCCTAGCTAGTCCTAGCCATGAGTATATTTTTTTCTCATTCATATTATGATTCGCTCTTTTCTCTTTCTTTTAGCTTGTCTAGTTCCTCTATAAGATGTTCATAGACTTCATCATCTACATCCATTTTGAAAGCCCTATTCAAAGCCTTACTTTTAATAGCTTTTACAAGACATTCGTTTGTGGCGCAAATATATGCACCTCTTCCATTTGCTCTACCTGTTGGATCTAGGAAGATTTTATTTTCTTTATCTTTCACTATTCTAATTAAAGTTTTTTTATCGCCTCTTTTTTGACAGGCAATACATTTTCTCTGAGGTATTTTTTTAGATTTGTTCATAGCTACACCTCCTCGATTTAGTTACAAGTGTTTATACTAAAAATCTTCATCTTCATCAAAATAAAGTTCTTCATCATCTCTATCTTCTTCATCTTCATCATATTCAAAATCTTTATCATCAAGGTTTAGATATTTCAGTTCTTCATTGTCCTCATCAGAAATAACAAACTCCTCATTATCCATATTTTTTTCAAAATTGTCTTCAAGGTTTTCTTCTGCTTCTTCTGTTGGCTCTACTTCCTCCACTGATACTCCATCTGTTGATTCTATTTCTTCCACTGATTTTTCAATATCATCTATTTCGTTTTCTTCTTCAACTTCAGATTCTAGATTTTCTTCTTCTATGCTTTCTTCTTCTAGTCTTTTTGCTTCTTCAATAGCAGCCAATTCAGCGGCTTTTTTAGCCTGTTCTTCAGCCTCTTTTTCTGCCTTTTCTCTTGCAATTTCTGCAGCCTTTAACTCTTCAGCAAAAGCAATATCGTCTGCTTCTATTTTAGCTAATAAAGCCTGCTTGTCATCCTCACTAAAGTCATTTTCTGGCTTTATATCAATCTTCCAGTTTGTAAGTCTCGCTGCAAGTCTTGCATTTTGACCTTCTTTACCTATTGCAAGTGACAGTTGATAGTCAGGAACTATTACAACTGCAGATTTTTCCCTATTATTTACAAATACTTCTGTAACCTTTGAAGGGCTAAGAGCTGCTTCTACAAATTCGCCTATATCATCGCTGTATTTTACAATATCAATTTTTTCATCGCCAAGTTCATCAACTATATTTCTTACTCTTGATCCTTGTGTACCAACACATGCACCAATCGGATCAATTTTAGGGTCAACTGATTTTACAGCCATTTTAGTTCTTGAGCCTGCTTCTCTTGATATTGACTTTACCTGTACCACACCTTCTTGTATTTCAGGAACTTCCATTTCGAATAGTCTCTTTACAAGCCCTGGATTACTTCTAGATAGAACTATTTGAGGATTTTTATTAGTCTTATTAACTTCTACTACATAGAACTTCATCATCTGCCCTATATTGTATTCTTCTCTAGGTATCTGCTCACTTTGAAGAAGTATTCCCTCTCCCTTTCCAACCTGAGCAAAGACTATCTGTTTTCCCTCTCTATGTGAGATTCTTGATACTTCACCTGTTACTAACTCATCTTGTTTTTCAACAAATTCATTGTAAGTCATTTCTCTTTCAGCTTCTCTAATCTTTTGAACTACTATTTGTTTAGCTGTTTGAGCTGCTATTCTACCAAAATCTCTAGGAGTAACCTCATGTTCTACAACATCTCCTAATTCGTAGTTTGGACTAATTTCTCTAGCTTCTGCCAACTCGATTTCTAAGAAATTATCATATAAGTCTGACTCATCTACTACTAATCTTTGTGAATATACTTTTATATCACCAGTATTTTTGTTTAAATCAATTCTCACATTTTGAGCTGATCCAAAGTTCTTTTTATATGCAGAAATTAGTGCCTGTTCAATAGTTTCAAGCAACACATCTCTGTCTATCCCTCTATCCTTTACAAGTTCATCTAGAGCCTGCATAAATTCTGTATTCATTTTTATTCCTCCAATTACTTAAAATATCACGGAAAGACGTATTTGTGCTATTTCTTTTCTAGATAGTTTTTTTTCATTATTATTTACTAACAAAACGACATTTCCATCCTCATCAAGTCCAGATAGAACTGCTTCAAATTGTTTAGTTTTCAAATCTTCATCATTTTTATATAACTTTACATCCACTTGCTTACCCTTATATTTGGAAAATTCTTTGTCTCTTTTAAGTACTCTGTCAATACCTGGAGAAGACACTTCCAAAAAGTAATTTTCATCAATAAAGTTTTTTTCATCCAATAATGGATTTAATAGTCTACTTACTTTTTCACACTCATCCAATCCGATACCATTTTCATCATCTAGTATCACTCTTAAATAATACATACCTGCTTCTTTGACGTATTCTACGTCTACTAGTTCATAACCAAATTGGTCAGCAATTGGTTGAGTTAGTTCTTCAACTCTTTGTGCAGTATTCTTTTTCATAAACTCACACCTCCATATTCAATTGTAAAATAGTGTTTATAACACCCAAATAAAAAATGTGCATAAAAAATGTGAGCCAAAAATGCCTCACACTCCACACGAAATATTCTCTTATTATAATACCATCTTTTGCTTGATTTTACAAGGCTTTATGGCAATTATTTAGAAATATGCATCAAAATGACTGCTATATTCCCTCTTTTCATTCTCATAGACAATTATAAAAGAAAGTTCATACACATTTTCATATTTATCTCTTATTTCTTTTATGTACATAGCCTTTACATGATTACCTATTTGGTATTGACCTTTTATACCTATACTTATTGTATTATTGTAGTTTGTTAACTTCTTTTTACACACATGCCCTAGATTTTTCGGATCATAACTATTATAGTAAAGTACTTTAATTTTTTTATAACCTACATCTAAAAATTTCTTATTGCCTACGCTTGAATTGTCTACATTAAAAGAATTTAGGCTAATTGATTGCTTTATATCATATTTAATTCTATCTTCAACAACAATAGCTATTTCTTTCAACTCATTAATTATCATAGTATCTCTATATATTTTCACAGAAAAAAATATTAGCAAAGATAATAACATAGATATCATAAATACTGTATTGATATAAATTAATGCCTCTATTAAAATATATCCATCCTTTTGAGCAAATTTCTTTTTCATTTTATATCCTTTTAAAATTAACCTTCCTTACTTTGCCACAAATAGAGTTTAATTTGTATAAGTTGTAGCAAATTATTATTCTCCTCATGCTTATAGACTTTCTATTTTGGCATAATCTGTAAATATATAGTGATATCTTTAATTCCTCTGATACTTATTTTTTATTATAGCTTTTCTAGTTCTAGCTTACTTCAATTAAATGATCAATTAATTTTTTATTATTATCATCCAGATAATCTTCTCTATAAGACATTATCCTGCCACTTCCAATCATGATAGTTATCCTTTCAAGTTCTTTTTCCTTGGAGTCAAATATATATATGGTCATGCCTCTATCTGGTGCCCCTAATCTAGAGGTATTTGTATATTCAATTCTTTTTTTTGCAGAAAGAATAAAGTACCCGCTTTTAAATTTCTTATTTTTAATTTTTTTATTATTTTCATATATCGAATAGTTATTTTTATTTAATAATATAGTGTATGAATCAATTCTATTCATAGATCTTGTACCTACAATTCTAAGATCGGATTTAAATTCATAAATCAAACTATTAAATTCTACATTTCTGCTTTTCATTTTGGGTGTGCCTATCATAAAAATAAGTCCAATAATAGTCAAGGTAACTATTATTTCTACCATAAGATATCCCCTTCTTTTCTTCATAGCTTAAACAATCCTCTAATCTAGATATTTAAATAGATTTTTTACTTCCTCTTTTGTTAAATTTAATTTTTTTTCGTTTTTTCCTATAGAAAATTTCTTATAAGGATTTTCTATCATACATCTTTTAATTGTATTCCTTTCAATTGATTTATTTTTATATTTTATTACAATTGAAAATTCAACAAAAGCATCTTCTACTATTATATTTTCTTTATCATAAAAATAATCTATGCTTACCTTATCGCTATAACAATATTTTTTCTCAAATACATTTATAAAGTATTGACTAGCAAAATTATTAAATGAATTACAAAACTCCTCACTTCCATTTGATTTTATATATGCTTCTTCAATAGAATAATAAAAATTTATCTGACATAGCGATTCGGCAAGTTTAGCTTCATAGTCTTTCATAGACATGTCTTTGTTCTCAGTTGATAGCTTATATAGACCTTTTGTTGCTATAATTGAAGATGTAATAATACATATTACAAAAAACATAGTTATTATAGTATTGATTGTAACTGATCCTTTTTTTCCTATATTTCTTTTCATTTAAATCGCCTCATACTTTATTATACTTTTAGATTATGGCTGATCTGTATAGTAATCAGTGATAAAAACTCTTTATCACATACACATATAGCAATATTTTAGAGACTTCCTCCTACCACTGAATATGTATCTATTGATTGTTTTGAATCATCTTTTAATATTGTAATTTTACTTTTTACCAGACCAAAATTTTCTTCTAGTAAGTCTCTTTGTATCTTTATATTATAACCATCAAAATTTTCTTCCTTATCTTCTGTATCAAGTGAATCCATACTGTTAAGCGATATCTTTCTATTCTCTTTTTCCGCTAATCCTTCAAGTAGCTCTAATGAATCATTTTCTTCATCTACATTTTCATTCATCTGTTTTATATTTGAAAACGATACAGACATCAAATATGTAATTACAGAAAGCAATAATATTGAAAATATTATATCTATGGATAAGCTAGCCCTTCTTTGCATAAAACGTCCTCCTTATAATTATATAATTTATAGATTCTTATAGATAATATAGGCAAAAAAATAAAAAAGCACCGAAATATATCGATGCTTTTTATTAATCTATTTAATTATTTACTTCGTTTCTTCTATAGCTTTTCTAAGAATAAAGTTTCTAGCAACCTCTTCTGGGAACTTCATCTTTACTATTTGTCTTGGGTGAGGAGCTGATTCTATTGGCTCTCCATCTTCATTATACATCTCTGTAATCGTAGTACTAATAGTATCTGTGTATGGTCCCATTATTTCTATTTCATCACCAACTATCATTTTATTTCTTTGTTCAACTGTTACAAGTCCATTTTCATCTCTATCTTCAAGTACAATTCCTATGAAATCATAATTTCTAACATAAGAAGCAGAAGCATAATTTTGCTCTTCGTCTCCTGGTTTGTCTTCATAAAAACCTGTAGTGAAGTGTCTGTGACTTCCCTTTTTTAATTCTTCTAACCAGATAGGATCAAACTTCCAGTTTTCTGGATCTTCATAATATGCATCTATTGCCATTCTATATGCTCTTACAACGGTTGCCACATAATATGCAGTCTTCATTCTACCTTCTATTTTTAAACTAGTAATTCCAGATTCTATAAGCTGTGGGATATATTCAATCATACAAAGATCTTTTGAGTTAAAGAAAAACGTTCCTCTTCCATCTTCATATATTGGAAAATATTCTCCTGGTCTTTTTTCTTCTACCAAACTGTACTTCCACCTGCATGACTGAGCACATGAACCTCTATTAGCATCTCTACCAGTCATATAATTACTTATCAAACATCTTCCAGAATATGATATACACATAGCACCATGCATGAACGCTTCTATATCCATGTCTTCAGGTGTGTTATCTCTTATTTCTTTAATTTCCTTAAAAGATAACTCTCTGGCCATAACTACTCTTTTTATACCTTGATTATACCAGAAATTAGCACTTTGATAATTTGTAGTGTTAGCTTGTGTACTTAGATGTATTTCCATATTTGGTACTGTAGACTTTATTACATCAATTACTCCAGCATCAGCTGCCAATAAAGCATCTACTCCTGCTGCTTCCAAATCTCTTAAGTAGTCTTCAAATCCAACAAAATCTTCATTGTGAGGTATTATATTTACAGTTACAAAAACTTTTCTACCTCTCTCATGTGCAAATTCTGTACCTTCCTTAATATCTTCTATTGTAAAGTTTTTTGCTGCAGTTCTCATACCGAACTGCTCTCCTCCTAAGTATACAGCATCTGCTCCATACTCAATGGCAACTTTTAGTTTTTCAAGATCTCCCGCTGGGGCTAATAATTCAACTTTTTCCATTTTTTCACCTTCCATTATTTATTATCGATACTATTTAATAACTATTCTTAATTCAATCAATAAATAATTGTATCAAATAGTTCCGTTATTTTCAAGTATTTTTCTCAACATATTCAAGATACCCTAATTTTTTATTTTCTATCACCATTTTTATAACTAATGGCAACTCCATCTCCAATCGGTATTATAGATGTATCCAAATATTCAGCTTGGCATAGATAGTCTAAATAATCTCTCATTCTTTTTACTATTGTTCTCTTTCTTCTCACAACCAAGCCATCATCGGCTATCATCCCTTTATATAAGATATTGTCTGATACCACTATACCATTTACATTTAACTTATCAATTACAGTATCAAAAAACATCTTGTATTGACCTTTGGCAGCATCTATAAATATCATATCAAAATTACCTTCTACATTTTTTAACGTTTCCTGTGCATCCCCAACAAGTATTTTTATATTATTCAAACCTGCTTTTTCTATGTTTTTTTCAGCCTGCTCCAACATCACTGGATTTCTCTCTGTTGTTATTATTTCAACATCGTTATTTAATACTGACGAAAAGAATATTGATGAATATCCAATAGCGCAACCTATCTCAAGTATTCTTTTTGGCTTATGTATATTAAGAATAACTCTCAACAACTCAGACACTTCCTTGTGTATTATTGGAACGCTATTTTCTTTAGCATATTTTTCCATTTCTTTGATTTGACCTGTATTTTCCGCTAGTGTTCCTCTTATATAATCTTCTACTACATCGTTTACTATATTACTCATTCTGTCACCTTCTATTTAAACTATAAAACTTACGCTTTCTTATTATTGCTTTAAAAAGCAGGGAAAGAAATCTTTCCCCGCATATATTTTCTTTTATTTATCTTTTTAAATTACACTATTTGAAACTTTTTTACTTTTTTTCACTACTTGAACTTTTATTATCTTTTGATTCCTTTTTGTTATTTGAACTTTTGCTATCACTTGATCCCTTAGAACTGCTTGAGTTCTTTTTATCTTTTGACTCCTTGGCATCTAGATCCTTGTGATATTTATCAGCATGGACCTTATGTTCTTCAAAAGTCTTACTGTAATAATTTTTGCCATCAGTTCCAGTTACAAAGTAAAGATAATCTGTCTTTTTAGGGTTAGCTGCGGCCATAAGAGATTCAATCCCTGGATTTGCCACTGGAGTTGGTGGAAGTCCAGCATGTATATATAGATTATATGGAGTTTCAACCTCTAGGTCTTTGTATAAGACTCTACTCTTACGCTCTGGTAATCCATACTGAAGTACCGCATCAGATTGAAGCTTCATATTCTTATCTAATCTATTGTAGAATACTCCAGCTATTGTATCTCTATCTTCATCATTAATAGCTTCTTTTTCTACAATAGATGCCATTATTACTGTATCATAAAAATCAAGCTTATTTTTTTCTACAATTGGCATTATATTTTTATTATATTTTTTCTCGAATTCTGCCAACATTTTTTCAAACACCTGTTTTTCACTAGTACCCTTCTTGAAAAAGTAAGTTTCAGGATATAGAAAACCTTCAAGTGTTGTTATTTTGTTATTTGATAAAAAGTTATATTTTTTTGAAAACTCTTTAGGACTTCTAAATAATTTGACATATGTTTCTCTCTTACCTAATCCACTTTTTACCAATTTGTCAACTATGTCAGTGGATACGCTTCCTTCTGGAAAAGTAATTTTTATGCCATCTTGATATACTTTTCCAGCAACTAGCTTATCTATTATCATCTTATTGTCCATATTCTGAGAAAGCTTATATTTACCAGCCTTTACTTTCTCAGCATTTTTAGAGTTTTTTACATTTGATATAAATACTCTCTTATTTTTAATTAGCTTTTCATCTCTAAGGATTGTAGAAATATCCTTCGCTCTTGACCCTTCTGGAATCTCAACTATTATCTCTTTGTTCGATTTTGGATCCACTGCCTTTGATGCACTTCTATAATATATATTTCCAATTCCAGCAATTATTGCTAGAACTACAAATATGACAATTAAGAGTCTAAAAACTCTTATTTTCTTCTTCTTTTTTCTTTTCCTTACCACTTTTTTAGATTGTGTCTGTTTTCTACTCATGGGCACTTTCCTTTCTAACTATACTTTTTCTATAAAGCTTTTAACTAAACCTGAAAAATCTGATTTTACTCTTGTCGTAGTTTCTATTACTTCCTTATGATTTAGAGGTTGATCTAATATTCCTGCTGCCATATTTGTTATGCAAGATATACCAAATACCTCCATACCACTATGATTCGCTACGATAACTTCAGGTACAGTAGACATACCCACAGCATCTGCCCCCAGTATGGAGGCCATTTTTACCTCTGCTGGAGTTTCATAGTTTGGTCCTGAGAAAAACATATACACACCTTCTTTAAGATCTAGTGATAGTTCTTCCGCACACTTTCTAATAAGTTCAACACCTGACTTAGAATAGGCTTGAGACATATCTGGAAATCTAGGTCCAAATTTTTCATTATTTGGTCCTATCAATGGATTTGAACCACTCATATTAATATGATCTTTTATAACCATTAGATCTCCAGCCTTAAAACTCTTATTTGACCCACCTGCTGCATTGGTCACCAATAATTTTTCTATTCCCATTTCCTTAAATACTCTTATTGGATAAGTTATTTCAGACTGAGAATACCCTTCATAATAGTGAAATCTTCCCTGCATCACTAGTACACACTTATTACAAAGTTTACCAATTACAAGTTGGCTTTTGTGTCCTGCCACTTCAGACACTTTGAAATTCGGAATTTCTCTATAGGGTATTACAGTTGGGTCTACTATTTCTTCGGCTAAATCTCCCAATCCTGATCCTAAAATCAAAGCGATTTCAGGCTTTTCATGTATTTTTCCCTTTATATAATCAACACTTTCTTTAACTTTATCATACATATTAAAACACCTCTTTATCAATTTAACACCATTTATATTTTTTCTAGTTTGAGATTTTGTGTTTTAGTCACTATATTATAATCTAAACTTTCTTACTATTTAAGTACATTAATCATTTATTTTTTTAGAAATTTCATTAGCAACTGTTGATGCTGCAATAAAAAATTCCTTATCTTCGTCAAATCCTCTGCCCATACTCTTAACCTTAAGGTCAAACTTATCTAAATCATCTTTTGTAGATTCGTACTCTGTAAAGAATACTTTATGTTTTTCTGCAATGCTGTTACAAAGTATTTGATCTTTTATTATTTTCAATTTTGATTCATCATAGCCAGAATTTATGACAAGATTACTTGCTTTACTTGTTATTTCACTCAAAATGGTTATTGAATGATGAGATATACCTATATGTCTTGGTCTTAAATCTGCAAAGCTAATTCTTGGTATTATATAGGATTCTCCATTTAGCTTTTCCACAGCATCTATTATCATCCCTTGATCTATACCACTAAACCCATATTTTGTACCTGTACCTGCAATACCTGGTCCCATTGCTACAATTACGCAATCTGCCTTACAAATAGCTTTTGCAGTGATAAGAGCTGTGTATATATTTACACATTCATAATCTCCGCCAAATGCATTTCCATAAGTAATAGTAGCGTCTATCAAACCTTTTTTCTTTAGGTTTTCGACATTTTTACTAAAAGCTATCGGTAATGCTGCACCATCAGTCATTATATATACCAATTTTTTTTCTGGACAATTTTTCTTAAAAGTCGCTGCAAAAGGTGGAATAATGCTATGTAGTGCTCCAACGGCTACAGGTAACCTTTCCAAACATACAAAATCATTGAATATATCATGATATTGACTATCTTGCTCTTCCACAGAATCAACCTTTATCTGCATAGGGGTATATCTCAGTTTCATTATATGCCCACCATCTGAAAGTTCAGACTCCGGATTATCAATATTTAGTATTACAAAGTGAAATCCACCCGTTCCCAAACTAAGTTCAACAGCTGTAGTATTAAGTACTAGATTATCACCTATCTTTGCTTTTCCTGTCAATTGAATATAATTATATGCTCTTTCAATATTACCATCAATTTCAACCAATAAATCTTGTATCGATTCATTCTCACTTTTGATTTTATTTACTATTCCCAATTTTTTACTAATCATGTTAATTCCTTCCAAGTTTATCAATATAGTTTAATATATGGTTATTCTCTATAAGTTTTGTTATAGAGAATTTTTCCCCTATAAGGTGTACTATCACTAAAATAGCTAACCAAAATATTTGTACCTTTAGGTCAAATGATGTAACCATAAATATACCTATAGATATCCCTAATACATTTGATCCAGCATCACCCATCATAGACATTGCCTTTAAATCATAATAGAAATATGCTATAACAGCTGGTACAATCAGCATCATTAACTCTTTTTCAAACACTGGACTAAATATAAATATTATGATAGATAATAACAGATAAACCTTAATCGCTCTACCTGGTCTTAAATCCAAAAGGTTCATAAGATTAGTAGAAAGTGCTATTACTAAAGTTCCTACTATAATATGGGAAATAGACTTTGATATTGAAACGGTTATTACCAGTCCAACTAATCCACCCAAAAGTGCTTTGAATCCTCCAGTAGTTAACTTCCCATTAAGTAAAGATTTAAAGTGACCTTTTAAACCTGTTACATCTCTATTTCCTATACTATCATCTATTATACCTGCAAAACACATTGACATTACTCCAAATAATAAGATATATACCCTAAAAAGCCTTGTCACTTCAACATTACAATACAATAATATTGCTGAGTTTATTATGAGTGCTGGTATAAAACAAATTCCCATACTTACAGGAATTTTTTCTCCTCTGTAGTTTGGCCTTATCATTCCATTTGATTTTAACATTTTAGATAAAAATGGTATTGATAACAATGTTACTGCTACTCCTACAAAAAATAACATTAAAGTCATTAAGTAAGTGTACAAAGTTATCTCCTCCATTCTAGTTTTTTCTGTTTTACTATCTTTTTAATATGTAAATACTGTTTACCTCTATGAATAAATCCACTTAGGTCCCTTCCTGTTTCATTGTGAGTCATATCAACTATATACTCTTTTATTGTGTAGTTCCACTTCAATATGTCAACTGTCATACCTACCTCTACTCCGTATCCATCAGGTATTGAATCAAACTTTTCTATTACTTCTCTTTTAAAAGCTCTTTGACCTGACAGCGTTGAGTCTAGTTTCACACCCGTTAATTCATATACAGAATCTCTAGCAAGTCTTTTAACAAATCCCATTCCACCCTTTTTCTTGGCTGGTCTAAACTTTGCTATGGCAACATCACATTTTCCATCAATTACAGGTTGTATAATCTTTACAACTTCTGATGATGTTTTTCCTATATCAGCATCCAAAAATACTATTATATTACTATCCTTATCTAGCATTTCAAGACCCTTTTCAAGAGCTTTTCCTTTTCCTTGATTAGGGTTTTGTACCCAATACTTCACCTTACTATTTTTATAATCTTCTAAAACCTTTGCCGTATCGTCTTTTGAACCGTCATCGACTACTAATATTTCATCTATTATATCGATGTCGACTATGTGATCCAAGGTGTCTTTTATTCTTCCAGCTTCATTATATGCTGGTATTATTACACTAGTAAACATCTTTTCCTCCATTATTTAGTCACTGGTATCGTAACCATATTATCATCAGTCTTTCCAAAATCACCTATTATTTTATCATTTGTCAAACATGTTATTAATGATATATGCCCCATAGATTGATCAATATTATTTATAGTAGCTACTCTTAGTTTTGATAATTCTTTAAGACTTTCCTTATTTGAAGAAGAGTTTTGAACAACTAATACTGGTTTTTCACTTTTTAAACTTTCTATTACTGGTTTTTCAAGTGTGGCTACCTTATTTTTCATCTTTGTGGCTGGATTGTTAAATACTACTATATTATTTACTGCATCAAACTGATTTGTATATTTTTCTACCTTTACATAACCCAACTCTGAAAGAACATTTAATCTTCCATTTGAATCTGATTCTTTAATAGCATCTGAAACAAGGTCTATTAACTCTGAGTCTTTAGATATATTTGTCTGTAGTTTTTCATTAATCTTTTGTGCGCTTCCCTTTTCAAATAATGATTCATTAATAACTATATCAAAAGCTACGTTTCCACCCGCATTAGCTATTACAGAATCTAAATTTTCCGAAGAATCTTTTTCACTAAAAGAAATTATTCCTACTTGCTTTCCTGTTAACTTACCTGCTGTCAATAGAGCTTCATTGGATTCGATATACTTTTTATACTTACCCATATTTTCCTTTAAAGAACTATTCTCTTCACTTAGTTGTTCGTCCTTTGTTTTTAATTCATTGAATTGCTCATCAATATCTTTTACAATTGCTTCATTTTGCTTTTGAATAGTCTCATTATTTCCAAGACTTGATCCTACTAAGATACCTATTCCCAAAGCCAAAAATATAGATCCAATTGAGACAATAAAATATTTAAAATTAATATGCATTTCATCAACCTTCCTGTTTTTAATTATTTATATATAGATGTTTGTTTGATAAACATCCTACATTCCCAACAATAGTCTCATCTTTATCTCTACAAGCTGCATAAAAGTCTGCACTTTTGGAGATAGAGATATTAGAATTAATACTGGAAAAAGTGCGGTTACAATTAAAGCCACAATATATTTTAGCTTCAATCTACTCTTGTAAAGCATACTTACTCCTCTAGCGTCTATTAGTCTTGCCCCAATTTTCAACCTTACTAAAAATGTAGATGCCATTCCTTTTCTACCTTTTTCTAAAAAGTCGATCATATTGGAGTGTGTTCCAAGAGCAACTATAAGCTTGGCATTGTATTCATATGCTGCCAGCATAGCAATATCCTCACTAGTTCCTGGAGATGCAAATATTACTGCTTCTAGACCCAAATCCTCTACTCTTTTTAAGCCTGGTGCCTTACCGTTAGTATAGGCATGTACAACAATTTCCTTCGCCGATTTAAGAGCTTCATCGGACACACTGTCCATATCTCCTACAATTACATCTGGCCTATATCCAGATTCTAAAAGCGCATCAGCCCCTCCATCAACTCCTACAAGTACAGGCTTTACTTCTTCTATATACGATATTATTGCTTGTAAGTCAGCCTTATAATTATGACCTCTTACTACTACTAAGACATGCTTTCCATCATAATTTGTCTTCATTTTAGGAATTTCTACATCTCCCAAAATCATTCCCTTTTCTTTTCTTGCATACTCTATAGTATTGTCTATAAACCTATCTAACTCAGCACCTATATTTTCATAGGCATGTTTAGTTTTTTGAGCTACTACATCTGCCGTCATTACCTCACCTTCGCCCAAAAGTTCATTGTCCCTGTATATTTTGCCTTCTTCAACGACAATTATATCCCCTTCTTCAAGAGAATCAAAAGTTTCTTCCCCAACATTATCAATTATAAGTATGTTTTCTTTAACCAATATATTAGGTCCTGCATTTGGATATCTACCACTTATAGATTCTGCAGCATTGATGACTAGCTTTATTTTAGCTTCTACCAAAGATTTTGCAGCCACTTCATCTATATCCACGTGGTTAATAACAGCTATTTCACCAGCCATTATCCTCTTTGCGAGCTTTTTTGTTTTTCTATCTTTTCTTAACTTCGCCTCTACTCGCATCTTTACCTCCTAGATTCACCATTATCAAATGGGAAATTATTTTTTTATTTCATCAGCAATATCTAACATTTCATCAGCATGTTCTATTGTTTTCTCTGTTATTCTCATGCCAGATATCAATCTTGCAATCTCATTTTTTTTTGAATCTCTGTTCAGCTTTTCAATAGATGTATAGGTTCTGTCGTTTTCTACATTCTTTTCTATGTAGAAATGTTCATCTGCAAATGAAGCAATTTGTGGTAGATGCGTAATACATATAAGCTGTTTCTCCTTGGATATTCTAGATAATTTTTCTCCAACGGTCTGTGCTGCTCTTCCACTTATTCCTGTATCTATTTCATCAAAAATCAATGAATCTATTTTATCAACGTCAGATAATATCGATTTAAATGCTAACATAAATCTAGACATTTCTCCACCAGAAGCCACCTTATATAGTGGCTTCATCTCTTCACCTAGATTAAATGATACCAAAAATTCGACATCATCATTTCCGTTTTCATTATACTCTATTTTTTTGAAATCAACCTTAAATTTTGTATTTTTCATATTCAAGCTAGATAACTCGTCTAAAAGCTCCTTTTCTAGCTCACTTGCAACCCTCTTTCTATCATCCGAAAGTACTTGTGCTTTAATTGCAAGTTCTTTTTCTTTTTTTAACAAACTTGATTGTAACTCATTGTTTTTTTCTTCTCTATTATCTATATCATCGAGATTTGCCTTTATTTTGCTACAATAGTCTAAAACATCTTCTATCGTATCTCCATACTTTCTTCTCAAGCTATTAATTACTTCTAATTTTTCTTGTACTTCATTTAGTAAGTATGGTTCGAAGTCTATATTATCAAGATAACTTCTAATGTTTCCCGAAAGATCTTCTAGTTCATAAAGTACATTGTTTGTAGATACTTCTATTTCCTCTAGAAGTTTATCATACTTTGCTACATTAGCTATAGCATTGGAAGCTTTACCTACTTGTTCTTCTGAGTTAAACTGTCCTGAATGTAGCAGTGTATAGGCTTCATTTAGTGAATTAAATATTTTTTCACTATTTGCAAATACTTCTTTTTTTAATTTTAAATCTTCATATTCCTCATTACTTAAATTTGCTACTTCAATTTCATTTATCTGAAACTTTAAGAGATCTCTCTCGCGCTGAACTTCCATCTCAGATTTATTGTCATTGAGTTTTAATATTTGCTTTTGTATATTATTATATTCTTTGTACTCTTTTTTATATTCTTCTAGTCTCTCTTTCACCTTACTCTTGCCATATAAGTCAAAAAATTCTAGGTGATTTTCTTTACTATAAAGCGCTTGATTTTGATGTTGGCCATGCATATCAACCACTAATGACATTACTTTTTTCAGGTCTGAGACTTTTATATTTTTCCCATTTATTTTCGTTGTGCTTTTGCCATCTGAGAAAAGTCTTCTTGAAACAACTACCAAATTATCTTCATCTACTTCTATATCCAAGTTTCTTAACTGTTTTATGAAATTTTCATTTTCAACAAATAGGACTGTTTCGACTTCTCCCAATTGAGATCCCCTTCTAAGAAATGTTCTATCATACTTTCCTCCTAGACAAAGATTTAGTGCTTCTAAAATTATAGACTTTCCAGATCCTGTTTCTCCAGTGAGTATATTTAAACCCTTTCCAAAGTTTACCCTTAACTCATCCACTAAGGCACAGTTTTTCATATATAATTCGTAAATCATAACTTCCCCCAAACTATTTGTCTAAAGAATGTGACTCCTCTACTAACCCGACAATTTTTTTGTAATAGTCATCATATGAATTATTATATCCATCCAATGAATTGTTATCAGCTATGTACTTTTCAAATTCGTCTATTGAAGCATCTTCTTCTAACTTATTATCTACTTTTTCCAAGTATATTAGATACTCTATATTTCCTTCAGGCCCTTTGATAGGTGAAAAGTCTAAATCTAGTACTCTAAATCCATCTTTAATCGCAATTTTAGAAATACGATCAATAACTTCAATATGTGTTGATTTTTCTCTTACAACTCCCTTTTTACCTACTTTCTCTCTACCTGCTTCAAATTGAGGTTTTATAAGCGCCACAATTCTTCCTGATTCAGCTAATATGCTCCACGCTTTTGGAAGTACCAACCTTAAAGATATAAAAGATACATCTATAGATGCAAAATTTGGTTTTTCATCCAAAATACTCTCATCCAAATACCTTATATTTTGTCTCTCAAGACAAACCACTCTTTCATCTTGTCTTAGTTTCCAAGCTAATTGTCCATATCCTACATCCACTGAATATACTTTTCTTGCCCCATTTTGGAGCATACAATCTGTAAAGCCTCCTGTAGACGCACCTATATCCATACAAACCTTATCTTTAACCGTTAAATCAAAGTTTTTAAGTGCCTTTTCAAGTTTTAATCCACCTCTGCTAACATATGGTATTAGTTTTCCCTTTACTCTTATATCAGAATCTATTTTGACAGCTGTACCTGCTTTATCAACTCTTTGATTGTCAACAAATACACTTCCTGCCATAATATGTCTTCTCGCCTGCTCTCTACTTTCAAAGTATCCCATATCTACAAGCAAAACATCAATTCTTTTTTTCATTAAAAACCCTCTATTCTCTCTTTTAATTTTTCAGATGACATCCCTATTTCATCCATTAGTTCATCTGTATTTCCATGACCTACAAATCTGTTTGGAATGCCTATTATTTCTAAATCTATATTTATATCATTTGATTTTATCAAATGCTCTATACTACTTCCATAACCACCTGTTATTACGTTATCTTCAACAGTATACACCTTGTCAATACCATCTAATAATTCTAAATACTTCTTTTCGTCCAATGGCTTTAGATATCTCGCATTTATCAGCCTAAAAGATATATTTTTATTGTCTTTTAATATCATATCTACTGCTTCCATAGATGGAATCAACATATTTCCTATTGATAGTATTGCTACCTTTTTTGTATTTTCTTTTATTCCATCATAGATAAGTTGAGGTCTACCTATATTATCAATAGTAAGCGGTAATTTTTCTATACTAGAACATTTCATAAAGCTATATCTATCTTTATCAAGATAGTACTCACTTCCTCTAGGATATCTAATCGCTAGTGGCGATAAAATGTTTTGTGAGAAAAACATCATATCGATCATTTCTCTTGTATCGCATGGTGCCATTACCGTTATATTTGGTATTGGATTTAGGTAAGATAAATCAAACTCACCATGATGTGTCTCACCATCATTGCCAACCAAACCTGCTCTATCTATTAAAAAAGTAACTGGCTTCTTGGTAATGCACACATCGTGTATCAACTGATCATAGCCTCTTTGTAAAAACGTTGAATAAACTGCAAAGTACGGTTTCATACCAGCCTTTGCCAATCCTGCTGAGAATGTAACTCCATGCTGTTCTGCAATCCCAACGTCAAAATATCTATCTGGATGGAATTTTTCATATATATTAAGTCCTGTTCCAGACGGCATGGCTGCTGTAACGGCAACTATATTACTATTTGAGTCTGCCATATCAGAAAGTGTCATTCCAACTATTGATGAAATTGATCTTTTTTCTGATTTTTTTACACCTTCTCTATAATCAAACTTACCTACCCCATGGTAGGCATCTGGTCTTTCTTCTGCAAATCTATATCCCTTGCCCTTAACAGTCTTTACATGTATAAACTTTGGACCATCAATATGCTTTGCATACTCTAATATATCAATCATTTCTTCTATATTATGGCCATCTATCGGACCAATATACTTCACACCCAGAGCATCCATAAAGCTACACTCTGATGGAGATATGCTAGATATTATTGAATCAGTCAATCTATTTGCTCTTTTTGAAAAAGCTTCACCAACAGAAGTCATATTCATTATTTTATCTATGCTATCTTTAAATGTCATAGCTTCACTGTTTTGAATAATCTTTGACATATATGCAGAAAAAGCACCCGTATTTTTATCTATAGACATTTCATTATCGTTAAATACTATAATCATGTCCTTGTCCATATATCCAAGGTTATTTAATGCTTCTATTGCCATTCCACCAGTTATAGCACCATCACCTATCACCGCCACTACATCATAATCCTCTTTCTTAATATCTCTTGCACTTGCTATTCCAAGTGCTGCAGATATGGATGTAGAGCTGTGTCCCGTATCAAAAGTGTCATGTTCACTTTCACTTTCTTTTGGAAATCCAGACAGTCCCTTATATTGTCTCAATGTAGGGAACTCTTCTTTTCTTCCTGTTATTATCTTATGAACATAAGACTGATGCCCTACATCCCACACAATCTTATCAACCGGACTATTAAATACTTTATGCAGAGCAAGAGTTATCTCTACAACGCCTAGATTAGAGGCCAAATGACCTCCAGTCTCTGCAATATTTTTAACCAAGAATTTTCTTATTTCTTTTGATAATTCTTTCAGTTGACTTGTATTCATTTTTTTTATATCTTGGGGTGAATTTACACCCTCTAATAGTTTATACATCTTTATCACCTAACTAATAAAATATTATTGCAACTACAATTCCAAGCAAAGCACCAAATAGTACTTGTTTAGGAGTATGCCCTATTAACTCCTTTAACTTTTCTTGCTGAATTGGCCTTTTACTCTGCCAAGCATCCACAAGTTGGTTTAATATTGTAGCCTGCTTACCTACTGCTTGTCTCACACCTGATGCATCATACATTATAATACATGAAATAACAGCAGCTACGGCAAAAATATCTGAATTAAATCCATGTCCCAGTCCTATCATAGTAGTCATACAGCTGACAAACGAACTATGAGAGCTAGGCATACCACCAGAAATAAATATTCTAGATAGCTCAACCCTCTTTTTTCCTGTAAACATTTTAAAGAACTGTGCAATAAAACATGAAAGTACACTTATCCATAATGTCTTGTTTGCAAAAAAATCTATGAAATAATTCATTATTTCCCCCTATAATAAATCTAATATTCTCTATTAATAATATAGTCAGATAGATTTGATAAAAATAGAGAATCTTCACTATCAAAAATATCTAACTTTTCCTTTGCTTGCGATATTAGTTTTCTAGCAATTTCCCATGATTTGTCTATACCAAAAATAGCAGGGTAAGTAGACTTCTCATTTTCTATATCGCTACCAACATGTTTTCCTAGAGTTTTTTCATCTCCAACTACATCTAATATGTCATCTACTATCTGAAATGCAAGACCTATTCTTTCCCCATATACGCTCACTGCATCTAACTTATCAGCTTCTGCACCTGCAAGCATGGCACCAGCTCTCATACTAGCAATAATCATTTTGGCAGTCTTATTCATATGTATAAAGTCTAGCTTCTCTCTATCTATATGCTCTCCTTCACTTTCTACATCTACTACCTGTCCCGCAATCATTCCATATATACCAGCGCCCTTAGATATTTCATAGCTAGCATTAAGACCTCTGTTTGGATACTTAGATACTATGCTTTCTCCAAGCATTATTTCAAAAGAATGGCTTAAAAGTGCATCTCCTGCTAATATTGACATTGCCTCTCCAAATACTTTATGATTTGTTGCTTTACCTCTCCTTAAATCATCATTATCAATGGCTGGTAAATCATCATGTATTAAAGAGTATGTATGTATCATTTCTATAGCGATACTAAATGGGATAAATGCTTCATCCTTACCACCACAAAGTCTATAAGATTCCATTAAAAGCACTGGTCTTAGTCTTTTCCCACCTGCTCTTAAGCTATAATTCATAGCTTCAAATACAGTTTTTTGATAACCAGTTTCTTTTGGCATATACTCTTCTAACTTTAAATCTATATATTTACTTTTTTCTTTTAACTCAGAGATAAAATCCATTATATATCCACCTCTATTTCTTCATTTTGATTATTAAACTTGCTTACCTTTAGTTCTGCTTTGTCTAATACTTCATTACAATATCTATATAATTTGATTCCTTCTTCATACAACGCTAGAGAATCATCCAACTTATTGTTTCCTGTTTCCAATTTTTTTAATATCTCTTCCATTCTAGACATTGCTTCTTCATATGATAAATCTTTCAAATCTATCTCATTCATAAATTAACCTCGCCTACTTCTCTATTACTTCACATTTTATAGTTCCATCATTTAACCTAAGATCTAATTTGTCTCCCATAGAAACATCTGAAATACTTGATACTAGCTTTTCACCCTTTTGTGCTACAATATATCCTCTTTCAAGTACCGAAAATGGATTCAAATTCGCCATACTGTTAGAAAATACATTTAATTTTTCCTTTTCTTGTCTCAACAAAAGTTCCATTGCTTTTTCTATTTTTTCTTGATATCTATCAAGTTCCATATATCTATCTGTAAACAAAGATCTTTCCTTATATAAGTTAAATCTATGAAAATGTGAGTCAATCTTTTGTCTTTGGTATCTAATAGTATTTACCATTGAACTTTCCATAGACCTTAGTATATTGTTTTGATGTCTTATTATATCATCTATATTAGGAGTTGCTATCTCAGCAGCTGCAGATGGAGTTGGAGCCCTCATATCCGACACAAAATCACAGATAGTAAAGTCAGTTTCATGACCTACAGCTGATATAACAGGTATTTTAGATTCAAACACAGCCCTTGCCACACTCTCTTCATTAAAGGACCAAAGTTCTTCTAATGAACCTCCACCTCTACCTATTATTATTATATCGACGTTCTTATTTTTATTAAAAAATTCTAGTCCATCCACAAGATCTTTTGCTGAACCTTGCCCTTGTACCAGAACAGGAAACAGCTTTATACTAAGCTTTGGATATCTCCTCTTAACTACATTTATAATATCCCTAATAACCGCACCTGTAGGTGACGTTATTACACCTATAGACTTGGGAAATCTTGGAATTTCTCTTTTATATTGAGAATCAAACAATCCTTCTTTTTCTAGTTTCTTTTTTAATTTGATAAATTCTCTATAAAGTTCTCCTTCGCCCTCGATCTCTATATTTCTTATATATAGTTGATATACTCCTCCTCTAACATAGGAAGATATGTAACCATCTGCAATTATTTTTTTACCGTCCTCTAATTCCAGATTTTTATCAAAACTATTTCTATGAATCATACAGTTTATCTTTGAATTGTCATCTTTTAAAGATAAATATACGTTTCCTGAAGAGTGAAGTTTAAAATTAGATATTTCCCCACGTACTTTGATATTACTTAAAATTGGATCATCATTTAAAATCCTTTTTATATATTCATTTGCCTCTGTAACATCTAGTGCTCTAATTCTCATTTAATCACCACCAAACTGCATAATTTCCTAAGATATATTATACCATATTTAGACACTTAGTTTCATAATTTTTATAAAAAAGAGTTGCTGCAAACGCAACAACTCTTTAAAATATATACTTCTTTTTTAGTTTTTCTAAAAGAATATTGCATACTTCCAGTATATCACAATATGCTTAATAAAGTTTTCTGCTATATTAGGATCTATAATATTTCTCAAATATCAAAAATCCATCGAAATACATAAATGTGTACTATAAAATATTTATGCTTTTTCTACCTTTATACCAGTTTCATGATCATTAAGATTTTGTATTTCTAGGCTTTCATCGTCAACTTTATTTATAGATAACGAAAGTGTTTCATTCTTTATGTACTCATCAAATGTTTCCACTGCTCTTTGAATATCAGCGTCACCATTGTAGTAAACATTTATATTATCTAAAACTTCAAAACCACTAGCTTTTCTCATCTGTTGAACCTTAGATATAAATTCTCTAGCAAGTCCCTCATTGATTAGCTCATCAGTAAGAACTGTTTCTAATATTACAAATAGATTATTTTCCATTGCAACATTAAATCCTGGCTTAGATTCTATATTTACTAATATTTCTTCTTTACCAAATTCAAATTCTTCACCATCTAGATCAACCTTTACCTTTTCGCCAGACTCAGTCTTTGCTACCACTTCATGGGAATCCAGTGTTGAAAGTAACTTACCAAATTTATTGACATTTTTGCCTAAAACTGGTCCTAATACCTTGAAGTTTGGCTTCAATGTAAAGTTCATAAATTCACTTAAATCTTTAACAAATTTTACTTCCTTTACATTTAGCTCTTCTTTTATAAGGCCGACAAGATCAGATATTATACTCTCATATTTACCATCTATAAGTACCTCTGATATAGGCTGTCTTACTTTTATTTTTGAGCTTTCTCTAGCAGCTCTACCAAGAGTTACAAGGTTCTTTGTAAGGTCCATTTTTTCTTCTAGACGTTCATCTATTAATCTCTCATCATATCTTGGGTAATCTGCACAGTGAACTGAATATTCTCCAGTTAACTTTCTGTACATTTCCTCTGACAGGTAAGGAGCAAACGGAGCTATCATCTTACAATACTCAGTTAATATTTCATAAGTAGTATTATATACCGCCATCTTATCTTCTGTTAATTCAGTTCCCCAGAATCTTCTTCTGCTTCTTCTTATATACCAGTTAGATAAGTCATCATTTAAAAATTCAGTCAATCTTCTTATTGACTTGTTTACTTCAAATATTTCAAGATTTTCTTCTATTTCCTTCTTCAAGTTATTAAACTTAGAAAGAATCCATCTATCTAGTTCTGGTCTTTCCTTGTAATCCACAAAGAAATCTTTTGGATTTAAATTATCTGTGTTGGCATATAAAGTAAAGAAGTTATAAGTATTCTTTAAAGTTCCTATAAACTTAGAGATTATCTCTTTCAATCCTTCTTCATCAAACTTTATTGGTGTCCAAGGTGGTGATACGTATAGTAAGTACCATCTTAAGGCATCTGCTCCATATTTATCAAACATTTCAAATGGATTTATTGTATTACCCTTAGATTTTGACATCTTCTTTCCATTTTTATCTAGCACAAGATCAGTTACCAATACATTTTTGTAAGGTGCTTTTCCTGTTACAAATGTTGATATAGCTAGCAATGAGTAGAACCATCCTCTAGTTTGATCTATACCTTCACATATATAGTCAGCTGGGAATAACTGATCAAAGTTTTCCTTATTTTCAAACGGGTAATGCCATTGTGCAAAAGGCATTGATCCAGAGTCAAACCAACAGTCTATTACCTCTGTTACTCTAGTCATTGGCTTCCCACAATCTGGGCACTTTAGGTGTATATCATCTACGTACGGTCTATGTAGATCTATTGTTTCTGGGTTTACATCTTCTATTGCTCTGTCAACCAATTCTTGTCTAGATCCAACTGTGCTCTTAGTTCCACATTCACACTTCCATACAGGCAATGGAGTTCCCCAGTATCTTGTTCTAGATATCGCCCAGTCTTTTAGTTCTTCTAGCCAATTTCCAAATCTTCCCTGACCTACAAACTCTGGGTACCAATTTACTCCGTTATTATTTTCTATTAATTGATCTTTTAGTTTTGTCATCTCTATATACCAGCCTGGCTTTGCATAGTATACCAATGGAGTAGAACATCTCCAGCAATGTGGATAGTTATGAACCATTTTTTCCTTTGAGAATAACTTATTTTCTTTAGCAAGCCATTTGATTATTTCTACATCTAGGCCTTCTTCCATTACAAATTTTCCTTGCCATGGTGTAGCTGTAAACTTTCCTTCATCATCTACTGGTTGTACAAATGGAAGTGAATATTTTCTTCCCATTGCATAGTCATCTTCACCAAATGCTGGTGCTGAGTGAACTATACCAGTACCATCAGTCACTGTTACATAATCACCACAAGTGATAAAGAAAGCTTTCTTATCAACATCTACAAATGGCATTAGTTGTTCGTACTCTTGATATTCAAGATCTTTACCCTTCATAGTTTCTAAGACTTCATATTCACCTTGACCTAGGTGTTTGTCAGCCAAAGCCTTAGCTAGATAATATACTTCCTCTCCCTTTCTAACCTTAACATAATCTATTTCAGGATTAACAGTTAACGCAACATTTGAAGGTAGTGTCCAAGGAGTAGTTGTCCATGCTAAAAAATACTCATTTTCAGTATTTTTCTTTTTAAATTTAGCTACAAGAGTATTTGTCTTTACTTCTTTATATCCCTGAGCTACTTCATGTGAAGCCAGTCCAGTACCACATCTAGGGCAATATGGAAGTATCTTATGTCCCTCATATAGCATATTTTCTTCATTAAATTTATCTAATATCCACCATAGAGTTTCTATGTAGTCATTGTCTAATGTTATATATGGATCATCCAAATCTACTGAGTAAGCCATTCTTTCAGTCATTTGTCTCCATTCTTTCTCATATGAAAATACAGACTCTCTACACTTGTCACAAAATTCTGCTATACCATATTCCTCTATAGCCTTTTTGTCTGATAGTCCAAGCTGCTTTTCAACCTGTAATTCTACAGGTAGTCCATGTGTATCCCAACCTGCTTTTCTTGGCACCTTGTAGCCACTCATTGTTTTGTATCTACAGACCCAATCCTTTAATGTTCTAGATATAACATGATGTATTCCAGGATTACCATTTGCTGTTGGTGGTCCTTCATAAAATACGAAAGTAGGATCATTTTTTCCTTTTTCAAGAACTTTTTCAAGAATATTATCTTCTCTCCAAGTTTTTAAAGTTTGTTCTTCAGCTTGAGATATACTTCCATCATAAAGCTTATCGAATACTAATTCTTTTCCCATATTTTTATCTCCTTTTCTAAAATTTATATATTAAATAAGATGATTTCTTGATATATTTTTACAAATAAAAAAACCCGTCACCTTGCAATGCAAGGGACGAGCTAAAATCGCGTTACCACCCTAATTCTCAAATACAGATAAAGCTTGTACCTGAACTCTCAAAGGTCTATATCGAAACCACCCGGTTAGCTTAATTGTCAGATTGACTTTCAGCCTTCTGCTCAGAAGTGATCTTCACATATATAATCCTTTATCGGCTCACACCAAACCCGACTCGCTAAAAAGTATATATACACTACTCTCTTCGTCATAGCTTTTATAAATCTATTTTTATTGATTATATGTCAAAAAAAACAAATCGTCAATAGTTTTTAAAAACCTTTTTCAAATTTATTGAAAATACTATACTTTTTATAAGGTATTTAATCTGAAATTGGTCTAAAACACTACTTTATTTTAAATATATCTTCAGGAGAACCCGACTCATCTTCTGGCTTAGTTTCTTGTATATCTTCAACTGTCTGAATACCGATGTTATTTTCTTCTTCTTCCTGAACATCTTCTAGAACTGACATTCTCATAGTACCTGTTCCTTCAAAAGTTGTTGGTGAATTCACTTGATTAAAGCCATCATTTTCATTTGTTATATCACTAAAGATATCATCAACATTTTCCATTTCATCTTCTAGTAAAGATTTAAATTTATTTCTAAATACCTTAAATTCTTTTATAAGAGATTCATATTCATTTCTTATTTCTACTACCTTATTGTTTGCACTGTCAATTATTTGCTTTGACTGAAGCTCAGCTTCTTGAACTATTATTCTTGCCTTTTTATTAGCAGCACTTGTCGTGTCTTCTGCAGCACTTTGGGCTGTAATCAAAGTTTCCTTCAATGTTTCTTCTATGCTAGAATACTTACTTACTTGTTCTTGATACATAAGTAACTTTTCTTTTACGGCTTCATTTTCCTTTACAATAACTTCATAGTCATCTTTTAACTGATCTAGAAATACATCTACTTCTTCTTCACTATATCCTCTAAATCCCTTTTTAAATTCCTTATTGCTTATTTCTTCTGGTGTAATCATTTATCTCACTTCCTATACGAATATTTTTGTTTTTATTTTGATTTTGCCTTTTCTTGTAGTATCTCCTACTTCACTCAAAATAAACTTTCCTTTTTTTCTGACTGAGATTACCGACTCTCCATCGACTAAACTTGAATGTTTGTTGATTTTCTCATAATTTACTGAAACAAATCCTACATCTATTAGCTTTGTCGCCTCTTGCCTAGACAGCTTAAAAACTGCAGATATAATATTGTCTAATCTAAGAGAAGATACAGTTAGTGATCTCTCATCAAAAGCTTGACTTGATCTTATTATATCACTTCTGTCTATTTTTTTTAGATTTACTCTATTATTTGCAACTTTATCTAAATTATATACTATATAATCTGATATTTCACTTTCTACTATTACCTGACAGTAATCTTCATGCACTAGTATATCTCCAATTTTTTCTCTTTTTATACCTAGACCCAATATAGAACCTAGATAATCTCGATGTGAAACAGATGAAAATTTAAAATTTCCATCAATCTGTAAAAAACTAATCTCAACATCAGAATCTTCCACTTCTTGGTAATATGGAAAAATTGATAATACAGATCTTTCTGCACCATCATATCCACCATCAACCCTACAAGCTAGATCTTGTTGAGAGTTAACTATTGCGACCGCGTTTTTAATTTCAAATGGATTTAAAAACTCTGTCTGTCGATACTCATAGTTTTTAAGCACTAAATTACAGATATCAACAATTCTATACATCTTAATTCTTAAATCATCATCTTTAATGTGATTTGTAAGCTTTAATTTATCCATAATTCACCTATAAAAATTTCGATATAAGGTTTCCTATTATCATAAGAACTATAATCGCTATCATAGGGGTAAAATCGAGTGGTCCCGACATATATTTTCCAAAAATCTTTCTTATAGGAGCCTCTACAGGTTCTGTAAATTGGTCCAACATAGTGTATAACTTACTACTCTGTGCTCCAGGAAACCAAGAAAGTATAGCTTTTGCGATAATCACCCAAACTATAATATTTATCAGATACTGCAGTGCAACTTTCACCATTCCCATATTCTTATCCTCGCTTTAAATTATCTACTTTGCCAAGGAAAAATAGCTTTACTTTCAAGTTCTTTCTTTATACTAGCATCGACATCAACATTTTTCGGTGCAAGAATAAATATAGATTTTGAAACTCTCTGTATGCTACCATCCAATACGTATACAGCTCCATTCATAAAGTCAAATATAGACTTTTTAGTATTTTGCTGTGTCATATTTTCAAGATTTACTATTACAGTTTTTCTAAGTTTTAGATGGTCAGCTATTGTAGCTGCGTCATCATATACCTTTGGCTCAACGATTACAACCTTCATCTGATTGTGAGCCTGATAATCTGCTACTCTACTTGCAGCTATACCAGCTGCATATGATGATGATGACGATGTAGGTGTAGTATCTGCATCTTCTTCATACTCTTCAAAGTTGTCATCATATTCTTCAAAGCTATCTTCATATTCATCTTCATATGAATCGTATTCTTCATCAGAGTTTTCATCGTCTGTTATCATCCAGTCTTTTAATTTTCCCATTTTATCTTTAAAACCTGCCATAATTTACCTCCTAGCAATGTCTGTATATTTTATTTGTTATAACTTCTCTTTCCAAAAATGGATGTACCTATTCTGACAATCGTTGCTCCTTCTTCAATAGCTATATCAAAATCTTGACTCATTCCCATTGAAAGATCCTTCATTTCGACATTTGGAAGCTTTAATTTCGAAATATCTTCTGATAATTTCTTTAGACCTCTGAATACTGATCTTACTTCTTCTTTCTCAGCATCAAATGGTGCCATTGTCATCAATCCCGTAATTTTAATTCTATCATATTCTGCAGAACAATTTCTAATGAAGTTCTCTACATCTTCTCTATATATACCATGTTTTGACTCTTCTTTTGAAATATTCACTTGTACCAAACACTTTACAGTAACATCATGTTGCTCTGCTCTTTTTTGAATTTCTTTTGCAAGACTCATCCTATCTAAAGAATGTATGAGCTCAACTTTATCTATGATGTATTTTACTTTATTGGTCTGTAGGGAACCTATTTGATGCCACTTTACTCTATCTCCAATAACTTCATATTTTCTACTTAGTTCTTGGGGCTTATTTTCTCCAACATCGGTGATTCCATACTTAATTGCCTCTTCTACCATGTCTGTATCAACAGTTTTGGTAACTCCAAGCAATAATATTTCTTCAAAATCTCTGCCACATTCTTGGGCTACATCCTCTATGTTATGTCTTACCTTATCTAAATTTTTATCAATACTCATCATTAATACACCTACTTTCATAGTATTATTTTTTTTAAAATCATGATGAAAATAATTAAATCTCAATAAGCATAATACCACATATGTATTATTATATCAAAAACTTATAAGATTGTATGTATTATTTTAAAATTTATGCATTATAATTTAAATATAGATTCATTTTCATGTTTTTTTGATCTTGTCATGAGCTCCATAACACCCTCTTCTGGATCAAGATCTGTGGTAATAACTCTATATATACATTCAGTAATCGGCATTTCAATATTCATTTTTTCTGCCATTTCATATACTGCTACAGTAGCTGTTATTCCTTCAACTACCATCTCTATTTCTTTTTTCGTTTCTTCAATAGAATGACCCTTGCCCACTAGTATACCTGCTCTTCTATTTCTCGAATGCATACTGGTACAAGTTACTATAAGATCTCCTATTCCTGATAATCCTGAAAAAGTAGACAGCTCTGCACCCATTGCTACTCCAAACTTACTAATTTCAGTCAAGCCTCTCGTCATAAGAGCTGCCTTAGAGTTATCACCATAGTTTAGACCATCCAATATTCCTGCTCCGAAAGCTATGATATTCTTAGTAGCACCGCCCAGTTCCACACCTACTAGATCATGATTTGTATATACTCTAAAGTATTTATTCATAAAATAATCTTGTATAATTTGTGATGTTTCTATACATTCTGAAGCGGCAACTACTGCTGTGGGAATATTTCTAGAGACTTCTTCAGCATGAGAAGGCCCTGATAGCATACAATATTTATTATTAGGAAGTTCTTTCAAGCATATCTGGGAAATTCTTTTTCCTGTCTTATTCTCAATTCCCTTTGCTACATTGACTATTATCTGCTCATCTGAAGCAAAACTCTTTATCTTTTGGCAAACTCCCCTTACTTGTTGTGATGGAACTGCAAGAACAATAACCTTGGCCCCTTCAATAGCTGACTTTAAATCAGCAGTGGCTTTCAACTTTTCATCTAGTACAATTCCATCTAAATATTTCTTATTTGTGTGACAGTTATTTATTTCATCACATTGCTCCTGTCTTCTTGCCCAAAGTATTACTTCATTTCCGTTATCATTTAATACTTTCGCTAAAGCAGTAGCCCAGCTACCAGCTCCTAATACACATACCTTATTCATCTATATATAACCCCTTTCAAATCTGACTTTCTTTGCCCAAATTATGTTTGGTTATTTTTTCTTTAAATCCAGTCTACTTTCTTTGCCCTTTAGCAATCTTTTGATATTTTCTCTATGCTTATAAATAACTGATATAGAAAGCAATAAGCATACCCATACACCACCTAAATCGCCTCTCATATACATAAGTATTGGGAACAGACATACTCCCAGTATTGAACCTACTGAAACATATCTAGTTACCAAGACCAATACTATGAAAAATAGCATGCTCGCTAATGTAGGTAAGGGTGCTATAGCTAGTAGAGCTCCATATGTAGTGGCAACTCCTTTTCCACCCTTAAACTTAAGTAGGACTGGCCAATTATGACCAGCTACAACTGCTAAAGTTGCAATATATTTGGCAAGATCTACATCTAGATTCGCTTTTCTAGCTATAAACATAGCAATTAAGACTGCAATTGTTCCCTTGAAATAATCTCCAAGAAAAGTGGCAAAACCTGCCTTAAAACCAAATGTTCTAAGAGCATTAGTTGTACCAGCATTTTTGGAACCTTGCATTCTTATATCCTTGCCAAATATTGCCTTGCTAATTATATATGAACTAGAGATATTTCCTATTAAGTAGGATAATACTATAATTAAAACATATAATAAAAGCACATTACTTCCCCCCTGTTATCTTCTTTTTTGCTTGTACTCTATCTTTATAGATGTACCTTCGAATCCAAAATTTTCTCTTAATCTGTTTTCTAAGTATCTTGTATAAGAAAAATGAGTAAGCTTTTTGTCATTAATAAACAATGTGAAAGTAGGAGGTTTAGTTCCTGTCTGTGTTCCATAATATATCTTTAGTCTTCTACCCTTATCTGAAGGTGGTTGGTTTAACATAACCGCTTCACCTAATACTTCATTTAAAACTGATGTTGTTACAGTTCTATTTTGTTCATAAGAAACATCCATAACTGTTTGTAATATCTTATTAATTCTTTGGTTTGTTACTGCAGATACAAATAGTATTGGTGCATAATTCATGAATGGGAATTTCATTTTAATTTTATTTCTAAAGTTAATCATAGTTTTATTATCTTTTTCAATCAAGTCCCATTTATTAACTACAAATATACATCCCTTACCCTCGTCATGTGCTAGTCCTGCAACCTTTGTATCCTGCTCTGTAACTCCTTCAGTCGCATCTATTACTATAAGCACTACATCTGCTCTATCAACAGCTGTCATAGCTCTTAAAACTGAGAATTTTTCTACTCTCTCATATACTTTACTACGTCTTCTTATACCTGCTGTATCTATTAAAAGGAATTTATTGTTATCTCTTTCTACATATGTATCAATAGCGTCTCTAGTGGTACCTGCTATTGGAGAAACTATAACTCTTTCTTCACCCAATATGTTGTTTAGTATCGAGCTTTTTCCAGCATTTGGCTTACCTGTTATAGCCACTCTAACAATACTTTCATCATACTCTGTATCTAATCCATCTGGGAAATTTTCTACTACATCATCTAGCAAATCACCCAATCCGATACTGTTTGCACCAGATACTGGAACTGGAGTACCTAGACCCAACTCATAAAAATCATACATTAAATCTTCCTGACTCTTAGAATCTATCTTATTTACTACCAATATTACAGGTTTTTTTGTCTTTCTTAGTATTTCAGCAACTTCTCTATCTGCTGCAGTAAGGCCACCTTTACCGTCAACGATAAATAGTATTACATGTGCCATATCTATTGCAAGCATTGCCTGATCTCTCATTTGGGATACTATGATATCATCTGAATCTGGCTCTATACCACCTGTATCTATTATTGTAAAATACTTATTTAGCCATTCAACTTCTCCGAAAATTCTATCTCTAGTTACTCCAGGAGTATCTTCAACTATAGATATTTTCTTTCCTGTTAATTTATTAAAAATTGTTGATTTTCCAACATTTGGTCTTCCTACCACTGCTACTATTGGTCTATTTTCATTACTCAATATATCACTTCCTGTCTTAAATTGTTATTTCATTTGTTTTTATTTTTAGGCTTATTTTATTTGTCAATCAACTTATAATTATACATTATTTGGGCTCAAATATATAGTGTCATTATTTTTATTATGGTTTTTTGGAAGTGTTATCTTAAATGAAGATCCTTCTCCCAGTTTAGACTCTAAAGATATATCACCATTTAATGAAATCAATATGTGCTTTACAATAGCAAGTCCAAGTCCTGTACCATCTATATCTTTATTTCTAGACTTACTTACTCTGTAAAATCTCTCAAATATTCTATCTTTTTCATCTTCACTTATGCCTATACCATTATCTTGAACAGTCACGTAATAATTATTTTGATCTTCTTCATATACAACTTTCACATAACCACCTGGATTGTTGTATTTGATACCATTTGTCATTAGGTTAATTATCAACTCTTTAAAGTATTGTTTTTGAGTCAATATCATGAATTTTCCTTCATCATTTTTATTCAGTTTGTATTCTACATCTAGATGAATTTCTTGACTTTTAGCTTTATCCGCTAGCATATTAAAGATTCTTTCATTTACTTTTTCAAGATCAACCCATTCGTTATTTAATTCTTCATCGCCTTCAATTGATGATAGTAATAAAATATCATTTATCAAAATCCTCAGTCTGTATGATTCGTTTTCTATAATCTCCAAGAATCTTTTTCTCATCTCTGGACTGATGGTATCATCATTTGTTTTGAGAGTCTCTACAAACCCTTGTATAGACGTAAGAGGAGTTTTGAGTTCATGACTAACATTGGCTGCAAAATCACTTCTCATATTCTCTAGCTTTATTCTTTCAGTAATATCTTCTATGTTTACCACAGATGCTATTAATATTTCTTTGCGGCTTTCCATACTCAAAGGATCTACCTTTACATTGTATATCTTTCCACCTTCCAATTTTATTTCTTTACTTATGCTTGTATCTCTATTTATGTTATATTGTATAAATTCCAGTATTTTCTTATCGCTAATTACATCATATATAGACTCCAATTCTATAGATTTTTCTATAGGACAGCCTAGATATTCTTTTGCCTTGTCATTTATAAGGAAAACTCTATCAGATACGTCGATTACCAAAATTCCATTTGATACTGATTTTAGTATAGAATTTAATTGAATATTTTTACCTTCTACTTGCTCAAAAGATCTTTCCAACATATCTATCATATCATTATAATCCCCCGCAAAAGTATTGAATTCTGCATGTTTAGATATATTTAACTTTGCATCAAAATCCATATTTTTAACTTTTTTTGATGAATTAATCACATCATGCATAAAATCTCTTAAATTTCTTATTTCCTTATACAAAAGAAGACTCACTATCCACGATATTATCATAACAAGTGCTATAATATGATTTATTTTGTACATACTTATTGTTTCCAATTATTTAACCCACTTTCATCAGAACGCTTGCTTTTTAAAAATATCCTCTAATAAAAAATACGTAGCTCAATTTATAACTATGTTTATACTCATGATTCACTATCTCTAATAATTTACAATCTTTTATAAAACTCATCAATAACTCAAACTTGTTAAATATGTTAATTCAATTTATATCCAACACCTCTAATGGTCTCTATATTTGAATTTTCCCCAAGCTTCTTTCTTAGATACCTTATATGGACATCTACAGTTCTCGTTTCTCCAAAAAACTCATAACCCCAGACCTTGTCTAGTAAATAATCTCTTGTCAAAACTTTTCCTCTATTTTGTATTAAAAGTTTTAATAATTCGAACTCTTTCAAGGTTAGTTCTATTTTTTCTCCATCGAGATAGACTTCATGTCTGTCTAGATATAGAGATATCTTACCTGCCTTAAGTGCAGTCTCATCAGAAGTATGATATCTTCTAAGAACTGTTTTTATTCTCGCCATTAACTCTTTTATACTGAATGGCTTAGTGATAAAATCATCTGCCCCTCTATCTAGACCTTCTATTTTATCATCTTCCATATTTTTAGCTGTCAGCATAATTACTGGAAGGTCACTTATTTTATCATCTTCTCTTATGACTTTTAAGACATCTATACCACTTATATTAGGAAGCATCCAGTCCAATAGTACCAAGTCAGGATTTTCTTCTCTAGCCATTTTAAGGCCATCTTTTCCATTAGTACAACATATAACTTGATGACCCGACACCTCTAAGTTAAATTTTAGAAGCTCTAATATATGTTCTTCATCATCTATCACAAGTATTTTTGCCATAGTGATACCTCCTCTATATAAAGATTATTCTTCCTCTTTTTTATCCTTTTCATTCAGTATGCTCTCTAATTCATTGACAAAAGTATTTAAATCTTTAAATTGTCTATATACTGATGCAAACCTAACATATGCTACTTCATCGACTTCTTTTAATCTTTCCATCACCATTTCACCAATTCTAGTGGACTCAATTTCATCAACGTACATCTTATTTATTTCCGATTCAATGGAATCTACAACATCATCTATTGTCGCAATTGACACTGGTCTTTTTTCACATGATCTGATTAAACCAAATTTAATTTTATCTCTATCAAAAGCTTCTCTTCTTCCATCTTTTTTGATTACCATCACTGGAACCATTTCTATCTTTTCATAAGTAGTAAATCTTTTTTTGCACTTTTCACACTCACGTCTTCTTCTTATAGATGTAGAATCTATATGCCTTGAATCAAGAACTTTTGATTCTTTACATTCACAATAAGGACAAAGCATACTTTTCACCTCTTTCTAAAAACTTAATTTATTAATAAAATGGGCTCAACTATACGCTGAGCCCTATTCCGTTTATATTGATATTTTTACTTCTTTCTTCTAAGGAAAGTAGGGATAACCATATCGTCATCTCCTGCTGTCACAGTATCGTCAAAACTATTTGCGAAAGTCTCTTCAGCTGGCTTTGCTTTTTCAACCTTCTGTGGCTCTTTAACTCTCTGCACTTCATTGTACTTTGGTGTTATAGGAGGTTGTGCTGGCTGTCTTCTTAACTGTGGAGTATTAAAGATATCATCAGCATCATCCTGCAAACCTGTTGCAACCACTGTTATCACGATTTCATCACCGAAATCTTCTCTAGTAGCAGCACCGAATATAATCATTGCATCTGGATCACATTTTTCTCTTATTATTTCTGTTGCTTCACTTACTTCAAGCAATCCTAAGTCTTCCCCACCAGTTACATTTATCAATACACCCTTTGCTCCATCTATTGTAGTCTCCAATAAAGGTGATTCTATAGCCTGCTTTGCAGCTACAAGAGCTCGATCCTCACCAGAAGATGTACCCATACCCATATGAGCAAGTCCCTGGTCCTTCATTATTGCTTCAACGTCAGCAAAGTCAAGATTGATAAGAGCTGCTTCTGATATTAAGCCAGATATAGCCTGTATACCTTGCTTTAATATATCATCAGCCTTTGATAAAGCTTCTGTTATAGTTGTTCTTTTTTCTATTATTTGAAGTATTTTATCATTTGGTATTGTAATTAATGTATCGACATTTTTCTTTAATTCTGCGATACCTTCTTCAGCCTTTTTCATTCTTACTCTACCTTCAAAAGAGAATGGCTTCGTAACTACAGCTACTGTAAGTGCACCTGCATTTTTGGCAATTTGAGCCACTACAGGAGCGGCACCAGTACCAGTTCCACCACCCATACCAGCTGTTACAAATACCATATCTGCACCTTCTATGGCTTTTGCTAGTTCGTCTGCAGATTCTTCTGCTGCTTTTTTACCTTTTTCAGGGTTAGCACCTGCGCCTAATCCCTTAGTCAGCTTCTCACCGATCTGTAATATATGTTCCGCTTTAGAAGAATCTAAAGCCTGTTTGTCAGTATTTACTGCTATGTACTCAACGCCCTTTACGCCGGAGCTGATCATAACATTAATAGCGTTATTTCCGCCACCACCGACTCCAATAACTTTAATATTGGCAGAGCCTGTTTGCTCTTCAACAAAGTTCAACATTTATAAACCCCCATTCACACTATAGTCTATGTCTGATTTAATATTTTCTTTTTTATCAACAAATAATGTTTTTATATCTAAGATTTTCAAACAAATACTATTATATATATTATCATCAAATAAATATCATTCTATCTATTCTATAATATCCTATAAAACACCTTTATTGCAACATATTTTTAATTTTTTTTTGCATTTTTATAGCTTTTATCTATTTAGAAAAGCATTCTTTACTGATTTTATCATATATTAAGTCAATCGCATCTCTTTTTCCAAATTTTTTGCTACACTCCGACATATTTTTTAATTTTTCATCATTTCCTAGTAATTCAAAGATTACTGAATCTAATTTTTCAGGAGTTAACTCTTTTTCTGTGATACAGACGCCTCCTCCTGCACTTTCAAGACTCTTAGCATTATACTCTTGATGATTCTCAGCAGTATAAGCCTTTGGTACTATTATAGCAGGTATTCCAACAGACGTCATCTCTGCCATTGATATAGCTCCAGCACTTCCAATCACCAAGTCTGCAGCAGCCAAATTGTCAGCCATATCATCTAAATATGGAACTACTCTTTGATAACTCTTAAACTCTAAGTTACCATATTGACTCATGAATTTTTCATAATATGTTCTTCCAGTAGATATTGTAAATGCAAAATCCTCTTTTATCATTTTAGGTAGTGCCAAACTTAATGCATCATTTATTTCTTCAGATCCTCCACTACCACCTGCAACTAAAAACATCTTTTTATCCATAGGTATCTCCAGTTTTTTTCTTGATGATTCTCTATTTGCATTTAATATGTCATCTCTTACGGGATTTCCTGTAAGATACAATTTATTATGAGCTTTTTCTGGAAATCTTTTATGTGAATCTTCAAAGCTTGTCATAACAAAATCAACATTTTTTGAAAGCATCTTATTTGTTATTCCTGGGAATGAGTTTTGCTCATGAACAAAAGTCTTAACTCCCATTTTACTGGCCTTTAGCACTACAGATCCACTTACATATCCTCCAGTTCCTATTACTATATCTGGATGGAAATTTTTAATTATTTTTTTAGAATCTCCGAGAGACTTTATAAACATAAAAACTCTTTTCACGTTCTCAAAATCTATTTTTCTCTTAAAACCCTTTACTTTTATAAATTCTATATTGTAACCATACTTCGGTACGATTTCAGATTCTATACCTTCTTGAGTACCAACAAATAAAATTTCAGTGTCTGGATTTTTTTCTTTTATTTTATTAGCTATTGCAATTGCAGGGTACACATGGCCTCCAGTTCCCCCACCTGATAATATAACTCTCATAATACTTTCCCTTCTAATTTTAAGATTGTTTTTCTTTTAATTCTTGAACACTCGTCTTAAAATCTATTCCTCTTTCTTCATAGTTATTGTACATTCCCCAACTTGCACAAGCGGGAGACAATAATACAACATCATTTTCATTAGCTATCTCATATGATTTATACACAGCTTCCTTGATAGTTTCTACTCTGTATATATCATTGATACCATGTTTTTTTGCAGTTTCTTCTATAAGATCTGCTGTTTGTCCTAGTATTACAATACTTCTAACATGTTTTTTAGCTACTTCAAATAATTCATTGAAGTCACTACCTTTATCATATCCACCAGCTATTAAAATTATAGGGTGATCATAAGATTGAACTGCCTTTATAGTTGAGTCTGGGTTAGTACCCTTCGAGTCATTTATATATGATGCTCCTTTGACAGTATCTACATACTCTAGCCTATGTTCAACCGCCTTAAAGGTCTTTAATACTTCTACTATCACTTCTATATTAATTCCATATTCATAACAGATTGCTGTGGCTGCCATACAATTTTCTAAATTGTGTCCCCCAGGAAGACTTAATTCTTTAGAGTTCATTATTTTTTGGACTTTGTTGTTAAGCTTCATCACAATATTTTTATCTTCATCCAAAAATATACCTTCCTCTAATTGAGTTTTTCTGGAAAAATAAACAACTTTCGCCTTACAAGATTCAGCCATTTTTCTAGTGGCTTCATCATCATAATTTAAAACACAAATATCGTTATCAACCTGATTTTTAAAGACCATCATTTTAGCCTTCGCATAATTTTCCATAGTATGATGTCTATCCATATGATCTTCTGTAAGATTCAAAACAGAAGATACTACTGGTCTAAAATCAACTATACTTTCTAATTGAAAACTTGATAGCTCTGTTACCAAAACTGCACCATTGTTTGCTTCTTCAACGGCATGTATTGCGGGGTTTCCTATGTTACCAACTATGTAAGTATCATATCCTGCCTTTTTGCTTATTTCACCTACTATTGAAGTTGTTGTCGTCTTTCCATTAGTACCCGTAATTCCTATGAAATTCAAGTTTTTTTCTCTGCTAGCTCTATAGGCTAGTTCTATTTCACTAAATACTTCCTTACCATTTTTTTTCATTTCTAGTATATAGTCAAGATCTAGCGGAACCCCTGGAGATACCACAGCAAAATCTATATCTGATATATCCTCACTATTTGGATTTCTTCCAAATAAAAATTTTACATTTTCAAATTCATCAAATTCTTTAATTACATCTTTTAAACTTTCTTCATTTTTTGAGTCGTTAATTATAACTTCGGCTCCATTTCTTAATAAATACTTAGCTGAAGCTATACCTGATCTTGCCATACCTACAACTAATATCTTGTTTTTACTAAACAATGCCCGTCACCTCTTTATTAATTTATGTATTACTAAAACATCGCTACAACACCGATCCATGCAAGAACGATGGAAACTATCCAAAATATAAATACAACCTTTGTCTCTGGCCATCCACACTGTTCATAATGGTGGTGAAGAGGAGCCATTTTAAATATTCTCTTCTTAGTTTTCTTAAAGTAAAGAACTTGGATTATAACAGATAGTGCTTCTGCAAAATATATTCCTCCGACAATTGGTATTATAAGTACTGAGTTGGTAAATATAGCAAAGGCTGTAACAGCCCCTCCTAATGCCATCGAACCAGTATCTCCCATAAATACCTTAGCTGGGTTCACATTGAACCACATAAAGCCGACACAAGCTCCTAAAGTGGCTGCTGCCATCTGAGACATACCTGCATTATTTGCTATAATAAGTGCAAATACCATAAAGAAAGTAGACACTATAGCTGTTATACCACTAGCCAATCCATCTAATCCATCAGTAAGATTGACCGCATTTACAGTTCCAAGTATTACAACTAACATTACAGGAACATAAGCTATGCCTATATTAATTCCTGCCTGTGAAAATGGAACTATAAACTGTATCCCACTTCCTATTGCTTTATATTTATATATTGAAATTACTAGAGCTAAAATAACTTGTAACGCAATCTTTTGCTTAGCTGTAAGCCCAAGAGATCTTGTCATTTTTATCTTCACGAAATCATCTATAAATCCAACCATTCCAAATCCTAGCATACATAAAAGAGCCATAAATATTTCTGTATTTAAATCCGCTCTTAAAAGTGTAGCTATTAAGATTGCTAACATCATCATTACACCACCCATTGTAGGTGTTCCATTTTTCTTTAGATGACTCTGTGGGCCATCATCTCTCACAGTTTGTCCAAACTTAAATTTATGTAAAAATGGTATTAAAACTGGCCCCATAGCCATAACCAAAACAAATGCAATAATTGCAGTTAAGGTTAAATCTTTAAATCCTAGCATTTACAGCCTCCCTCTATATACTTTACTATATCTTCAAATTTCATTCCTCTAGATGCCTTTACTAATATAGCATCATCTTTTTTTAATATATCAGATAGTGAAGCTATTAATTCTTCCTTTGTATTAAAATGATATACCTTACTTAAATCAAATCCACGCTCTTTGGCTTCAGTGCCTATAAATTCAGCTGCCTCGCCAGTAGTGATTATCACATCTACTTTGTCAAGAGTTTGAACGCCAACTTTTCTATGAGCTGCCTCAGCAAATTCACCCATTTCAAGGCAATCTCCTAATATAGCTACTCTTCTCTTATCATACAGACTAAGAACCTTCATTGAAGCTATCATAGAGTCTGGGCTTGCATTATAAACATCGTTTATTATTGTAAAATCGTCTGTTTTTATTATATCTTGTCTGTCCTGAGTTGGCTGAAATGCTAATAGACCTTCTTGAATTTCTTCTATGCTCATTCCCAAAACTCTACCTACAAGTATTGAAGACATTGCATTATATACATTATGTTCTCCAATAGTGGGAATCTCAAAATCCAACTCATCTTCTATTCCCTCTATAGAAACAGTAAACATTGTTTTTTCATTTTCTATTGAGGTCATTTTTCTACAAGAAATTGTATTATCCCTTCCTTTTCCAAAAGAATATACGGTATAGCCTTCCTTATTGCCTTTATTATAGTCCTTGTATACTTTTGATAAAAACTGATCATCACCATTAACTATTAAAGTGGACGCTTCATCAAAATATGTAGCAATTTCCATTTTTGCTTTGAAAATACCCTCTTGTGATCCAAGAAGTTCGATGTGAGACATTCCTATATTAGATATGACACCTATTTTTGGTCTAACTATATCTACTAGGTATTCAATCTCACCAAATCCGCACATGCCCATCTCTATAATGGCACATTCATGTTCTCTATTAAGATTAAACAGGGTTAGAGGTACTCCAAATTGATTATTTAAATTCTTTTCATTTTTTAATGTGTTAAATTTATTAGACAATACAGAATATATCATATCTCTAGTAGTTGTCTTACCAACACTGCCCGTAACACCAACTACTGGAATATCAAATGCTCCCCTGTAATATTTTGCAATCTTACCAAGAGCTATCTCTGTATTTTCTACCTCAATTACTGATGAAGTTTCTAATTCTTTTGTAATAAAAGATTCATCACTAATCAAAAATGCTCTGCATCCAAGGTCAAAGGCATCCTTGATGTACTTATGTCCATCTTGCACCTCACCTATAACCGCTACAAATAAAGACTGACTGTCTGCCATTCTACTATCTATAACAATTTTTTTGATCTCATTATTTTCATTACCATCGATCAATTTGCCTTCTGTTGACTTGAGTATTTCTTCAACTGTTAAGCTAATCATCTTATTCCTCCTAAAATAAATGGAAATAATAAATAGCATATCTATAATCAAGTAATAAATTTTAGAAATAGCTAAATCAAAATGATTTTAACTATTTCTAAACATAGTCATCCATGATATAAGTAAGCACAAGCTTAAATTGCAATGGAAATCTATTATTACTCAGTTATAAAAAATATCTGCTATTTACAAACCATATTTTTCAACATCTATTATATTACCAGTTTTACTTTTTTTCCGCCACCCTTAATTTTGCACTTCTTGATCTTGGATTGGCATTTACTTCCTCTTCGCTAGGTAAAATAGGCTTTCTGGTAATAATTTTTACTTCACTTTTTTTATCACACTGACAAAATGGCATCTCTGGTGGGCAAATACAATCTTGAGCTAGATACTTATATTCATTTTTTACTATTCTATCTTCTAAGGAATGAAATGTTATTATACATACTCTTCCGCCTGGATTCATAATGCTAACTGCATCTTCTATCATATTTTTTATTACACCCAGTTCATTATTTACTTCTATTCTTATAGCCTGAAATGTCCTCTTTGCTGGATGAGGTCCATTCATTCTAGCCTTTTTTGGTATTGCCTTTTTAATAATTTCTACCAAATCATATGTTGTATCTATTGTCTTTTCTTTTCTTTCCTCAACTATAAATTTAGCTATTCTCTTTGACCAATTTTCTTCTCCATATTCTGTTATAATCTTATGAAGCTGATCTTCTGAGTAATCATTTACTATGTCCCACGCAGAGTTTTCACATCTATTGTCCATTCTCATATCAAGTGGGGCGTCATTCATATAAGAAAATCCTCTTGAGGCCTCATCTAGTTGATGTGATGAAACTCCTAAATCAGCCAAAACACCATCTATTTTATCTATGCCTAAAGCTTTTATTTCATTTTTTATATTTTCAAAATTACTGTGAACAAGTATTACTCTTTCTCCAAATTCTGCTAGTCTCTCTTTTGCTACATTAATCGCATTGATATCTTGATCAAAGCAAATAAGCCTACCATCATCTGATAATTTCTTTGCTATTTCCTTACTGTGACCTGCACCACCCATAGTGCAATCCACATATATACCATCTGGCTTTATATTAAGATTTTCAATGCACTCATTTAAAAGTACAGAAACATGATTAAACTCCATTTTTACTCCTTTTTAATAAAACTATATGTAATACAATACCTGCTGCTATTCCTATTAGGCTAATTAGCTGAGCCATTCTAATAGGACCAAACATCAATGAATCAGTTCTAAGACCCTCGATTAAGAATCTTCCAAATGAATACAATACCAAATACTGTACTAATATATAACCTTCATATTTTTTTTCTTTTCTTCTTGTAAATATCAATATAAATATTAATAAATCCCATATTGACTCATATAAAAATGTGGGGTGTACCCTTTGTCCTTCTACTAGTATACCCCAAGGTAAATTGGTTGGTCCACCATATGCTTCTTGATTTATGAAATTACCCCATCTACCAATGGCTTGTGCTAGTGGAACACCTAGTATTACTATATCTGCAAGTTTAAAAAAGTTCAACTTCCTTACCTTTGAAAATACTATTCCCGTAATAATTCCCGCTATAATTCCTCCATGTATTGCTAGACCACCGCCACGTATATTAAACATTGCTGCTATGCTACCTGAGTAGTTATCCCAGCTAAATATCACATAGTATATTCTTGCGCCTATTACTCCAAGTGGAATTACAAATAATGCTAAGTCTATTATATCATCTTCCTTATAGCCAACTCTTTTAGCCTCTCTTGTAGCCAATGCTACTGCCAATAACATCCCAATCGCTATAAGTATTCCATACCACATTACATCTATGCCAAAAACAGAAAATGCTACTCTATTCATATCTTCCTCCTCGTATTTATCCTTTAAAAATAATATATTCTATTCAATTATAAATTATATTGAATAGAATATATAGTCTTTTTTTCAATACAAAAATTTAAAGTTTTTTAGCATTGATTAAATTTTAAATTATTGGTTAAATTCCCTAGTAGTTTCTTTAGGCTCTACAATAGATAATACACTGTTATCTTCTTTAAAGAACTCATATAACCTTTTATTTACATCTTCTATTTCAATCTCTTTTAACACTTCGAAGTATTCTAAGAAATTAATACCTCTAAACATGTAATTCAAAAAATTATTAGCAATGTAGTTAATTGAATCAAAAGACTTTAAAAACGCTCCTATTTTCTTTTTCTTGTTGATTTCAAATTCATAACTATCAATACCTACTTTTTTGAGATTTTCAATATACTCATCAATTCTTCTTTTTACTTCTCTTGGGTCTTTTGATGCCCCTGAAGCAACTGCATATGAGTAGTCTTTTTGAGATAAGTATCCTCCAGATATGCCACCGATAATAAGTCCCTCTTTGTATAAATCTTGATGAAGATCCCCACTTTCCGAAAATATTATATCAAATAGCATGTCTGTAATTATCTCTAGCTTTAAACTTTCTCTAGGCTCTCTTTTCACATAGGCATCTTTATAGCCTATATAAAACATAGGCATGGACACGGTATATTCATCTACTATTAATCTTTCATTCACTTCTATTGGTTCTTCTTCCATAAATCTTTCTATATTTTCTGAGAAGTCAATTTCATCATCATTGGCTTCTTTAATAGTCTCAATTAATTTATCTGGATCTAAATCTCCCACAATAAACAACTTCATGTTGGCTGGATTGTAAAAAGTATTGTAACACTTGTACAACTCTTCTGGAGTTATTTTATATATACTTTCTACACTGCCTGCAATGTCTATGTTAGTATGATGTTTTGAATACATTGCCTTTAAGCAATTAAAATAAACGTTCCAATCTGGATCATCTTGATACATTTTAATTTCTTGTGCAATAATTCCCTTTTCCTTTTCTACATTTTCTTCAGTATAATATGGAGTTTCAACATACTCAATTAAATGTTTTAGGGAAGGATAAAAGTTTTCAGTTGCAGAAAACAAATATGCTGTCATTGCAAATCCAGTAAAGGCGTTTGCACTTGCACCCAATCTTGAAAATTCATCAAAAGCATTTGACCCATCGGGTTGTTCAAACATTTTATGTTCTAAAAAATGCGCTATCCCTTCACTAACTCTTATACGCTCACTTTCTCCTATTGGGATAAACTCTAAGTCATTTGATCCAAAGTCAACTCCCAACACAGCGTACTTATTTACAAAGCCTTCTTTAGGTATGTAAAATACCTCAAGTCCATTGTCCATCTTATCAAAATATAACTCTTCATTTATAATATCATTGTAAATTTTATTCATCAAAGTCCTCCCAAATATTTTTTAAATGATGACACAAATATTTTTTATTAAATATTAATTGCATTCATATTTAACATTTTTTATAAATTACTAAAATATATAAAAATTTCATTTAACAAAAATATTAGTAGATATCATTTCATTATTTACAAATCTTTCTTATAATTTACCATTTTATTATCTTAAATAGTAAACAGTATCTTCAAAAATATTTGCCATCGACCTAACAATACTCTCTTTATCTACATTTGATACATAGTTTATAACTTCATCAATTTCTAAATTTGTTCCACTTATAAATTGATTATATGTAAAATCAGACTCTCCTGATACAGAGTCATATGATGCCTTCAAGGCATTAAGTATACTTTTTTTAGAATTGTCTACATCTTCTTCTGAGAAATTACCATTTATAACATCTTGCAATTCTTTCGTTATAAGCTCTAAGGCTCTTTCATAATTGTTAACTTCGATACCTGAGCTTACAATCATAAGCCCCTTACACTTTTCTAGGGTTGAGCTCGCATAGTAACAAATACTTTCCTTTTCTCTCACATTATTAAATAGCTTTGAGTGTGGTCCACCCCCGAACAAACTATTGCCCACCATAAGACTATAATACATTTCATAGTCCTTGTAGTCGACACCTGTTCTATATCCAATCACTAGTTTTCCTTGATTTGTTCCTATTATCTCCGTTAAATACGTTGGGTCATGAGGAACTATATCAAATCTTTCTCTTTCTATATTTTCTATATTGCCTCTATCAAATTTAAACTTATCACGACATATTTTATATGCATCTTCTTCATCGAAATCACCCTCTATCGTTATAAAGATTCTTGATGTTGCTATGAACTCTTTATACATTTCATACATATTTTCAGGTGTTATCGATTTCAAATCCTCTACATATCCTACCTGATCTATAGAGTAAGGCTCATCATAACACATTGCCTCTATGCACCTTATAGCTGCATATATCCTTTTATCATTAATCTTTGAATTTATTTCATCTTTTAGAATTTCTTTCTCAACTTCAAACATATCAGGATTTAGCTTACCATCTATTACTAGAGGATTTGAAACTATTTCATTTATAAAATCCACTACCTCTTCAAAAATAGGTTCATCTAGATACTTGTCTGAAACGCTTAGAAATTTAAAGGAAGTCAATGCTTTTTCACCGTGTTTATTAACACCAACATTCATAGACATTCCATATAATTCATCTAACCTTCTAGAAATATCTCTCATTGTAGGATATTTCATTGTGCCCATCGATAACATATTCGATAATAATGATACCTTTGTGGCCTCCTCTCTCTTCAGGTTCCTTGCGAAATATATTGAAATCAAATTCGATTTAAACTTGCTATTCTTAATAAGACCTAAAGACACACCTTTGTCTAAGTCAAATATATTTATATTAGACATATTTAAATTTCTCTCCTTATTTTTTTACAAATCTTATATGACGCAGTGGTAATTGGTTTTCTATATTATTCCCCTTTATATTTATAGCGTCAATATTGGCAATATCATTTAGTGCCATAACATCTGTAATTCCATTATTGGAAATATTTAAAAATTCTAAACGTCTTAGCCCTTCTAAAGGCCATATATCCACTACATTGTTCTTATGAAAATCTAATTTTTCTAGGTTTTGACAGTTCTTTAAAGGTTCTACATCTGATATAGAATTAAATGCAACATACAAATGTCTTACATTTTTAGCATATTCTATCCCCTTCAAACTGCTAATACCTGATTCATTTAAATCTAATAAATCAAATTTTTCCATCATTTCTGATGTTACTTCAGTACCATCAAAATTAGAATCAATTTTTTCTTTATAATTCTTTATTATTGCTTTTTTTAAATTATCACATTCAAAATCAACAAACATTTTTTGCTCCCTCTTTTCTTGTATTTTACCCATTACGTCTATTTTGTTATTATACCATAAAATTATAGTTTATTAAATTCCAACAGATTCAAAAGATTCTTTTAAATTTTTCATATGTTTTTAAGCAAATAACTAAGAGACTAAACTTTGTACTACAAGATTATTTTAAAGTGTTTATTAGACCGCATTATATAACCAATATACTGCCCATTATAAGTATTTTATATTTATTATAATGAAAATTATACTAAACTTACCATAACTTACTATTAAATTCTCTTTATAATTTGTATTTTGTATAGATTGTTTTTACACATAAATGTTTACATATAAGTATAGAAAAGTATTTTAAAATTCTCATTGTAAAAACATTATATTTCTATAATTAAGACTCTCAATAAATATTTAAATTGAATTTTCTATATGATGAAAAAAATATTCAATTCACATTGTATTACTAGCATTTGAGGGGTATAATTATAAGTATATATAATTTGAATAGGAGGTCAAATATGTTTATAAAATCTAAATATATTGTTTTGGAAGATAGAGTTTTGGAGAATGGTGCTCTGGAAATAGAAAATGGTAAAATTAAAAATATCATTGAAAATTCAAGTAACCTAAAAGATTGTATAGACTATAAAAATAGTATTATAGCCCCTGGTTTTGTAGATACTCATGTACATGGTTTTTCTGGACATGATATTATGGATAAAGATGCAGAGGGTTTGAAAATAATTTGCGAAGATATTGTAAAGATAGGCGTAACTTCATTTTTACCTACTACTCTCACTTCTTCAACTGAAAATTTAAACCAGGCTGTAAAAGTGGTTGGAGAAAATAAAAATTGTAATGGTGCTAAGATTCGTGGAATATTCCTAGAAGGTCCATTTTTCACTATTAAACATAAGGGGGCACAGAATCCTTCTTACTTCTCTGAACCAAATATAGATAAATTAAAAAAATGGCAAGAGCTTTCAGGTGGAATTATCAAAAAAATAGCAATTGCTCCTGAATTGAACGGAACAGAAGAATTTGTTAAAGAAGCTAGAAAAATTGGAGTGTATGTTGCTCTTGGGCACAGTGATGCGACATATGAAGAAGCTAAGGCAGCAGTAGATGCTGGTGCTAGTATATTTGTTCATACATACAATGGAATGAGCCCTCTTCACCATAGAAAGCCTGGTATGGTTGGAGCTGCACTGACTTTGAAAGACGTCTATGCTGAATTAATATGCGATGGACATCACGTTCATCCCGCTGCAGCAGACGTTGTCATGAAGTGTAGAGGCTATGACAGTGTTGCACTTATTACTGACTGTATGATGGCTGGTGGTATGCCTGAGGGTGACTACAAGCTAGGTGACTTCGATGTTAAGGTTGCAGATGGTACTGCTAGATTGGAAAGTGGAAGTCTTGCAGGGTCAATTTTGAGATTAAAAGATGGTGTCAAAAACGTTATAAATTGGGGAATCGCTTCTCCATTTGAAGCCCTTCAAATGGCATCATTAGTACCTGCAAAATCTGTAGGAATTGATGATGTGTGCGGGAAAATAGATATCGATAGAGATGCAGATTTAGTTGTTCTGGATTCAAACTATGATCTTGAAGCCGTATATTTAGATGGTAATTTACTTAAGTAATAGTTCTACAATGAATCAAAATATAATTGCTTAGGCTTTTACTTAATACTGAGATTATGCGGATTAATAAAAAATAAACTGTCATAAGCTTATGACAGTTTATTTTTTTATTTTACAAACTTATACCCAGCTATTAAAACATTTTAATAGCTGGGTATATTTAACATAGCAATTACTTTTATAAAAAATTTTTTCTTTCTAATGATTGTAATACACTTTATAATTAAATTGATCTGCTCTTGCTGTACTAGCTGTAAACTCTATAATCCTATTGCTAGAATCCCAGCTGGTTCTAGATAATTTCAAACAAGCATCTCCCTCTGATACCCCAAGCAATTCGGACTTTTTTCTTCCAATAATAGCTGCTGAAAAAGTTTCTTCTGCCGTCACTATCTTAGAGTTATAATCCTCTTTGAAAATATCATACATTGGCTTTTCATTTAATTTTTCTTCAGTTAGAGTACTAAACCTATCATATGGTAGATATGTTGTTTCAATCATCATAGGTATATTATCAGCCAACCTTAATCTTACAAATCTTATTATTTTGTCACCAGGATCTATTCCTAGCTGTCCTGCAATAAAATAATTCGAGTTGACAATTTCAAACTCTAAAACTACCGACTTAGGCACCTTTCCTTGTCTTTTTGTCTGTTCAGTAAAGCTATAGTAGTCTCCTAAATTTTGCTTGTTTTTATTGATTGCTGATACAAAAGTACCTTTTCCGTGGACTCTATATATGTAGCCTTCGTCTTCTAACTCTTTCATTGCTAGTCTTACTGTAGTTCTGCTAACATCAAAAATCTTGCATATTTCTCTTTCTGATGGTAACTTGTCGTTTGGATCCAGATTCTCACAGAGCTCACTTTTAATCACAGATGCTAATTGTAAGTAAAGTGGTTTCTCACTTCTGTGTTCTTCTGACATATCATCAACTCCTTGCTAAGATTAATTTTAAAATCATAGACTATGATAACATACTATCAGTTTATTTTTAAGTGTTTTTATAACTTTTCACTCCATGGAGTTGCAGTTTCTTTCAAAACCGCATTTAAAGACTCAATATTTTCTCTACCTTGAGTTCTAAGCCATTCTCTTCCACCTTCTATAGATTTCACGTATTCTGGAAGCCCATCTGCCCAAGTTGCTCTACCACAAAGTACTCCATTAAATTTAGATCCTGCTTCATGAGCAAATCTTAGAGTTTCCTTGAAAAGTTCTGCACTTACACCTGCACTAAGGAATATAAATGGTAAATCAGTTGCATCAGACTGTTCTTTAAAGTAAGATAAAGCTTCTTTTCTCGAATACAATACCTTGCCATTTGCATATCCCTCTACATAATCCATATTTACAGGAACTTCAACCTTCAAAACATCCACTGCATATCTTTTATCTGAGAAAACTTTCATAGCTTCAATAACTTTTCTTGGCTTAAGCTTTGCATATTCTTCTCCCTTTGCATCTAGGTCTTTACAGCTATATGTCACTATTTCTAAAAAATACGGTAAATCTTCTGCTACACACTCAGATCCAACTCTTTCTACAAAAGCCCTTTTCTGGTCATTTATATAGTCTTCTTCATCGATATCATAGTAAAGAAGTATCTTTACTGCATCTGCTCCCTGCTCCTTCAATCTTTTAGCTGACCATGTTGGAAGCAAATCTGGGAGTCTTCCCTTTTCCGTAGCGTCATATCCTGTCTTTTCATATGCTATCAAAAGTCCAGCATCCTTATTTTTTCTTTTAGCTGCTGCCAATCCGTATTCTGGGTCGAGTAATATAGAAGATGAATACTTTGTTAGTTCTTCACTTACTGCAACCTTGAAGTCTGATATAAATTCATTACTTACCAAACTTTCATCTATTTTTGCTATCATTTTTCTAATAGCCCCTCTTTGGTCAATTGCTAATGCAGCTATTACATTATCCTTATTTGATAATTTTTCTAGTAATCTTTTTTTATTTTCTGTTAAATTTAGCATTTTTTCTCCTTTATATTTATCCAAAACTTATATCCATAAATAATTTTTGTAGCTATTCATTCTTTAAAGTTATATTATTCTATTATATTTTCTCTACAATTTTTTGACACAAACTTTTGAGTATATCTTATCAAAACCATTTGTATCAATATAACCTGTTTTTTCCTGCATAGCATTCAAAATCCCACAAGTCATTGCTACTTTTACTGATTCTTCTACACTACTAGCTTTTGACAGCCCATATGCGAGCCCTGCTACAGTTGAATCTCCTGAACCAACAGGATTTACTGCTTCAACCTTTGGAATATCTATTTTAAATACATCTTCTTTGTACTTAAAGTATCCTCCATTTCCACCTGCAGATACCAATATAAGTTCAATACCATCAAATAGCTTATTTCTTAATATACTAGATATATTATTTACATCTATTTTAGTATTTTTATTAAATCCAGTATCATTTTTTATCAATAAATCTCTAACTTCATCTGTATTAGGCTTTATAGCAAATGGTTTAACATCGTTGAGTAAAACTTTTTCTAATTGTTTACCAGATGTATCAACAATTATTTTTTTATTCATAGTTTTGGATATGTTTATTATATCTGTGTAGAAATTCTCGGATATGCCAACTGGTAGGCTGCCTGAACAAGTAATTATAGTTTTATCACCCATAATATTAACTATATCCCTTTCAAAAATGGTTTCATATTTTGAATCAATAGCCTCTGATTGCTCAAGGATTTCCGTCTGATTGTTTCCATCATGAAGTATTGCTATACAATTTCTCGTATTTGAGTCTGTATGTATAAATGAATTTTCAATGCCCAAAGCATCTAATTCTCCTATAATAAAATCTCCCAGTACTCCTCCTATAAATCCAGTTGCCTCTACATTTGCTCCCAACTGTTTTAGTACCCTGCTTACATTTAGCCCTTTTCCACCCGCAGTCTTTCTTACATTGCTACATCTATTAACATCATCTATGAGTAAATGATCTATTTTATAAGAAATATCAACAGATGGATTGGGCGTAATAGTTAAAATCATCTTTTTACTCCTATTTTTATATTGTTTAGGGCAGATAAATTATCTGCCCTAATATAATTTTATATTATTTTTATGCTGGAAATACTCCAAAGAATGCTAGAACTAATCCTAGTACTACTGTTATAAGTATTAATACTAATGGAGAAACTTCCTTTTTCTTAAGTAACCAATAGCAAAGTGCAGTATAACCCAAAGGCAACAATGCTGGCATTATCTTATCTAAAACGTCAGTCTGTAAATTAAATACAATCTTACCAGCCTGAATTTTAATAGGTAATGTAAAGTTGACATAAGAAGCTATCAATCCACCAACTACTGATAGACCAACTATTGTAGCTGCACGAGATATCTTTTTGGTATTCTCTTTTAGTGCATTAATAGCATTTGTACCTGTAGTATATCCATAGTTCATAAGCCAGAATCTAAGTGCAAAGTGAACTGCATTGAATATTACCAAGAATAGTATTGGACCTAAAGGGTTTCCACTTAATGAAAGTGAAGAACCTATACCTGCTGTTATTGGTAAAAGTGTTAGCCAAAATAGCGCGTCACCTATACCGCCAAGAGGTCCCATAAGAGCAACCTTAATACCATTTATTACTTCTCTTGGTTGCTTATTTTCTTCCATTGATAAAATTATACCTGCTATAAATGTTACTAAGAATGGATGTGTATTGTAAAACTGTAGATGATCATCCATTGCTTCAGATAAATCTTCATTGTTTGTATGTATTTTCTTTAGACCTGGAAGTAATGTATATAGCCATCCACCTGCCTGCATTCTTTCATAGTTGAATGAGGCCTGTAAAAGCAAGGATCTCCAAGTCATCGTATTTAAGTCTTTTTTGGTTAAAACTTTTTTAACTTCGGGGTCTTTATATGTATTAGATGCCATCGCTATAATCCTCCTCGTCTTCAAAATCATCTCCTGAAGGTCCAGCTGCTACGACTGTTTTTCCTTCACCTGAATCCTTGAAATAATCATATGCTGCTATTGAAACACCAATTAGTGCCACTGCCAATATAGGTAGTTTTAGATAAGCTACTGCTATAAAACCTACTATAAAGAACGGTGCATATGACCACTTAAACATAATCTTCATTAACATTGCAAAACCAACTGCTGGCATTATTCCACCGGCTACCTTTAGTCCTTCAATTATCCAAGATGGCATTGCAGAAACCAAGACTGCAGCCTTATCTGCTCCAAAGTAAATTGGTAGGAAAGCTATGATAAAGTATGCAACGAATAATATTCCTATACCAAGATAGTTTAGTTTTTCTATTCCTCTTGTATTACACTCTTCTGCATAAGTATCCATTTTATGCATTACTGGAGAGTATGCTGTAAAGAACAATGTAATAAGTGCCTGTACTGCAACAGCAAAAGGAACAGCTATACCAACAGCTACCTTAGGGTCCTGATGAGTTAATATTGCGAATGATGTACCTATGATACCTCCAATAACAACGTTAGGTGGCTGAGCACCTGCTAGGGGAACCATACCTGCCCAAACTAGTTCTAGTGTAGCACCAGCAATTAGTCCAGTTTGAAAATCTCCTAGGATTAGACCTATAATAGGTCCAGTAACTATGGGTCTATGGATGTGAGTTAATCCATCGAACATGTCCACGCCTGCAACACCTGCAAGTAATCCAATAAGTATCGCTTTTAATAGCATGTTTTCACACTCCTTTAAAAATTATTAATATTAATACATATTTAATATTCAATATAATACTGTCTAAATAACTAAAACTATATACTCACTTTCTATTTTATTAAGTTTTAATATTCTTTTAAAATTTTCATTAAATCTGTTGATTTATCAGTTGGTATTCCTCTTACCTCTAATTCAACTCCTAAATCATGTAGCTTATTAAATGTTGCAACATCATCATCGTTTACTGAAATAACTGAAGTAAGCTGTTTTTTTCCATCACCGAAGTGTAGATTTCCTATATTTATTGATTTAATAGGTACTCCGCCTTCTACTAATTTCAAAGCATCTTGTGGAGTTTTTACCACTAGGAAAATATGTTGCTTTGGAGAAGCCTTGTGTATTACTTTTATAGTTTTTTCTATAGAGAAAAATCTGATACCTATAGTATCTGGTAGAACCATCTCCATCAAGCTTTGTTGCACATTGTCTTTTGATACTGCATCATTTGCTACAACCACTAGATTTGCCCCTATTGAGTTTGACCAAGTCATTCCTACCTGACCATGAACTAGTCTATTGTCAATTCTTGTAGCTAAAATATTAGGTGTATTCATAAAATTTCCTCCTCATTGTGTAAATATATAATTACATTCATTATAGATATGGTTAAAAAACATATCTATATTTTATTGTCACCAAACTATATTTTCTAAGCTTCATACTCGTGTATAATAACACCCTTAACAACTCTATTTACTGTTCCACTCTTTGATGGTGTGTCTGGTGTATTATTTACTTTTAGAGACGTTCTAACAGCAAGAATATGAGCAAATATTATATAAGGAAAAGCTGCATATTCGTCAGCTATACTTTCTTTCATCCCAAAATTATAATTATTCTCAATTCCCAAATCTTCCTGAGATACAAGTTCTATATGTGAAGCAATTTGATCTGATCTTATTTCACTTATTATGTCTAAATCATATTTTTGTGTATATGGATTTGATGAGACAAAAGATACAACGATTGTTTTGTCATTAATGTATGACTTTGGACCATGTCTAAATCCCATAGATGTTTCATATAATGCAGTTATTTCTCCTGCAGTTAGTTCTAAAAGCTTTAGTTGAGCCTCTCTTGTAAGAGATCCTAATACTCCCGAACCTAGGTATACAACCCTATTGAAATCATTATTTTCTACTATATTATTTACATAAGACTCATCAGATATTAATTTATCTGCCATCTTGATTATTGTATTTAGCATGGCTTCCTTCTTTGATTCATCTATATTATCAAATATCATCAAAGAATATAACATCATACAAGTAAATGAGGATGTCATTGCAAAGCCCTTATCATTTGATTCTTCTGGAGTCGTAAGAACCATTGCATTTTCTTTACCAGCAAGTCCTACTGCTAGCTTACCTGTCCTTGCACAAGTTATTGGCATATGATAAATATCTTTTACTATTTGATTTGCTAATTTTACTGCCTGCAAACTTTCAGGGCTATTACCACTTCTTGCAAAAGATACCAATAAAATCTTGTCATTAGAGTTAAAATGATTGTATGGACAAGATACCAAATCGGTTGTAGCTATACTTTCAAATACAATTTTTTCATCATTAAGTGTCTTAAGGTGCTGAACTATTGTGTCTCCAACATATGCTGAAGTTCCCGCTCCTGTAAATATCACTCTTAATTTCCTATTGTCTTTTTTAACAATATTTTCAATAAATTTTTTTATATTTTCTTTGTTTTCTTCATATAATTTAAAAGTTTCTTTCCAAAGTCTTGGTTGAGATTGAATTTCCCTGACAGTATTATACGCTCCCAACGACTTTAAATTTTCATCGCTTATATTAAACATTTCACTCCTCCTATAAAATTATATTCCTTCTTCTATATCTTCTTGCTTTGTTTTTTCTTTTAGCTTAAATGTTTCTATACCACCCTTACCCTCAAGTAATAGATTTTCTACAAACTCATCTATATTATCGTGAGAATACAGATCTCTACTCATAACGGCTGTTACAAGCATTGGTAAATTTGTTCCAGAGACAACCTTTATCTTCTCATCTATCAATGACATCGTTACTGCTCTATTAAAAGGTGTTCCTCCAGCAAGATCAGCTAAGATTACAATATCTTGCACATCTGATTTGTAGTTTTTAATTGTTTCATTGTAAAAACTATCCATATCATCACTTGTCTTTCCCTCTACAAAATCGAAAAAAGAAACATTTTCAAATTCTCCAGAAATCAATTTCATAGCACTATACAGTCCAGAAGCAAAGTTGCCGTGACCAGAAATAATTATACTAATCATCTTTTATCCTCCATTTTAAAATTTTACGTGATTACTTTACCTAACTGGTAACTACCACTTCTTATATTTATAGTATATTTCTAATTGTCTATATTGTCAACCAATTTTTATTTTTTTCGCATTTTTAATGATTTGTTTTTTAAAGATAAGTATTAGCAAGCTTTACAAGATAAAATTTTATTGTTTTTTAAAAAGTCTAATATATTTAATTTTTTTCTATCACTTTAATTTTAAAATTCATTTTTACTGGTACTAAACTTTAGATACCACTGCTTTGGTATTTAAATTTTAAATAAACGATATTGCAACACATTAATGTATATACCCTAATATTATTAGAATATTTAGATAATCTCTTTTTTACTTGCACACATTATTACTTAAATGTTATTTTTTATTTTTTATTCTTTTTATGAAAAATTGTGTTTTATTTAGATACGATTAAACTTCATCGGATTATTTTTTTACCAGCTTATAATTTTGTAATTTTCTTTTTATAAAATATTTTTATTTTTAAATCAGAAAATATATTTCATAATTAATAAAAAAAGTAGTTACTTATAATTAATTATAAGTAACTACTTCAAATTTTTAGATTAATTTTTATTTTATTTTATACGTTAAACTTAAATAAAACTACATCTCCATCTTTTACTATGTAGTCTTTTCCTTCTAATCTTACAAGTCCCTTTTCCTTTGCTGCGGACATTGTTCCATGTTCAAGGAGATCTTCATAAGCTATAGTTTCGGCCTTTATGAATCCTCTTTCTATATCAGAGTGAATTTTCCCGCCAGCTTGTGGAGCCTTCATTCCCTTTTTAATAGTCCATGCTCTTACTTCTTGAGGACCTGCTGTAAGGAAAGAAATTAGCCCTAAAAGATGATATGAAGATTGTATCAATTTGTCAAGGCCTGACTGTTCTAGACCCAAAGTTTCTAGAAATTCATGCTTTTCTTCTTCAGTTTCTAATTCGGCAATTTCTGCTTCAATCTGAGCAGATACCACTACAACTTCTGAATCCTCAGTTGCTGCAAATTCTCTCACTGCCTTAACCATCTCATTATTTGCACCATCATTTACTAGATCATCTTCAGATACATTAGAAACATATATTACTGGCTTTGAACTTAGTAAATCCAAAGTCTTTACAAATGCCCACTCATCTTCAGTTAAGTCCATAGTTCTTATACTATTTCCCTCTTCCAAAGTTTCCTTTAATTTTTTCAATATATTTAACTCAGACTGCAAAGTTTTATCTGCTTTTAATCCCTTTGTTGTCTTGTTTATTCTTCTATCCAATATTTCTTCATCAGAAAATATTAATTCTAAATTTATTGTTTCAATATCTCTCAAAGAATTTATATTACCATCAACATGTACTACATTTGAATCTTCAAAACATCTTACAACATGGACGATAGCATCTACTTCTCTAATATTTGATAGGAATTTATTTCCTAAGCCTTCTCCCTTTGATGCTCCCTTTACAAGACCTGCTATATCTACGAACTCAATAGCTGTCTGAACAATTTTTTTAGAATCATAAAGTTCTTTTAACTTGTTAAGTCTACTATCTGGTACAGATACAACCCCTACATTTGGATCTATTGTACAGAAAGGATAGTTGGCAGATTCAGCTCCAGCCTGTGTGATAGCATTGAACAAAGTACTCTTACCAACATTTGGCAATCCTACAATACCTAATTTCATAATATATTACCTCCACTAAATAAATCAATTTATGTGTTATTAATTATATTTTAAAGTATTTTATTAAATAAAAAAATACCTAACTAAACATATAAAATAAAAAAACACGCTTTTTAACACTCTATATTATATCTTATAAATATTATAAAATCAATGTTTTAGACTTCTTTTAACTTTTTTATTCTTTATTTATTTTAAATAAATCCTTTTCGATCTGTTTTTTAAACAAATAAAAATTAGAGGCTATCGGATTCCGATAGCCTCTAATTTATAAGCATATTTCTTTATATTTATATCATTAGAACTTATCAATATTTGATTTATTTTTATATTTTATATTGATTAAAACCTTTAGTAATTCACAAAATATTATAATCGATAGTGATATCATCATATAATAATATGTGAAAATTCTTTCTACATTAAAATATTTGGCGAAAAATATTGATAAAGAAAGAATTGCTACACTTATAAATATATCATGTAAAGAAGAATATTTATTTTTTACTATAAAAAATAAATTTGCTAATATCAATAACACTGATATTAATGCTAATATATTTATTATACTACTAGTAAATACTTTTTCTCCAAACCATATATTTTTATACATTACGTGTCTCATCATGCCCATTTTAGCATTTGTAAAGTAATTTACCAATACAAATAATAACAAAGCGATAAGCTCTATAATATACCTAGTTATTTTTAGAAGTTTCATTTCTTATTCTTCTCTATCTATTTAAAATCATTTGCTGAATCAGTTTTTTTCATATTGTTTGGTGCGCCAATCTGAACAGGTAATTCCTTGTCCATCTGCCACATGTTCCATCCACCATCAAATAATACAAAGTTATCCCAACCCATCATCTGAGTCATTTCCCAAGGCACTGCAGCTCTCCATCCAGTACCACAATAGAATGCTCCTTGATCATCCTTATATATTCCTTGTTTTTCCCAAAGTTTTGCCATTTCTAAAGGATTTCTAAATGTTCCATCTGGATCGTAGTAATCTTGCATACTAGATGCATCACTTCCAGCAAATCCCCATATAGCTCCCTTTGGTTCTCCAGCTCTAGGTATGTAGTCATAGCCACTCACCTTTCCGATGTATTCTTCCCAAGATCTAATACTTATTAACTTTAGTTTCTCACTTCCCATTTTTTCTATAGCTTCCTTAGGAGTTGCTATATCAATTTGAGGATTCGCAGGTATCTGAGTTCCAAAATCTTCAACTTTTTTAGGTATATTTACTTTTTCTTCCGTAGGATATTTTTCTTGTTGCCAAGCTTCCAACCCACCATTTAATATTCTTACGTCTTCAACACCTGACCATTTTAGAGCAAACATCACTCTTGCAGCTGCAGAAGCATCATTTGAGTAAAGAACTATTGTCTTATCTTTTGAAATACCCGCGTTTTCAAGATTCTTCTTTATTACTTCAGGCTTTGATAAATTCCAGTCCGGACCATTCTCTATCCAGTCTGTATTAAAATGATAAGATCCTTTTATATACGATTTTTTATAATCTTTTGCCTGATCTTCTGGACCCCAAGATACTTCAAATATCATATAATCTTTATTTTTTAATGTTTCTGGAGTTTTTCCATCAGTTAAATCTTTTACCCACTGTGCATTTACTAATTGCTCATATCTCGGGAAACTGTTCATCTTGTTTTGATCATTTTTAGAGTATTCATCAAGTTTATCATAGGCTAATACATCATAACCTAAATCTTTTAACTCTTTACCAACTTTGTTTATATTTTCAGATTCTGTATCATAAACTACAATCTTCTTATTTTTATCGATTCCTTTGTCTTCAACAAATTTTGAAAGTTTATCCTTGTTTACTTTTCCTACCCAATCGGCAGTATACTGGACAGCTCCTTCTATATGGCCTCCCTTGGATACTCCCTCTTGCTTAAATCCGTTGTAGTAACTATCATTTCTTGTATCCACAAATACATAATTGTCATCTGCTGCATACTTTTGAGCATCCTCTGTGGAGATGCTAGAGAGTTTTACAGTTTCTTCCTTTGTTTCTTTTGCTTTATCATTGTCGTCATTATTACATGCAGTCAATGATAAACTCAATATCATAGCACATGATATTGTACCTAAAATAGCTTTTTTTGATAACATACTCTTTCCTTCCTTATTAAATATAATTTCTGTATAATTTATAGATCATATCTATAATACCACAATCATAAAACTCTAATTATTGCTTTTTTCTATTTTCATTTATTTAGTTATAGATTTTAACTTTTAAATAGTGTTCTTTCTCTATTTTCGACAATCTTTTATTTGTGTATTTAATATATTTTTATTTTTTCCTTTGGCATTTTTAATATATTTCTATTTTTATGTTTGTATATGTTTAAATAAGACTTATCCTATTTTTTATTTGCTTTGATATATACACAGAAATGGCTGTTAAGAAGATAATATAGATTGTGTAAACACTTAATTGAAACTAATAGTGTTTCTGTATTAACAAATCATTTTAATTTTATGATATAATATTATTAATTTATCATGGAGGTATTATTATGAATAAGAGAAGTGCTATTGAGTTAATTTTAGGTATTTTGTTGATTATATGTTCCGTATTTACTTTTACCAAACCTACTGCTACCTTTACAGTTTTAGGATATATTATTGGTGCAGCCGCAATTTTAAAAGGTATTCATTTTATCTATTTATATTTTAAAAATAGAGACTTTGTTGCCTTTAAAGCCAACACTTTTTTAGTTTTAGGTATATTACTGTGTATAATCGGATTTATATTTATATTAAAGCCTATATTTGCAAATAACATATTTGCATATATCCTTGCTATATGGTTTATTTATGATTCTGTAAGTAATTTCTTCTCTCTAAATATCTTAAAGAGAATTAGTTTTGGATTATACGTATTGGGAATCTTAGCTAATGTAGTTCTTCTTATCGGTGGTATATGTATTATAATAAATCCTTGGGTAGCTAACATATCGTTGGCAATAGTTCTTGGAATTACATTTTTGGTATCTGGAATTGAATACACTATCTTCGCTATAACAGGCAGAAAAGATACTAATAAAAATACAAATTTTACATCTAGAAATTTGAGATAGTCTTATGATCAAAGATTTGATACACACGATAAAAGCATACAATGTCATTTTAATCAGAAAAGGGATCTATTTCAATTTTTTTGAAATAGATCCCTTTATTTTTTTAATTTATTTCTTAATAAGTATCAATCTATTATAAATTCTTATATATTTTGATATGCTTATTATTCTAATCCTTTTTCTTTTCTTACTCTTTGACCAGCTTTTATTACTTCGCCCTTTTCATCATAGAAAACTCTTTCGCCATTTATAATTTGATATTTCTCATGACCCTTACCAGTTATCAGAATCATATCGCCCTCTTCTGCTATACTAAGAGCTTTGTAGATTGCCTCTGCTCTGTCAGCTATCTTATAGATTTCACATTCTGAATCTACAAAAGAATCTGCTATATCATTTATTATATCCATTGGCTCTTCATTGTCTGGATTATCTGTAGTAATTACTGTTATATCAGCCAATTCTGCTGCTACATCACCTAATTCTTTTCTTCTAATTACACATCTTCCGCCAATTGATCCAAACAAACAAATCATTCTATTTGGCTTGTACATGTGAAGTGTTTCAAGTACATTTTCTAGACTCATACCATTGTGAGCATAATCTACTACCACGGTTGCATATGGTAGGACAGGCAATACTTCAACTCTACCATCTACCTTTGCTTCTGATAGTGAATTTAACATCTTTTTATCATCAATATCAAGATATTTACAAACAGATATTACAGCCAAAGCATTGTATATACTAAACTCACCTGGAGAGCATATATGAGCATGTGTTTTAACTTTGTCGTCTTCTGTAAAGTCAAAATCTACTCCTAATGTTTTTTCATTTCTTGTTAAATGAATATTTTCAGCCTTTAAATCACTATCTTTATGTATTGAAAATGTAGATATATCTGATTTTGCATTTTCGATCATATACCAAGCATTATCGTCATCTATATTTACTATTCCATGCTTACAAAGCGAGAATAACTTGCTCTTACAATATCTATAGTCTTCAAATGTAGGATGCTCTTTAGGTCCTATATGATCTGGTGATAGATTGGTATATATACCTACATCATACTTTACATCATGTACTCTATCCATCATAAGCCCACTAGATGAAACTTCCATAGCTACACATTCTACACCTGCATCGACCATTTCTTTTATAGTTTTATGAATATCATAACTTTCAGGAGTTGTATTTACTGTCTTTGTTTTTACATCATTGTAGAATACTCCATTTGTACCTATTACACCTGTATTAAGTCCAGATTCACAAAGTACTGTTCTAATATAATTTGTAATAGTTGTTTTTCCCTTAGTACCTGTTACACCTATTACTTTAATTTTACTAGATGGATCCCCAAAGAAATTAGATGACATCTTTGACAGTGCCAACCTAGTATCATTTAATAGTATTTTTATACTTCCCTTTGGTAGCTCTATATTTTCTGTTACGACAAATACTCTACATCCATTATTATATGCATTTTCTATAAAGTCATGTCCATCCATTGTTTCGCCCTTTATAGCTATAAAGATATAATTATCTTTTGCCATTCTAGAGTCATATACTATATCTTGAATTTCTATATTATTTGTTTCAGAGGGATTTATATTAGATATACATTCAATCCCTTCCAATATGCTACTGAGTTTCATACCTACACCTCTTAAACTCTCTTTTTCAGTTTTCTTCCTGATTTTACTATTGTATTCATAGCCAATACTTCAGATGAATCTACAAAAAATTCATCTGGCAATTTTTCATCTCTCTTTATCAATGATAATTCTGTGCATCCTAATATAGCGCAGTCACAATTGTTTTCTTTCAAAACATCAATTATTTCATTAAACATATTCATATCAGCTGCTTTTCCTGCCTTGACATCTTCATAAATTATCTTCATTATTTTTTCTTGATTTTCATCATCTAAAACATAATAATCCACTTCCTTTGTCTTGCACATATCTTGATAAAGACCAGTCTTTATATTTCCTGTTGTGGCTAATATTCCTATTTTTTTATGATTTTGACCTATTGCATAATCAACAGTTTCTTCAATCATATTCAATAATTGAATATCTACACTATCATTTATTTTTTTGTGGAAATAATGTGCTGTATTACAAGTCAATACTAAAAAATCAACACCTATTGATTCCAATCTCTTGGCATCTTCCACAATGTAGTCTAATGGAGAATCATCTGATTCACCTACTATATAAGCTGTTCTATCCGGAGTGGTTGCTCTATTAACCACAATCATATCTACGTGCTCTTGATCCTTAGACGCTTCTGTCATCTCTACTACTAATTCATAGAAATAAACAGTTGCCATTGGACCTAGTCCGCCTAATACTCCTACAGTTTTTTCTTTTTTCATATTACTATCTCCAAACTACTTATTTCTTTCCACAGTATTTTTTAAATTTCTTTCTTTGATTTATTCCATACAATTTTATATATAGGCTTCTTTTAAAGTTTCCTTTTAAGTCGTAATCATATTCATATGAATGCGCACTTTTTCCACTCGTTACCAATTGTTTGCATTTATTTACAAGTTTCTTATCAGAAACATAGTTATAAACGACTGCATTTGGAATTACATGCCAATAAAATTCATCTTTTTGTATTTTAAGGTCCATTTCATTTTCATAAACTCTGTCTTCTACTACATACTTAGCTATGTTGTTTCCTGAAGATGTTACGTAATAGTTACTTCTTCCCTGTCTTAAGTTTATTTCAAAAACCTTATATTTATTATCTCTATCATCATATTTCATATCAAAATTTGAAAATCCTACATATCCGATTTTTTCTAAGAATTCTTTATATTTTTCCATTAATTCTTTATCGTATTCAGTTATTATTGCTGCATGATTTCCTATTCCCTTTGGTGTATGTTCTTCCAAAAGTACATGACCTAAGCACATCATCTTTACTTTTCCAAATCTATCTGAATAACAAGTAAGCACTCTCATATGATCATCCTCTCCTGGAATAAGATCTTGTACAATCATACTTTTTTCATATCCATGAGAATATATTTCGTCCATAATATTTCCAAACTCTTCTTCAGAATGTGCAATATAAGCTTTATTCATACCTTCAAAAGGGTTCTGGAAGAAAGATATACTATCTGATGCCTTTACAATAACTGGATATTGAAAGTCAAACTCTCTTGTTTTATCACCCTTATTGTATACATATGTCTTTGGATAATCTAAACCATACTTCTCACAAACATCATAGAAAGAATCCTTTTCTACTAGTTTATTTTTTAGATCAGAATCTATATAAGGAACTATAAACTTATCCTTAAGTTCATCTCTATGATCTATGATTAATTCTACATATTCATCCGTACATCCCATAAGAATTAATACTTCATCTTCACCGTGTTTGTCTGCTTCATCAAGTAATATCTTAACAAATTTTGATTCATCTGTAATCTCCGGAGTTTCTCTAAAGTCAATAAACTTGCTATGATTGGTAGCTCCTAGATAATACCTTCCAAAAGCGATTGAAGTAACTCCATACTCTTCGTGAAATGCTCTAGCAACACTATAACAGTTCAAATCACCCCCGCATAATATCGGCTGTATCTTCTTATTTTCCATTTTAATGTCCACCTCTTTTTATTATTCATTAGACAATTTGTCTTGTTTTAATTCTATAATTAATATATTTATATAGTAAAACACTTTAAATATCGTCAAATAGATTATAAAATATTTTATAATCCTTATAAACAAGATTAAAAATTTCATAAATATACAAATATACATTACCTATAATATATTATAATTAAAATATTTGCAAGATTTGTAGTTCTAAAGTTTTGTCTACTTATCTTTTAATTTTTCTTTTATTTCATTAAACTCTTCTTCGCGCTTATGTTCCTTTTGATCCGGAAATGCCTTTAAAAGTCTTCTCTCACTGTGTTTTAAACTACCGTGAATCTCTTTCTTTTTCTCCTTAAGCTCGGATACTGTGTAATTTTTATTATCTGTAAACTCATCCTTGCCATAAATATTACGATATAGTTTATTCAATTTATCTACTGTAAACTTCTCAAGCTTTACTTCTCTACTATATATTTTATGAGATAGTTCTTTTTTGAATTTTTCTCTTGCAAGATCTCTTTTTCTCTTATTGTCCTCTTTTTCTTTTTTCTTTTCATCGGAACGTTCTTGCATTTCATATACTAGTCTATCTTTTCTTCCCTCAAATTCACGCTTAGCTTGAGTAGACTTTTCCTTTATATCAGATGTTTTACTTTCTATATTGTCGATTATTGGTTGTCCTCTATCTACTATCTCAAGAGTACCTTCACTAACATTTTCGCCTATCACATCACTTACCTTATGTATTTGCCCCTGAAGCTCACTTAAAAGCTCTAGCTTTCTATTAAACTTATTAATTGATGCGACAGTTGCCAATGCGTCTATGAGCATTATAATTGCAAATATAGCTGAAAACACAAATAATATTTCTGTATTGAACAAAGCAACAAAGGCCTCTATAAGTTCTTGAACATCTCTTATTAATATAATTCCGCCTATACCCCAATATACCGTAAATTGTAAGCTTATATATCCTCCTAAATTGAATGGAACATCTGAATAATCCCACCATCTTTTATGAAAAAGTTTATCTAAAATAAGGCCTGCCAAGTATTCTAACACACTACATAGGATTGCAGAACCAATAAACAATAAAAATATGTTGTCCTTTACTGGTTCTAAAAAGTAAACAATAATTACAGCCCCAAATCCGTATATAGGACACACTGCTCCTGCAAGCATTCCTCTATTTATAAACTTACCACACTTAAGAGCATGATAAGAAACTTCCACAAGCCATCCCAAAAATGCGTATATAAAAAAATACATTATAAATTCTATCACTTCTCTGTTTAATAACTGTTCCATAAAACCTCCCTAGTTTTTACTTAATTAAGCTTAACTAATAGATTTACTATCAGTCTATTTAACATCGTATTAATTTTTTGTATATAAATATAAAAATAATTAATAGTTAATGATAAATATTTAAATGGTCTCCTAAATCTATCTTTCCCAATATAGGAATCATTATTTTTCATACAAATCTTTAATAATTACATATTAGTAATTATACCATAAAAACCTTTATTTTAGGTAAAAAGGCTTTCATTTTTTCATCTTAAAACCTTCATAAACCTTGCTTTGTACCTTATTTCTAGCAAACTTGAGATGTTCATATAAAACACAATTTAAATCCATCTAAGACATCCTTTTAATTTTTTATATAATTTCTTTCTTCATATAATACTATAATTATACAGCTAGCTTAATTATAGCTTTCTTTTTCTTGCAAGATATATTAATATATTAACTAAAGATATAATATATTATAAACTTTAATTTAGAAAGGAATTTTCAATGAATATAATACTTGCAAGCAAATCCCCTAGAAGAAAAGAACTTTTGGAAATGTGTAATATTTCATTTAAAACAGTTGTTTCAAACATAGATGAAAAAGAAATAGAAAATCAAATTTTAAAAGAAAAAAAAGAATGTGATATATATACTCAAGCAGATACTTTAACTGCTTCTTTAGCATATAATAAGGCTAAAAGTGTATCATTGACCAATCCTAACCATATCGTAATAGGATCTGATACAGTCGTCGCTAGCGACCTTAAAATACTAGGCAAACCATCAAGTGAAGTAGATGCTTATCAAACATTAATACAACTATGTGGAAATGTACATAGAGTGTATACTGGCGTAAGTTTATTTATAGACGGAAGAGAAGAGTTTACCTTCACAAATTATACAGAGGTAGAATTTTTCAAATATGATGATTGTATGGAAAATATAATAAGAGATTATATAAAAACAGGCTCACCTATGGACAAGGCAGGTGCATACGGAATTCAAGATATGGGTTCTCTTTTAATTAAAGAAATAAAGGGTGACTATTATACTGTGATGGGTTTACCTATCTCAAGCCTTTATAGAAAGCTTCTTCCGTATATTTAATATTTATTTTAAAAAACGTATTTCCAGAAATTTTATATGTAGATATTTTAATATGTAGATTATTTATAAGTAGTAAAATAAATATTTATATAAACAAATTTTTAATATTTATTTTTCACTTTAGTTTTTTGGATTATATCGATAAGTCAACAGAGTTATCGATAGTGGTAATAGAGGTTCAAAGTAGACAAGCTAAGGAAACATCTTTGCCTAAATATGATTATTGACTATTTCAGGTGCAATATATTATAGACAAATAAAGAGACACTCAATGAGTGTCTCTTTTGGGTTTTTCAATCAATCTTACTAAATATCCATATATTTTATTTTTTGCCTATTATTATTTAACTGCTATTCTTCCTTCTTCTTTCGCAGAAATATTTCCTGCCTCTACTTCGACTTTCTTTCCAGCTTCTAGGTTTGTGAAAATAACAGGTGTTATTGTGTCATATCCCTTAGATTTTATAAATTCATTGTCCATATGAGCAAGCTTATCTCCAGCATTTACTCTATCGCCTACTTTAACAGCTATATCAAATCCTTCGCCCTCTAATTTAACTGTATCTAGACCCATATGTATAAGAACCTCTAATCCGTCATCTGTTGCAATTATAATCGCATGTTTAGTTGGAAATACCATTCCTACCTCACCCGCAACTGGAGCAAATATATCTCCATCTACTGAGTTTACTGCAAATCCCTCTCCCATCAATTTTTGTGAGAATACTTCATCAGCAACCTTTGATATATCTAAAAGTTCTCCCTTAGCAGGTGAAACTATTTTTATATCGCTAGTAGATACATCCACTTTTTTAGCTTCATCTGTTGACTCTATATTTTTTTCTTCTTTTTCATAATCAAGATAGGCATCATCAGCACTAGAAGCTTCTATATATTCTTCTAAGTTTGACTTTATAACAGATACCCTAGGTCCATATATTACCTGAACTCCACCGCCACTTTTTACTACTCCAGCGGCTCCAGTTGCCTTTAATATATCATCCTTTACCTTCTTAGAATCTACTACTGTACATCTTAATCTTGTAGCACAACAGTCAACATCTTCTATATTTGACTTTCCACCTAAACCATGAACAATCGCCATTGAAAGTTCGTCTATAGGTGCATCTGATTCTTTGGAATCGCCTTTACCCTTTTTAGCATTTACATCTGCCTTAGTGTAAAGTTTTACTTCTTCATTTGCACTATCATCTCTACCAGGTGTCTTTAGATCAAATTTTTTGATTAAGAAACTAAATAAGAAATAGTATAAAGCGAAATATCCAATACCAACTATAACTATTCTAACCCAATGAGTCTTTGCATTTCCCTGTAATATACCAAATAAAGTCATATCTATAAGACCACCTGAGAATGTCATACCTACACCAACTTGAAGTATGTGCATCAACATATAAGATAAACCTGCAAGGATACAGTGAATTAAATATAAAAATGGTGCAACAAATAAGAATGTAAATTCTAGTGGCTCAGTAATACCTGTCAACATAGATGTAAGTGCTGCTGAAAATAGTAGTCCACCTACAACTTTTCTTTTTTCAGGTTTGGCAGTTTTATACATTGCCAAAGCTGCTCCTGGTAAACCAAATATCATAAGTGGGAATTTACCTGACATAAATCTTGTAGCTTCCACACTAAATGATGTAGTGTTTGGATCTGCAAGCTGAGCAAAGAATATATTCTGTGCACCTTCTATCATTTTACCTGCCACCATCATAGTACCACCAACAGATGTTTGCCAGAATGGTAGGTAAAATACATGATGAAGTCCAAACGGTATCAAAATTCTTTCCATGAATCCGTACACCCATGTTCCAAAATACCCTGATACTCTAACTACATGTCCTACAGCATTAATTCCAAATTGAACTGTTGGCCAGATATAAAACATCAATACTCCTACTACTAGAAATACTACAGCAGATATTATTGGAACGAATCTAGTACCAGCAAAGAATGATAGTGCCTGTGGTAGTTCTTGTTTATAGAATCTATTATGTAAGGCTGCAACTCCTAACCCTACAATAATACCACCAAATACACCCATTTGTAATGAATTGATACCTACTGTCAATGTAGTAGACCCTTCCATCATCTTTTCTACTCCGCCGTTTACTTCAATCATAGCTCCAATTGACGCATGCATTATGAAAAATGCTAATGCACCAGACAAAGCCGCAACAGCCTTTTCTGCCTTAGCCATTCCTATTGCAACTCCCATTGCAAATAGTATTGGTAAGTTTGCAAATACTATATCACCTGCACTTTTCATTACTGTAAGTATTGAATTTGCAAATGTACCAGGTCCTAATACACCCATTAATCCATAAGCCTCTAACATTGTAGTATTGGTAAATGAACCTCCAATACCCAAAAATAGACCTGCAACTGGTAAGATTGCTATTGGAAGCATAAACGATCTACCAACTCTCTGTAAAACACCAAAAACTTTGTTTTCTCCCATGAGATCCTCCTTCTTAAAATAAAAACTTTTATATTTTTCCATGTGCTAGTCTTTCTATATTATTAATACAAATAATCAAAATATTTCCAGATTTTTATATTTTTTTAATAATTTCAAACTCTTTCATAAAAATTGAATTTTCATTAATAATTAGCTTACATTTTTATATATACCGAATCATAAAGTATTCTAATCATTTGTATTTATAATAATAAAAAAGACTTAAGCACATGTAACAATAAATAATAAATAAAGAAAGAAATTATAACAAACAAATTCTCTCAAAACATCATTTATTCTTACATATACCTAAGTCTTGCCTTCTTCAGTAACAACCTTAGTAAAAACTATTGTAATTTTTTAGTGACTCTATCAATATGTATCATCAGGTAAAGTTCCTCATCTTTACTAATATCATAATCATAATTAGTTTTAATGTATACCTTTATCTTTTGAACACATCCATATGCCCTGTCATATTTAATTTTAACCACATCCAACAAATCACCATTATCATCAGAAGACAACTCTCCTGATAAAAGCCTCTTGGCGAAAAACCTTATATGTGTCACCAAACGATCGTAATCTAAATCGTTTTCTCTATAATCTATTTTATAATAATATCTGATAATATTCAAGACATCTTTCAAAATTTTTAAAACTTTCATGTCTTCATCACACTTACTACTATTTCCCTGATAGTATGCATTTATTATATGAGTAGCTATAAAGGCTGCTTCGTCATCTGTAAGATTTATATCAAAGCTTTTATTTATATAGTCTACAGCTAGTTGGCCAGCCTCATATTCCTTTTTATAGACTCTTTTTATCTCATGTAAAAAAGTATTTCTTATAAGCATACCATTTTTTGCCCTTTTTATTGCAAACCCAATATGATCTGTCAAAGATATATAAATATATTGAAATAAATCTTCTTGAAGATAATCTTCTATTATTTTTATAACTTCTGCCGTAACTTCAAAAACCTTTTCTTCAATTTCTTCAACCAAGGACATCAACCTTTTTTTAACACCTGCATCATCTGATATAAATTTTTTCTCAACCATATCAACATCTACAAGCATTCCCTTTTTTTTCTGAAACCCGATACCCTTTCCAGTCAGAATATATTCTTTTTTAGAATAAGCATCCAAAACTAGTACTACATTATTATTGTACACTTGTTTAATCAGCATATTCATACCTCCTTGTATACATAAATCCTCCTAACGCATTTACTCTCTAATAGAAATACTATCATATTTCCGAGAAAATTTGAATAGACCAAAAAATAGTCCGAAAAATTTTATACATAATCCAACCATTTTACATAAGATTATTTTGTACTATCATTGCTTCCCTTATTATAATATAGGGTTTTATATCTTTAACTTATATTAATTATTTTTTTACTTTTAAATATTTCAGAATTTCAACTAATTTTATTTTTAATAAAAAGATGCCCTGAGTGTTATATTTCAAACACTCAGGGCATCATATATCAAATCATAACTATCAAATCATGTACTATTTCTAGTTTATGAAAACAGTAACTAATTACTTGCTTTCAGCCATTTTCTTATAGCCTTCATATCTTTCCTTAGCATTCTCTTCAGCCATAGTGAATAATTCTTCACTCTGTTCTGGGAACATCTTAGCTATTGAAGAATATCTATTCTGTCCTAAGATGAATTCTCTGAATGATTCTGTTGGTTCCTTAGAATCTAATGAGAATGGATTCTTACCTTCAGCCTTAAGCTGTGGGTTGAATCTGTATAGGTGCCAGTATCCAGCCTTAACTGCATCAGCTTCGTTTTCTACTGATTTACCCATACCCTTTTTAATTCCGTGGTTGATACATGGAGCATAAGCTATTATTAGAGATGGTCCATCATATCTTTCAGCTTCTAGTAATACCTTTAAGAAGTGGTTCTTATCAGCACCGATAGATACCTGAGCAACGTATACGTTACCGTAAGTAGCAGCCATCATACCAAGATCCTTCTTCTTAGATCTCTTACCTGCAGCAGCAAACTTAGCCATTGCAGCAGCTGGAGTAGCCTTTGAAGACTGTCCACCAGTGTTAGAGTAAACTTCTGTATCAAATACTAGTACGTTTACATCTTCTCCTGAAGCAAGAACGTGATCTAATCCACCGTAACCGATATCGTATGACCAACCGTCTCCACCAAGGATCCACTGAGATCTCTTAACGAAGTAGTCCTTTAATTCTACTAATTCAGCAACTACATCTGAGTACTTACCTTCAGCAGCATACTTATCAACTAATGAAGTGAATGATTCACTTGTAGCGATAGTAGTGTCACCATTGAACATGTTTGCTAAGAATTCGTTTATAACTGCCTTTTCAGCGTCATCAGAAACTAATCCAACTAACTCTTCAGCTAAATTCTTAACCTTGTCTCTTAACTGGCTAACAGCTAAGTACATACCATATCCGTATTCAGCATTGTCTTCAAATAATGAGTTTGCCCAAGCTGGTCCCTTACCTTCATGGTTAATAGTGTAAGGAGTTGATGGTGCTGAAGCACCCCAGATTGAAGAACATCCTGTAGCATTTGCAACCATCATTCTTGGTCCAAATAACTGAGTAGCTAACTTCATGTAAGCAGTTTCTCCACAACCAGCACAAGCTCCTGAGAACTCAAGAAGTGGCTGTCTGAACTGTGATCCCTTTACAGTTGTGTTAGACATAACTTCTGGCTTAGCAGATACCTTAGAGAAATCAGTTGCGAAGTACCAGTTATCTTCCTGAACTTCCATCTGTTCTTCCATTGGCTTCATTACTAATGCCTTAGTCTTAGCTGGACATATGTCAGCACAGTTTCCGCATCCTGTACAGTCCATAGCTGAAACTTGTATTCTATACTGTAATCCTTCTAATCCCTTACCTACTGCCTTCTTAGTTACGAAGCTTTCAGGAGCATTAGCTGCTTCTTCTTCAGTTAATAAGAATGGTCTTATTGCAGCATGAGGACATACTAGTGAACACTGGTTACACTGGATACAGTTGTCTACCTGCCATTCTGGAACGTCTACTGCTATACATCTCTTTTCGTATGCAGCTGTACCAGCTGGGAAACGACCGTCTTCTCTATCATTGAATGCAGATACTGGCAGACTATTACCTTCTACTGCAGTCATTGGTCTTAATATATTCTTTATGAATGCTGGTTCATCAGCTTCAACCTTTGTTTCTTCATCTACTGCGCTTGCCCAAGAAGCAGGAACATCTATCTTAACTAGAGCTCCCATACCCTGATCAACAGCTTCGTAGTTCATGTTAACAATCTTGTCACCCTTCTTACCGTAAGTCTTCTTTATAGAATCCTTTAGGTACTTAACAGCGTCTTCTTCAGGTATTATGTTAGCTAGCTTGAAGAATGCAGCCTGACAAATCATGTTTATTCTATTTCCTAATCCAATTTCCTTACCTATATGAACAGCATCTAGTGTATAGAACTGTATATCATTTTCAGCAATGTATCTCTTTAAATGAGCTGGTAGGTGAGTATCAAGTTCTTCTGGAGTCCAGATAGTGTTAAGAACGAATATTCCGCCCTTTCTTAATCCCTTTATTGCATCATACTGATGTACATAGCTCTGCTTATGACATGCTATATAGTCAGCTTCATCTAATAGATATGTAGATTTGATTGGTTCGTCACCAAATCTTAAATGTGACATTGTAACTCCACCTGACTTCTTAGAGTCATAGTCAAAGTAAGCCTGAACATACTTATCAGTGTTGTCACCTATTATCTTTATAGCCTGCTTGTTTGCACCAACAGTACCATCTGAACCAAGACCCCAGAACTTACATCTTACTGTTCCTGGATGAGCTATCTTGATTTCTTCCTTAGCAGCAATTGAATGATCTGTAACATCATCAGTTATGCTTAGAGTGAATCTATCCTTTGGAGCATCAGCAGTTAAGTTTTCAAATGCAGCGTTTAGATCTGTAGGTATAGTATCCTTAGATCCTAGTCCGTATCTACCACCTATAATCATAGGAGCATTTTCTTCACCGTAGAAGATATCTCTTACGTCTAAGTATAGAGGTTCGCCGTTAGCACCTGGTTCCTTAGTTCTGTCTAATACAACTATTCTTTCAACAGTGTTTGGCATAGCATCTAAGAAATGCTTCTTAGAGAAAGGTCTATATAAATGAACCTTAACTATACCGTACTTTCCACCTCTAGCGTTTAGTACATCTATTAATTCTTCAGCAGCTTCTGTAACTGATCCCATAGCTACCATTACATACTTAGCATCTTCTGCTCCGTAGTAATCGAATAATCCGTGCTTTCTACCAGTCATTTCAGACATTCTATTCATGTACTTTTCAACTATTCCTACGATGTTGTCATAGTACTTGTTAGATGCTTCTCTTGTCTGGAAGTATATATCAGGGTTCTGTGCAGTACCCTTAGTTATTGGCTTATTTGGAGAAAGTGCGCTATCTCTGAATTCCTTAACTGCGTCGAAGTTTAATAACTTAGCGTAATCATCGTTTTCAAATAGTTCAACCTTCTGAATTTCATGAGAAGTTCTGAATCCATCAAAGAAATGTATAAATGGTAGTTTACCTTCTATAGAAGCGTAGTGAGCTACTGGAGCTATATCAGCAACTTCCTGAACTGATCCAGATGCTAATAAACAACATCCAGTCATTCTAGCTGCCATAACGTCCTGATGGTCTCCGAATATTGATAGTGCCTGTGAAGCTAGAGCACGTGCTGTAACATGGAATACACCTGGTAATAATTCACCAGCGCACTTGTACATGTTTGGAAGCATCAATAACATACCCTGAGATGCTGTATAAGTAGATGTTAATGCACCTGCTGATAAAGATCCGTGGAATGCACCTGCTGCTCCACCTTCAGACTGCATTTCTACAACCTTTACTACCTGTCCAAATATATTCTTTCTTCCCTGAGATGCCCATTCGTCAACAACTTCTGCCATTGTTGAAGAAGGAGTGATTGGGTAAATAGCAGCTACATCTGTAAATGCATACGATACATGAGCAGCAGCTGTATTACCATCAACTGTTTTCATAAATTTAGCCATGATTTAATTCCTCCTTAAGAATTTCAATTATTAATATAATGTTTCTTGTATACAATATAAAATAAATTGCTAGCCGATAATCTGGATAACGTTTTTTCAAAAAAAAACGACTACAGATTGATTTAGCAATTTATTCCATATTTAATCTAATAACAGTAATAGTTGAAAAATCACATATAAATAACTTGTAATTTTTACTTACCTTTCAACTACAGACTTAATTATACTAAAAAAGATAAAAAAAATCAACTTGATAAACAAATTTATTTTGTCTATTTATAATCATACTAATTTCATATTTAATCCATGATTACGCTCTCCCGTTTATTTTTATAAACATATTGACTTTTAAACATTTAAAATTAATTTTGATCTTTTAAAGCTAATTTATTCCCTGTCAAAAAAGTTTATTAAAATGATTTTTACAACAAAAAATATGTTTATCGTTAATCTGTTCACGTTTTTTATAAATTAATGCAAATTTTATCAAATTATTTTACTTTCTCTATTTATCTTTTAGTTCTTTATCTTTTATAAATACAACCAATATATCATCTAACTTTTCTTGATTGTATACAAAGTTATCTATGCAACTTTTCATGTTCTCTAAAGTTGTCTTTTTGTCGCTATCAATATTTTCAATCAAAAATTGATTTAGACCTTCCAAACCAAACTCAACACCCTCTTCATTTTTCATTTCCAAGATGCCATCTGTAAAGAAGCACAACTCTCTAACATTTGATAGATCATAACTAACATCTGTATATGGTGAACCTTGCATTATTCCTATTGGTATTCCTCTTTCTCCCTCTTGTTCACTTACTATTGTGTAATCATTATACACAATAGTTGGAAAATAGTGACCAGCGTTTGCTAGAGTCAACTTCAGTCTCTTTTTATCAAATACTCCCACTATTGCCGTAGAGTATATTCCCATTTTGTCAAACTCATTATATAAATAGTCATTCATTTGTCTAAGAATTTCTTTTGGTGATGTAGTATATCTCGCCAATATATCGAAAGCACCTTTTATAATAGCTACAATATAATTTGATACTACTCCATGTCCCATTACATCTGCCACGATAAAAATTATTTTATCTCCCAAATCAATAGCGTTATAGAAATCTCCTCCTACCAATTTAGCCGTTTCATGGTAAAAATACATTTGATTATCTGAAAATACCTCTAGATCACTATTGCTATTCATTATTAGACCTTGTTGTCTTTTTAATATTGACAGATCATTTTCTATATCCTTATGTTTTTCCTCATTTTGATAGTATTCATATACTTGAATACTACTTCTTACTTGTTTTGATAAAATAGATATAGTGTTTTCATCATCTGCACTATAGTTATCACTTCCTGCACATACCACTACTAGTTCGGAATTTGAATCTATAACAAATTTATAAAACAAATAGTTTTCTACAATGGTTCCATCTGGTAATTTCATTTTTATAGAGTTATTTAAACCTGAAAACTTATTTGATTTTATGATTTGTGGCATTATCGAATTTAGTTGGTTCATTTTATCTTGAGGAAAAGCCGTACTGATTTTTTGCCCCAGAATCTCTCCCTTATCGCCCGTATTATATACATTAATGACTGCGTATTTACTATTAGTTGTGTCGGCAATTACAGAAGCCATCTTATTTAGATAATAGAATATATCCTTAGATGAATATAACTTTCTAGCTGCTTTATTTATATTTGAAATAGATGTCCTTAGCTTATTGATTAAGCCTTGGATATCTCTATTTTTATTGGTTGTTGATATAGACAGAGACATCAAAGAGGCGACCTGAGTAATAAAATCTATATCTCTTTGTGTTATTTCTTCATCTTTTTGCAAATAACAAGTCATAAAGCCTACTGTTTCTTTGTTTATTACAAATGGAAAAACTGCTCGCCCAGTATAATTTTCTTGTATTGCCATTTGTTGCTCTCCATCAGCTCTTTTATCATTTAAAACATCTGGAATTACTACAACTTTCTGCTGAAATACCGCCTCATGAATATATTCTGGATAAAGATTAAAGTCAATCTTAGCTCCATATTCTTCATTTTTCGGAAATAATTTAGGTATATAATCCAATGTCGCAGAACATACCAAGTGAGAATAGCTATAATCTTTGTCATAAAAAAGGTTAACACAAGCCTTGGTAGGGTGAACAACATTGAGCATTTTGTTGATTATTAGATCTTTTATCTCAAAAAAGTTATCTGAACTAGTTACTATTTTAGATATTTCTACTAGATTTTTCATTCTTTTTACATCGCTCATAATCAATCCTCCAAATATTATTACGTTACCCCTTATTATACTATAGTCTCTCTCTTTTTTATACTAATTTCAAAGATATTATATTTCACTTATTTTTTTATTGTTATTTATACGCTTTTTTTATATTTTATTATTTATATTTATAAAATAATAAATAAAAATAAATTTTAGAAATTTTCTGTAAATTTATTGTTTTTTCTTAAAAGCTATGGATTTTAAGAATTCTTTATAGTATAATTATATTAGAGGTGATTCGGATGAAATTCTTACAACTGAATTTAGATGCACGTTATAGAATCTATGCTCAAACAAAAAAAGTATTGCGTAAGTATCAAAAGGGAATAATTTCTGGCAAGCTTACATCTGAGCAATTTGTAGACAATATGTTAGCTGATCAAGATATGACGGATATTTTGAAAGGCATAAATGTATCTATACCTGAATTTAGAGACACTTACAAGGAGTATGTGGACACATTAATTGAAATACAGAATAAGAGTTTGGCTAAACAAAAGGAACAATCCAGATATTATTCACAGAGAGCATCTTTTTCTAGTATATTCAAATTAAATGAAGTTCTGGTAGATAGTGGATATGACTTGTCTATACCTGCTCAGTATTTGACGCAGTGCGACATAGATTGTATTGAGAAATTCGTAAAGACAGGAAACATCGATTTAGGAAACGAAAAAATATTCAATTATGTTGTAAAAACTGTTTAAATAGTTTTTACTTGCCAGCAAAGTCACCCTATATGTTTTTATATTAGGGTTATATTTTTGCTGAATTCTACGGAGATCATTTTAAAAATTTGAGCATTTATAGTTAATAGGTTTAAGAGAGGCTGAGTTATAGTTGTTATAATACTTCAACATAACTTCAGCCTTTACTTATTTGAATATTAAATTATCACAATTAATACATTCATATAAACATTTTTAAAAGTATGACATAAAATATAAAATATACTTATAAAATTATAAGAATTAAATAATTCATAAATACCCTTCATCAAAAGATCTTTGATGTCTAGTCTTATACTAAATGCCCACGCAATCTAAATGCTTTTATTCTTCATTTACTGAAGATATTCCTGCAAGATATCCCATTGAAAATGCTGACTGTAGATTATATCCACCAGTATATGCGTCAATATCTACAATTTCTCCTGCAAAGTATAGCCCCTTAACCTTTTTAGATTCCATTGTGCTTGGATTTATTTCCTTTATTTCTATGCCACCTGAAGTTACTATTGCTTCTTCTATCGGCCTTAACTTTTTAACATCAAAATTTATATTTTTAATACTATGAATAAGCTTGTATCTTTCTTCCTTCGTTATTTGATGAACTGCTTTATCTCTCTCTATTTCACTACTATCTATAACAAAATCAATCATAGTCTTTGGTAGTAGTTCAATCAATGAATCTTCAAACTTCTTATTCATATACTTCTTAAAATCCCTTTGTATCCTATTATCTAGTTTTTCAAAAGATAAAGCTGGTTTTAAATCCAACTCTATTTGATAATTATATTTTTCTAAATTTTCAACATAGCAACTAGCTGATTTAATTACAGGTCCGTCTATTCCATAATCTCTAAATTCTAGTTCTCCAAAATCTTCATATATTTTTTTATTATTCTTCTTAAGACTAATGCTTATATTTCTTAAATTTAAACCAATCATTTCTCTTTTAGGTAATGGTTTTATCTCTATGCCTACAAGCGCTGGCTTAAGTCTTGTAATACTATGACCACACTGCTTAGCAATTCTATATCCATCCCCATTCGATCCTGTTATAGGATAACTGACCCCACCTGTAGCTATAATTACAGAGTCAGATAAGACCTCCCTTCCAGAATCTAGCCTTACTCCCTCGACTTTACCATTTTTTACAAGTATTGATTCTACATTATTCTTATATTCTATCTTTATTTTTTTATCATCCATCATTTTTTCTATTGTTCTTACTACATCTATTGCCTTGTCACTTTCTGGAAATACTCTATTACCTCTTTCAACCTTTAACTTCAATCCATAACTTTCAAATAGATTCATCAAGTCGTCATTACTAAAAGAATAAAGTGAACTATACATGAAATTCCCATTTCTATATATATTTTTTATTATTTCTTCAACATCTGATGCATTAGTAATATTGCATCTTCCCTTGCCTGTTATTCTTAATTTTTTACCTATCATTTTATTTTTTTCTAAAATAGTCACTCTTGCTCCTGAGTTAGCTGCAAAATATGCAGCCATTGTTCCAGCAGCTCCAGCACCTATTACTAACACTTTTTTCATATGTACTCCTTTAATACTAATCAATCATACTGAGATAAAAGTATATTATAGAAATCATCCAAGTAAATTTTTATAGTATAATATACTTTCACAAATTATGATCAATTGTTTATATGCTTAAAAACAATCCATTATAATAATTGAAAAAGTTGTCTATAACTCAAAAATGTTACTCTTGCAGTTATTATAATTTCTTATTAGTCTATCCAACCAAAATGTTTGCATGCAACTTCTATACCATCTTTATCTGCGTCTGTAGTTACAAAATCAGCAATTTCTTTCAAGCTATCTACAGCATTTCCCATTGCAATTGAAGTCCATTCAGGTCTAAACATTTTAATATCATTAGTATTATCTCCAAAGACAACAACATCTTGATCTTTAATATCCATTATTTTCATGATTTCTTTTATTCCTTTTGACTTATCATCTGCTTCAATTATTATATATTCATCACTGTATCTAGTATAAGTAACATCTTTCAGTTCTTTAATACTATCTTCTTGCTTTTTATTGAGATATGCAAAACCTTTGTATACAGTATCAATATTTTTAATATTTAAGTCAGGATCAATATTTGTCTGCATGTAATTCGGTATTTTTATTACATTTTTTATCGCTTCTGGAAATCTTTCATCTTTTGTATGCCAAACTCTTTCATCTCTTATACAAATACTCCAAGGAATGTTGTTATCTTCAAAAGCTTTTATAGCAGTTTCTACCATTTTTTTGTTTAGTGGTTCAATTTTTTTCTTACCATCTAAAACTATCCCATTTCCACCATCTGTTACCATGTTTTTAATATCAAATTTTTCGCAAAACTCAGTTGTCATTACATGCATTCTTCCTGTAGCAATACTTATAAAATGTCCATTTTCCTTTAGCTTATTGAGTGCTCTCTCTGTAGATTCCGGTACATATCTAGGCATCCCAACAGCTATTGTTCCATCTATATCAAAGAAAAAATATTTTTTAGTCTTCATTTTACACCTCATCAAAATACATTTAATTTGAGAAAAAACATGGTAAAATCTGTAAATAAATACAAAATCATGCCATGTTTTTTCTCAAAATCTATTAATTATTCTTGAACATCTTCTACTATCGCAATATATGGAAGATTTCTATATCTTTCATCATAATCTATTCCATATCCAACTATAAATCTGTCTTGAATTTCAAATCCAACATAATCAACATTTATCTTTACTTTTCTTCTATGTGGCTTGTCCAAAAGAGTGCAAAGCTTTAAACTCTTAGGATTTCTAGTCATTAAAGTATCATAAAGATTTCTAAGCGTTGCTCCTGAGTCAATTATATCTTCAACTATCAATACATTCTTTCCTTCTATGTCTACATCCAAATCCTTTAGAATTTTTACAGTACCTGAAGATTCTGTTCCACTTCCATAGCTAGATACACTCATAAAGTCTATATTTACATTTAAGTCAATTTCTCTCATTAAATCGGCAACAAATACACTTGCACCCTTCAATATACCTACTAATAACACTGACTGTCCTTCATAATCTTTCTCGATTATTGAAGCAAGTTCCTTTACCTTTGCCTTTATTTCTTCCTCACTTAGTAATACACCTGTTAATTTATACATATTCCCTCCAAATTTTTAATATATAATATTAAATTTGTATAATGGTTGAGTAATGACTCATAGCTTAATCTTATAGCACTTATCGGCATCAGCTCAACTTTACTACCAAAATATTTTAGTTATTACATATCACACCAAATCTATAGTCTAGATATAAGTATAAGTGATATTGTAATAACTAATCAAAAAATTTACTAATATTCGCTATATAGCTATTATAATAAGTCAATCCCTGCTATTGCACAATCCTTAATCATTCCCTTTGGCCATATACCAACTTGAACTTCACCTATATGTGCTTTTCTAAGGAAGAACATACATATTCTTGATTGCCCTATTCCTCCACCTATTGTATAAGGTAGTTCACTGTTTAATAAAAGTCTATGGTACTCAAGATTTTTTCTTTCTTCAGCCCCAGCTATTTCCAACTGCTTTTCTAAAGAGTCTTCATCTACTCTTATACCCATAGATGATAGTTCTATAACATCATCTAGTGTAGGATTATAGAATAAAAAATCTCCATTTAATTCCCAGTCATCATAATCTGGTGATCTTCCATCGTGTTTTTCACCTGATTCTAGAGTTTTTCCTATTTCAGTTAAAAAGACTGCCTTATGTCTTTTTACAATCCTTCTTTCTCTTTCTTTTGGCTCCAAGTTTGGCCATTCATTTTCTAACTCTTGTGAAGATACAAAAGTAATATGATCTGGAAGCATCGGTTCAAACATTGGGTATAGTTGTGAAATATATTCATCTGTTTCTTTAAAAACCTTATAAATTTTTTCTACTATCCAAACCAACTTTTCATAGTTTCTATCACTTCTATTAATTCTATATTCCCAGTCCCATTGATCTACATAAAATGAATGAATATTATCAAGCTCTTCATCTTTTCTTATTGCATTCATATCTGCATATATTCCTTCTTCTACTGGAATACCATACTTTTTAATTGCCACTCTTTTCCACTTTGCAAGTGATTGTACTATTTCTGCCTTTTTATTTAGAAAAGGTACACTAAAACTTACTGGAGTTTCTACTCCACTTAAATTATCATTTGTACCTGACTCAGGTAGTACAAATAAAGGTGAAGAAACTCTCAATAAATTTAGTTCTTTACTTAATTCTGTTTGAAAAAAGTCCTTTAAATTTTTTATAGCCTTTTGTGTCTCCAATACTCCAAGTTCACACTTGTAATCTTTTGGTATTATCATAACCATATTTAAATCTCTCCTAATAATTTATTTTTGCGACATAAATATTAATACACTATTTGGTCTGGATCAATAATTTTAAAATTGCCCACACCCTTATATTTATTTACAAATCCACTTTCAGTCTTTCCCCTTGCTCTAGATATTTTTTCTAAAAAGTATGAGTTATATGCTGTTTGAGCACCCTTACTTTTACTCTTAAGATTTGAACCTAGCTCAGAAGCAAATTTGATGATGTAAGAATCTGCATCAACAGCACTCGCTCCTACTCTTCTTTCTATATCATAGTTAACTCTCAAAAATGTTCCTATCTGAGAGTTCATCCATACATAATTTTCTTGCATTCTAGAAATTCCCTTTTTACCATATACTTTCATCAATAATTTAGATACATTTGGTTGAGAAAACTCTGAAACAAAAAACTTTTTGTCTAAAAGTTTACTAGCTAATACTTCATCTAAATCACTATCAAAGGTATATATGTTAATATCTTTTCCATATTTTTTTACTAACTCATCAATCTGATTTGATAAAAATGCCTTCTTCTGATAAGAATCCAACTCACTTGGTATTTTTATCTCTTCAATTGGCATCTCACATTCTTTAGATTTAGATATTATTCCATCCAATATTTTTTTATTTTTATCAATGCTTAAATCTTTATCAGAAGTAAAGTAAATAAATCTTTCAGCTCCTAGTGATTTTGCCAATTCCGCTATTCTTTCACCTCTGTCAATATTACCAGACTCAAAATTTAAATCAAAATTATTAATAAGACTTTTATCATCTTCATTTAAATTAGCTGATATAGTCATTATATCTTTTCTTTCCTTTTTTAACTCCTTAACATATTCCAAGGTTCCTGGTTTATTTGAAGATAAAACCAAAACATTTATTTTTTTATCTTTTTTTATTTTATCAAACACCTTTTGGGTTTCTTTTTCGTTATTCTCAAAATTATCTGGTAATACAAAATGTTCTACACTGCTTTTTTTATTAGGGTCTCTTTCAATTCTATATAAACTATTTAATTTTTCTGATTCAGCAGAAGAGAAAGATCTCTCATTTTCCTTTTTACTCTGAGTGACTATTGCCACTTTTGTATTCAAATCCTTCTTGCTATCTAGTAATTCAGTTTGATTTTTACTTTCTTTTCCTGAACATCCAATCAATAGAACTGATGATAGAATTATAGAAGCAGATGCAAGAACAATTTTTTTAAATTTTTTATTCATCTTTTCCTCCACTAATAAACTCTTGGACTAAGCACTAGATTTTTGATATACCCTGAAGATGAGCCTATATATTCTGGAAGTACAGACAAGTCTAAATTCCTATTGGCTCTATCCTTTACAGACGCATCTGTATAGCACTCTTCGATCATATAATTTCTTTCATACATATACTTAGCTATTTCTATTGTTAGCTCGGCAGGTACAGCTCCAACGCCTTCTGATATACCAGCTATTTTTCCATCCATATTTATTTTACTTAGCTTTTCCTGAACTTTTTTATCATATAAAACTCTACTTAGCTCTTCATATTCTTTTTTTAAATTCAACTTTTCAGATAATAATTTACCATCTTGTCCACTATTTAAGTCCGGAATAATATAAAAATATTTAATTGCACCATTAAATGTTTCTTTTGATAAATCGGAACTTCCAGGGTATACTGCCAAATTTTCTATATTGTCTGGTGAAGCTGCCTTTATCTTTTCAGCGAGACCTGAATTTATATCTTCACTACTTACAGCAAGCTTAGAAAACTCAATCCCATTTTTGTTGCAGTAGGCCTGGGCTTCATTCATATCTTCATTTACATCTGGATTTTCTTTAGCATTGTCCACATATAAATATAAAAATTTCTTTGCATTCATCTGTTCGGCCATTTCGACTGCTGTTTGACCACCTTTATTTTTTTCCAACCTAAATCCTACATCTAAGTCAGGATTTTTTAATAATTTTCCGAGATTATCATTATGCATCTCTCCCATGTCACCTGCGACTGTTATTACTCCAGGTAATTTTTCTTTTACTTTTTTAAATACATCGTTTAATCCACTTTTTTCAGTACTTATAACTAGCACTTTTACATGTTTATCTATATTATTTACAATAGCATTTACGTCTTTTTGAGTAAAATCTTTACCATTATCTGGCAAATAATTGACTGCTATATTAATATCATCTTTGTATTTATTGTCTATATCCTGTCCTTCAGGTAGATATACTGTTACTTCTGCCTTTTTATTAGTGATATCTTTGTTGTCTGATTTCACGCTTTTATCATTACTACACCCAGGTATAAAAATAACTAGCATCGTAATCAAAACAACAGAAACAAGTTTTTTGAACATAATTCCTCCTTCAGTACATCTTCTGATCTACAATTGTTATTCAATATATCCTTTTGGATTCATTTTTTGCCATCTCCATGAATCTTCACACATGTCTTTTAAATTATGCATAGCTTCCCATCCTAGCATTTTTTTCGCTCTTGATGAGTCTGCATAAGAAGAAGCGGCATCTCCTTCTCTTCTTTCTATAACTTTGTAAGGAATTTCTTTACCACAAACATCTGAGAATGCGTTTATAAGCTCCATAACACTATACCCTCTACCTGTTCCCAGGTTATAGTATTCTAGCCCAGTATCACTGTTCAAAAGTCTTTCTAGAGCCTTTACATGGCCTGTCGCCAAGTCTACAACATGTATATAATCTCTTACGCCTGTACCATCAGATGTTTCATAATCATTTCCAAATACTCTTAAATATGGAAGCTCGCCAATAGCGACCTTTGTAAGGTAAGGCATTATGTTTGCTGGAACGTCTGTACTTTCTTCCCCGATAAGTCCCGATTTATGTGCACCAATTGGATTAAAATATCTCAAAATAATGGTATTGAATTGTTTATCCGAATGTGATAAATCTTCAAGTATTTCTTCTCCCATTAATTTTGTATTTCCATATGGGTTGGTAGTAGTTCTTCCGTAATCCTCATCAACTGGAAGATCTTTTTCTGGTACACTTCCATATACAGTAGCTGATGAGCTAAAAACAAAGTTATTCACATTATATTTTTTCATCAAGTTAAGTGTATTTAAAAGTGATAAAATATTATTATCATAATATTTTAAAGGTTCCTTTACCGAATCTCCAACGGATTTATAGGCTGCAAAATCTATTACTGCATCTATTTTATTTTCCTTAAATACTTTTTCAAAATCTTTACTTCTAGTATCTGTTTCATATACAGTAGGTCTCTTTGAAGTGATTTTTTCAATCCTATCTATTACAACTGGATAGCTATTAGAGTAGTTGTCAACTATTATAACATTGTAACCAGAATTCAATAGTTCCACAGCAGTATGACTTCCTATATAACCTGCACCACCCGCTAATAATATTGTATCCATAAAATTTATCATCTCCTCTAAATAAGTTTGCCCGCTATATCTGGATCTACAATTTCCAAAATATTATCTTCATCAATATTAGCATCTTCCAAAAGTAGATCATCTAAATCTACTAATCGATATAACACGCTTTTTTCTCTTTCATCAAATTCACATAATCTGTATTCTTTATTCATTATATCGCCTATCAACATAGTATTTTAACCATTCCCTTCTAGTTAATCATGTAGATATTATATATTGTAAGAATAAACTATATCATAATTGGTCTTTCTCTCAAAGTAATATGCAAAAAGAATATACTACTTATAATACTACATTTTTCTACAGCTTTCCATAAAACACAAAATTTTTATTTATTTAGTAACTATAAAGCAGCTTTACTTATCTATATCCACCTGTATAATAAAATTCACTATCTATTCTCATCGAAGAAAATTTGACCAAAGAATATAAATCATCTATTGCATCTTTTCTTAAAACACAAGATTCTTCACTGATAGAAAACTGCTTAAAAATATATGCCGATTTTATTCTATTCATCAATTCAACCTTTAATTCATTTTCATCGATTTTTTCATAATTCTTATAAATATCATAATATATTTCAAATATACTCTTTATTGTTTTTTCTATGTAATATGGCAACATGCCATATATCAGATGTTTGATTTTCTTAAGGGCCATTCCACCAAAATATTCTATTTGGTATATCTGACTCTCCTTAAGAAGTCTAATTGATGATTTTCTCATTTCTTTAGGTAAAATAATATATTCTAACATATCAAATTTTTTAAGAATATCATTTAGATCATAATTTATATCTCTTCTCATCTCTATCAAAAGTGAACTCAATTTTTCTAAACTGGATATATCACACTCTTTTTCTAAGCCTCTGAAGTATTTTAATTCATTTTTCTCCAATATATCTGTAAGGTAAACTGTTATTTCATCAGTGTTTCTCTTTTGAGATTCAATTTCTTCATAGAAATCATTTACAAAATCAACCCACTCTAAAATATCATAATTTTCAGGCCTATTTATAGATAACTTACCACTTAATCCATATATCTGGCCAAACAAATTATATATCACCATATCAGAAACAGTTTTAACCCAATTATCATATGTTTCTTCTACTGAAATATGATCAAATAGTGATTTTTGGTACCCTGAAAATACTTCATCTATTAATTCTGTAACTAGTTTCCTATTTAAGTTTAAATTCACTTTTTTATTTGTATATCTTATCTGTACATTAAGCAAATTTTCACTAATTGTTTCTTTTTCTTCATGAATGTTTATCTCAGAAATTTCTTCTTTTTTAATGTTTAATATCGCGTTTTCTTTAGAGTTACATATTTTTATTAAATCTTTATCAATCTCTATGAAGAAAGGTCTCATACCTTCCGTATAGCCTAGATATTTCTCATCAATTTCGCCCATGCTATTAAACCCTACCATTTCTGCATCATCTTTGTTAATGTACATATTGTATACATCGTCACCGTTATAAACTATATAGTTACCATTCCCTAAATCATATTTTGTAAAGCTTTCTATTTCTTTGCATATAACTTCATTTTTCTGTCTCTTTTCATAAAAAACAAATAAATTATCATGATTTATAAGAAACATATTTTTAGACAAATAAGTTTTATCCTTTATTCTTCCTGTTATTTTACAAAAAACTACTGGATCTTCTTTAGGCAAACGACCAATTTTTTTGTTTTCAGATACCGTTTTTTCAAACTCTCTAGGAAGTATATACTGCTCAAGAGCTCCCACAAAAGAAATATTTCTCATTACTATAGAATTTGTATCCATGTAAAAATATCCCCTAAGGTTGATTCTATTAAACGATTCAGAAAAACTTTCAACATCTTCAAAATTCAGCTCGAATCGATTTCTTCCACTATTGAATATTAATCTAGCTCCTTCTCTTTCCAACTCTCCAGCAAATGTATATTTGCCATCTGCTGTCATAATGATATCACCTTGTCTAAAATCAAAGATCATGTTTTTAATTTCTTCATCTATCTTTGCAAATTCTTCAAAATCTAATATCATAATAAGACTTAACTTTACTTCTGTTTTATGGTTTCCTTCTATAATTTTAAAAGGCAACTCTTCAGAAATAATATTGATACTTTCACCATCTAATTCTGAATACAGATTAATCCCCTCTTCAGAGTAATCATACATAATAAAATCTGAACTTTCTTCTGGTAAACAATCAACCTTGGAAACATATATGTTTCCAAGGTTTGTTAATTGCAAGCATTTGTCATCTAAATTGTAATCATATGTCCCATTTAGACTGAACCCAGATTTTATACTAAATATTATTTTTTCTCCAAGTTTTAACAAAACCTGTTCCTCCTTAATATCAGTATATTAATACAATAAATCTATTGTTTCTCTTTTATAGCTTCTGAATAAATTTCATCTAGATTTGTAACATATTGAGAATTCTTTCCTGTTGAAGATATTTGATTTTTGATATCTTCATAGTCAGTTTTAAGCTGATCTGCGGACAGGTTTGGTATTCTGGTCTGATATGCTTCAATCTTTAAGTCATAATATTTATTCTGAGAAGCAATATAATTTTGTACTCCCTTTGAGCTTATTTTTTGTGATTGATAATGTGCTTGATTGTAATCAAAATACTCTCCAACCTTTAGCATATAATATCCACCATTTCTTACAACCTTAGAGTCAATTCCCTTTTGTGCAAAGTTGTATGCAACTGATTCAGCCCCATCTTTATCCTTTGTCGCTCCGATAAATACTGTGTAGTACACACCTTTTTGGCCTTTGTACTTTTCTGCCTCTCTATCTAGCTCTCCTGCCTTAGTTTCTATTTCATCTTTTTCTTTTTCTTTTTCAGTTTTCTGAGCAATATCCTTAGTATCCTTGTTTAAATCCTTATTACTAGAGTCTGCATTTTCTTCATTTTTAGCCTTTTGTGTTATCTTTGTATTATTATTTGTTTCTTCCACTGTTGGAACCTTAAATCCCTTAATAATAAATACATATGAGAAAAATACTAGCACTACTATAGCGACAACTATTATAGTATCTCTTACTATTTTTTTCTTAGAAAACATTACTGTTTCACTAGTGTCATCTCCTACAATCCCTTTGCCAATATTTCCTATCTTATTTTTTAAAGATGATTTATTATCTCTAGTTTTGTTATTTTCTTTATTCTTTATAGGCTGTTTATTTTCTTTTTTTGTATCTTCTTGATCTTTTTGTTTATCACTTTTCTTTACTATTTTTTCATTAGCAGTCTTTTTAATCGATTTATTTTTATTTTTTCCAAAAGAAGATAAGTCTACTTTTTCCCCTTTGTTTGAATCAGTTGGAGTTACTGAGATGTCCTTAAAGTTCATAGCTTTCATAGCTTCTAGTTCTTCAAATACATGTCCATCATCAATTTTTTTAAGATCTGTTTCCTTCTTTTTAACTACTTTATTTTTCGAATTATCTTCATCTTCTCCCGACTTTTCCTTAGATGGTAAAGATTCTTCATAAGAGTAAACTTTTTTATTTCTATCTATTTTTTGTATCTCGTCCTTTATGTGAGGATGTTTTTTTTCTTTTTCTTTTATACTGTCTAAAGTTCCCAATTCTATGACTGTAGTCTTATCATCTGATCTTCTTATATTTCCAGTATGAAGTCTTTGAGTCTCTCCTAAAATAGGTTTAAACTCATTTTTTTCTTCCTTATTGTATTCTTCGATCTCAACAGGAGTCAGTGGTTCTTCCAAATCTGCCTTTTCTTTGCCAGTTTGTTGTGAATCATTTACTTCTTCAATTGATATTTCACCGTTTATTGTATGATCGAATAAATCTTTATTTCTTTTGTCTAGTGAATTCTTTTTTCTTTCCTTATTTTTTTTATAGATATAATCATTTTCATCAAATATTATATCTTCATCATCTACAAAAGACATAGATCCATTTTTATTTATTTCTTCTGCTAGCTGTCTTTCGCTCTGCAATTTATTGAATTCTTTCTTTACTCTTTCATCATCTCTTCTTTTACTCTTTTCACGCATCTTTAATATTTCTATTGCGCCTTCATCCTGAATAGATTCATCTCCTGTAAACATTTCTGGATCCAAATCATAATCTTCACTATCGTCAAAATCATCTTCGTCTTCATCATAGTAATCATCTTCATACTCTTCATCATCTTCATACTTATGTTTACTAAATAGATTTTTTATTTTGCTAGTAAAGCTTTCTTTCCCATCATATTCTTCATTGTAATCATCTATATCATCTTCAAATTCATCATCGTAGAACTCTTCATCATAGTCATCTTCATATTCATCATACTCTTCATGTCCATGATCTTCATTCATCTTTAATTTATCTGAAATAGAAGAAATTCCTTGTTTAAGCTTTTGAGCAAATCCCGTAATATTCTCTTCATCCTGTCTAGCAAAAGAATCTTCTATGGCGTACTCGATGCCTTCTTCTATACTGACATCCTCTTCAAGATGAATCAATAAATCCATCATTTCATCATTAGAAAGATCTTCTGCATTATGATCTAGAATTTTCTCGCCGAAGAAATTATTATTTTCCATATTAAAATCTGACTTTACATTCTTTTGACATTCTAACCATGTTCTCTTATCTAGGAATGTGTGTTCTCTTATAAACTTATCACAAAGCTCTCTAAACTGTTCTTCACTTATCTTACCAATTACAAATGCCCTAAATATATTTTTTATAAAGGATCTATTATCTTCTGGAAGATAATCCTGCAAAAGAACCATACAAGATACATAATCTTTCATTTCAACTGAAAAAAGATATGAATCTTCATCTTCTTCAATCCCCTCTAAATCGTTTGATCTTCTAAACATATCGTTAATCTTCACAGAAATTTCTGGTGTGCTAATCATTGATACATATTTTTTAAAGCTAGTGCATTTATCTGAGTCCTCAACATTTCTGGTAGTAATTTCCTCTTCCCCTACCAATGCCTCATCTTCAAATTCACTTTTAGAAGGATCCTCGCTAAATAGGATTTCATTGACCATCTTGAATATCTCATCCATTGTGTCAATTTTCACTTCAGCCAAATTCATATCTAAAATAACTTTGTATTTATCTACATTACTGGAAATTTCAGCTATCACCATTCCCAACATATCTTTGTAAATATTCAATATTTTGTAGTCATTTTCCACCTTTTCAATTCTTTCTAACCCACTACTATTGTCATAGGAAAAGAATATCTCTTTGTCCTTGTCATTTAGATGCTGAGTTCCACCTTTCATGGCTTCATTGACATACTTTCTTGAAGATCGAGTAATGTTTTCTATACTCTTATCAACAGACTCTGTACTTGATATTACTCCATTTTGTATCCACATTTCTATTATAGTCTCTAACTTTTTTATAATAGCCTTGTAGTAAATCACATTAAACTTTAAAAGCTCAATATACTTTTCTTCATCTTTTTCTACTTTATTGTATTTGTTTCGCAAAGCGTTGTTCAGTTCGCGATTAAATTCATATTTATTTTCTATAAACTTCCTATCTACCTCTCTAACAGCAGATTGGATCAATTCTTTTCCATAGTTATCCAAAACCTTCACTCCTTACTAGTTAAGTTTCGCAAAAAAATGTTTTGCAATATACATTTCTATTATACAATATATGGCTGTATAAATCCATATAAATATGTATTGATACACTCCGCAATGTATTGTTTAGACCTATTTCCTTATTAATAAAAATAGCTGCATTGAAAACAATGCAGCTATTTTTATTAAGCACAGCTATAAGCGGAGTTCTGTATTAGATGATCATCTTTCTAGATCTATTGTCACCAATAAATTCAAGCGGCCTACCATCTGGGGAGTGCGAGCTACACTCCTAATTCCTAACTTGGCCTTGCACCAGGTGGGGTTTACATAGCCACATAGTCACCTATGTGCTGGTGAGCTCTTACCTCGCCTTTCCACCCTTACCGTAAACGGCGGTATCTCTCTGTTGCACTATCCTTAAGATTGCTCTCACTAGGCGTTACCTAGCACCCTGCTCTGTGGTGCTCCGACTTTCCTCACGCATTTCTGCCTGCGATCATCTGCTGTACTCAACAATTAATTATTTTATCATACTTTTCACTAAAAATAAACCTTTTTATTAAAACATAATTTATTTATATTTAAAATATGAACTCAAAACTTTCTCATCTGCATTTTATTTAATATTTAATTTAATATTTAATTTAATATTTTTTAGCATTATTCTGTTTTATTAATTACTTTGTTATCAATATCATATAACTTATTGCTCTCAATTACTCTTATTAACTTTTCGGCATAAATCTTATTTCCTGCAGAATCCATAGTGGTTGCATATCCTGCATCCTCCAAAGCTTGTGCCTGATCTTTATAGTTTTTACTCTTAAAAAGCCCACTATTTAAATATCTTTTATTCTCCATCAAAAATCGACTGTGATCCTGTATACTTTCTTCCCATGAATTATATTTTCTAAAATCAGCTTTAACATATGACTTATTATATTCTTCTGTATTGAAGTTTATTTTTTCTCCAGTCCAGGACTTATCAGCTTTGATTCCAAATAAGTTATTTCCTTCTATTGCCAGACTAGAGTTTCCCCAACTAGATTCTAAGATTGCCTGTGATATGGTAATTGAGGGTAGTACTCCACTTTTTTTATATTCAGTTATTGCTACATTTTCTACTCTTGAAATAAATTCTTCCTTGTCGATATTGTTTCTATCTATCATTAAATTATTTGAATTTTTAATGCTTGTGATTGCTCCATATCCAGCTATCATAAATAATATTAATAATAGTATTGGCCACTTTTTCATTTTTTTCTTTCTTCTTGACCTTTTTTTACTTTTATTTGTACTTATAGATACTTTATTAGATCTAGATGATATATTTTTATTATTTTCTTTATTAATATTATTTAATATTTCTTCTTCAGAATATAAACTTCCTATTCCTTTGCTTATATCTATCTCCATAATCTCCTCTCTAAGCCCTTTGTTTTACTTTTGTATCATAACTTTATATTTAGTAAAACAAACAGGCTTACCAAACGGTACACCTTTATTCATTTTATACAATAGTCTATACTTTAGCTTAAATATTACTATTAAATATAATGATATTATCTTAAATAAAGTTAGATATGTCAACAAATTAAGCCTTAAGTTTTTCTAAAGAATAGTAAATAAATAAATCGAAGTAATTATTTTTACTCCGATTTATCAATTAGTTACTTTTTAATTGTATCCATGCTTTATCATAAATTTTAATTGTAGGTCCAAGATCTAGATATGCCTCACATTTTTTTATGATGTCTTTATCTGGGTATAAACTAGGGTCTTCTCTCATCTCTTTAGGAAGCTTCTTTCTTCCTTCTGAGATAGGAGTAGAGTATCCTATATATTCTGTATTTCTAGCGTTAACTTCTGGGTCACAGAGAAAGTTTATAAAAGCCTCTGCCCAGTCTTGATTGTCTGCAGTTTTAGGAATACATATCGCATCTGTCCAGATATTACTACCTTCTTTTGGTATAGCATACTCTAAGTCCTTATTTTCTTGCTTCATCATAGGAACATCTCCAGAATAAAATATTCCCATAGAGGCTTCATTACCTATCATTCTATCTTTACCATCGTCATTAACATATGCTAAAACCAATGGTTTTTGTTTTATTAAAAGATTTTTTGCTGCCTCTATTTCTTTTGGATCTTTCGTATTTACACTATAGCCTAATTTTTTTAGAGCCACTCCCATAGTATCTCTAACTGAATCAAACATCAGTATGTTTCTCTTATATTTTTGATCCCATAGTATATCCCAACTATCTACTTTTTCTTTTACAAGTTTTTTGTTGTATACAATTCCCAAGGTTCCCCACATATATGGTACAGAATAAAGATTGTCTGGATCATATTTATTGTGTAAAAACTCTTGATCTATATATTTATAATTTGGTATATTATTATAATTTATCTTTCTTAATAAGCCCTCATTGCTCATCTTTTGTACCATGTAGTCAGATGGAAATATCAAATCATATTTGGTACTAGCACTTTTTACTTTTTGATACATCATCTCATTTGTATCGTAGGTAGAATATTGTACTTTTATACCAGTTTTTTTCTCAAATTCTTTTATAAGGCTTTCATCTATATAATCCCCGACATTATATACATTTAATACCTTAGAAGAATCCTGTCCACCAGCCCTACATCCTGCAAATAAAAATGAGCCAGATATAATTATTGACAACATTAATAATAATTTTATTATTTTATTTTTTTTCATAATACCCTCCTCTTTATCTACATTCTATTTGAAGCCTGTTTAATAATTGAATCCCTTCTATTTGCAAGGAATAAAAGTATCAGCACAGTAGTAAACATAAGAGTAGATAAAGCATTAATTTCTGGTTTAATACCTCTTCTAGCCATACCATAAATTTCTATAGATAGGTTACTTACTCCATTTCCTGTATTAAAAAATGATATTACGAAATCATCTATTGACATTGTAAATGCCATAAGAAAACCTGATATAATTCCTGGTTTAATCTGTGGTATTACAATTTTTCTTATAGCAAACCAGGGAGTTGCTCCAAGGTCAAGTGCTGCCTCTTCCACATTCTCAGGAAGCTGCCTTAGCTTTGGAAGAACCGAAAGTATTACATAAGGTGTACAAAACATTATATGAGATAAAAGCATAGTCTTAAAACCAAAGTTCATCTTAAAAAATGCAAACAAGCTCATTATTGCAATACCTGTTACTATTTCAGTGTTAAGCACTGGAAGATAATTTATATTTAAAAGAGTCATCCTAGCCTTACCTCTCATCTTAAATATTCCTATAGATGTTATTGTTCCAAATATCGTAGAGATAACCGATGCAAGTATGGCAATTGTCAATGTATAATAGAGTGCACTCATTATGGTCTCATTTTGCAAAAGTTGCTTGTACCACTGCAATGTAAATCCAGTAATATGACCCATTGACCTTGATTTGTTAAAAGAGAATATAATCAATGCCGCAATTGGCGCATACAGAAAAATAAACACTAATACTAAGTATATATTGGAGAAAATTTTTCTTCTTTTACTTTTTCCTAACACTGTGACCGCCTCCTTCCGTAGCTTCTCTATCGACCTTATTCATTAGCCCCATAAACACTAGTATAATAAGCATCATAACAATAGAAACTGCAGAACCAAAGTTCCAGTCACCAACTGTAGTAAACTGCTGCTCAATTAAATCTCCGACCAACATAGTCTTTCCTCCACCAAGCAATCTTGATATTGCAAATGTCGTAACACAAGGCATAAATACCATTGTTACTCCACTCATCACGCCTGGCATACTAAGCGGAAATATAACCTTTCTAAATACCGTAATATCGTTAGCTCCTAAATCCTTTGCTGCATTGACCAAATCTCCATCAATCTTTTGCAAAGTTGTGTAGATAGGAAGCACCATAAAAGGTAAAAAATTATATATCATACCTAATAATACTGCAGAACTAGTGTAAAGTATGGAATTCGGATGAAGCCCAAATAAGGCTAAAAAATTATTTAAAAGTCCATTTTTGCCAAGTATAGCTATCCATGCATAGGTCCTAAGAAGAAAGTTCATCCACATAGGAAGTATAAATAATAATATCAATGTTGAACCTTTACTAATATCCATCTTTGAAATTATATATGCAACTGGATAACCTATTAATATACAGGCGATTGTAGCTATTCCTGATAATACAAATGATCTTAAAAATACCTTATAAAATAAAGGATTAAATACTTCTTTATAGTTGTCAAAAGTAAAAGAAGTGATCCCTGCATCCGATGTCTGTGTAAAACTATAAAAAACAACCAATACGAGCGGAACAAGAATAAAAATCACTGACCACAGTGCATAAGGGTAGGCCATTCTACTTGTTCTCTTATCTGCTTCCGTATTTTTTCTTATTTTTCTTCTCATATTTATGCATCTCCTCTATGCATTATATGAATATCCTCAGGTGTAAATGACATTCCCAATACACTTCCAACTGGAGCGCTTTTAGTGTTTTGAAGAAGCCATTTTCTGCCATTTTCTTCTACTTCTATTTCATAATGAACACCCTTAAATATTGATGACTTTACTATACCTTTTAGCATACCCTCTTGTGCACTTACCATAGATATATCTTCTGGTCTTATTACTACCTCGACCCTTTCATCTTTTTCAAATCCTTTGTCGACACATTCAAATTTCTTGCCACAAAATTCAACATCAAAATCATTATGCATAACTCCGTCTACTATGTTGCTTTCTCCAATAAAGTTAGCTACAAATGCATTTTGCGGTTCATTATATATGTCAACTGGGCTTCCTATTTGCTGAATTACACCCTTATCTAAAACCACTATAGTATCACTCATACTCAAAGCCTCTTCTTGATCATGAGTTACAAATATAAATGTAATTCCTAATTTTTTTTGTATTTTTTTCAGTTCGCTTTGCATTTCTTGTCTTAATTTTAAATCAAGTGCCCCTAGAGGTTCATCTAGTAATAACACCTTAGGTTCATTAACTAGGGCTCTAGCTATAGCAACTCTCTGTTGCTGTCCCCCAGATAGGCTTGTTACAGATCTTTTTTCATAACCTGATAAAGATACAAGACCAAGCATATTTTTCACCTTTTCGTCTATAGTCTCTTTATCTAGCTTTTTGATTTTCAAACCGAAAGCTATGTTATCATATACGTCCATATGTGGAAATAACGCATACTTTTGAAATACTGTATTTATATTTCTTTGATAGGCTGGTACACTGTTGACCTTATATCCTCCAAAGTACACATCTCCCTCATCGGCAAATTCAAATCCTGCAATTATCCTTAAAAGTGTTGTTTTTCCACATCCACTTGGACCTAAAAGTGTCAAAAATTCATTCTCATTTATTGTAAGATTAAAATTATCCAACACTGTATTATCATCAAACGATTTTGAAATATTTTTTAACTCTATTAATTTATTTTTCAAATACTTCACCCCTTTTATTAAAATTAGAATGATGGTGGGCAGCTAATCCATATTAGTTCAGCTGGAGTCTTCCCTTCATTCGTAATGTAATGATTCTTTTTTGGTTTGTAATAAAAGCTTTCTCCTTTTCTAACCTTTAATTTTTTATCACCTATATATAGGCATATTGTTCCCTTTAGAACGTATCCAAACTCCTCACCTTCATGAGGTTTATCTTCTTTGTATCTTCCACCTGCTTCAACCTTTACGAGAACAGGTTCCATATCATTTTTTTGTGAGTTTGGAACTAGCCATTTAAATGTATATCCTAATTCAAAATCTTCTGTCTCGAACATGTCATCTTTTTTAAAAGTTATTTTTTCAGTTACTTCTTCTGCAAAAAAATCCCTTAAATTTGTCCCTAATATTTCTAATATATCTACCAAAGTAGCAATTGATGGTGATGTTAAGTCATTTTCTAGCTGTGAAATAAAACCCTTTGACAATTCGCATCGATTTGCCAACTCCTCCTGGGTCAGTTGTTTTTCTGTACGCAATCTTTTAATCTTCTCACCAATATCCATCTCATTCCCTCCATTCCTTATTAGCTTTTATAGAAAGTTCTCATACTTAAAAATATTTTTATACAATTATTAAATACATCAATTATTGTATGTTTTAAGTTACTAAACACTAAACTATTTGTTTATTATTATTAAACAAGATTAATTATATATGCTGTACACAAAAAAATCAATAATTTTTTCGAAAATAATAAGAAAAATAATATTCTCCTTAAACGTGCATATCTGATGTCTTATAGAGCTTTTTAAATCACAGCTGTTTAATAAAAAGCACTTTATTGTTTACTAAATATAAACTTTTATTTTTTTTGATTTTAAACAAAAATAGCCTACTGAGAAATCTTCCAGTAAGCTATCTTAAATATTGGTTAATGTCATTATTGTAAATTTTCATATGATTTAAAAGACAAATACATCTTATTTTTATCCTTTAATGCATCATTATTCTTATCACCTTTTTTTACAAGTAATAATGGTCTATCATTTTCAACACAGTATCCTGCTGATAGTATTCCTGCAGCTAAATCCTTATTTCCATCAGCAATCAAAAGTCTGTCTGTATCGGTAAATAATCCAGATACTATATTTCTAGAAGTTTCGTATCGATTCTTACCATCCAGTCTAGCATTTTTGATATAATTATCACTTAATTTGTTTTGCATAGCTTCTGGTATAGAATTGTATCCCCCTACTATCAATAAATTTTGGTTTTTCTTGATGATATCAAATGTTTCTTTTCTCAATATCTTACCATTTGTAAGTAGTATCGGAGCCCTTTGTTCATATGAAAACGCTGATATCGAAGGAGCATCGGCATAATTTTTACCATTTATTAAAATAGTTTTTTCTCCACTTCCATCCTTTGATACGAGATATTCTGCGATTTTCTCTGATGTCTCATATCTATTTCTAGAAGACAAGTCAGTTATATTATACCCATTTTTTCTTAATTTATCTTTTACATTAGAACTTATAACATTATCTCCAGATGTAAAGTATATATTTTTAGCTCCTAATCTATTTATTTCAGCCTCTAATTCTCCTCTTAAACTGTCTTTTTCTGTAACCAACACTGGTGCTTTTAAAAAGCTTGATAGAGGTGCTGATGCAAGAGAGTCCGCAATGCCATCTTGTCCTGAGATGATAACATTGTCCGCTGACGAGTAGGTTGCCCTACTAATTTCAACAGATCTAGCAACTGAGTCTCCCTCACGTATTGATTGCCCATCTTCATAATACTCCGTAAACTTATTTGTATCTTTAACTATCTCTAATATTTTTGCAGCTATGTTTTCTTTTGTCTTAAATGGAACTATCTGTTCTCCCATGGTGCAATACCCTAGGTATTCTCCATTTAAGTCTTTTGTTCTAAAACCTATAGTAACATTATTAGCAAAGTTTAAATATAAATCATAGCTATCTAAAATCTTTGAGCTATCTAATTCTATTTTTTCTGCCTTTCTATACAAGTCAGTTATTTTCTGTATATTATCTTTATCAACAATTTTTCTAGGATTAATCCCCTCACCACTTACCATCATTTCAGGAGAGTGGTTTATTATATCCCCCACATGCTCTGTTTGACTGCTATATGCCATAACAGGAGTTTGGATAAGGCCAGATGATAAGGCAACGCTAGAAACCAATAAAATACTTACTTTTTTACGATTATTCATATAATCCCCTCCTTAGCTAATCAATATTTGAATTAATTATAAAATAATACGTTCAAATTCTTACAAATAATATTTTTAATAAAAACTTCTAAAAATATTAACTTCTTAATAAATAACAATCTTTTCTATCAATCAACATTATATAATAATAGAAAATAACACTATCTTGTACTTTTAGATTAACATATATAGACATAAAAATCAATATTTTCTGAATATTTAAAGTTTAGTCCAACTAATTTATATACACAATAAAAAAGCCTTATAAATTATTTATAAGGCTCTTTTTAAAGAAATAATACTTTTACTATACGATTAAATTTAAATAATTATTCTCTTAAAATCCTAATATTGATTTTGGAACTGTTGAATAACCACCTATAATATAATTAGTCTTTCCGTTTACGAATTCCATAACATCACTTGAAGCTCTTGTATCTCCAACTAAGACTAGGTTTTTACCACCTGTATTTAGCATATTTACTGCACTTAGAGCATCCGCAAAACTATTTCCATTTGCTATGATATTTTTATCAAATTTAACAAGCTTTGATACCTGTGTCGATGTTTGTGATCTATTTGCACCAAATACTCTATAAACTTTGTCTTTATTAATAGAATTTTTCAATTTATTTTCAATTCCTAAACTTACTGAATTTTTACCACCTACTATATAAGCATCTTTATACTTATTAACATCTGAAGGTATATTTGCTTCATTTCTCACTAATACTATAGGTGCACCTATCTTTTTAGATAGAGGTGTTGCTGACAATGCATCCGCAAACATTCTACCATCAGTGAATATTACACTACGAGAAGGTCCGTATTCTTTTGCTATTAGCTTAGATGTTTCATATCTGTTAACACCAGCGATTCTTCTAACATTTAGTCCACTTAGTTGTGTTTCCACGCTTGCTGGAACTGTGTTATTTCCACCTACTACTATTACATTTTTCACGCCTAAATCATTAATTGCCTTAATAGCCTCAGAATTTAGTCCCTTATCACCTGAAAATACTATTGGAGCATTCATTTTCATAGCCAAAGGTCCAGCTGCTAGTGGATCCGCAAAGTTGTAACCAGAAGCTACTATCGCTGTATCTACCTTACCCTTTTCAAAGTTTCTTTTTATAGATTCTATATTTGTTGAAAATCTATTACTTCCTGCTATTCTATAAGGACTTGTTACTACTTCACCTTGACCTGATCCACCAGAAGAGCTAACTAATACAGGTAATGATAATGGTGTAGATGTATTTTGATATTTTATATTTATCTTTGCTTCATGACTTCCTATTGTAGTAGTATCTACATCCTTAACCACTTCAATTGTAGCGTCACTTGGAAGTCCTGTTATTAAAGAATTAATATCTACCTTTTCATTTAACTTTACTGTTGGAGCATTAATTCCTAAATATATAGAGTCAATTATAAATGTTTTATTTTGACCTTGAACTGAATATGAAACACATATTCCCATGTGATCTCCTGGTTTTAAATTTTCATTTTTGAAAGGAAGTAAAAAATCTCCACTTTCTGACTGAATATTGAATTTGCTATCAGATATTAAGTTATCACTATTTGATCCATTAGCAATTGGAGTAAATTCTTTATTCTTTACTTCTTGGTCACTAAGCTTATAAAGAGCTACACCTACGCCCTTCATCAATTTCCCCTTGATAGCACTCTGTGAAGAGCTTACAAATAAAGGTAAATTGATATCTTTATTTAAATCTTTTTTTATGTCCTCCATTGCGCTTGCATAGTCATCTATTTTTAGCGTAGGTGCATTTGGAGTACCTGGCTTTAATATACTATCTTCAGTTTCACTTCTTTTAGCATTGTCCATATCTAAGTTAGAAACTGCTTCAAACTGATTTGTGTCCTCTTCAGCATGTACATTTGAAATTTGGCTGGCACCAAAAGCGACCATGTTCAAGGCTAAAGTTGCTGAAAGAACCACTGACATTTTCCTTTTCATAAATATTCCTCCTATTTAAAACTACTGTCTTTGCTCATTATTTTAAATTTTTTGAAATAATAAGCTTTATCGTATAATATATACTCTTACGAGCTTTCTTTGGTTATTTTTCAAAACATTACTTTAAACATTCCAAAGAAAATATGATTTGCGCACTTACTTTATATATACCCTTTATGATGTAAGTCACACACAAATCAATATACGTATCTATTCCCAATTCAATATTATACCACAATTTTTCACTTTAAAAGCAAGCTTTCATTCTAATAAAAATAACTCTTTTTTTATAAATGTAAAAACGTTTTCAAAATCATCTCTTTTTATATATATTCTAATTAAGCATTATTAATAGATCCTTTTAAAAAAATTTTTCTTCACTAATAAAGTTTCGATCTTTTTTTGAAAGTATTTCTACCAACCTTTTATAACATAAAATTCTTTTTTTAATTTATAATGGAAACTATTTTATCAATTGAATTATTTATTTTATTGCTTATAATATATATATGTAATTTTTTTAAATATGTATATACATTTTCAGTTACATGTTGTATAGTATTTATGTATTTTGAAATAAGAAAGTTTTAAAGTTTTTTTGTAAATACATTTTACATATAGCTCTTATAGAAACAGTGTGTTTACAAACATTATAAAATCAATACTTTTAAAACAATCTTGTAGTATAATAAAATAAAATTGATGTATACATTTTATGTATAGAAAGGAGGACATCCGTGGTAAATAAACTTGAAGATAAAGAATATAAAATGCAAACAATTAAACTTGCACTTTTTCTTGGAGAATTGTTGGTTAAAAATGGAGCCGAAACATATAGAGTAGAAGACAGTGTTCTTAGAATATGCAAATCTAGAGGATACAATCATATAAACTGCTTTACCACTCCAACCGTAATTATTATATCAGATGATAAGTTTGATGGATTATGTTTTATGAAAACAATTGATACAAGAGGAATGAATCTAGATAAAATTTCTCTTTTAAACAATTTCTCAAGAGAATTTGTAAACAAAGTTGACCCGGATATTAACGAAGAAATAAAAGAACTACATAGGATTGATAAGCTAAATGCTTATCCCAGTCTTATATATTTTTTAGGAACAGGAATTGCATCTGCAGGTTTTGCTGCCACTTTGGGCGGTAATCAGATTCATACCTTTATGTTAACTGTTTTAGTTTCAATAATAGGTACTTTTGTATATGATAAAACAATGAAATATAGTGCTATAGTGATGTTCTCCGCACTTCTTGCTTCCATAGTGATTACTGGTATGGGAGTTGTAATGCATAATTGGGGTATAATCTCTAGCCCATCAGCATTGATAGTTGGTTCCATTATGCCACTTCTTCCTGGTGTTTCATTTGTAAAGGCAATGAGAGATTTGATTTCTGGAAATTTGGTTTCTGGAACATCGAGGTTATTTGAGGTATTTGTAATAGTAACTGCTATAGCTTCTGGTGTAGCTCTTGTACTTGGAATTGGAGGTGTATAAAATGAGTATATATGATGTTCCACTATGGCAACACTTTATTTTTTCTGCAATAGCAACTTGTGGATTTGCCATATTTTTTAATGTTAGAGGAAAAATACTCTTTTATGATTCAATGGTAGGTGGAATTGGCTGGCTTATATATGTAATAGCTTCCCAACACTATGAAAATCCAATGATATTTTCTTTCATGGCTGCGGGATTTGTCTCTCTATCAGCAGAGTACCTAGCCAGAAAGTTAAAACAACCTGCTATTATAATTGTAATTCCAGGTATACTACCGCTTGTTCCTGGACTCGGGCTATATAATACAGTTTACTATATTATTCAAAAGGAATATTTACAGGCTGCTACAGTTGGTACTAGAGCTTTTATAACTAGCTTGGGAATAGCTCTTGGAATATTGGTAATGTCTTCAATGTCAAAGGTATTGAACCTCTACCAGCTAAAAAAAGCATTTATGAAAAATGATTCTTTTAAATATGAAAATTGGGTAAACTTTGGCAAAAATAGAACTAGAAATAGATTCATTCTAGATAGAAAAGAAATGAATGAATCGTTAAATAGCTTAAATATCGATATAGCTTCTAGAGAAAGAGAAGAAATAGAAAAAATGGAAAGAAGCAGAACTGAAGATTTTGCAGTAGATTTGGGTCTTTCAAAAAAGAAGAAAAAAAATAAAGATAAGCAAGACTGTAATTGCAAACCTGATCAAATTTGTCAGGAAAGAAATTGCATTGAAAAAGACGTTAAAATTTATCACAAAAGCTCATCTATTGACTATGAAGATACGGATAATAGCTTCGATGAAAATAAATTTGATGAAAATATAGATAGTAAGTCTGCAACAGAAATAGATACAATGGAAAAAGATACAACTGAAAGAAGTACAACTAAAAAAGATTAATATTAACTGCTCAACAGTAAAAATGCTGTTGAGCAGTTTTATTATTCATTAAAGGTAGTGATTTTTCAAAATTTTTCAAAATTTTTGCATATACCCCTACAAATAAAGTTCATTAAGTAGTATCATATAATTAGGTAATAGTTTTTATTATATTTATAATAAAAACTATTCAGCAAAATATTCCGATATTATAAATTATATATAGTGGAATTTGCTAAGTTATTAATACAGGAGGATTTAGTTTTGAATAATTTTAAAAAAGATGCTTATATGGATTATAGCGACTACATAGTTCAAGAGGCAAAGAATCTATTAAACATTGATAGCCCATCTGGTTATGGTAAATTTGTTATGGATTATTTGATGAAAGAACTAGAAGGCATGGGAGTATACGCCTACCAAACTATAAAGGGTGGCGTTGTAGCAAAGCTTAAAGGAAAGAACGAAAATGATGCAATATTATTTGAATCGCACTGTGATACCTTGGGAGCAATGGTTCATGAAGTTAAATCAGATGGACGTCTTAAAATGACTAACATCGGAGGAATGAATCCAAATAATGCTGAAGCCGAAAATGTTAGAATAATTACAAGAAAAGGTAATATCTATGAAGGTACATGTCAGCTTATAAATGCCTCACTTCATGTGAATGGAGAATATAATAAAACTGAACGTAATTGGGACAGTATTGAAATCGTAATCGATGAAGATGTCTCTTCTAAAGAAGATGTAGAAAAGCTTGGAATCAGATCTGGTGACTATATATGCTTTGAACCAAGAACTAGAGTTACAAAATCAGGATATATCAAAAGTAGATTTTTGGATGATAAACTCTCAGCAGCTGTCCTTCTAGGATATGCAAAATACGTATCAGACAATAAAATTGATCTAGATAGAACAGTCTACATGCATTTTACTATCTATGAAGAAGTTGGTCATGGTGGATCTTCACCTTGCCCTGATGGTGTTACTGAAGCTTGGTCTGTTGATATGGGATGTGTTGGTGAAGGGCTAAACTGCACAGAAAAACAAGTATCAATAGCTGCAAAAGATAGGGGTGGTCCTTATAACTATGATGTAGTCAACAGATTAATCGACTTGGCAGATAAATATGAAATCGGATATGCAGTAGACATATACCCTTACTATGGATCAGATGTTGAGGCTACTTTGGCAGCAGGACACGACATTAGACACGGCCTTATAGGACCAGGTGTTTATGCTTCACATGGTTACGAAAGAAGTCACATCGAGGGTGCTGAAAATACTTTTAGATTAATACAAGCTTACCTTCAGGATTAATATATTTTCCTATTACTTTTGTCTTAATATATATGTATTTTAGTGAAAATAAAATAATATTTTTTATAAAACTATATAAGTAATACTCTTTTATAACTAAAACTTTACAATCATTATTTTATAAAATTTAATAGATTTATACAATATAAGGCACTCTTGATATCAAGGGTGTTTTATATTGTGTAAATAAGTATATACACTATACAAACATTATTAGTATATTCTATATGTAAGCTATATTCTTGCAAATAATATATTTTTCTAGTATAATGTGTTTGTAATAAATCTTTTTTTAAGAGTACTCTAAAGTTTTATATACATTCTACTTTAATTTTATTCTAATTAAAGATAAACTTATATATTTTTTCTTACTTTTAAGAAATTTTATATATATTATTATTTGTTGTACTTTTGCAACAATCTATCTTCAATGCCAACGAATAATAGTTACTTATAATGTCTAGAATGTGATGCAAACAAATTAGACATTAGGGCTATTTTTCTATATAAAAATAATTTAATTAATAACTGAAAATAGCAGTCTATATAGCTGCTATTTTTATTTCTATTTATCTAAATATTTTTTTTAAATCCAATGCTGATATTTGCCCCGGAGCAGAGCCTTCACCCATAAAAGCAAATGTTATTGCTGAGCCTAAGAGTCTAGTTGCCATGCCATAATTTCCCATACAAATCGAAATAACCGCCTTATCAAACAATTTATCGGATATATTTTTACTAGCTAAAATCATATTTAATGAATCTTTTTCACTATTTGACATTGTTGCTATTTTCAAGATATCAACTCCAAAATTATTTATTTTCATGAATTTTTTTTCTATAATTTCTGTACTTGGAGTATTATTAAAATTATGACTAGATCCTATCACTTTAGTACCTCTTTCATGAATTTTTTCTATTAGCTTTCTTGCTATTTTTTCTTTTGACATACATTCTATATCTATTATATCTACCAATCCACTCTCTGCTATTTTGATATTAAGTTCTTCGTAAATTTTATCGCTTACTCCCCCGTTGCCTCCTTCGCTTGAAGTTCTAAAAGTAAAAATAATTACTGTTTCTTTTACCACCTCTCTTAGTTCTATTAATAAAGATATCAGCCTATCATAGTCTAATACCTCCTTATAATAATCACTTCTCCACTCAATAATATCAATACCATGCTTTTTAACTTCTCTTGCTGCTTGAAGTATTTCTTCTCTATTTTCCCCAATTATTGGCACGCATATTTTAGGCAATCCCTCTCCTATTTTTAAATTTCTAACTATTAAAATTATAATCACTTCCCTTCTAAAATACTTCAATTATACTATATAGCGAATGAGCTTTACAAATTAAGTTAATAAATTTTTATAAAAAAAGAGCAGAATTCTGCTCCTTTTTCTTTATATAAATATTAGTTAATTGCCTTTTTTTCTTTACGTCTCCACATTAATAGGCCTGAAATTATTATTAATATACCTCCGCCTATCATTTCTATTTCATATATCACGTTTTCTGCAAATGAATTCATAACTGGAGATGCTGTAAGTACAAGACCTATAACAGTAATTGTCAATAAGAATCTTGCAATCCATATTGCTGTATTATCATTTTTAACCATTTTATATGGTCTTTCTAATTCTGGCTTTTCCTTTTTCAACTTTATGTAGCTAGCATACAAAATAATGTATGGGAATAAAGAAGCAAGAGCTGTCATAGTTAAAAGAACATTATATATTGCGTCTACTGATGGCATTAAGTTTGTAAGAAGAAGTATTATAGTAACTAATGCTGCTTGTCCATATACTGCATTTACAGGTATATCATACTTATTAGTCTTAGTTAATCTTTCACTGAATACTCCATCTACAGATCCAAATAACATCTTAATTGGAGATGATATATAAAGTATTATCGCTCCAATTACAGAAAAAGAAATTCCTGCTGCAATGATCTGCAAGAAGAATGGTCCTATTCCAAGTAATGCTGAACCTCTGCCTATAGCATCTAGCAATCCCTTAGAAGCAGTTATTTCATCTGGATTTATAAGAAGTGTTATAGAAATAGTTCCCACTACATATAAAACTGCTACCAAAAGAGCTGACATTAATATTGCTTTAGGGAAATTCTTTTCAGGTTCATCAATATTTTTTATAAATGGTGCCAAAGTCTCTGCACCCGCAAATCCAAACATAATAGATGATATTGCGACAAAAGAGTCTGCATTCATCTTTGGAATCAATGTATGTACACTATACACTGATGCTGGGGCCTGCTTTTGAAGTACTAAAACACCAATAACCGCAAATATAACCAATACTAAACTAGGGATTGTAGATCCTAATGCACCTGTATTAGTAAATATCTGAGCAAAACTTATTCCTCTTGTAGATAATAATGATAATACCCAAAAAATTGCTATAGAGAATATAAGTGTAAAATACTTGTTATCTGCAAGAGCTGGCATTCCTAAAGTATAAGATACATTTATCGCCAAAAATGTAAGAAATGATGAGTACCAAAATATCTTAGCTACCCAATTCAACCAAGAAACCATAAAACCATACTTTTCACCATAAGCTTCTTTTACCCAATCGTAAAGTCCACCTTCTTTATCTTTAAATGTAGCCGCTAATTCAGCACATATTAATGATCCTGGTATAAAATATACTATTGCAAAAATAAACCATGTAGGTATCGCTCCTAGGCCTAATCCGAAACTATTTGATGTTGATTTTGCTATCCATCTAATTCCGTAAAGGGCAGAAACGTTCATGAAAACCAAGCTTTTTAAACCGATTTTCTTTTCCATAAAAAAACCTTCTTTCTTTTTGAAATTTATTACAGTAACTATACTACCACTAAATAATATTAAATTCAATCTTAAAATTAATCTTGATTAATGCGAAAGAAAACATTATCATATATTTATTTTTATTAAATAAATACTTATTTTACGCTAAACACCTTTCTTTTTTAAATCTTTATTTTATAATAGATGTTTATTTTTAATAATTTGGTCTTTTGTTTTTAATTTGTTTTTTAATAAAAAACAAATTTTTACCTACATTTTGTTAAGTTTTAACCAATATTTTCCATATGTGTGTTTTTGTTTTACATTCCCTTTAAAAAATAGTCTAAAATCATAGTGTTCTAAGCTTTTAAATGAAGTATCTTTTTTTATTAGTTTTAATTATTTTCTTTTTTTCCTATGATTTACTTATATTTTTCAATTTTTTTCTACATTGTATAGGATATTATCGTTTGAAATATAACTATATATATTTTTTATTTTTTCTTGAAATAGAAAAAGTAGAAGACTCTAATTTTAGAATCTTCTACTTAAATAAAGTTTAATTATAATTTTCAGATAATTGCTATTCTTTTTTTAGATTATTCAATTGATTTTATTAACTATATTCGCTAGGTTTTGCTTGCATAATATTCATTCTCTAAAATGCTCATCTCGATCAAGCTGTAGTATTTGTCATCTTTCTTCCTTGCATCTCTCATTCTACCTTCTTCAACAAACCCTACCCTTTTATAACATTCAATAGCAGAAGCATTAGTCTCTAATACTACTAGATTTACTCTATGAAGATTTAGCTCGTCAAATGCTACTCTCAATATTTCTTTTATCATTCTCTGACCAATACCCTTGCCCCTTACATCCTTGTCACCAATCAAAACTTTTCCTATCTTTGCTGACTTATTTTTTCTATCTATTTCACCTAGAGAAATGTGTCCAATAACCTTTCCAGTCTCTATACTTACTACTTTGTAAATCAAATTTTCTGAATTACTATTATTTGAATCCTTAATGTATTTTTCCAACTGTAGCTCATCAACTGGATAGTCAAATTTCGGACCACCCCAGTGGAGCAAAAACGCTGGCGAGTCAATCCAACTAATTAATTGCCCAAAATCTGTGCGGTTGAAATACTCCAATGCTAACATATTTATCACTCCTATCTTTTTGTTATTTTTTAAAAATAATACCTTATTTCTAATCATTATTTTTATATTCTATCAATTTTCCATTTGTTTTTCAATAGTTTTTTAAAACTGTAACCTATTCCTTTTTACTGAAATTACTGCTAAATAAAGTGCAAAAAAGCGTTTTTCCTTTTCACTATACTTTTAAGAAGCTTTTTTATTTTTTCAACTTATTTTCATCTTATTATAATCAAAAACACCTCTTAATTTTTTCATATTAAATTTATATTAAAATAGTATAACTAACATAAATATTTTTTTATCATTATTATTTCCTTTTTTTCTGTGTTTTTTTGAATAAACTTTGTTTAACTTAATTTTTTCCATGATTTTTCACAAAAAAAATATCTTGATATAATCTTAAAATTAGACTATATCAAGATATCTATAAATTCTACTCTATATTCCTGAAATACTTATATTTTTTACTAACATACTTGCAACATATGATCCATCCAAAGTAATTCTTCTATCTGTCCCAACCTCATCAATAGACTTAATAAACTCCTTTAAATTTGATGAAAGTATAATCTGATTAACAGCTCTTTTTATTTCTCCATTTTCTACTAAGAAGCCGTTACAAGGAAGGGAAAATACTCCCGAAACTGGATCTAACCCTGAATGAAGACCTTGAAGACTTGTTATCAACAAGCCGTTATTCATTTTTCTTAATAGTCCTTCAAAATCTAAAGTACCTCCATCTATCACCATGTTTCTAATACTTGGACTAGATACAGATTTGTATGATCTAGAAGCATTTGCTGTAGTGTCGATTCCATCTTTGCTAGCAGTTTCCATATTGTGTACATAAGATAATAATTTTCCGTTTTTTATTATTTCTAAGTCTTTAGTTTCAATACCTTCATCATCAAAACTTTCAATAACATTTGTTTCAGGTAAAGACCTCAAATCTCTAATAGTCAGTTTATCTGATGCTATAACTTCGCCTAACATCCCTTCAAGAGGAGACATTTTCTTTTGAACATTTTTTGCGGAAAATGCTGGGCTAAGAGAACCCAACAGGCTAGATATCTCTTCATTAAGAATTACTATATCATACTTACCACTATCAACCGCTTTGGCTCCAAATTCTCTTTCTGCCTTTTTTACAGCACTCTTTGCTATGTACTCAAAGTCACAATCCATAAAATTATCTTTAAAAGCAAATTCCATACCCGACTTCATCTCACCGTTTCTCTTTAATATTACATAGGCATATGCATAACTATATGAATTTTCCTCATATTTTTCTAAATTATGACTATTAGCAATATATTTATCTTCAAATATTTCGACTCCTTGTCCATCTAGCTGATGTACTTCTTCTGATTCTAATTTTGCTAAGTCGTACATAGAAAGTATTTTTTCTATTTTCTTATCAGAGCTAATGCTACTCTTTTGAGAAATTATGTTGATTTTTTCCTCTTGATTGGGTTTGTATATAAATATTTCTTCTTTTTCACCAACAGCTATCATGCTTTGATATGCCATATCTATCAAATAATCAATTGATTCTTTGGATACATTTTCGCTATATGCATAACCTTCCATATTTCCCTTTATTCCACGAAAAGATATTCCTCCACTTTCAGATATTGTATATTTATTTAATTGTTCATTGTACGTAGACACAACGCTTGTATTAATATTATTTATAAAAATTTCGTAATCATCAAATTTATCTTTAGCTTTATTGAAAATTTCTTCTTTTAATTCAGTATATTTCACAGTTATAACCTCCTAATCTCTCCCCCCTACAGTAAGACCCTTAATCCTAACAGGTGGCTGTCCTACACCAGCTGGTATAGTTCCTGAGCTAGCCCCACACATTCCTTCTCCAAGCTCTAAGTCTTTACCAACCATATCAATCTTTTGAAGAACCTCCAAGCCAGTTCCTACTAGTGAGGCTCCCTTGACTGGACTATCAATTTTTCCATTTTTAATTATATAACCTTCCATCACTGCAAAATTAAATTCACCTGTGACTACATCCACAGAACCGCCGCCTAGTTTTGCCGCATATAGTCCATGATCTACTCCTGATACCATATCATCAAAACTTGAAGTACCTCTGTCTATAAAAGTATTATTCATTCTTGATGTAGGAGCATATCTATATGATTGACGACGAGCAGATCCAGTAGATTCCATTCCCATTCTTTTTCCATTAAGATTATCTACCAAATACGATTTTAATACACCATTTTCTATTAGAGTGTTTCTTTGAGTGGCAGTTCCTTCATCATCGATATTTGAGCTACCCCACTGATTTTTGAGCGTTCCATCATCCACTGCTGTTACGACATCTGATGCGATTTTTTCACCCATTTTGCCAGCATAAACAGAAGATCCTTTTGATACAAACTCAGCCTCTAAGCCATGTCCACATGCTTCATGAAATAATACACCTCCAAAGGCATTATCCATTATAACAGGCATTACTCCTGAGGGTGCAAACGGTGATTTTACCATTGTGACTGCAATCCTAGCTGCCTCTCTTGCTACATCATTTATATCAATTGTATCAAAAAACTCAAATCCCATAGCGGCACCTGGATTCGAACCAGCAGACTGTATCTCTCCATTGTAGGATGCAACAGCGTTTTGAATCAACCTTGTTCTTACTCTTCTATCACTTACCATAAGACCTTCGCTGTTAGCTATTTGTATCTTTTGATCAGAGTCAAGATATCCTGTACTGGCCTGTACTATAATATCGTCATAATTCATAATAGTGTCATGTGTTTCCCTTATAATATCCAACTTTTTGGATAAATCAACATCAGAAGGATATATTTTAATAGGAGTATTATCGATTACAATATTTTTATTTGTAAAATCTAAGACTTGATTTAGAACAGAAGACTTTAATCCCAAAGCAGCGTCTTTTGCCACCTTTATTAAGTTTTCCTCGCTTATATCATTTGTATATGCATATACAGTATTAAAAGCCTTTATTACTCTAATACCTACACCAAAATCATTTCCTAACACCGCATTTTCTACTTTTTTATCTGAATATAGTAATGTTGTGTTTTTTCTATCTTCAACAAATACCTCTGCGAAATCTGCACCATTTTGCATAGCAGAAGTGATAACATTAAACAAAACTTTTTTATCTAACATAACTTCCTCCTTTATTTATCTTCTTGTATATAATTATAATATTAGCAATTACTTTTTACAAGCCCTCAATGATTATAGTTATCAATTAATAGATTTCAATACATATTACCTCGTAACTCAATTTTTTTATATAACTTTTTTCATCTTGTATAATTTACTTAAATTTTAAATATAAGCAAACTATAGATACTTATATTCTATACAAGCATCCTTTACTTACTCTAAGCAAAATAATACGATATTCATTTACATAAATTATTATTCTTCCATTTATTATTTATCTCCACAAATAATACTTTTAAAATATAAATTCAATTATAATAAGATTAATTTGTCATGTTTTCACTGTTAAAAACTTTTTTCAAACACTTACAAAATATAACTTTACTTATTTTTACCGCTTTAAACTCTATCAATTATAATATTTTGTGTTAAGTCTTATATACTATATATTACCCAACTACAGGCAATAAAAAAGCAAACTCTAAACTTGTTAGAATTTGCCTTTAAACCATATATTTGTTAGCCTTTTTAATAATCAAGTATTTTAGACCTTTCTTAAATACTTTCAACGTTATTTATAATTTTTCAATACTTATATAGAATATATTGAAAAGAGTATAAATATATAATTTATTTCTATACAAAATCACAATTTTTTATGTGACTTTATAAAAACATACTAGGTAACCATCTATATCTTTCGTATTTTTTGTAGTTTTCACTATTAAAGTCAGGAATATCATCTAAAATATCATATGAATCAGCCTGAAATTGTACAATTTCATCACATAAAGATTCTACTTCGTCATCTGAAATATCAATTTTAACTGTGCAAGAAGCATCTTCTTCGATCATTCCCAATCTTAATAACTCGTAGTCTTCATCTAAAATTTCTATCGCAATCTCTGGGCGTAATTCTGACATGAGCTCTCTAAATGAAATTGCTATACTTTTATTTATACTTGAAATTTTCATAAGCACCCCCAAATTTCACATTGTAAAACACCTTTTTATGTCTCTTTATATTGTACTCTCTCTTTTATAGTTTTGTAAATAGTATTTTTAATTTTTAAGGAAAATGTTTTTTATAAATTAAAAAATAGATATTGAATTATCAATTTTACTTTTATACTTTATTAATATTTTGTCATTTTATTATAATGTATTCTCTTTCTTTAAAAAAATACATTTAATTATTATTGATAATACTGAATAATCTTTTCTTTTTTAAAACTATACAGACTTTTCTTAAAATAAGTTTGACTATTATTATTCTATTTAAAAAGTAATTCTATAGAAAATTGTTATATAGATATTTAATTAAAATACACTCTTCATCAATCTTTAAAATTTATTTTATCATTAAAAATATTTTTTATATTATACTTTCAATATTCTAGCTAATTATTTTTTATTTACACTCAACAGTTTGATTTTATTTGTAAAAACAAAATAATTATATATTTTTATTAGCCTGTATATAATGCTCAACAAATAATAAAACAACATTATCTTATTTCTTTGAGTTAAATTAATTAATTATTATTTTAACCAACTAGCTATTTAATATTTCCTATATATAAGCAAAGTGATCTTAATAAATTAAGATCACTTTAAAATCTTACAATAATTTACACTAAAACTCAATTATCATATATTTTTATATTTATTTAACTACTTTAAATCTCTTCTCTACATCTTCACCATCTTTTGGATCCGCATTTGATGCCACACCACCAAAAACAATTTGACCCAACATTATATAGTCTTCATCCACATCAAACATCTTTCTTACCATATCGTCGATTACTGGATTATAGTGCTGTAAAGATGCTCCCAATCCGAGTTCTTCAAGTGCTGACCATACAGAAATCTGTAGCATTCCATTTGATTGTAATGCCCACTTCTCAAACTGAGCTTCATATAGAGCATAATTTTTTCTCATTGTCTGAACTGTCTTATTATCATAGAAAAATAATACAGTTCCCACTCCTACTTTAAAAGAGTCCAATTTCTCTCTAGAAACTTGTCCATCAAAGGCATCATAGACACCATCCCATAGTTCTTTATGCTTATCACCCAAGGCAACTATCACTCTTTGAGATTTCATATTAAAAGCATCTGGAACTAGTTCTGTAAGCTCCTTTATAGTATCTACTATCTTCTCTTCTGATACTGGGGATTCTCCATTTATATTGTAGTATGTTCTTCTTTTTCTCAATGATTCATTTATTTTTGTCATAAAATGACCTCCTAATATTATTTTTATAAAATATCAATCTAAATCAAGCCTTATATTTTAATAACATGCATAATTTTCATCTTTATATAACATTTATCTCTGTATATAGAACTAGGTTAGATTGTGTTATTCTAATTTAAAAATCTATCTAGCTTTTTAATCGTATATCATTTCATCTTTTATGAAGTTTCCGTTTTCTAATTCCTCAAAAGCTCTGTCTAATTCTTCCTTTGTATTCATTACAATAGGTCCACCCCAAGATATTGGCTCTCCCAAATACTTTGATTCCACAAATAACAATTGCAAATCTTCATAAAGGCTCGAAACTACAATTTCATCACCATCACCAAGTTTTACTGCTGTTTTTTCCTCTATAGTTTTATCATCTATTAAGGCCTTACCTACTAAAGTAAATAATAAAAGCGAAGAATCTTTCTCAGTTTCAATTTTGAAACTTTTATTTGGAGCTAGCTGTATGTCATAATAGTTCAGTGGTAGATGCTTAGACTGATAACCTTTATTTCCCTTATAATTACCTGCCAGCAATCTTAATTTTCCACCATCAATTTCTATTTCCTCTATATCTTTATTTTTAATAGCATGATATTCTGGTGCTACCATTTTATCTTTTGCAGGTAAGTTCAGCCAAAGCTGTACTCCCAACATTCTTTCTGATACAGGTATTTCTTCCGAATGTAAGATGCCAGATCCTGCAGTCATCCATTGTAATTCGCCATCTGTGATAGCGTCCTGGTTACCCAAGCTATCCTTATGTAACATATTGCCCTTATAAACATAAGAAATTGTTTCTATTCCTCTGTGAGGGTGCATTGGAAATCCAGCTATATAATCTTTTGGATCGGTACTATCAAAAGAATCTAACATAAGTATAGGATCGAATGCTTTGGAAGATCTTCTACTTAAAACTCTCATCAAACGAACACCTGCTCCATCCGTTGTTTCAAATCCTTTAACTTCAGATAATATCTTTCTTTTCATAACAAGCCTCCACTTTTCATATATAATTTAAATAAATATTCTGTAAATTGCTTATACATGTAATAATACCCAAAAATACGATTTTTAATTTATAAATTATAATCTCTTTATTATAATTTGCTTTAGTTTCTCATTTTTTATTTTCCAATCAGGCATTAATTTTTCCAATAGCGAATAAAAACTCTTACTATGATTTGGATGTATGAAATGAATCAATTCATGTAGCATTACAAAATCAATACATTCTTCTGATATACAAATCAGATCAGTATTTAAAACTATTTTATTCTTATTTACCATGCAAACTCCCCATTTATTAGAAAACACCTTATGATCAATTAGTGGTGTCTTTTTATAATATGGATATAGTTTGACGAGCATTTTTTTTAAAGATTTATCGAATATATTATTGATTTTTTTCTCATACCATTTTTCAATAAGATCCTTTCTTAGATCCATGTTATCTAAATCATCTAAAAATAACTGTACTGTATTATCTTTTTCAATCACCTTATTTTCAGCATTTAAAATTAGTTTTAAAAAGTAATCCTCTCCCAAAATCTTATAGTTTTCTCCTGTTCCATATTTCCTTTTTTCAATTAATATAAGCCTTTTACTTTCAATTTCTTCAAACTTTTTTAAAATCCATTCTTCCTTAGATTTCACGAAGTTTATTATTTTTTCTTCTGAAATATACTTATTTGCAGAAACATAAATTTCTTTTTCTTTCGTTATTCTAAGATTTATATTTTTAACATTTTTTCTTTGAATTTCAAATTTTATTTTATTGTTTAATATAATTTTTTTCATTATTATCCCTGTTAATTCCACTTTCTTATTTTATAATTTATTATTGTCTTCATTATTTTTTTATACTCAAAATCCACTATATTCTATGTTAACACTTAATCTTCATTTTTGTGTATTTTTTATATTATATATTTAAAATTATATTTTATATTATAATTAACAGAAAAATGGCTGCCCAAAATGGACAGCCAGTACTTTTAAATAAAAAACAATTTTTTAAAAGGAACATTTAAAATGAATTATAACTATATTGTAACACATTATTCAGAAAATGCAAATTATTTTTTAAATTCTAATTTTTCCATCCAATATTATTAATTTTCTATTTAATCTTTAATAATTTTTATACATAGAAAAATATTAAAATTGATAATATAAAAAATTTTTTAAGACATTTTTATAATTATATTGTTACTATATTTAACTATAAAAAATTATAATTAGTCATTTATATTGAGTTTTACTGAATACGGATTTTTCATTAAAACACCACTCTTTTTTATACTTTTATTTTTTATACTATTTTTACGACTTTGTAGTATTATTTCTATAATACATATATTTATTAACCTTATTTATCTTTATAAAAATCTTGAATACTAAATTTTCTAAATTTTGTTTTTTGAAAAACTATTTGCAAAAATAGTTTTTTTATAGTATAATCAAGTTAATAAAAGATATAGTTTTTAGAAAGATTTCGATACCTCCACCAAATTACAGATACGTTCTGATGTGGAGGTTTTTTTATGCAAAGGATTATTAAAAAACTTTTTATTTTTTATAATCTTAATTTCAAAAGAATTTGAGGATTACATTATGGCCAAAAATTACAAAGAATATGAGAAACACCTTACTTTTGAGGAACAAATAGATTTGCTCATTGATAGAGGCATGTATGTTGAAGATAGAAAAAAAGCTGCAAATATTTTACAGGATATAGGATATTATAAACTTAAGGAATTCACATATCCATTTGCAACTTTATCAGAAACAAGCAATAAGCTTTTAAAGATGAGATATAGTAATATTTCTTTTAATGAAGTTGTTTTTAGATATAATCAAGATAAAGATTTTAGACTGTCTCTTCTCCATTTTATAGAGGATATTGAAGTTTCCATCAAAACACAGATTGCACACACCCTAAGTGCTCGCTATGGAGCTATGGGCTATCTCAACTTCTCATCTTGGTCTAATAGAGAGTTGTATAATAAAAAAACAATTAAACTTATTGAAAAACAATTTAAATATACATTACACAATTCCGTAAAAAGGGTAAAAAAGTCAGAATTTGAACATTATAAAATAGAAGGTGAATATCCCACTGTATGGATAATGGTAGATATAATTTCTTTTGGAGAAGTGATCAAGCTCTTGGACTGTATGTCTACAGCTAACTTAAAAGAAATTTCCAACCATTATCGCTGCACAAAAAATGAGTTGGTAACATGGATGAATTTAATAAAAATAATAAGAAATATATGCGCTCATAATAAAAATGGGATTGATTTAAAAATAAAAACAATGCCTGTTGTTAGGGAAGAATGGAAAGAATTTATGTTTTTATTTAAGGACAACTCATCTACAAATAGAATTGCTCTTGTAATCTGTATCGTACTTTATCTGGCACATGAAATCAACCCTAATAATTCATTTGATAGCATATGCAATCCAATAAAAAAACTTATAAATAATAGCGATCATATAGCTAGAAGATATGGTTTTAAAAATGCACAGTCCATTTCAGATTTTCAAATATTCATTCAAAATTTAAGACGATAAAAACTCCTAGGCGATCGCCTAGGAGTTTTTTTGTTTTTAAGCTTTTTAATTTTTAAAATTTATTTTTACTTTAATTCTATATTTGTTTCTATATTTGCATCTTTTGCATTTAATTCTATATGGACCACATCAGTTGCTTCTGGTTGAGCATAGTAATATGGAAAATAAACATCTTTTATCACCGATATATCACCTGTATTTACCTTTATCTGTCCTATCGATGTATTTCTTCTATACAATTGTACCAATTTTTCACCATCAGAATTTGTTACTATTTCCGCTCTTATTTCTGGATCTAAGTGAAATCTTAGTTCATATTTGTGTTCTTTTTTATCAAGAGACTCTATTTTATCGGTAATTTTAACGTTTGTAAGATTATCATTATAATCGAGCTGTCTTTCAAATTTAACCTTTTGTATCCTCTTGCTTGATCCCTTCATAGTATTGCTACTAGGAGCTTGTTGTAATATTACATCTCTTCCCTTAGCCACATTTTTTCCATCCACTACCAAATTATTATGAGCCTCAAATGAGGTAGAATAATCTGCATATGGATTTGAATATTCATATCCAAAGGAACCTACTTCTGTAATTATATTACCATTTTTATACAGCCATATTGATAAATCATCATTGTGGTGATGAACATCATTTTTATATCCTGCTCTAAATAATAAATATGATTCACTGTTTTTAACTATATCATAACCTGCATCATAAAAAGTACTTCTTCCATAGATTTTCTCATTATTTGGATCCCCTGCATAGTAATCATTTAAATTAATTTTTTCTGTTTTTGTATCACCAATATTAGGTAGGTATCCATTTGGTAGAATAATTGCTCTAGAAAAAGCTTCGGAGTTTTTGTATGTTTGGTATAGATGATTATAATCTTTAAAAGCATTCTTGTCCACATTATCTATAACATGTTTTAATTCGCCCAAAATAACAAAATGATACTCTGGTGAATTTTCAAGATGGACTCCATCCTTATCAAAACACTCTTCAAAGTAGGTTTCTAGCCTTCTAGCTGCCAATCTATACATATCTTTATTTCCAAACTCATCTGCATAACATAAAATCGCTAAATCTTGAAACATTCCGTGATTATTGATTCCAGCCCAAAAGTTTGTGTATGCAATCCTATTAGCCATATCAGCCATAGCCTTTTTAAGTAAATCCAATTCACTCGCGCTCATAACATTATATCCCGATTTATAAAAATTAAGATAATAGTTGAGCCTTCTTCCAACTGTTTCATCATGCCACATCATACTTGACAGATCAAATTTATTTTGACTTTCAAATGCCTTTATATACTCAATTCCCTTTCTTATGTACTCTCTCTTGCCAGTATCATTATAAGCATTTGACAAATCGTTTAAAAAGAAAAATCCATATATCCTTCTTTGATCTGTACGATTTTCACTAGAAGCCTTCTTAAAATCTCCATCAAACACAAAAAAATCGTTTATATTAGCATCTTTTGCTATTTTATTTTCAAGTAACAAATCCGCATATTTGATATAGTCATCATTGTATACTATTTTACCTTGAACAACTTTTTTAATTTTCTTTGCCAAAGATCCTCCTACAACATTAATTGTTTCATATGATTCAGTTGCTGGATATGTTTTTGGATTTCTATTATACAATACAAGATTGGAATTATTTTTATCGGCATAAGGTACACCTGATAAAGCATCAGCAAAATTGTCTCCTGTAGTCATTGTTAGGGTAGATTTTTCTTTAAAGAATGTTCTATTAACTATTTCAGATGTTTCATATCTATTTATTCCACTGTATCTTCTTGGATTTTCTAGTTTATTGAAGTCCTCCTTAGATACTGCTTTTTCTCCACCTATAACAAGTGACTCCCTAATATTTTTGCCTTCAATATATTTAAAATCATTTTTTTCTTTACAATCAGATATTAAAAGTATTGGAAGTCTTTCTTTATAAACGTAGCTACCTATAGATATTGAGTCTGCAAAATTTTCACCACTAGCAAACACACACCTATCAAATTCTTCATCAAATATTTTATCAACTACTTCTCTATTTGTATCATATCTATTCTGCCCACTATATCTAGTAACCTCTATTTTTTCATCCTTTAATTCTTTTTCTACTTTATTTGATACGGAGTTAATACCTCCGATTATATATACATTTTCTACTCCAAGCCTTTTTATTTCTTCGCTTATCTCTTTTTCTAATTCTACACCCCTTGTCAAAATTATAGGAGCTTCGAGCTTAGCTGCCACTGGTATCGAGCTTATGGAGTCTGGATATTTTTCTCCGTTTACTATTATCGCATACCTTGAAGATTCAAATGTCTTTTTTGATATGTTTACTGAAGTTTCATACCTATCTTTTCCAGTTATTGTATTAAAATTAGTATTCATTGTTTTATTATAAGTTTTTATTGATTCTGGATCTAAACTATCTCTTACTTCCATCTCACTCTTAGATTCTTGATCTACGTTAGTTTCTGCTGATGATGTAGATAGCATCAAATTGCTAGACAGAAGAACAGAGCATAATAAAATACTTGTTTTTTTATTCATATGCCCCCCTAATGTTTTTTCTTTATTTTTGTTTTTATATTTTTAATTTCAGATACAACATATTTTATTTCTGGTATTTTAAAAATGTTTGCAGAAACAAAGTATACAACAATACCCGTTGCAACTGCTATAATTAAGCATATCAGATCCTGTAATTTACCATTTCCTACCATATCAAATATTAGGCTATATTCTAATTTAATTACTAATGCCATAATTGCAGAAGCTAGCGTAGTCTTGATTATTGTCTTCCTAACTTCTGATATACCATAATCTCCAACTTTTCCTTTTAGCTTCACCAAAAGCATAGTCATACTAATAATATAAGAAATACTTGTTGCAAATGCCAAACCTCCATTTTGCATAGGTTTTATTAATATCAAACTCAAAACTATATTTATTAACACAGCCAAAGTTGAATTGATCATTGGAGTTTTAGTATCCCCTATAGAGTAATAAATTTTTGTAATTACCGTTCTAACTGCAAGACCAATCATACCTACAGAATAAAACATCAAGGCATTTGTAGTAAGTTCTACCGCCTGAGCATCAAACGCGCCTCTCATAAATAAAACTGATACTATAGGTTCTGCTAGCATTATACATCCAAAAGTTATGGGCATCATCAAAATAAATACTATATTAATCGATTTTTTTATAAGTTCATTGAACTCATCTTTATTCGATTTGGTAGATAGCTCAGATAGCTGTGGATATATTACTATACTAATTGTTGTAATAAACAGACCAATAAAAAATCCCATCAATTTATTGGAATAGTTTAAAGATGACATACTTCCTACCACAAGAGTGGATGCCAAAGTTCTATCCACGACCGTATTGATTTGGGTAACTGATACTGAAATTAATACAGGTAGTACCAATATCAACATTTCTTTTATATATTTATCTCTAAAATCTATCTTTAATCTTGGCCTATAACCCAGCTTTACAGACTTAGGTATTTGTACCAAGTATTGAGACATCAAGCCCAAAGAAGCTCCTATAGGTAATATATAAATATTTTTTGTATAAGCACTAACAATCATCGATGTTATAACTATTAAATTATATGGAATACCAATGATTCCTGGTATAAAGAATTCTTCATTACTTTGAAGGTAGGCACTCATAATACTACTTAGACCTGAAAAAATATAGCCAAGTAGCATCACTCTTGCAAAGAATACAGTTTCGTGAAGAATGTCCCCTTTAAAACCTATTGCAAATATATTTACCAGTTTTTCCATAAATATAAAGGCAAACACAGATATTACAATACCAAACAACAAAGTTATACTTATAATATTATTGGTGAAATCTATTGCACCTTGTTCGCCTTTTTCTTCCTTTGATTTGTAATAAAGTGGTATAAAGGTAGTCGCAATAGCTGTAGCAATTAAAGAAAAAAGCACCTTTGGTATATCGTATGCTGTAAAATAAGCATCACTATGCATAGATGCACCATAGCAATAGCCCATTACTATTTCTCTAAAAAAACCAATAAATTTTGATATTAATGTTAAAGCCATAAGAAGGACTACATTTTTTACCATTTTTTTACTCTTCATGTTTAATTACTCTCCTGATTATATCTAAGTCGTCTCTAGCTATATTTTTCCAATCATACTCTTTTCTTGTTCTATCTATTAATTCTTCCTTACTCCATCCAGAGTCAATAGATTCAATTATTGTATCAGCATATCTTTGTTCGAAGTTTTCCCCTTCTTTGACTATATATCTGTCATTACCTATTACTTCAGGAATACCTCCAGCATCTGATCCAATAGCTAGTACTCCTAATGAATTTGCCTCTACAATTACACTACCAAATCCTTCTCTTCTGCTAGGAAGTACCATAATATCCATCAAATTCATATATCTATTTACATCAGAAATATCTACATTTCCTGTAAAAATAGTATCTAAATTATTTTTTTTCGCATCTTCTTCCACTTGAGACCTCATATCGCCGTCTCCAACAAAGATATATTTACATTTTCTTTTTTCATCTACTTTAGAGTATATATCAATTAAAGCATCTGATCTTTTTACTTCTGTAAGACTCCCTACATATCCAATTACTATTTCATCTTTAATAGATAATTCATTTTTCAATTCTTCTTTTTCTTTCTTATCTATTTGATAGAATTTTTTAAAATTAACTCCATTTTTTGTTAAAGACCAGTTATTCTTATTCCAACCTAAACCATTTGCACTTTCTTTTAATTTCTCACTCACAAAAAAATTATTACTTGCATTATTCAGTATCTCTACAACCTTTTTTTTAACATTTTCATTTCTATATGGATTAGTGTGTATATCACTTCCATAATACTGAACAAAGTATGGTTTATTATATTTTTTTCCAATATGATATGCAAGCCTACCATGAGGATAGCCCCACATAGCAACCACTGCATCACAATTTAATATTTCTTTTTCATGCTTTTCTATAAACTCTTTATATTTTTCATAATCATCATCTTGTTTTTCTATCATTCTATTTCTTATATTTACTTTTAAGTACTCTTTTCTATAGACTACTCCATCTCTCTCAAAAGATTCTCCGTTGTTTACAAACAACTTCTTACCTTTTATTTTTTTAAGAATTTTTCCTACACCTACATCATAAAATTGAACAGAATACATATTTAAAGTATCATTTTTACCTAGTAAACTTTGGATAGCCATTATCTTTTCATGATTAGCTGTAAAGAGACCCTTTATATTATTTTCATTCATATTTACTAAATATAATATATTCATCTAGATATCCTCTCTTTGCAAAATATCAGCTATCTTTTCACTTGCTCTACCGTCTCCATAAGGATTCTTAGAGCTTGATATTTTTTGATAAATTTTTTCATTTTCTAAAATTTCACATGTATTCTTAAAAATATTTTCTTTATCTGTTCCTAGAAGTCTTAGAGTACCAGACTCTACACCCTCTTTTCTTTCGGTTTCATTTCTTAGTACCAATACTGGCTTTCCAAGTGCTGGAGCCTCTTCTTGAATACCGCCACTATCCGTCATTACTAAATAGGATTTATTTATCAAATTATGGAATTTTACTACATCTAAAGGTTCTATCAATTTAACTCTATCCAGATCTGCAAAATATTTTTTTGCGTATTTTCTAACTTCTGGATTTTTATGTAGAGGATAAATTACCTTTATATCTTCAAATTTTTCCAAAACTTTTCTTACAGCCTCAAATATATCTTCCATTGCTTTTCCAATATTTTCACGTCTATGAACTGTAAGAAGTATTAACCTACTATCTCCTACCCACTCTATATTTTCATCATAATAATCCTCATCTATGGTATAGGCCAGTGTATCTATAGCCGTATTTCCCGTTATAAATATTGAACCTTTATCTTTACCTTCCTCAATTAGATTATTCGCTGTTAGTTTTGTTGGAGCAAAGTTATAGTCAGAAATTAAACCTACCATCTGTCTATTTATTTCTTCTGGATACGGAGAATACTTATTGTATGTTCTAAGACCCGCCTCAACATGTGCTATTTTTATTTTATTATAAAAAGCTGCTAGAGACGTTGCAAAAGTAGTGGTTGTATCTCCGTGTACAACTACTACATCTGGTGATTCCTTTTTCATTATCTTATCTATTTTATTCAATATACTGCTTGTAATATAGCTCAAAGTCTGAGATTCCTTCATAATATCTAAGTCATAATCAGGAACTATATTAAATATATCTAGTACTTGATCTAACATCTCCCTATGTTGAGCTGTAACACATACCAAAGTTTTTATGTTTTCACGTTTTTCTAATTCTTTTATTAAAGGAGCCATCTTTATTGCTTCAGGTCTGGTTCCAAAGACCAACATTATCTTTTTCATGTATTTACCTCACATTTTGACACCAGAATATAAAATCAAATCCTCTACCAACTATAACACAATTTTATTTGGTGTTTAGATTACAACTTATAATAATTAAAATATTTATAACTTGTATGTTGGTAAATTTTTTATTACATTTTTGGTATCTAGTATTATTTTATCATTTAATAGTTTTTCCGAATTAAGTATTTCACTATGATCAACCATTATCACTACAAGCTTTACACTATCTACAAAGTCTTGTAAATTGTTTAATTGATTTTTATACATTTTCTTTTCTATCATAGGGTCATACTTTTTTATTTCATCTCTATCTTTTTCATCCAACTGATTCAATAATTGAATAGTTGGTGATTCTCTTGTATCATCTACATTTGGCTTATAAGTCAAGCCATATAGACCTACATCAGAAAAGGAATCTATATTATTTTTATCCATAATTTCTTTGATTCTATCTATAACATATATCGGCATAGAATCATTTATATGTCTTGCAGTAGATATTAATTGCGAAAACTTTGGATAATCTCCCACCAAAAACCATGGATCTACTGATATACAATGTCCACCTACACCTGGGCCTGGGCTTAATATATTTACTCTTGGGTGTCTATTTGCTATTTTTATTATTTCATAAACATCCATATCATCATATCTGCAAATCTTTGCAAGTTCATTCGCAAAGGCTATATTAATATCCCTATATGTATTTTCGACTACTTTTGTCATTTCTGCTGTTCTTATGTCAGTAATTACTATTTCACCTTTACAGAAAGATTCATATATTTTTTTTACTCTTTTTGCAACTTTCTCTGAATCTGCACCAATAGTTCTAGAGTTATTCTGGAGTTCGTATACCATATTTCCTGGAAGTATTCTTTCAGGAGCATGTACTATGTTACATTTTTTATGACTAGACTCTACTATTGGCCTCACTACTCTATCTATCGTTCCAGGTGATACAGTGGACTCTACTATTATCGTAGCATCATTATTACATACCTTTACCACCGATTCTACCGCTTGTTTAAGATACACGGTATCTACTCGCTTTGTAAGTGAGTCATATGGTGTAGGAACTGCCACTATATAGTAGTCAACGACCTGATATTCATCACTAAAAACTATTCCTTTATCAATTGCCCTATCAAGAAGTTCTTCTAATCCTTCTTCTTTGAATGTTATTTCTTTGTTTCTCAATTTTTTTACTATGTCTATATTTACATCAGTTCCTACAACTTCTATTCCGTGTGCAGCAAGCATCAAAGATGTAGGGAGACCTATATAGCCTAGACCAACCACATTTACCATATTTAATTTTCATCTCCTAATTCAGCATATATATCAACTAGTCTTTGTTTCATTTTTTCCCAAGAATAGTCTTCATATACACCCTTCATATTACCAGATTTTTCATCTAATATATTTAAATTATTTCTCAATTTATTTATAAGTTCACGGAAACTTTCCTTTGAATAATCAATACTAAATCCAATGTCATGTTTGTCTACTATTTCATCCATAGATGTGTTCTTTGCCACAACAATTGCTTTATTTAAAAGCATCGCTTCATATATTTTATTGGCTGCGGAATATCTATGATTATTTATATTTGGATTATATATAGCAAACATAAGATTACACTCTTTATATATATCAAAAGTTTTTTCATAAGGAATTTTGCCAATATAATGTATATTATCATATTTTTCTGCATATTCCTTGCTCATATCTAGCAAGTCACCACTTCCAGCAAGGGTTAATTCCACATCATCAAACTCTGATATTACTTCTAGAGCAGTATCGATAAATCTTCTCTTTGAAAGCATCCCTATATAAGAGAGCTTTAATTTTTTCATATCACTTGCTTTTTTATCCAAACCACTATTTATGCTTTCTTCCATATTTTTATCTATACTAGGAGAATTATAAACAACGCTTAACTTCTTAGGCTTAGAACCCTCTATTTGTTTTTTTCTTTCATCTGTGCATATTATTGTATGATCAGCACTTTTTATAATATCAAATTCCATCTTTTTTATCATATCTTTCAATGCCTTAGGTATCTTCGCTCTACTATCTGCATAAAAATCTGCTATGTGATAGACAAAGTATTTTTTTCCAACAAGTTTATGAGCAGCCAAACCACTGTCCAAATCAAATGCATGTATAGCCTCAAAACTATCTATATTCTCCATCATCCATCTTGTTACTGTTTTTATATATGTATATACTGTTGTAATATTTTTTAGACCTTTTTCCGTTTTTCCCTTTAACTGAAGTTCAAAATTATCTACTCTAACGTCATCTACAATAATGTCTTTTTTCATATAGACAGGCTCATCTTCTTGGCAAGTTCTTGCCCTAGACAAAATAATTGGTTTATGACCTGCAGATAAAAGAGCCGAAACCACTCTACGAATATTTGCATTTGTGCTTGCTTCAGCATTTCTTATTATTAATACATTCATTATATATTTCCTCTTTCAATTTTTAGTAACTTGCTCTACCTATTGAATAATAAGTAATATTATTATCTGCCATAACCTTTGGGTCATAACAGTTTCTTCCATCATACACAAGTGGATCATTCATTAGTTCTACAAAAGATTCAGGTTCAATCGATTTAATTTCTTCCCATTCAGTCATTATAAAACATATATCCGCATCTTTTAGGGCTTGATTTATTGTGTCACAATAGTTTATTTTATCATCATAAATTTTTCTTGCATTATCTAATCCAACTGGATCATATGCATATACAGAGGCGTTTCTTTCAAGTAAATTGTTTATATTTACAATTGATGGTGCCTCTCTTAAATCATCTGTTCCTGGCTTATATGTTACACCCAAAACGGCCACCTTTAAGCCATCAAAGTTATCCATATCCTGAGCCGCTTTTCTAATTAATTTTAACTTTTGCGCTTCATTTACTTCTATTGCCGCACTTATAGTTTTAAGTTCATAACCATTTGAATTCGATAGCCAATGTAGTGCTTTTGTGTCCTTTGGAAAACAAGAACCTCCGTAACCTATACCTGCTCTTAAAAATTTAGATCCAATTCTATCATCAAAGCTCATTCCATGAGCCACATCTTCGACATTTGCACCTACTATTTCGCACAGATTTGCTATATCACTCATATACGATATTTTTAGTGCCAAAAAATCATTTGAAGCATACTTAATCATTTCTGCAGAATTTCTATTTGTAATTACTTTTGGTGAATCAAAATTTTCATATACCTTTTCAAGTATTTCTCCTGCCCTATGACTTTCAGCACCAATTACTATTCTTGAGGCATATAGGGTATCTCTAACAGCAGTTCCCTGTGCTAAAAACTCAGGATTTGATGCCAACTCTATCCATATATCATTTTTTATATGTGTTTTTATATAATTTTCAATTTCTTCATTGGTACCAACAGGAACTGTTGATTTAATTACCACTAAGCAATCCTTCTGGGCAAAATTTGCTATCTGACGTGCCACTTGCTTGATATATTCTAGATTGGCTGATCCATCTGATCTTTCAGGAGTACCAACAGCTATAAATATTACGTCTGCATCTTTATAGGCCAGTTTGCTATCTGTTGTAAACTCAATATTTTCATTTTCAAGATTTTCTTTCAATAAATCCTCTAAATCTTTCTCATATATAGGAGATTCTCCATTTTTTAATTTTTCTATCCTATTCTCATCAACATCAACACAAATCACATTGTGAATACCCTTATGTGCTAAACATACGCCAGTCACTAGGCCAACATATCCTGTTCCAGCAATAGCAATTTTCATATAAATTCCTCTTTCCTTTTTATTTTCTACTATTTAAATTGAAGCTTTTCTTCCATTTGAAATATTTTCAATTTAACAGCTCTATTTTTTTATCTTCATTATTTCATCAAATATTCTATCACAATTATGTGAGTCCCTAATATTAAAATCTTTATTAATTCTTTCCAGATATTTTTCCTCTATTTCAAAGTTGTTTTCCATTAATTCTATTAAATAATCAACGACTTCTTCCTCTTTATCATACACTGGACCAAATCCATCACGGTCGTATTCGAAATAGCCCATTTTATAATGCTCCTCTATGGAGTCAAATTGATAGTATACTTGCGGTTTTCTCATATAAGCAAAATCAAATTGTATAGAAGAAAAATCCGTAACTAAAGCTTTTGAACTCTTTAAAAGCCCCTGAACATCATATTTTTCTTTTGATGCCAATATTAATTCACTATTTATCTGTTTAAAACATTCCAAATATGGCTGTATTTCATAATGAGGATAAAAAATCAACTTTATATTATTTTTTTTCAAAGCTAACTCTAAACGCTTATTATTTATCAGAGAGTTAAATCTTTTAAAATACTCACTATTTACAAATAAATCAATATCTTTTTTGTCGCTCTTTTTATATGATGGAGTAATTATACCTTCTCTCCATGTAGGCATTATAAGTATTTCATTTTTCAATTCAAATTCATTGAGTTTATCATACCTTGCAATTCCTGTTTGAACAACTTCTCCTTCATTATATCCATATCTATCTGAGGATATTGATTCAAATTCCCTTTTTGTGGTAGTTATAAATAAATCTGCTTTTATTTTTTCTTTTGATACGAACTCACTCAAATCATGAAGTATCACACCATGTTGTAAAAAAATAAATATTTTTTTATCTTTTCTATCAAGCAAAAGTTTGTATAATCTATAGCTCCAAGGCTCTAAAAATCCCGCATGAGATGATATTGCATGGCTAGCTAAAATATATGCTATCTTATGCTCACTTCCACCATAAGCTATCACTCTATCTTCATACGGAAGAAGTTTTTTGTAGTCTTCTCCAGCTGCTTTTTTATCTATCACATATCTAGCATTTATTTCTGGATGATTCTTACAAAGATATTCAAAAAAACAAAAGCCATTATCTTTTGCCTCTGTACCTCTTTCAGATATTATCCATAAATCTCTGTACTTAGAATCATTCTTATAAGCTTTTGCTTTAAAATTATAGTATATCATATTGATTGATTGTTTCGCCAATCTAGTAATTTTTTCTAATTTATTCTTAATCCCCATAAATATCTAACCTATCCTATTTCTAAAAATATTTTAACTAACGGTCTTTATAAGTTAACCTCTTATATTATAACATAAATTAACTACTATTTTGAGCCGATTTTGGAATGTGTAAGTACTTACTTCTTTTTTCTTCCTTATCCTTACAGTTATTTTTTAACTCTAAATTGATATTTTAAAATACTTCATTAGACCAAATAAAAGCCGTTTTATAACGTATGAAATCCAATATCTACTTATCCTCACTGATCATTACTTATCCAAATAAAACTTTATATAAAAAAACAGTACCCCTAGGGGTACTGTTTGAATATTAAATTACATAACGCTCTGACAAGCAGTAATTATACTTAACTTATAAACATCTTCAGCATTACATCCTCTTGATAGATCAGTTATTGGCTTATTTAATCCCTGAAGTATTGGGCCTAAAGCTTCAAATCCACCTAATCTCTGAGCAATCTTATAACCTATATTACCAGCTTCTAGAGATGGGAATATAAATACATTTGCATTACCTGCTACCTTAGATCCTGGAGCCTTCTGCTGTCCAACTGATTCTACCATTGCAGCATCAAACTGCAATTCACCATCTAAAGCTAATTCTGGATCTAATTCATGAGCTAACTTAGTAGCTTCTTCAACCTTAGTTGCAAGATCGTGCTTAGCTGATCCCTTAGTTGAGAAACTTAACATTGCTACCTTTGGATCTATTCCAAACATCTTAGCTGTCTTTGCACTTTCTACAGCCACGCCAGCAAGACCTTCAGCATCTAGTTCTATATTTATAGCACAATCACCAAATATATACTTAGTGTCTTCCTTTATCATTACAAAGGCACCACTTGTTCTAGATACGCCTGGCTTAGTCTTTATTATCTGTAGAGCTGGTCTTACAGTGTCACCTGTTGAGTGAACTGCACCACTTACCATACCATCTACCTTACCCATATATGTAAGCATAGTTCCAAAATAATTTTCGTCTAAAAGTTTCTTTCTAGCATCTTCTTCTGTAACCTTACCTTTTCTTCTTTCTACAAAAGCAGCTACCATAGCATCAAATTCATCATAGTTTGCTGGGTCAATTATTTCAACGCCATTCAAATCTATATTCTTTTCTTTAGCAACAGTCTTAACAGCATCAACACTACCAACTAGTACTGGTACTACTACCCCTTCCTTGTGTAGTCTAGAAGCAGCCTCTATTATTCTAGGTTCTGTTCCTTCTGGTAATACGATTCTTACGTTTTTACCTTCGATTTGAGCTTTTAAGCTATCAATTAATTCCATGTTTTTCCTCCAAATTTTTATTTAGCACATCAAATAGTTATTTAACTTTTTGTGTACTTAAATCTATCATAATGCGTGTTATTGTAGGCATATACTTCCTACTATTTCTAATAGACGCATCTTTAAGCTTTATTCCTAAATATGCAAATGCAGTAAATAATAGTCCTATACCTATACTATAAAATTCTAGTCTAGATCCACTTACTACATTTTGTAAAATATAATATGATCCTATTGTTCCTATCAATAGTCCAATCAATGGTATTCCATATGCTATACCAATAGCTTTCATAACGTTTACGTGCTCCATACTCACTTCAACGTAATCTCCTACCTTAGCACCTAATTCATTATCTACTTCAACGATAATATCTTGTGACTCACTACTCTTTGATCCAAAGCATTTTCCACACTTTGCACAAGCTGACTGCCTTTGCATCTTAAATTTAGCGGTTCTATCGTCTACAACGTCTACAACGTATCCTCTCTGATCCATTTGCAACCTCTTTTTCTAAAATAATTATAGCTACAAAGCAAATAGATCTATATAAACTACTCTTTTATATCTTCGTTTATATCTATCTTTATGCTTAGTTCTTCTAATTGTTCGTCCTCTGCTACTGAAGGTGCATTTGTCATCGGACAAACTGCATTTTGATTCTTAGGGAAAGCAATTACCTCTCTAATGTTATCAGCTCCTGCAAGAAGCATAACAAGTCTATCTAGACCAAAGGCTAGTCCTCCATGTGGTGGTGTACCAAACTTAAATGCATCAATCAAGAATCCAAATTTGCTGTAAGCTTCTTCATCTGTGAAACCTAATGCTCTAAACATCCTCTGTTGGATATCTGAATCTGATATTCTTATTGATCCTCCACCCACTTCGTACCCATTCATTACTATATCATAAGCCTTTGCTCTTAACTTTAGCTTATCACCACTCTCTAGATCATCTACATCTTCATCAAGTGGAGAAGTGAATGGATGGTGCATTGCTGAGAATCTTCCATTTTCTTCATCTTCTTCAAATATTGGAAATTCAGTTACCCAAAGCATATTGAACTGATTTTTGTCAGCTAAATTCAATTTATTAGCTACTGCTATTCTCACCTGTCCTAGAGCATCAAGTACTACAGAATTCTTATCGGCTACAAATAAAAGTAAATCTCCAACCTTGGCATTCATTGCCTTCATTATAGAATCTAACTCTTCTTCATTAAAGAATTTTGCTATTGGTGAAGTAACACCTTCATCAGTTACCTTCATCCAAGCAAGTCCCTTTGCCTTATAAGTCTTTGCATGATCTTCTAGATGAGTTATTCCCTTTCTAGTAAATTCATCTGCTCCACCTTCAACATTGATACCTCTTACAGAATATCCCTCTTTGGCACATCCTGAAAATACCTTGAATCCACAATTTGCAACTGTATCAGTAATATTGACAAATTCTAGTCCGTATCTAGTATCTGGTTTGTCTGAGCCATATCTACTCATAGCTTCTGCATATGTCATTCTTGGGAAAGGTATATTTATATCTTTGTCCATTACTTCTTTAAATATCTTCTTTAGCATACCTTCCATCATTGTCATAACATCTTCTTCTTCAACAAAAGACATCTCACAATCTATTTGAGTAAACTCTGGCTGTCTATCCGCTCTAAGGTCTTCATCTCTAAAACATTTTACTATCTGGAAGTATCTATCCATTCCACTAACCATTAGTAACTGCTTGTATAGCTGAGGAGACTGTGGAAGTGCGTAAAATCTTCCTGGGTTTACTCTAGATGGTACTAAATAATCTCTAGCACCTTCTGGAGTTGGCTTCACTAAGAAAGGTGTCTCTATTTCACAGAAGTTATTATCTGATAAATAGTTTCTTACTACATTGGCTACCTTATGTCTTAGCATCAAATTTCTTTGCATCTTAGGCTTTCTAAGATCTAAATATCTATATTTAAGTCTTAACGCTTCACTTACATCATCATCATCTTTTATATATATTGGTGGTGTCTGAGATTCGTTTAATACTCTTAGTTCTTCAGCGAATATTTCAATATCTCCTGTAGGAATATTTGGGTTTTTAGATTGTCTTTCATATACTTTACCTCTTACGGCTATTACGTATTCACTTCCTAGCTTTTCTGCCTTCTCAAAGGCTTCCTTGCTCACATCAGTATCAAATACAACCTGTGATATTCCGCCTCTATCTCTTAAGTCAACGAATACTAGTCCACCAAGATTTCTTTTTTTCTGGACCCAACCCATTATTATTACTTCTTTTCCGATATCAGAAGATCTTAATTCTCCTGCGTAACAAGTTCTCTTAAATCCCTTTAAATTATCCAATTAATTACCTCCGAATTATAGTTCCTTTTTTAGTTCTTCAACTAGTTCACTTAGCTTGATAAGCTTTTGATCCCCAGTGTTCATATTTTTAAGCGTTGCCTCATCTTTTTCAAGTTCATCATCGCCAATTACTATTGTATATTTTGCATCTATTTTATTAGAATATTTAAACTGTGCCTTTACACTTCTATCAAGGTGATCCTTATCAGCAGAAATGTGATTGCTTCTTAATTCTTTTAAAATATTAAATGCCTTAAGCTTTGCAGTATCACCAATAGTAACTATAAATATGTCTGTATTTTCAGGCTTAGGTATTTCAATATTATTAGCTTCTAATGTCAACAATAGTCTTTCTACACCCAATCCGAATCCAATACCACTGAATCCTTCTGGACCTCCTATTTGTTCTACTAAGCCATCATATCGTCCACCACCACACACAGTTGACTGACTTCCTAGATCATTTGAAATAATCTCAAAAGCAGTTCTCTTATAGTAGTCTAGTCCTCTTACTATCTTTTTGTCAACCTCATATTTAATATCCATTTCATCAAGATAACTCTTAAGGGTATCAAAATGATTTTGGCAATCTTCACATAGATTATCAGCTATAAGAGGTATGTCTTTAATATTAGCCTGACAAGTCTCGTTTTTACAGTCAATAACTCTCATAGGATTTTTTTCTCGTCTCTCATTACATAGATCACAAAGAACATCTGCCTTAGCAGCTAGGTATTCTTTTAATTTTTCATTATAACTTTCTCTACATACAGGACAACCTACTGAATTTATTGATACTGATAAATCTTTTAGACCAACTTCTCCTAAAAACTGAGTCGCAAGTTCTATAACCTCAGCATCTAGTGAAGGCGTATCACTTCCTATGGCTTCTATACCAAATTGGTGGAATTGTCTTTGTCTTCCTGATTGAGGTCTTTCATATCTAAAACATGGCGTAATATAACATAATTTTGTTGGTTGAGCATCTGCATACATCTTATTTTCTATAAAGGCTCTCACTACACCAGCTGTACCTTCAGGCTTTAGAGTGATACTTCTATCTCCCTTATCCTTAAAGGAATACATTTCTTTTTGAACTATATCAGTAGTATCCCCTACACCTCTTTGAAACAATTCTGTATGTTCAAATATTGGTGTTCTTATTTCTTTATATCCATATAATGAACAAAGATCTTTGAACTTTGTCTCCAAATAATTCCATTTATATGATTCTGAAGGTGTAATATCTTTAGTCCCTCTTGGAGCTTTTGTTAGCATTTTTTTCTACCTCCCTGTATTTTTTATCTATCATATCGTCTACTCTCTCTAGATATATCTCTAGATTCTTGACGTCATCTACTCTTTCAATTCTTGTATCCTCCAAATAAACAAATTTCGATACTGCTCCAGCACCTATTGCGTAATTGGACTGTCTATCTTCCATAATCTGCATATTATATAAACACTCATAGCCTTCTTTTGAATAACCAATATTTTCTAAGTTACCAAGCATATGTTTTTGTCTATACATATAATAAGGATTATAATTATTATCTTTCATATGACGTCTTGATATTGCTATCATCTCTATCATTTTTTGATAGCTTGCTAAGGCGTCTTTATAACTATTCATGTTTATATTTAGATCAGAGGCTCTTTTTAGAGCTAAGGTATGAACTGTTACACTTTCGGGATCCAAAGATACAACTTCTTCAATAGTATTTTCTACCATTTCAGGACTTTCTCCAGGGAGCCCTAGTATTACATCCATATTTATATTATCAAAGCCTAATCTTCTTGCCATATAGAAACACTCCTTGATATCTTCGACTGTATGTTCTCTTCCAACAGTTTCTAAAGTTTTTTGATTCATAGTCTGCGGATTTATACTTATTCTAGAAACATTGTGTTTTTTTAGTGTCTTTAACTTCTCTTCTGTAATAGTATCTGGTCTACCCGCTTCTACAGTGAATTCTTTAATTTTAGATAGATCAAATATATCAAACACTCCTGAAATTAAATATTCTAAATCCTCTGCTTCTAGAGCTGTAGGAGTTCCACCTCCTATATAAAGAGTTTCTATTTCCTTTGACTGCATCTTTATCAATTCAGCTACACCTCTTGCTTCTTTTAGAAGTGTTTCTACATATACATGTCTTAAGCTTCCAAACTTACCTAAAGGATGTGATGGAAATGAACAATATAAACATCTTGTAGGACAAAATGGAATACTGATATATAAAGAAATTTTATCCTCTGATAAAGGATATATATATTGTCTTTCTATTGATGCAGTTTTTATAATTAAATCTAGCTTTTCTTCCTTTATAAGGTACTCTCTTTTCATATTTTCCCTTATTTCATCTTCTGTCATACCTGTATCAAATAGTGAATTAACAATACTTACAGGTCTAATACCAGTAAGTATGCCCCATGGAACGTTTGCATCAAATTTATCTAATAGATAATTATACATACTCCTTTGGATTATTCGCTTTGATATGGTCTTAATATTATTATCTAATTTTTTATTAGTTTTTGCAAATATTTTTTTATTGTGTTCAGTTTCAATTACTTTACTTACTGAAGTATTCTTTAGTTTTGTTTTTATATTTATTCCATCTTCTTCATTTTCGCAATTACTTACCAATGAATTCTCAGCAGTTTCTATATCTATACTTTCTTTTATTTCTCCGTTGTATATTTCTATACCCTTGAGAAAAACTTTAGTATTCGTATATATTAATACCTTATCTGTTCCTTTTACAATTTTCAACTCATTTACTAACACTTCTGAATCTTGCATATCTTGATTAACAGCAAAATCTTCTGAGCTATCCAAAAAGGAAAACTCAGAAGAAAATAACTTCAAGAACTCTGCAATTTCATATCTATAATCGTGCCCTTGCAATAGTACTTTTATCATTAAATCACCAATTTCATATAATAATTACTTTCTTTCTCCACACCTATAGTACTTGCTGGTCCATGACCTGGATATATCTTTAAGCCATCTTCCAACTTACTTAGTTTTTTAAGTGATTTTAACATTTTATCGTAATCACCACCATATAAATCAGTTCTTCCTATAGATCCCATGAAAAGTGTATCACCTGTAAATAAATCATTAGCACATCTAATACACATACCACCTGTTGTGTGTCCTGGAGTATCAATAAATGTAAATGTATGATTTCCTAACTGAATCTTATCACCTTCAGAAACATACTTGTCAGCTTCAAATTCAATTCCATGTGTAAAGAAATCGCTACTTAAATTCTTTTTTGCATCGATTAACATTTCTCTCTCATCCTTATTTGCAATTATAGGTGCACCAGTATATTCTTTCAGTGCCTCTGCATCTGCAACATGATCTGCATGGGAGTGTGTAAGCATTATATATTTTACATCAAGCTTATTGTCATCAATAAACTTTTTTTCCTTTTCTAAACAAAGTGCAGGGTCTATTATTATAGCTTCCAAAGTTTTTTCATCATAGTATATATATGAATTTTCCTGCATAACCGAATCTACAAACACTTTTATCTTCATTCTTTCCTCCTAAAAATTCTTCTTAGAGTCAACAAGAAGTGTAACAGGTCCATCATTGATCAATTCTACCATCATATGTGTCTGAAATCTTCCAGTCTCTGTTTTAACTCCTAACTCTCTTGCCTGATTAACAAAATCTATATAGTATTCATCAGCCTTATCTGGTCTTGCAGCATCGCTAAAACCTGGACGTCTTCCCTTTTTACAATCACCATAAAGAGTAAATTGGCTAACTACTAAAAGTTCTCCGCCAACATCTTTCAAAGACAAGTTCATCTTCTCATCTTCGTCCTCGAATATTCTAAGGTTTACTATCTTATCTACCATATAAGAGGTATCTTTGGGAGTATCATCTTCTCCTACTCCTAGTAAAACCAATAACCCCTTGTCAATTTCACCTGTAGTTTCACCATCCACCTTTACATTAGATGATACTACTCTTTGAACTACTGCTCTCATAGATACTCCTTCAATTTTTATTTTCCATGTACTCTAAATGCATTTTCTACACCTGGTACATTTTTTATTTTCTTTACTATATCTTTTAATTCTTCAATACCGTTGACTTCCAATATTATATTTACAGTTATTCCTAATTCATGTCCCTTTCTTGCATATATTCCTGCAAGGCCAATCTTTTCATTAGATATAACATGGGTAATTTCATTTACAATTCCTCTTCTATCTGCAGCTATTACTTCTATCTCAGCTTCAAATCTAGAGTTATTGTCATCTATCCAAGATACTTTTACCATTCTACTATAATTTTGTTCTTTATCACGAATAATATTTTCGCAGTCTACTCTATGTACTGTAACTCCTCTTCCCCTTGTAATATATCCAACTATATCATCACCTGGAAGTGGATTACAACACTTTGCAAATCTAACATATATTCCTTCTAATCCATCAACCTGTACACCTATATGTCTTTTTTCTGTTTTCTTAGACTTATATTTTGATTTATCTGTTTCACCGATATTGTGTCTTTCAATATCTTCCTCTTGAGTTGCTCTTTCTTCTTTTTCTTGCTTTCTTTCCTCTTTGAGCAAGACATCCTTTACTTTGGTTAAAACATGATTTGCAGCTATACCACCATATCCTATAGTTGCCAAAAAATCTTCATAATCAGGCTGATTAAATTTTTTACCAACTTCTTTTAATATGTTTGTAGTCTCTGCATCATTTCTATTTATATTGTTTCTCTTAAATTCTTTGTCTAAAATTTCTATTCCACGTTCAATGTTTTCTTCTCGTCTTTCTTTTTTGAAGAACTGCCTTATTCTATTTCTTGCATTCGGTGTCTTTACAACTCCTAGCCAATCTCTACTTGGTCCTGGAGAGTTCGATGAAGTCAACACTTCTACTATTTCACCATTTTTCAACTTATAGTCTAGTGGAACTATCCTTCCATTCACCTTTGCACCAACACAAGCATTTCCAACCTTAGAGTGAATTCTATAGGCAAAATCTATTGGAGTTGCTTCATTAGGAAGTTCTATTACATCTCCTTGTGGTGTAAACACGTATACTTGTGCACTAAACACGTCATCTTTTAAGGCATCTAAGAATTCATGTGGGTCGGTAACATCTTTTTCCCACTCCATCATTCGTCTTAGCCATTGTAGTCTTTCATCAGCCTTTGACATATCATCATCAGAAACACCTTCTTTGTATTTCCAATGAGCTGCTATACCATACTCAGCAATATTGTGCATTTCATGAGTGCGAATCTGTATCTCTACAGGTTCTCCATCTGGACCAACTACTGTAGTATGAAGTGATTGATACATATTTGGCTTTGGCATTGCTATATAATCCTTGAATCTTCCTGGTATTGGTTTCCATAAAGTATGGACCACTCCCAAAACAGCGTAACAATCCTTTACTGAATCTACCAAAACTCTTACCGCTGTTAAATCATATATTTCATCAAAACTTTTATGCTTTTTTTGCATCTTTTTATATATACTATAAAAATGTTTTGGTCTTCCATATACTTCACAATTTATATCCATATCATCGAAGGTTTTTTCGAGTAAATCTACAATATCTTTTATATATTTCTCTCTTTGTTCCCTCTTCATTTTTACCATATTTACTAATTCATAATATCCTTCGCTGTCAAGATATCTCAAAGAAAGATCTTCAAGTTCCCATTTTATTTTGGAAATACCTAATCTGTGAGCAATCCCAGCATAGATATCAAGTGTTTCTTGAGCCTTATATTTAGCTTTTTCTGGATTCATATATTCAAGAGTTCTCATATTATGAAGTCTATCAGCCAGTTTGATCAGTATCACTCTCATATCCTTAGCCATAGCCAAAAACATTTTTCTTAAATTTTCAGATTGTGACTCTTCTTTAGTCATATACTTGATCTTACCCAATTTGGTAACGCCATCAACTAATATTGCAACGTCTTTACCAAACTGTTCCTCTATATAATCCAACTCATAATCAGTATCTTCAACTACGTCATGTAAAAGCCCACCACAGATCGTGTCTTCATCTAACTGCATGTCCGCTAGTATATTAGCTACAGCTTTTGGATGTATAAAATACGGTTCACCAGATTTTCTAAACTGACCTTCGTGTGCTTCTTTTGCTAAATTATAAGCCCTTGCCACTTTATCAAAATCAGCATTTGGTGAATATGTTTTTATTTTCTCTATTAATTTTTTTAAATCTTCATCATACATAATGTCACCCCTCTAATTCTATTTCGCTAATTCAAACTAAAAGTAACAAGACTCACAGCTATTCTTCTGAATAATGTACCAGTGAGTTTACATTATATCCATCTAATTTGCCTCTACCATTTAAGAAGTCTAGCTCTATTAAAAACTCCAATGCTACTACTTCACCACCTAAATTTTCTACTAATTTTGTGGCTGCTGCGATTGTTCCACCTGTTGCCAACAAATCATCAACTATTGCAACTCGATCTCCTGGCTTTATAGCATCTCTATGTATCTCAAGACGATCTGTACCATATTCTAGGCTATATTCATATGATTCTACTTCTGCTGGAAGTTTACCAGGCTTTCTTATAGGTATAAATCCTATGCCTAGCTCATATGCTACAGGAGTTCCTAGTATAAAGCCTCTAGCTTCAGGACCAACAATAACATCTACTCCTAGTCCCTTTATATTTTCTGCTATCTGCTGTATAGCATATCTAAAAGCATCTCCATCTGCTAGTAAAGTAGTGATATCCTTAAACCCTATACCAGGCTTTGGAAAATCCTGTATGTTTCTAATTTTTTTTTCTAAATTCATTTCTTCCTCCATAAATATTGGCTTTTTAGTCAATTTGTATTTTCGAATTGAGAAACTTCACAATTTTATTTTGCTCTAAATCCAATTTCTTATTTGGCTTTGGCAACAACTCAAATTCAAATAAATCTTTATCATAGTCTATCTTGTAGTTCAGTAAGTCTTCACTTTCTAATACTTTCAATATAGTATAAACTTTAATAGGAGAAAGTCCTAGTATCTCGATAAATTCGCTATAGCGCATAGTTTGTTTCTTATTTACCATAAAAAACTTATAAGCTAATACAAAATTGTCTCTCACAAAGTCAATCTCCCTAAATTTATTCCTTATATATATGTAATCACTGCTTTCAAAATTAATTAAAAATTCCGAATTATTATTTTTATTCTTTAAAATGTATTCCATTTCCTGATAATTATCAAAATAATCATACATAATAATTTTATTATATACTTTTAAATCAATTTTATCAATATTGGATAAAAATATGTAGTTGATTTTTTCATCAGAAGCTATATTAATATCAGAAATAGCTCTAAAAAAACCTCTCATACTATTTATGATTATTAAATCATCATTACTTAGTATATCAGCTATATTTGCTATTTTACATATTTTATTGCCTGTTATATCAAAATACTCACTTATTTTATTATTTATTTTATCAGTATTTATTATGTTGTTCTTATCATTTTTTTCATTGTGAGTGTCTATTTTTTTATTTTTTTCTTTTTCTTTATTTGCCATATCTAATTCTTCAATATTAGAAGAATTCTGCCTATTAGAACTTATATAAGCTCTGTTTAAATTTAATAGTTTGTCTATTTCTTTTAGATACTGAGGACGTTTTAAAATATTTTTTGGTCGATTTAATCTTATATCTTTTAAAAGTAGTTGAACTTTTGTCTTGCCATTGTATGTATTTTCATCTATTTGAAAAACAATATCCACCATATCTTCAACGTCAAATTTGTCCATTAAATAACTCATCGAAAATCCAATACATTCAATTTCCTTATCTTTTACTATAGTCATCTTAAGATGACTCTTATCTTTTCCAATTAAGTATGCTCTTTTTACATAGCACTCTCTCATTAAAAAATAAGGAGTTGGATTTTTAATTCCAAAAGGTTCTAACACATGAAGTTTGTCTACAAAATCTAAATTGATATTTTCTTCTTCTATCTCATATTCAATCTTTATCTCTTCAATCAAGTCCTTTATTTCTAGTTTATTATCTGCTATATTATTTATTTTTCTTCTAAGCTCATCAATATTATCTATGTCAATAGTCAGCCCTGCTGCTTGCTCATGACCTCCAAATCTTTCCATTAAATCTCTACATTCATAAAGTGCACTAAATAGATCAAATCCCTTTATAGATCTAGCTGATCCTGTGGCCATTTTTCCTTCTATACAAAGAAGTATACATGGCTTGTAATATTTTTCTGTAAGCTTTGAGGCAACTATACCTATTACTCCATGATGCCAATTTTCTGCTGCTAGAACAATTACTTTCCCCTCTTCATATGAAGGATTTGCGCTTATCATCTCTTCTGCCTCTTTATGAATTCTAGCTTCTATCTCTTGTCTTTCTTGATTTTTTAGATCCATTAATTCGGCTATTTTTTCTGCCTTTATCGGATCTTTTTCTGTGAATAGTTCAACTCCTAGATTTGAAAATCCTAGTCGACCACACGCATTTATTCTTGGCCCTATTGCAAACCCAAGGTGTGAGCTCTTTATTTTCTTACCTTCCAATCCACAAACCTTTATCAAAGCCTTCATGCCCACATTATTTCCACGGGCTAGAATTTCAAGGCCATTTTTTACAATTATTCTATTTTCATCCAATACAGGCATAATATCACAAATAGTTGCCAAAGAAACTATTTCAAGGTAATCATTAATATTTTCCTTGAAATTTTCTTTTCCACTCAAAGCGTTTATTAGCTTTAAAGCAATACCACATCCACATAAGCCTTTAAAAGGATATTCACAGTCCTTCCTCTTAGGATCTATCACAGCATACGCATTTGGTATTTCACTTTGACATTCATGATGGTCTGTTATTATTACATCTATACCCAATTTATTTGCGTAATCTACTTCAGATACAGATGTAATACCACAATCAACAGTTATCATAAGGTCTGTTTTCATGTTATAAACACAGTCAATAGCCTCCTTATTCAATCCATATCCTTCTTCTAACCTATTTGGTATGTAGTAGTCAACTGGATAGCCTATTGATTCAAAATATATCTTTAGTATCGATGTGGAAGAAACTCCATCTACATCATAATCTCCATATATACATATTTTTTCATTCTTTTCAATTGCTAATTTTATTCTAGAGACAGCCTTTTGCATGTCCAACAATAAAAATGGATCTCTTAAAAAATCAAATGAAGGATTTATGTACATTTCTATATCTTCATATTCTGATATATTTCTATTTAACATTATTTGTGCTATATTGTCATCTATATTTAATTGCCTTGTAAATTTATTTCCACTTGCTTTTGTTTTTTTCAACAATGTCCATTTTTTCATAAAGCACCTCCCTTCTAATTTCAAAAACATTTTTCTTATTTTAGTTTATGAAATTACTTGTTTTTTCTATAATTACTCTTCAGTATTAAAATGACTAATACAATACCGATGATAAAAGATAGTATAAATCCCATTATTCCTATATATTGAATCATTTTATTAGATTTAATATTATCAGATGATAGTATTAAAGAAGAACCTACTATACAGGCTGCCAACATTACACTCATTGATAACTGTGTAGTAAAATTAGTAATATTTTCTTCCATCTTAGGAGCTTTTACCTCTCCAACTTCTAATTTTAATTTATTTTTTTCAAGTATATTTAAAATATTTTTTAACTGTCCTGGCACTGTAACCATATCATAATAGTATTCATCTATATCAGATTTCAATCTTGACATATTTCTCTTAAGATTTAATTTTTCATCTCTATAATACTTCATATACGACTTTGCTATCGTCTCCACGCTAAAGGCTTGGTATAATCCTCTAGAAGTTCCTTCTAGGGTGATTACGGTCTTCCCTAGCAAAACTAACTGAGAAGGAAGTGTTATATTGTGAGTCCTCATAAACCTAAAACCTTCATTCAATATCTCGGCAATACTCATCTTATCAAAAGGAACGTCATAATAGTAATGTATCAAATACAAAAGATCTCTTCTTAAAGTTTCATTATTAGATTCCGTTGGCATTGCTTTCATATCTGTTAGTATTCTAACTATCTTATCTATATTTTTATTAGTTGATGCTATTATCAATTGATTTAAATATTTAAGAGTTTTTTCATCTATTAAACCGATCATACCAAAATCTATATAGGCAAGTTTTTTGTTGCTTCCATTTCCAGTAATAAATATATTACCTGGGTGTGGATCTGCATGAAAAAAGCCACACGTCATAACTTGTCTAAAAAATGATCTAACGCCTATATCCACAATTTTTTTCTTATCAGCCTCACTAACCTGATATTTTTCAATATCAGAAATACATATTCCTTCTACCTTGTCCATTATTAACAATTTTTTTGTAGTATATTCATCAAATATTCTCGGAATAAATACCTCATTACTATTTTCAAATATTTTTCTTAATTTAATGCCGTTTATAGCTTCAAATTTGTAATCCAACTCCCTTAACAGTTGAACTTCCATCTCCCCTATCATTTCCCTAGCATCTATATTCCAATCTTTGTTTAAAAAACTAAGACTGTCTGCTAGTCTTTTAAGTATATTCAGATCTGCCTTTATGGTTTCTTCAATTTCTGGCCTCTGTATCTTAACTACTACAGTTGTACCATCTATTAAATTTGCCTCATACACCTGACCTATAGAAGCTGCTGCAAGTGGTTCTTTGCTAATACGTGTAAAAACTTCTCCCAAATCACAATCAAGTTCTTCTCTTAATATCGCCATTGCCACGTCATTGTCTATTGGTATTACATGATCTCTTAGCTTAGATAACTCTGATATTATCTCGTCATCAAAAATATCTTTTCTTGTACTTAAAATCTGACCAATTTTAACATAAGTGGGACCCAACTCTTCAAAAGCATGTCTCATCCTTTGACCTGTAGTCATTGATTTAACTTCACCTTTTGGAGAGTGAGTATTCACTTTAGAAGCAACTGCATCTTTATTTAGTTTTTCCACTACAAATCCAAATCCATATTTGATCAAAACTGTAGCAATTTCTTTATACCTACCTAGATACTTATAGCTTACTCTCATATTCTAATCTTCACCCTTTAAAATATTTATTGAAGCAAAACCACTACTCAAAAAAGTTAACTGATATTTCAAAAAAGACTGCACCTATAATAATCTATTTAATTATACAAGATTGCAGTCTTTCTATATTTTTTGTTTAAATTATTTTCCTTCAGTCAATAGCTTTGCCTGTATCATTATTGCACATTCTGTTCTCTTTTTCTGCATTTCGCATCCTAGTTCATATGGCTTTCTAATGTCTCCATTAAAATTAATTGCATTTGCATGACATCCACCTGAACAATAGAACTTATTCCAACAAGTTTTACAGCTTTCTTTATTGTATACATGAGCTTCTCTAAACATTTCTCTCATAGCTTCAGGAAGTGTTATTTCATCATCATAAATATTTCCCATTACAAACTCTTCTTTTCCAACAAACTGATGACATGGATAGATATCTCCATTTGGAACTATTGATACATATTCATTACCTGCTCCACAACCAGTTATTCTCTTAATTACACAAGGTCCTTGATTTAAATCTATCATAAAATGGAAGAATTTCAATTTTTCACCATCTAACTGTCTTTGTGCAAGCTCAGCTGCATAGTTTTCATATTCTTCAAATATTTTAGGTAAATCTTCATCTCTAAGTGCAAATGGATTTGATTCGTCATCTACTACAGGTTCTATCGATGTTAGTTCAAATCCTAAATCTGAAAAATGATTAATATCTTTTGAAAAATCAAGATTGTCTCTTGTAAATGTACCTCTGACATAGTAATACTTGTCCTTAGGTCTTTGGCTAACTAACTTTTGAAACTTTGGTACTATAGTATCATAACTTCCTCTATTATTTACAGTCAATCTCATCTGATCATTTATTTCTTTTCTACCATCTAATGAAAGTACTACATTGTGCATATGTTCATTGATGAAATCTATCTTTTCATCATCTAATAGCACACCATTTGTAGTAATTGTAAATCTCATATTTTTTCCAGCTGGCTTTTCTATTTCTCTACCATATTTTACCAACTCTTTTACAACTTCCCAGTTCATAAGTGGTTCTCCACCAAAGAAATCTATATCAAGATTTCTTCTATTTCCACTATTTGCCACTAAAAAGTCCATTGCTTTTTTACCTACTTCTAAAGACATCAACTCAGCGTTACCACCAAAGTCTCCTTGCTTTGCAAAGCAATACTTACACTTTAAATTACAATCGTGAGCAACATTTAAACAGAGTGCCTTTACTACTGGTTCCCTATTTACAAAGCTTGGATGAAATTCATATTCATCTTCTGTATATAAAAGACCTTCCTTTACTAGCTCTTCTATTTCATTGTATGCTTCCTCTATTTTTTGTCTGTCAAATTCATCTGCCAATAGTGATATAATTTCTTCTAAATTTTTATCTTCATAAAAGTCCAAAGCTCTATAAGTTACATCATCTACAACATGAACTGCACCGCCATTTACATCTACTACTATATTGTAGCCGTTCATATTATACTTATGTATTATTTTCAAAACATATTCCTCCTTTAATTTCTATAAATCATTCAAATATCATTATATCATAAATATACAAGAGTTTTAAAAAGAATAAGAAATTCATATAATAAAAAAAGTACTTTCTCATAATTATTTATCTTTTTTTATTTTTATCTATTTTTTTTTATTAATATAAAGCCTATGCCCTATAAAAAGTACACCTTCTCTTGATTTTGATGGATTTTAGCTTATATTTTTATATTTTTATCCCACACTTAATTTGACATTTTTTATATTTTAAATTAAAATTCTATGTTATAATGATACATATGTACAAATGGAGGTGAATATTTTGAAATTATTCAAAAAAACGATGGTAACGTTGCTTGCTTTGACTATGTCAGCAACTATGGTTGCGTGTGGTCCAAAAAAGAAAAGCAACACTACAGACAAGGCTAACCAAAAAATTGAATATATAACTGAAATAACAAAAGATAATGTTGAAGAGGTTGTAATTGAGTATAAGGAAATTCTTTCTTATTACAATGATTTGAAAAATAATCTAAAGACAATAAATGATGTCAGCAAAAACCCTGATCTTGAAAGAGATGCAGTAACTGCAAAAGACTCTATTAAAAATGGTGTTACACTATTAAAGAATACTCAAACCTTATATAAGCCTTTAGTTGAGGCCAAATCTGTTTTAATCAAGATGTATGGTATATCTCTTGAGTTAGCAGATACAGTAGTAACAGAACCTAGTAAGTATCAAGAAAAACAAAAAGAATACGATAAATTATTCGAAGAGTTTAAGGATATGATGGATCAGATACGTTCTGATGTTGAAAAGGTTCGTGGAAAGGCACCTACTGATGATAAGGATTCAGATGGTAAGAACAAGGATGGAAGTAAGAGCTCTGATATCAATTCTTTAAACGATGATTCCGATAAGGATTCAAGTGACAAGAATAGTTCTAAGAATAGTTCTAAGAACAATAATAGTGACGATGACGAAGATAACAATAGTTCAAACTCTAACAGTTCGAACAACTCTAGCAACTCAAACAATAACAGTTCTAGTGGAAATAGCGGAAATAACAGTTCTAGCGGAAGCAATGGTTCAAGCGGAAATAATAACTCTGGTGGAAATAACAATTCTGGAGGAAACAATAATTCCGGTGGAAATAATGGCGGTGGAGATGAATTTGTGCCACCTGTTTCTAGCCTAAATAATAATATTAGAAGTGAAATAAGAAGCTCTGGATACAGTTCGGGTCTTAGCTACAAGCAAAGTGGTGGAGATGGATCAAACATAGATCAAGTTGCTTCTCAGATGTTTAACGACCTTGAAGGAGATAATCCAATACAGGGTGGTCAAGTTTCTGAAGCGAGATCAATATTTGTTGGTGCATTCAAGCAAGGATATAATGGAAACTAATTTAAAATAATTTTTAACTTTTAATGAAATCAAAACACCTATCTATTTATAGATAGGTGTTTTTTACTCTATTTTTTTCTAAATACTTTTATTATAGATACTATGGCTGGGTACAGCACCCCTGCTATAACCCATATAATCCAACTAAGCCCCCAATTTCCTGAGATGAAACTATATCCTAGGTATATAGTTGTTATAATCATCCAATAAGCGGCCGATATACTAGAAAAATCTTTTTCTTCCTGTTTTTTACTCTTTGAATAATCACCTTCTTGTAGTAATTTTTCAAAGCTGGACCAAATTATACCATTTTTAGTAAACATAAATACTCCTATACCTACAATTATCAATGAAAATGATATCGTCAATACAGCATATATATCATTATCTTCACTAATCATAGCTCCTACAAGTATTGGTATCGCAGCAATTATACATATACATGTTGCAATAATGTTTTTTTTGTTATAGCTATCTCTATAATTTTCTTTCCTTTCTTTTACCATTCCAGTTACTCCGTATTCTGTTTCGAATACATCTTCTTCTAGGTATTTAAAGGAAGACATCTTATTTCCAGATGACATAAATATTACAACTGCTATACATACGATAATAAGTAGTATTATAACTCCAACTAAAGCTGCAATATTTTCCGATATACCATATCTGGGATCTTCACTCATAGCACCTAATATCAATAAAGCTATTGGTGATAGTATACAAAGAAAAACTCCATAAGATATAGCCCTTGCACTTTCTAGTTTTAAATCGAGAAATTTATGAGCATCTTCCATAGACACCCTTTTTAAAAAACTTTTCTCTTGAGCATGAAAATCTTCTCTATCGGCTTCCATCTCATCTTTTAATAGGTAATCAGTGCTCACTCCAAATATTTCTGAAAGTTTTATTATTTTTTCTAATTCTGGAATAGACTGTGCACCCTCCCATTTTGAAACTGACTGTCTTGAAACATTTAACTGATTAGCAAGTTCTTCTTGTGACCATCCATTTTTTTTACGTAGTTGTATCAACTTATCTGCAAAAATCATAAACATTGCCTCCTTAATAATATAATATGTTTTTTTCTCTTTTTCTTTTCTTTCTATCATTAATTATATGAATTTCTATAGTTGATAGCAAGCAACTAGCTCTATCAATATGTCAACTACTAATTGCAATTATATTGATATGCTCCAAAATTATATTTTTTCTGTTTTGTAAGCAAGTTTCAGACAATGAACTGAATTTTTAAACTTATAAATATACTCATTAATTTATTCATAAATTTAAATATATTCATTAACATTTTCGAATAATTTTATCATATATTATATATATCTATATTGCTAGAATGCTTTTTAAAAAGCACAAGCTTATATTTTCTTATATACCCTTATAAAATATTATTGAACAAATAAAAAAATAGCCAGCTGGCGACTGACTATTTCTAAGTGATTATGGTAGTTTTGTAAACAAAACGTATTAGTAATTTATTGTTGTATAAATTCATATATAATGATCACATATGAATTTAATCATTTCGTATTAGCTTAATATCTCTTTTAAGTCGTTATTTCTAGTATCTAAATCTTTATTATTAGTATCTCTCATAACTACTGAATATCTTTCTCCATCCACAAAGAATACCACTATTTTCTTATCATTGAAATTGTATTCTCTGTATTTTTCCATCTCTTTACCACAGACTTCACGTAGCTCTTCAATATTATTCTGATCGCTATTTAAAGTAAAAGTCGCATGAGATTTTTTTAGTAAATTGATGAGATTTTTTTCCTCACCCTCTTCATAAATTCCGTACTTATCCATTATTCTATCTAACTGTTCTTCTGCTAATGCTACATTCATAGGGTTTCCAACATTATTTCTTAGAACACGTCCATATACATCTTGATGATGAACTGGATACAATTCAGCCTTATCCACTTCCAAAACTTTATTAAAATGTACATATTGTCTATTGTTTACATATCCCTCATTTTTTACTTCTACAAAACCAGGAATACATCCAATGCAAAAAGATTCTATTGAATCCTTATTATACCTACTTGTAAATGGTAGTATCTTAATGTTATCGTTTTCATCGTCTCCATCTAAAACTATAGCATAGTCCAATAAATAAGTCTCCTCACTAGCATCATCTAAAGCGAAAAAATTATATCTTACAATATCTCCTAGCATGTTGCGCCTCCCGTAATTTTAATATATTTTATTTGTAATTTTAAATATGTTTGTTTTTCTTTACAATTTTATATTAGCATAATTTTTTGTACTTGTCTATACTTTTAATCAAAATAGACAGCATATATGCTATCATATATGCCTACTTTTTATATATAGTATATCATATATATGTGTAAAAAGATAAAAACACTTATATATATTGTATTAGTGTATTTTTTCGTCCCTAATGGACTTTTTTTGACCACTATTTTAAACTTCTAAACTTTCTGTTGAAATTGCAATATTCATAGTCAATAGTTATATTTAAAATAAAATTATTCAAATTGTTTTAAATAAATTCTTACTAAAAAGCAAATAATATTATTTATAGCATACTTTTTATATATTAATAAATTTTAGGATTTTTTCAATATACTTTTTAGCACCATTTTTATTTCTTAGGCATACTTATAACCTACATTTGTTTTACATTAAATTTATATTTTGTACTTACATTATTATATATTCTAGTTTCTTATAAAAAATACAAAAATTCAAATGCAAACTTTCCAATAAAACTTTATACAAAAATAAAAGACAGCATATGCTGTCTTTTACAAGTATTTTTAATTTTATAAACAATATTAAATTATTTTTCTATAATAAACTTATAATTAATTATTTTCTATAAACCTATCCATATATGCTTCTATATCTTCCGCTTTTGTAAGACTCAAAACCTCATCTGATAGCTTCTTCATGTCAGATTGCTTGACTGAAGTTACCAATCTTCTGGCTCTTAAGATAGATATTGGTGACATAGAAAATTCATCTAATCCAAATCCAAGCAAAATTGGAATCATCTTCTGATCTCCTGCAGATTCACCACACATTCCTACCCATTTTCCTTCAGCATGAGCATTTTTTATAACTAAATTTATAAGTCTAAGAACTGCTGGATTAAACTGGTTATACAGGTAACTAATCTTTTGATTCATTCTATCAACTGCACAAGTATACTGAATCAAATCATTTGTACCGATTGAGAAGAAGTCCACATGTTTTGCAAGCACATCAGAAATAATAGCTGCTGAAGGTATTTCGATCATCATACCTATTTCAATATCTTCTGAATATACTATTGACTCAGACTTTAGTTCAGATTTTACCTCCTCACATATTTCTTTTGCCTTTAAAAGTTCCTCAAGCGAAGATATCATAGGAAACATTATTCTAAGCTTTCCATGAACAGATGCCCTATAAAGTGCTCGTAATTGAGTTTTGAATATGTCAGTTTTATCCAAGCATAATCTGATAGCCCTATAACCTAAGAATGGATTCATTTCTTTTTCCATCTCAAAATAACTCAATTTCTTATCTCCACCTATATCTAATGTTCTTATTACAACTGGTTTACCATTCATACCTTCAAGAACAGCCTTATATGCTTCATATTGTGTTTCTTCTTCTGGGAATTTATCACTGTTCATATACAAAAATTCTGTTCTATATAGACCTACTCCCTCTGCATCATTTTTAATAAGACCCTCAATATCATTTGGTGTTCCTATATTACCTGCCAATTCAACGTGTTTTCCATCTAATGTTATAGATGCCTTTCCCTTAAGCTCTTCAAGTGCCTTCTTTTCTTCTTCAAACAATCTTTTCTTTTCTTTATATTCATCTATAAGATTTTTATCTGGATTTATAAATACCTCTCCAAGATCTCCATCAAATACAATCATATCGCCATCTTTTATTTTTTTAGTTACATCACTTAGCCCAACTATTGCTGCGATTTCAAGAGTTCTTGACATAATAGCTGTATGAGATGTCCTTCCACCTATATCAGTTAAAAAGCCTAAAACCTTTGCCTTGTCCATAGTTGCAGTATCAGAAGGAGTAAGATCATGAGCCACCAAAACTATTTCATCAGATAAAGATGATAAATCAACCACTTTTATCCCTAATATATGTCTTAATACTCTATTTGTAACATCCTTTACATCGGCTGCCCTTTCCTTCATATATGCATTATCCATAGATTCAAATATAGATACGAACATATCCTTTACTTCATTTAATGCGTATTCAGCATTTACAGTTTCATTTTTTATTTTATTCTCTGCTTCACCAATGAATTCAGGGTCTTCTAGAACTAATAAATGAGCTCCAAATATTTCAGACTCTTCTTCACCAACTTCTTGAGCTACTTTTTCTTTTACTTTTGTCAATTCTTTTTTTGATAACAATACAGCATCAGAAAGTTTTTTGAGCTCTGCTTCTACATCTGATATTGTTTTTTTATCTATTATTATTTCGCTTTCTTCGACTACCAAAGCTTTTCCTAATGCTATTCCTGGTGACGCCCCTATACCTTTCATCATCATAATTCTACCTCCAAATTCTTACATTAATACAGAAGTAAGAAGTTGCTATCTTCTGTTTATTTTTATTTTTTATTATTCTTTTTAATTTTATAAAAAATGTTAAGGGCTTAGCCCTTAACATCTCATCTCAAATATACTATTTTTCGCCGAAACCGTTTTCTACTAATTCCACGATAGAATTTAATGCTAATTCTTCATCTTCACCGTGAGTTTCTATAGTTACAGTTGTCCCCTTAGCTAATCCTAACTTCATTATTCCCATTATAGATTTTGCATTTACCTTTTCATCGTCATGAATTAATTCTACAGAAGACTTAAATTCTGACGCCTTCTTTACAAACATACTTGCTGGTCTTGCATGTAGACCTGTCTCATTGATTATTGTTACTTCCTTCTTCATAATAAAACCTCCATTATATATTCATAATTAATCTTTAATTACCACTTATTGACCCTCGTGGTCAATTTATGTCCCTATTTATTTAAAAATATATCACAAATAAGACCTATGATTTTATTTTATAACATTTACAGAAAAATTTCCACATTTTTCTTACTTTTTTGCAAAGTCTGTTACATTTAAACTTTTTTCTAAAATAAGATCAATTTTATTCATCAAATTCTGTACATTACCTTCATTTTCTTCCAAAAGAATTCTTTTGCCTAAACTTTCTATCTCTTCATAAGATTCATCCAGCAATATATATGTTTCTAACAGCCTGTATGGATAGTATTCATATATAGAATTACCCATCTTTTTTAAAAAAGATTGCATATATATTTGATATACCCTTGAATTTAAAATTGATAACAAATATATATAAGAAATTTTTTCTTTAAATTCATCTTTTATCGTAAAAAAATAAACATCTGCACTAAAAAAAGATTCACCCAAATCTAAAGCAAATCGATTCGTTTTACTCTTAAATGGATATATTATTTTCTCTTGTTCAAATGTTTTTGCTTCTCTTCCCCATTGAAGCTTATACCATTTTCTGATGCCTCTTAAGACTTCTCTCCTAGAACTCAATTTTTTTTCATAATTTTTAAGCTGAGCCTTATATCTCTTAGGAATATCCTTATATTCCATGTCGTCAGTGTATATAAGAACTTTATTTGAGTTTCCTATAAAATATGGATTTATATCCTTAGATTTAATCCACCTTTTTTTAGTTTTTTTATCTATATCTTCAAGCATCTCAGAGTCATTGTCCAATATAAATGCTTTGTCACATCCAGTTATAATCCCCTGATAATTATTGACAATGTCACCTAGCCTGTAGCTTTTTTTCTTTCTAATTGCATCCATTATCATTTTTTCTCTATGAGTAATAAGAGACCACGATGTTTTATCTATATCCATATAGCCATTGCCTATTATGAATTTACCCTCTAAAAGTCTTTCTAAATCTTTTTTATCTTTTATTATACGAATATTCGGTAAATTCAAAGACGCAACGGTCTTTTTAGAGTCTCTAGATTGATTATCCCTTTTTTTATACAATTCTTCTGACTCTTTACTTCTATTTTTTTTAAAAGTTATTATACAAGGAGATACTCCTACCCCATTTAAGAACACATTACTGTTTCTAAAGTCCACAATATCAACAATAGTAACATTATTTTCTATAAACTTTCTCACCAATAAGGCAGACTGTGACTCCAAAAAATATCTTGGAACAATCAAAGATGCTACTCCACCTTCTTTTAAATAGTCAATTGCAACCTTAAAAAAACAATAATATATATCTGATTTATTTGCATAAACTTCTGGATAGTACTTCCTAAGCTTACTTGAATATTCGATATCTATGCTCTTATGACCTACATAGGGTGGGTTTCCAATAATAATATCAAACATTCCTTTTTTGAGCACTTTATTTCTTGGAAATAAAGCATCATCCGTGACTATATTATTTTTATAACCTTTTTTCAGATTATAATTTTTTTGAAGATAGCCTTTCAACACTTCAACAGAACCAATATCTTTTTCTACCGAATACAAGTTATCTGATATGTAATCTTTCACATCAAGTAAAGGTTTCTTTTCCCTGTTTTTTTCTATTAGGTAATTCAAAACTTCACTATAGAAAACACCACATCCAGAAGCAATATCCAATATTTTAATATCATCATATTCTTTCTTTTCCTGTAAAACTTCTTTTACCATTAACTTTACAATTGATTCCGGAGTATAATATATACCATTTTTTTTACACTTTTCCTCACTCAATTGCTCTCTATAGTCCTTTGAAGTGCTGTAAAGGTTCACGAGCTATCTCCTTCCAAAATTATCTATAATTTACTCTATCTTTTATTATATCGTTTCTATTATCATCTATGAAGCAAAGAAGGCCTTCACTTATTCCATCAGCCAACTCTTGTCTAAAAGCCTCATTTGAAAGCTTTTCAGCATCATTTTTATTTGATATAAACCCACATTGAACTATTGCTGATGGCATATCAGTGTAGTTTAAAACATCAAAATTATTTTGTATTACTCCTCTGTCTTTCATCTCTACAAAAGAGAGCGTTGTTGACTGTATCGATTTTGCAAGAGTTTCAGATAGATTTTTTCTTTTTACAACAGTTTGTTTTTCAGATTTTTCTTCATCTGATTTTTTTTCTTTTACTTTATCATCTGTTTTATTTTTAGCGTTTAAGGTCTCTGATTTTTTTTCTTTCTTTGAGTTTGAATCTAATTTGGACTCTTCTTCATCATTTGAACCTTCCTCTGAGCTCTTGCCTTCCTTTTTCTGAGATTTTGTATCATTCTTCGATGTCTTCACTGGCTTAGGTGCTAGGTAGTATGTATCCAGCCCTTCTGCCTGATTTGATACTCCTTGAGCATTTAACCTTATAGATACAAATACATCTGTTTCATTTTCTCTTGCAAGATCTACTCTATTTTTCAAACTTTTATCATCATCATATTCTCTAGTAAGCATTACCCTTACATCTTTGTGCTTAGAAATATAGGTTTGTATTTTCTTAGCAATGTCAAGATTTATTTCTTTTTCACTCATAGTACCACTCGGAGTGGACATTCCAGTATTGGATCCACCTTTTGCCGGATCTATCATGATATTTATTATCTTTTTTTCCTCTTGATTTACGTCTTGTTCTGATTTTATAGGCAAGCTTTCCTTCGTCTTAGGTAAAACAAATCCTTTTATTCCAACCGCTAATTTAAAAATAAGGAAAAGTAAAAGAGCTAATGCAATAAAAACTAATAAAAGCTTTTTCTTATTTATCTTTCTTCTTTTTCTATTTCTTCGTTTCATAGCGACCTCTAATCTATCTTAAAAAATTCCTTTAAAACTTGAATAACACCATATTCATTGTTTGAAGGAGCACTAAATCTTGATATTTGTTTTATTTCATCGACAGCATTATCCATAGCATAACTATAATATGCCTTGCTCAACATATCAAAATCATTCATCTGATCCCCAAAAGCCATAATCTCACTATCATCAACATTTAAAAGTTTCTGTATCTTTTGAATGCCATTTCCCTTACTAGCATTTTTGGAAATAATATCTAACCATTCGAATCCAGATGTGCACACGGTTGCCAAATCTCCAAACTCTTCAACAATAGCTTCAAAGTCATGATCATATCCATCTTCTGAGTAAAATGATACCTTAACTGGAAGTGAATCCACTTCATCGAAATTATCAACTATTTTATGACTTGGAAGATATTGTTGTGCATTTTTTATAGCCTGCTCATCTTCTAATCCATCTATATAAGAACACTCTCTAGTGCAATATACTACCTTCTTTTTTGGTCCCAAATATTTTATTCTATTTAGTATTTTTTCGGTAACTTCTATGCTTAATTCATCAACTGATATTAATTCACCATCAAATTCTACTACTGTTCCATTTTCTGCTATAAATAAAATATCATCTTCATAACCTGCAAATTCTTTTTTCAAACTTGCCATTTGTCTTCCACTTGCTACACAAAAATATATACCGTGAGATCTCAAATATTTAAACACTTTATCAAATTCTGGACTCATTTTTTTGTTATCATCTAAAAAAGTCCCATCCATATCTACCACTACTAATTTTACCATTCAATCCTCCTTAAAGTTTAGTATCACCATTATTATAACATAGAGTTGAAGTTTTCTACTTATATAATACAGAAAAATTTATATATTATCTCTTTACTATAATGCTTTTATTTAATATAATAGGTAATGTGTAACTTAAAAATGAAAAGAAGGTGATTTTTTGTCCGGTCTTAGAAAGTTTGTAATCTTTCTAGCTGTGCTAGTAGTAGCTATACCTGCTTCATGTGCAGGAGTAGTATACTCAAAACTTAAAACCATGCAAATCGATGGAAATTTCGATATGCTTGCTTCAAACGAATACAAATATGATAATGAAATTACCAATATCTTATTGGTCGGAAGCGATGCGCGTCCAGGAGAAACTGTATCAAGATCTGATTCAATGATGATATTGACAGTTGATAATAAACACAAAAGCTTAAAGCTAACATCTTTTGGTAGAGATACCTATGTTAGTATTCCTGGTCATGGATTTCAGAAGTTGACTCATGCTTACGCGTATGGTAAAGAAAAACTGCTCATCGAAACTATTGAGCAAAACTTCAAGCTAGATATTCAGAATTATGCGAAGGTTGATTTCTTCTCATTTATCGATATAGTAGATGCGGTAGGTGGAATAGAAGTCGAAATTACAGATCCAGAAATTGTAGAAATGAATAAGTTTATATATGAGTGTTATCAATGGGATAAAAAGAGCAACAAGCCCCCTATTAGATACATGAAGAAAACTGGTGTACAGAATCTTACAGGATACCAGGCTCTTGCCTTTGCTCGTATAAGACACAATGATGGTACTATGGAAAGAGATGATAGACAAAGACAGGTTATAGAAGCTATTATTACAAAAGTAAGTAAAATGTCTGTCACAAAATATCCAAAACTATTAAATTCGATTCTTCCTTATGTTCAGACAAACATGGATCCAGGATCTATAATGGCTCTTGGAAAAGAAGTTCTAGGAATTGGTGATTTGCATCTAAATACAATGCAGTTCCCACTACACCCTGAAAATGAAATTAGACTACCAGAATCTGGATATGTCATTCCATTTGAACAGTATGAAGTTCCTCTTTTACATGGATTTATTTTTGATAATAAAAAACCTACAAAAGAAGATATTGAAAAAGCATCAAATGATTGGAAAGAAAAGGGTGAGGAGTCGCAATATGCATCTGACCCAGAATACTCCAGTATTTCATATTAACTCACAAAAAGACTGCCTAGGCAGTCTTTTTATTTTATATTCTTTTAATTTATATCTTAAATTGTATGTCTTCTAACAGCCGCTTTAAATTATATATTTATATAATTTAAGATATTATTAATATTTTTTTTGCTTTTTCTTATGCTTAAATTAATTTTTTTGATGTAGAATGTTATATACATGTTGTGCAAATATATATAAAAAGTAAATGTATATAAAAAATATCTATTTTATGATATAATTGCTAGTATTAATTTTTAAATATGAATAAAAAGAAATCTTATAGTAATATATTTTGTTCAAGAAAAATTACTACAAGGTGAAATGTTATTTCGCCTGCTTAACAAGGAAGGATGATAAAAAATATGTCAAAACTAAAAAAAATAGTGGTGCTTTTACTAATATTGGTGATTGCACTTCCCGTAGCTGCATTTGGACTAACCTCTTCTATGTTGGGAGATATGCATGACTCTAATATTAAAACAGATTCTCTAGATACCCTATCTCACTCTAACAAGGATGGTATTAGTAACATACTTATTATGGGAAGTGATGCTAGACCAGGAGACACAAGCGCTAGAACAGACTCTATGATGATTCTTACTGTAGATAAAATACATAAAGATATTAAAATTACATCACTTGCTAGAGATACCTTTGTCGATATTCCAGGACATGGATATTCAAAACTAACTCATGCATATGCATTTGGAAAAGAAGATCTTTTGATAAAGACAATCGAACAAAATTTTGGTATTGATATCAATGACTTTGCTCTTATTAATTTTGAATCATTCATTGCCATTATCGATGCTTTAGATGGTGTAACATTAGATGTTACTGCAAATGAAATCAATGAGTTAAATAAGTTTATACCAGAAACATATAAATGGAGCACTAATGAGGATAAGGGTGAAATGAAACTGATAGAAAAAACTGGTGAACAGAAATTAAATGGTTATCAGGCCTTATCATATGCAAGAATAAGACATAATGATAGTGCATTTGGTAGAGATAATAGACAGCGTATGATAGTAATGAGCATTATAAAAGAAATGAAAAATACTCCTAAGTTTAAATATCCATTTATACTTAAGGCAGCAGCTCCTTATGTTAGTACTAATATGAAAACAATGGATATGTTAAAATATGGTATGGATATAATGAGAATTGGCCCAGATAATATGAAACAAATGGAATTCCCGATAGTTTCTTCACCTAAATATTCTACTGGAGGAATATATGGTAACTATGGATGGGTCCTTAGATACGAAGATGAATCAATACAGTTTTTAAAAGACTTTATATTTAATGATATTGAATTTAACGAAAATAAATAGTTTTAATTTTTATTTTGTACAGACAAACTATTAAATTTTATCTGTTTTTTAGTTCATGTTCTAAATATATAAAAATTTCATATATTTTATTATTAATTTTCCTATTACACATCTTGTATTTATTTGTAGTATGTATAAAATAATTTAAAATATATTATCTAGAATAAAAACATATATTTAAGTAACAGAGTTCCTAACTGGAACTCTATTACTTTGTGAAAGGAGATCAATCAGTATGGACAAGCTTTTTTCCCTTATAAAAACTTTAATTTTGATATTTGTATGTGTCATGCTAATACTAGAGGCTATCATTATATACGGAGGTAGAAATAACTATAATGAAGATGCTGATTATATAATGGTCTTAGGTGCAAAACTTCATGGTGACAGACCTTCTAAATCCTTGAAATATAGAATGGAAGCGGCATTAGAATATATGCAAAAGGATCCTGAGCTTATACTTATAGCCACAGGTGGTCAAGGTCATGATGAAAGCATCCCTGAAGGTCAAGCAATAAAAAAATACTTCATTTCAAAAGGTATCGATGAAAGTAGAATATTAGTAGAAGACAAGTCTGAAAATACATTTGAAAATATGAAGATGTCTAGAGAAATGATAGAAAAAGATGGAAGAATAAAAGTTAATATTGTTTCTAATAAATACCATATATTTAGAGCCAAGATGTTGGCCCAGAGAAATAATTTTGATCCCTATGGAGTCCCTGCAAAAACTCCTGAATCAGTCTTGATAAAATCATATTTAAGAGAAGCTTTAGCACTTGTAAAATCATATATATTCGATAGATAAAATAATTAAAAAAGCCCCTAAGAAGTTAGTTAACTTCTTAGGGGTTTTTATTGAGAAATATTTGTAATAACCATTTCTGATTTTTAATAAAATTATATCTATATATCAATTTATTTATATAAATAAATCTTGCCTATATAAACAAATCTATAGCTTAAATTATATCATATGTTTTTCTTCTGCACTTACCATAGCCTTCTTTACTATCTTAGATAGTCCAACTAAACCTATAACGTTTGGTATTACCATGATACCGTTAAACATATCTGCTAGTTCCCAGACTAATTCGACATGCATAGTTGTTCCTGCTATTATAAATAGCAATACTACTACTCTAAATGGATTTAGGGCTTTATTTCCAAATAAGAATTTAACGTTTGCCTCTGCAAAGAAATACCAGCCTATAATAGTTGAAAATGCAAAGAATAACAATGCTATCGCTACAAAGACTATACCAAATTGACCAAAGCCTATTTCAAAAGCCTTTTGTGTGGCTGCAATACCTGTTTCTCCAGATAGGTTTGCCCCAGTTGCAATTATTACTAATGCTGTAATAGTCAATACTATAAATGTATCTATAAATACACCTACTATAGCTACAAGACCTTGTTGAGCTGGATCTTCAACCTTAGCAACTGCATGTGCGTGTGGAGTTGAACCCATACCAGCTTCATTAGAGAATAGTCCTCTAGCAACACCATATCTAACTGCATCCTTTACTGCGATACCAGCTGCACCACCAACAACTGCTGTTGGGTCAAATGCACCTATAAATATTTGTCTGAAAGCATCTCCAGTAGCGCTTCCCATCATTACCAGTATTATTACACCACCAACAATATAAAAAGCTGCCATAATAGGAACAAGCTTCTCTGTAAAAGATGCTATTCTTCCTATACCACCTATAAATATAAAGCCTGCAACTATTGCAAGAATTATACCTACTATCAAAGGCTCCATGTTAAATGCAGATTCAAATGCAACACCAATTGAATTGGCCTGAACCATATTACCTATAAATCCTAGCGCTATTATGATAGATACTGCAAATAGAGTAGATAAGAATTTACTCTTCATACCATATTTCAAATAATATGCTGGACCCCCTGTAATCTGTCCATCCACTTCCTTCTTAAACGTCTGTGCTAGTACTGCTTCGGCAAATATTGTAGCCATACCAAAGAATGCACTTATCCACATCCAAAATATTGCTCCTGGACCTCCAGATACTATTGCTGTAGCTGCACCGGCAAGATTACCTGTACCAACCTGTGCTGCTATTGCTGTAGCAAGTGACTGAAATGATGACATACCATCTTTACCAGCCTTTTTACCTCTAAGCGTAAATCCACCAAAGGCTTGCTTAAAAGCCTTTCCAAACTTTCTTACCTGAATGCCTCTTAAATTAAAAGTAAAGAAGATTCCACAACCTACAAGCATTACGATAAGAACGTACCCCCATAAAACACCGTTTATGGATTGTACAATTTTTAATAAACTTTCACTCACGTAAAACACCCCCAAAGTATTATTTAAATTATATTAATCGGCCTTTCCGAATAATACTCTCTACTCAATTACTTGGGGGTATATACATAGTTATCTAAATTAATTTTTCATTATACCACCAAGTAAATTGTATATCTGATTATAAGAGTTCTGGTTAATTCCACCACCAACTTTATAAACTAAACTTGCACTTCTTGGTTCCAAAACATTTCTTTGATAAGTAGAAACATTATTTCCAGCAAGTATAACAGGAGAATTTGTCTTTTGTGCAAAAGCACTTACTGTGATAGCATCTATTGGTGCATCACTTCTCGTTACAAATGCCTTCAATGAAAATTTATCATTGTATAATTTATCAATTATTTTAGAGTTTGTTTCTATCCTATTTGAACCGAAGAATCTATTATGACTCAAATCTAAGCCAGTTGCCTTAGCAACTTGATTTATTACATTATCTGAAAGAACAGTTGGTCCACCTACAAAGTAGATATTCTTTATATTGTGTTCTTTTATCCAATTAATATTATTTTGGCTCATGCTATCTTTTCCACTTATAAGTATTGGATTTCTTTCATTTCCAGCCTTAGGTGCTATAGACAATACATCTACCATTGCTTCTTCACTTGCGATATATACAGTATCTGCCGCATGTTCTTTTTGAAGCAAATCTGCTATCTTAGTAGATTCATCTTGTGGATTTGTACTAAATACTCTATTAATATATATATTTGGTATATTTTTTTCTATGTTTTCTATGTCTTTTTGAGATATCGAATTGCTATTTCCTAAAATAGTCAACGTATCTATTTTTAGTCTTTTCATTTCGTTTATTGTTGCCTGACTCACCTTGTTATGGAAGCTAAGTAATATAGGTCCATCATAGCTAGCTGCTAGTGGGCTTGAAATCACTCCTGACATTAAGTCTTCACCATTTACAAGTATTGCGTTTTTAGAGCCCTTGGCCCATCCTTTTTTACTTACCTCTATAGCAGTTTCAGATCTATCTTTACCCATAACTGCATTTTGATAAGGAAGTCTTTCATTAGGATCTTTATATAAATTTTTAAGGTCATTATAAACCTGAGGTTGATCTACAATATCTTTTGCTGAGAAATACATACTTCCCTTTACTTCAGGATATTTTCTATTTAACTCTATTTGACTCTTAATTTCTCGAGCAACATTTTCTCCACCATACTCAGCTTGACCATGTTTATATATTCCCTGTCCAATGTATAGATCTACTCCTGTACCCTTTACCTGATCTGACCACCATTTCACTAGTGTCGCATAATCCGCCTTTGGATGTCCTATTCTCCAATAAACCTGAGGAACCACATAATCTACAAGACCATTCTTTATCCAATATCTAGTGTCTGCATATTGCGCGTTGTAAGACTCTCCTCCAGAAGTTTTTGAACCATTTGGATCATTGTATGAATTTCTCCATATACCTGCAGGACTTACACCAAAGGAAACATTTGGTTTGATAGAGTGAACCTTATCTCTTACACTTTTAATCATATTATTTATATTTGATCTTCTCCAATTATCCTTATTTCCAGATCCATACTTCTTAAATGTTGCCTCATCTGGAAAATCTGATCCTGGATAGAAATAATCATCAAAATGAACTCCATCGATATCATAGTTACTTACTACTTCAGCCACTGTATCCACAATATATTTATTTACTTCTGGATTACCTGGATCATAATACCACTTATTATTATGCTTTATAGTCCAATCAGGGTGTTGGTTAATCGGATTATTTGCAGCTGACTTTGATTTATCAGCATAAATACTCGCTCTGTATGGATTAAACCATGCATGAACCTTGATACCTCTCTTGTGAGACTCCTGAATTATAAATGCAAGTGGATCGTAACCTGGATCTTTTCCCTGTGTGCCAGTTAAAAATCTTGACCATGGGTTAATCTTTGAACGATACAATGCGTCTGACTCTGGTCTTACCTGCACTACTGCAGTATTTATTCCAGCTTGTTTTAATTTGTCTAGTAACTCAATGTATTGTCTTTTTTGCATTTCTGGATTGCCTTTTGATGAATCTGATGGCCAGTCTATATTATAGACTGTAGAAATCCATGCTGCTCTCATTTCTGTACTATCAGCTTTGGCCGTATTTTGTTGACCCTTTGGTATAATCACTATACCAAGTGCTAATACAATAGACATTGCTATTGATACTAATTTCTTCATACTTTTCCCCTCCTAAATTTATACTTTTAAATATAATTTTACACAAGGGATGAATATAATACAAGTTAATTAGAAATAAATATAAAATCATATGAACTCTCAAAAATTCAAAAGCTAACATGTATTTTAGATGTATTTCTGTTGTTTCTTATATCTTATATCAATGTTATCATGTATTATAAATAAAAACAATAGTTTTTTTTTAATTTGTAAGACTATTTTGAAAAATGCTTTCTTTTTAAAGATTTTTCACTTTCGAGCTTATTAAATTAGTTTTTTAACAATCATTTTATATTCATCCATTGTATAATTAAAAAAAGGTGAGGAAAACCTCACCTTAGTTAACTATTTATTATTCTATTACTCTTCTTGCAGTAGTGTATGAACCTAAATTTGCTATTCTTACATAGTCACCTGGTTGAGGAGCATGAATATATTTGCCATCTCCTATATAAAGAGCCACATGATGAACTGGATTACCCCAGAATACCATATCTCCAGGTCTTAGCTCAGATCTAGATACATATCTACCTACAGTAGCCTGATGCTTAGAAACTCTTGGCAAGGTAATATTTGCACCGTTTTTAAATGAATACAACATAAGTCCAGAACAGTCAAATGTCGATGGGCCAGTTGCCCCCCATACATATGGACTTCCTAACTTAGATTTAGCTACCGATATTACACTATTTATTTTTTCTTGTGACAGCGTAACTATAGAATTACTTGGTATCCAACCTGTAACTCCTCCGTCACCTGTTCTCACTTTTGAATAATTTCCATTCTTATCAATTACTTCTACTCCATTGCCTTTTATAAACTTCCCTATTATCTGTGAGCTGTTGTCAGCCTTAGTTCTAATAGATATGTCCATAAGTGCAATTGTAGTGGCTGCATTGGCATTTAGAGATCCATCTGGATTAAACTTATATGTTTGTGTACCTATGTACTTAATTGTATTAGCGTACATAACACCATCTTTTCCAAAATAGTATAATTTGCCATCTATTTTTCTCCACATGTTTTCTGCTCTGTTATATGTATTGAGGAAGTAGTATTTTTTATTTCCTTCCTGATACCAGCCTCTTGTTTTTTGACCATCTACATATTTGTAATATTTTCCATCTTCTTGGAATATACCATTTTTCACATTTTTTGCAGCATCAACAAGGTTCTTTTCACCCTTAGCATAAATTGCTTTTTGCTGCTCTGTCATAATACCAACATGTGTGGTATTATCATTAGCTATCAGATGTCCTTCTTTATTGAACTGATATATTTTTCCATTTATGCTCATTTTCTGATCCCTAATCATAACACCATCTTTATTAAAATAATATTTCTGACCTTGAATCATTCTCCACATATTCTGTGGAAGTTCATATGTGTTTAATATATAATATCTAACACCATTATAATCGACCCATCCCTTTTGTTTTGCTCCATTAGAGTATAGGTACCACTTTCCATTTTCTTTTGAAAATCCGTTAAAAGACTTTGAAGCAGTTTTAGCAGCCATATTGAGATCTGTTGCTTCTAAGCTTGAGCTTTCTTCAACTACATTGTCGGGTGCATTTTGGATAATTTCTCCATTAATACTGTTCGCTTTATTTGCTGAACTTTGCTCCCCCCCTAGACTAGTAGTATTTGTCTCAGAACTTACATCTGTCTCAAGACTGACTGTATCTTCCTTTGCCGTATTGTCTTCTATACTATTGTTATCTGTAACTTCGTTATTCTCCTGATTTTCCGTAAACTCTGTAATATATTCTGTCTGTTCTACAGTGTCTGCTGACGAGACCAAAGTCCCTGCACCAGAGGCCATCATCAGAGTAACCAAGGCTACAGCTATTATCTTTTTATTTCTCTTTTTACTAAACTGCATCACAACCTCCTCTTATCACTTCTGTTATTCGACAAATTTAATTTTATCACATCATATTCCAATATGCAAGGAATAAATTACATTTTGTAACTTTTTAATGTAATTCGTTACTTTTTCTTTATTATTTTGTAACTTTTTAAGCAAATATTCAAAAAATTGACTTAGCTTATTTTATAAATACAATATTTTATTAAGTATTTTATTCATAAAAGCCATTTATTTTAACATTTATAAGTAATTGCAAATAAAAAAACTATCTTTTTTTATTTTTATTCTAATTTTATTTCTTAGTATCTTTTTTAGTAACTTTGTTTTTTAAATGGTTTATAATTAATAAAAATATATTTTTTTCATATAAATATACTTATTTTTTGTTTTTTAAACCTTCTGTTAAACAAAACAAAAAATGGGAAATTTAATATTTCTATTAAATTTCCCAAATAATTACTTAGTATTATTTTTAATTGTCTTATATTATTTCTTTTTTAATTTTGATTTCAAAGTATTTTTAGCTAGATTTACAATCATTGTGTATTCATCTATTTTCATAAAATACATAACTATCGCATATACTACTACACCAGAAAGAACACCTATACCTAAATTAGCAACCTTCATTAAAAGTCCTCCAACTAGATATGGACTCAGTCCATCATACACAAATTTTACAACCAAAGCCATAATTGCGGATGATATAAAGCTCTTTATAAATACTATTATATTATTTTTTGGAGTATATATATCTATCTTCTTTTTCATACTCTTATTAAACAAAATTAATCCTATATAAGCAGATATTGCTGTAGCTATTGCCAAGCCTCTATATCCAAGTGGTTTTATAAATAGAAGGTTTAATACAATATTAAATACTATTGCTACAATACTGTTGATCATAGGTGTTTTACTATCTTCTAAAGAATAAAATCCTCTACTCATAACATCTCTTAGAGCAAATGCTAAGATCCCAGTAACGTATATTACCAATATATTCGCTGTCATAATAGTATCTTCCGTCGTAAATGCATTTCTTTGAAATAACACTTCTACAATTGGTTTGGAAAGAACCATACATCCAGCTATTATAGGAACTAATGCCACAATAATCACATTCATAGTTTGTGACATGCTTCCCATAAAATCTTCCATTTTGTCGCTAACTACTAGCTTTGAAAATTTAGGATATACAACTGCTAATACAGATGTAATAAAAAGTGCTTGTACAAACTCATAAAGTCTCATTGCATAACTAAATGATGCTACCACATTGGTTCCCAACAGAGATGCTAATGATTTATCTACTACTGAATTTATTTGATTTGCTCCCACGCCTATTACTACTGGAACTACTAGAATAAGCATCTCCTTCATCACTTTATCATGAAAATCAATTTTTGGAGAATATCTGTATCCTTCTTTATAAATAAACGGAACTTGAAATAGTGCTTTTGAGGCTATTGCAATTAATGTTCCTATTACAAGTACCATTGGGCTTGTTTTTATACTTAAAAATATTGATATTATTATTATTATGCTGTATGGCATTCCAATAAAGCCTGGTATAACAAATCTCTTTTTAATTTGCAGATAGGCTGTAAATATATTTGCAAGTCCTACAAATACAATACTTGGAAGCAATATTCTTGTATACTGAACACATAGAGCATATACATCTCCCTTATATCCTGGTGCAAATACTTTCACCAATGGTCCTGCGAATATAACACCAACTATTGATAGAACTAGACAAATTAATACTACCATGTTTATTATTGAATTCAAAAAAGACATTGCTCTTTCTTCTGAATCTTCATTTGCGAGCTTACTATAAAGTGGTATCAAGCTCGTTGCAAGAGCTGACCCTATCACCGCAAACAAAACAGTTGGTATATTATTGGCAGTAGCATATACAGCAGCGTAAGTTCCTGTACCATAAGCAGCCGCCAAAACACTGTCTCTAACCAACCCAAAAATCTTTGACAAAATAGTGACCACCATCAAAAGAAAGGTCGCTTTTGCTGTTTTTGACATTTTTTTCTCCTCTAATATTACTAAATCTTTATTTTTATTTATGGTTTAATTCTTCAAAATATTTCTTTATCAATTTAGTTCGTTTTTCTAGCAAATTCTATATAATTAAATAGAATTAATTCTCATTGATATTTTTTATAGATGTTTTTCATTTACATCTTCTGGCCTAATATAAGTAGTAACTAATTTTCTCATAATAGGATCCATTTCCTCTTCTCTTTCATTAAATGCAGATTCCTTTAGTTTCTCAAGCAAGAAAAATATTTCCTCTTTATTGAAAGTTTTTGGCTTACCTATAAATATTTTTTTATGTTCTGTATTTTTAAGACCTTCTTCAGCCATTAAGAGTTCTTCATATAACTTTTCACCTGGTCTTAGCCCAGTATATTCTATCTTTATATCTTCGTCAGGCTCAAATCCACTAAGTTTTATAATATTTCTAGCCAAGTCATCTATCTTTACAGGCTCACCCATATCTAAAACAAAGATCTCTCCTCCATCAGCCATAGCTCCTGCCTGCATTACTAGAGATACTGCTTCAGGTATAGTCATGAAGTATCTTATGATTTCCTTATGAGTAACGGTCACAGGGCCTCCTGCTGCTATCTGGTTTTTAAACAAAGGTACAACTGATCCTGAACTTCCCAATACATTTCCAAATCTAACTGCCACATACTCTGTTTTACTAATATCATTATATGTCTGTATCAACATCTCTGCAGCTCTTTTAGTAGCTCCCATCATGTTTGTTGGGTTAACTGCCTTGTCACTTGATATAAGTACAAATCTTTGAACTTTAAATTTATCAGCTACCTTTAGAAGGTTCAATGTTCCAAATACATTATTTTTTATAGCTTCTGTTTTATTATCTTCCATCAAAGGAACATGTTTATGAGCTGCTGCGTGGTATACAATATCCGGTCTATACTTAGCAAATACTTTTTCTAATCTTTTTTCTTCTCTTATAGTAGCTATTACAACTTCCAAATCAAGTTCATTTTGATATTTCATTTTTAACTCTTGTTGGATAGCGTAGGCATTATTTTCAAAATTATCTAGTATAATTAATTTTTTGGGATGATACTTTGATATTTGTCTACAAAGTTCAGACCCTATTGTTCCACCACCACCAGTAACCATTATAACCTTACCTTTTATCTGCTGGCTAATTTTACATGTATCTAGATATATTGGGTCTCTTCCCAATAAATCATCTATTTCAACTTCTCTTATTATTTTAAAGTCAACCTGACAATCTATAATTTCTGTCATACTAGGTATTGTTCTCGTATAACATCCACTAGATTTACATAAATCTAATATTTCTCTTTTTTTGCTGCTTTTAATATTTGCTATAGAAAATATTATTTCATCAATATTTTCTTTTTTAATCAGTTCTAAAATTTTAGATGTATCTCCCATTACCTCATGACCACATACTAATTTGCCCAACAAACTTTTATCGTCATCTATTATCACAGCTACTTCTCTTTTTAGTTTTTTTCTATTCTTATCTATTTCACTTATTACCATTTGGCCAGCTTCACCAGCCCCTATTATCATAACTTTTGATATTTTATAGTTATTACACATAGCAAACCCCTCTTAATCTAAACTAAAAAGGACTTTGTAAGCCTGTCTAATTTCAGATAAATTAACAAAACTATACAAAGCCCTACTATATTTACTACTTTTCATTTTTTATTCTCTTCTTTAGAGCATTGTACGCATAAAAAACAAAAACATACATAGCTTTTGGTAGACTCAAATGTTCTACATTTCTATATGTATTCCAAGTTCTTTTAATTGCATTCCATTTGTTATGAGAAAGCGATCCATCGACCACTCTATACCATACCAAATCCTCATGAATTCCATATGCATATTCTGTTCTTTTTAGAAGCTGAAGCCAAGTGGCTGTATCTTGACCCCTTCTTACATTAGTCATTCTAAAATCGCCTATTACTTCTCTATCTATCAAAACAGTCGAACATCCTATAATAGTATTTTTTAGCAGACCGTTATAGTCTATCTTTTCTGGTGCCCTTGCAACTTTATTTGTAGGAACTCCATCTTGCATTACATATCTGTATGAAGTAAAGCAAAAACCAACACCTTTTTCTTTAATAAGTGCAAGTTGTTTATCCAACTTGTCTGGCTTCCAGATATCATCACTATCTAAAAATGCAACATATCTACCTTGAGCTTTTGCGATACCCGTGTTTCTAGTTATCGCTGCACCAGAATTTTTATCAAGTTTTATATATTTTATCCTAGAGTCTTCAGCAGCCTTTTCTTTTATTATATCAGCTGATGAATCTGTAGAACAATCATTAATCAATAACATCTCCCAATTTGTATATGTCTGATTTTGCACCGACTCAATTGTCTCTATTATAAACTTTTCAGCATTATATACAGGAGTTATTATTGATACTAAAGCATCTTTCATTTATATTCTCCTCATTCATCATATGAAATTACACGGTTTTTTTTGACTTAACTCTTAATTTCATATTTTTTATATTTTCGAGACTAAGATTTGATACTCCACCAACTATCAATACAAGTCCTATATTCGTTGCCAAATCTAACATTATACTTTCAGCAAAACAATATATCAAAAGGCTGACAATTAAAAGTATCTCTGCCTTTTTGTCCTTTTTACATAGCTGATATAGCGTATAACACATCATAGCTATAAGAGCTGTATATACCAATATCCCCGAACTATATAAAGACCATATATATCCACTATCAAGTGGCATTCTCTGAGTAAATAATATATCTCTTATATTAGAAGCATATCCAAATAAGTTTATTCCTCTTGAAGGATGCATTACATATGAATGCCAATATAAGGGTCTGTGAGAAAGCACACTATTGAAGAAATAATTATCGCTTAAGAATATAGCGATTACCAAACTCAACAATGACATTAATACTGGGAATGATGATACAAATATCCTAGCATATTTCTTACTCAGATCCATATTCTCAAGTATTATAAACGCAAGAATCGTCATTACTGCTGTAAGAAGTCCAGTCCTAGTAGTTGTCTGAGTATACATTAAAAATATCAGAGCAAACAAAAGTATATAGTCAATCTTTCTTTTCTTATTATACACATAGTAAAAGTATGCAGACCATATTAGAAACATACTTATAAATGCTGTATTTGGATTTCCAAATCCAAAGTCATTTCTTCCTTCTAAATATTCTGTAGGGTGTATTCCCACTACATTCATAGCTAAATATATAGAAAATAATACAGCATTAGTAATGGTAAACCACTTTACTATTACTCTAAAATCAGCTGCATAAAGTGCAAGACACAAATAATATGTGTAGACTACTGTAATATTTTTAGATATCACAAACTGTAATCCAGCTAATAATAAAAATCCTATATGTACAATGTTGTATTGTTTTCTATTAGAAATAATAAGTACTGTTGACAACACCAAAGAAATCAACATAAAATATTTCGAAAAATTACTAAATCCAAAATATACTCCATAATATTTCATAATAGCTAAGAATATAACGGCTACTCCCAACCTATTTTTCCACTTCTCGTTTAACATATATTAAAACCTCATTTCTATATAGACATCTCTGCCTAATATCTATTTCTTCTTTAATCTAGTAGCAATTTAATACTCTATTAAGATTTTATAATTTAAACTTCAATTGTTCCTTTAGAGAATCCCCAAATATCCCCCAAAATTCACCGTTATTATTTTCTTTTATTTCTTTTTTCTTTTTAAATCCAAATGCTATAAACATAAAAAATCCCATAAAAGAGCCAAATAACCTCTTAAATAAAGGTCCTTTTCCTATCATTGATTTTTTATCTATATAGTTTACCTCTTTATATGGATGGTAGGCTACTATTTCAGGGAAATAATACATTTTTCTTTTTCCCTCATTGTAGGCATCCATAATGTATATATTTTCTTCACCAGAATTATACTTAGTTCCTATTCCAAACCTTTCATCAAACTTATGAGTATGTGGATCTATACTCAATGAGTTAAACCACATATCCAAAGTAGCTTGTTTTAAGGTCTGTAACTTACTTAAACCAAGTATTTTTTCTTTAGGGTAATTTATTGTCGATTTTTCCTTTATTGGGTCATAGTGTTGAAATGTTCCAATATCTGGATTATATTCTTCAAAATATTTTTTTACTATTTCTAATGTGTCATCTTTATACCAACAGTCATCATCTGTAAATGTGTAAACATCCCCACTAGCCAAATTCATAGTAGCATTTCTACTATTTGCACACCCAATTCCATCTGCACGCACATGTCTATATTCAAATTTATGTTTTTTTAGAAGTTCCTCAATCTCATCGAAATTTGACTGAGAACCAACTATAAGTTCAAAATCTTTATATGTCTGTCTATCAAGGCTATCAAAAAGATAGTCTAATTCCTTCAGTCTCGATCCATATGTACCGAGCAATAAGCTAAATTTCATACTACCTCCTTTTACTTAGAAATAAAGTGTTTATAAACATTTATTATTGCATAATAACAGAAGCAGTATATAGATTTAAACAATCCCAGCTTCTCCTCATTTCTTAATATATTCCAAGTCCATCCGGCAGCTTTAATTTTATTTCCAGATAAAGAATTTTGTCTGGTTCTGTATTTTGCCAACACTTCATCTAGTCCATAAGCCTTATGACCTCTTTTTAATATACGAAGCCATGCTGCATAGTCCTCATGATGAATCTTAGGCATATAAATATCTTCTATGTGTTCTCTGTCTATTACCACAGTCAGACATGATATCGCATTGTGTCTTAACAACTTCTTATACGTCAACTCATCTTTTGCCTTAACAACAGTGTTTAGCAAATTACTATCTACATCCATAAATCTATAGCTTGTAAAGGTAAATGCATAGTTATTTTCTTTCATAAAATTAATCTGTTTTTCTATTTTTTCAGGTAGCCAAACATCATCACTGTCTAAAAATGCAATGTATCTACCCCTAGCATTTGCTATACCAGTATTTCTAGCATTTGCCACACCACCATTTTCTTCAAGAAGTATTGGCCTTATATTATCATACTTTGATGCATACTCAGCTATAATATCTCTAGAAGAATCAGTTGACATATCATCAATACACATTATCTCTATATCTTTATATGTCTGATCTAATATACTATCTAAAGTTTCTCTCATGAAATCCTCAGCATTATATACAGGTACAATCACAGAAACCAGATTATCAATAAATTTTTTACTCATTCAAATTTCCTTTCTATCTCGCACCGTCACCAGTAAAGACAACTTTTACAGTCATAAAAATTATTTTAATGTCCAGTAGCACGCTTCTATTTTTTATATAATATAAATCATATTCCAATTTTTCACCAGGGTCCATTTCATAGCCACCATTTACCTGTGCCCACCCAGTCAGTCCTGGCTTAACTGCCAATCTATAAACAAAATTCGAATATTTTTCTTCAAATTCCTTCGTAAATATAGATCTTTCTGGTCTTGGTCCAATAATTCCCATATCGCCTTTAAGAATGTTCCAAAGCTGAGGAATTTCATCAATTCTAGTTTTTCTTATAAACTTACCTACCTTTGTAATTCTTGGATCATCTTTTTCTGCCCACTGTGCTCCAAATCTTTCTGCATCAGTTCTCATAGATCTTAGCTTATATACATAGAACTCTTCCCCATTTTTCCCAAGTCTTTCTTGCTTGTATGTAATTGGACCTCTATCCTCTATCTTTATTAGTATACCAAATATAATTATTATTGGTACACCTACAATAAGCCCTATTAGCGATAGCAATATATCAAAAAAACGTTGATATGATTCAAATAGCTTCCCATGTTTGACAATGCTATAATCTATGCTATCAATGTATTCCTTTAATACAGTGTCTTCTCCTGAATATTTGTTAAAAGACATACTGTCCTCCCTCCATATTTACAAAGTACTGCACTATATTTGTACCGTGTAAAGTTAATTTCGATTATGTATAATTTTCGACTCTCTAAAGAAAATTAGATTAGAAATGATTTCAAAAACTGCATAAATACAGCCTCTAATATCTATTTTCACATTATACGCCAAATGATATTATACTAAAAAAACAATTATAATACAAGCTATCTAATATTAGAATACCACTCTAGCTTGTATCTATAATTACATTTATCTATTTGACTTTAAACCTAATTAATCTAATTACCATTAGCAATGATATAAGAATTAAAACTATAGTAGTAAATACCTTAAATCTTTCCACATTGAAAAAGTTTCTTCTTTCTATCTTAAAGCCTACCTGATTAATTTCCTTGTAGCCTTTTTCATTTATCAATCTGGACTCATCAGAACTAAAGTAGTTCTCATCTATATACATAAGCGGTGCTTTGTTATCAGATGCTAGAGGAGCTATTGCTAGAGCGTTTATTAGCTGCCCTGGAGCAATGTGTCTTTTGTGTATTACTTCTCCACCTTTAGATACGTATACCTTTTTATTGTTTTTGTCATTGAAGAACTTATCCATTATTTTTCTATTTATATCATATCTATCTTTTCCAGATATTCTTACAACTCCTGGAAGAGTTTTTTCTATATTTGTATTATAGTAATTATTTATTCCAACTAAATATGTTTTTTTGATATTATGTTTTTTTACAAATTTCTGTAATTTTATAATATCATCATCACTATTTGTTGTTACCATTATTGGAATATTTTGTGTCTGTGCTACAGGTAAAAATGATATTCCGTTTGGAATATCTAGTTCATCATCCGTTACCACTGCTATTGAATCTATATTCTTTTGATCGTCCATCATTTCTGCCATCTTCACAGAAAAGTTGATACCACCTGAGTCCACTATTCTGTCAGTTTCATATCCACTTCTATCTAAAGATCTAGTTACAACATTGGAGATATAGTTTACTCCACCGATCATTATAACCTTCTTTACACCTAACCTTTCCAATTCTTCATATACTGGTTCTGGTATTTTATTTTTTTCAGTATATAAAACAGGAATATCATTTGAATATGCATATGGTGATACTGCTATTGCTTGATTTAGATAGTTTGTATTAACTAAAATCGCAGTGTCTGATTTTTTAAATCTTTTATCCATTACTTCATTAACCGTAGAGTATCTAGTATCTCCTGTATAGTCTACTATGTCATATTTTGATAAGTATACTTTATCCAATACTTTATCCGCTACCTTGTAGCCTACTGCCAAGACCAATACTATGGCAATATATTTTAAATACTTCTTCATTTACTATCTCCTAATATTTTATAATTTCTATCATTAATTTTCACTTCTCTATTATACTATAAATTACATTTTTTTAAAACTCTTAATAAGCCGTTAATTTGTTTATAAAAGTATAAACACATAATAATAAAAAACAAAATTCACTTTTTATCTAAAAAACAACAGCTTTTTCTTTTTATATTCTCAAAAACCTCATATACTATACATATTTTTTAAATCTAAATCTTGTTATTTTAAAGCTTTTTCACTTTATATATTTAATTTAAATTTAGTATTTTTTAGATTGCAGGGCCTTTTTTATTAGCTTTTCTTCTTGAATATAGATATTATTGAACACAAAAAAGATGACATACAATTTTAATGTATGTCATCTTAACTAATCTTTATTTATTTTCCTTCAAATGTCGCTATTATTCCCTTAGCTATTTGTTCTCCCATTTTCTTTAGTCCTGCATCGTTATTTAATAACCTAACGTCCTTAGAATTTGATAAGAAACCACCTTCTACAAGAATTGCAGGTGCATTTGTATTTCTAACTACATATAACTGTGTACCATCTTTTGTACCTCTATTTCTAAGGTCAAATCCCTGAAGTATACTATTTAATACATTCTGTGAAGCCCTATTCGCATATGATCCTTCACCCTTAAATACTTCTACTCCTGTACCACTAAGTTCTCCTGTTGATGAATTTATTACATTACCACCCTTGTTGTAATGTATACTACAGAAGAATGCAGCATTTTTACTATTACTTAAATTTGCTCTATCCTGAAGTGTTGGGTACACATCTGTTGTTCTTGTCATTATAACTACAGCTCCTGCCTTAGTCAGGTAATCTGCACATGCCTTAGCAGTCTTTAATGTCCAATCTTTCTCTCTTACTCCATATAAACCTAACGCTCCACTATCACTTCCACCATGACCAGCATCTATTACAATTTTCTTACCCTTGATAGCATTTACTATTCCAGGATTTTCATTATTGTTTCCTCCGTTATCTGGAGGTGTAGTTGGCTTTTCTGGTTCTGGATCTGGCTTAGGATCTTCTGGAAGTGGCTTTGCATCTTCTGATAACTTAGTTTGAATAGTATTTGTTACAGAAGGTGATATTCCTCCACCAACTTGATAAATACTATTTGTTTTTCTTGAATCCAATAATTCACTAGTTACCTTTGGAACTGAATTTTTTTCAGTTATTACTATAGGTGAATTATTTTTAGCCGCCAAAGGACCTGCTGGAACAGTATCTACAAGACCTACATCATCCGATTTTGTTACTGTTACTGCTGGAAGATTTGCATCTTTGTAAAATCTATTTACAACATTTACGTTTGTTGAGTGTCTATTTGACCCATAAACTCTATTTCCTGCACCTGCATTGTTTACTACCCCATCTATCTGATTTATCAAAGAAGTTGAGATTGATTTCTCTCCTCCTACATAATATACATTCGATACATTAGTAGATAGGAAAGTAAATGCATTTGCATTTATATAATTTTGATCCACTACTATTACTGGGTTCTTAGTTTCTCCAGCCTTAGAAGCTATTGTTAAGGCATCTGCCACACCATTTGTAACACTTACTACATATGCTGTATCTACCTTTTTTACCTTGGCAATGTTCTGTGCTACAGCAGCAGATATTTCTCCAGGGTACTTACCAAAGATTCTTACTATATTTGCACCAGTAGCAGATTTCATGCTATCAGCAACTTCTTTTGATATTATGCTTCTATCACCAACTATATAGATATTTTTAGGCTTCAATCTCTTTAATTCATTTGATATATCACCTATCAAGTTATTTTCTTCTGTCATAAGTATAGGTGCATTATGGGCAGTTGCAAGAGGTGTTGCAATAATTCCCGTTATAGTATTTTTACTATTTACTATAACTACATTTTCTGCACCATTTGGCCAACCTTCTTGACTTACCTTAACCGCTGTTTTAAATCTATTACTTCCGTATAGATATTTTACACCTGCGTCTTGTTTTGCATAATCAGCATCCAATTTACTTTCGGAAGTCATATCTACTCCCTGACTAGCATTTTCTAGATTCTTAGATGAATCTTCACCACTCTTTTCTTCAGTGGGAACTGATTTTTGATTATTGTCAATCGTTTCAACTGCTTCCTCGCTATTTCCCGATACATTAGATTCGGCAAATACAGATGGGGCTACAGCTGAGCTGACCATCATCATAGCTAGGGCAATTGCCACACATTTTTTAGCAATATACTTCACTTTTTGTCCTCCTTAAAAAATTATCACATGATTACATTTTAAAATAAAAGGCACAAAGGTTACATTCTGTAACTCCTCATACTTTTATATCAACTCTTCTCGATATATTATAGCACAAAAGTTACAGTTTGTAACCTAGAATAATAATATTAATTTATTTTATCTTTTTATCAAGCTTCCTATATAAATACAAACCCTTTTAAAGAACTTGCTTTTATTATATATTTACTGTTCATTATTTTCTTCATTTTCTTTTTCTTTGTTTGAATCTTTATTATTAATTATTACCTTGCCTTCTGAATTTCTTTCTATTTTTTCCTTTGGTAAGAAGTCTGTATAGAATCCACTTACGTAATTATTTCTTAATGCATTTACAGCATCCTCATCATTATATGTAAACATATAAAGACTAATTCCTCTATCAACTAGTTTTGTTGTCAGTTCCTTAGAGAATTTAAATTTATTTGCTGCGACTATTTTTATTCCATGTTCATATGAGAAATCTACCACTTTATTTACTTCCATCTCTTCAATTCTATAAGTCGTAAATATCATAGATTTAAAATCATATATATTCATTACAGGTCTATACATTTCTTCATAATATATCTGTGGTATTATTCTATTAAGAATTGTTGGGTCTACATCCTTACCAACCTTTACCAATTCTCTATAGCAATCCTCAACCTCATGTATATCATTTTTCTTTAAATCCACCACAAGATACATATCTGGATGTTCTTTCATATATTCAGCCACCTGCTTAAAGTTAAGAGTATGATATTTATTCAATATCTTTTCTTCAAGAAATTCTTTTTCTGAAGGCATCTCTTTCTTCCAAGAAGTTGGTAATCCAAGATTAGATAGACTTGTCGCATCTGTAGAATGAAGGAGTATCAGCTTTCCATCTGATGAAAGTGACATATCTGCCTCCATTACTCTTAGCCCCTTCTTATAACTCTTTTCCATAGCCTCTCTAGAGTTTGTGTATACATTTCCATCTATTCCACCTAGAGCATGTGCTATATATCTATTTTCTTTTACCCAAGAATAATTAAACTTCTTTGGGTAGTTATCCATATATACTGTTCCATCACTTGCCTGAACAACATTTACATCTAATATTTTATAGATAAAGTCCAGTGGAACATAAAGAGTATCATCCATAAATTCAACGATACCATCCATCTTTATAACATTGTGATTATCTTCAAACCTTACTTCATTGGACCCTCTCTCCAAAATATACGTAGATTTTCTATATTTTAGTTTGATTTTTCCACCTGGTAAAAACTTATAGCTTGCACTGGTATTGAAATTTTTACAAAGCTCCAATACTGGTACATATACAATATCATTTCTAACCTTGTAAGGTTTGTCCATTTGTACTTTTTTATTATTTGTTATCAATCTTTCTCTTATCTTTGTATCTTTAAATTCAGATATTATCTTTCTTTGACTTCCATAATAGTGGAATAGTTTGAAGAGACCTAGTATCAAAATCAAAGAAACAATAAGGATAACCATTTTTTTTATCCTTATTTTTATCCTTTCTTTTCCTATATTCTTATTAAACATATTTCCTCCACCACTATATATTAATTTTTACCTCATACTTCTCAAGTAGATTCATAATCAATACCCATATTAAAGTTACTGCAATACCATATATTGCAGATGCAGAATCAACACCTGAGATTGGAAGAATAAAATCATTTGTAAACCAATTGTTAAAGCTCATCCAAGCTCCTGTATAGATTGATTTGATCTTTATTAAATTCAACAATCTATGAAACAATGAAATAAACAAAACAACAAATATTGCATTTTTACCTATTCTCTTGATTAAGTATGTAGCAAACTCAAAACCTATGATATCAAATAGTACATAGACCAAAGTCTCTATAAAAAACATATATGAGCTAACTCTCATGACAAAAGTAATACTAAACACATTTCTATTGAGAGGTATCCAAACCCCTAATATTTTGGACATTAGATAAAAGCCTATGCCCATGAGTATTAAATTTATAAGTTTTTTTGCTTCATTATTAAGTCTGTAATAGTTACTTAATAATGATTTTATTGACTTTGGATTTAGCCAGTTCTTTATATCTGATCCCAAATTTTTGAAGCTCCATCCCTGTTCTTTTATCATTTTTTTTCTTTTATACTTTATGTACTTCTTATCCTCTATAGGTTTTTTGTTTAATATACAACCCAAAGCTAATCCATACATAGTTAAAGACACAGCAGAAAATGTTGCCAGTATACCCTCTGGATTTGCCAATGAACGACTAGAAAATCCTTTAAGTATCAATTTATCTAATGTTACAAATACGCTTTTTTCTATTGAATACCCATTTTTAAATGCTATTGCAGTGAAAACAACAGATACAAAAGTACCTATACCAATAAATACATATGTTAATGCATTATTTTTTATTTTCAACTTAAGAAACCCTAAATAAACCATTGTACATATTACATAATTGATTGCTAGCAGCTGATATGGTCCTGTCAATCTGACAGCGCCATTAGATGGCAAAAACAAAATACTATAAATTATACCAATAACAAATAGTGCTATTGACCTTTTAAATACTTTCCTTGATATTTCAGAGACGTTTTTTCCATTTTGATGATTCTTCTTTACAAAAAATGGTATTGACATACCCATTATTAGTATAAAAAATGGTAATATCAAATCTGCAAACGCCATTCCATTCCAAATAGAGATCATGTGTTTCGGATTTACACTCTCTTCAAGTCCTTGGCATATCAAAAATATTGAAAATATAACTGCGATACCTCGTAGTAAATCAATAGATTCTACTCTAATTTGAATGTATTTTTCATCTATTCTCTTTTTATTTAAATAATAATTTCTAATCTTTATATAGTATTCACCAACTAATTGCTTAAGGCTGCTAACTCCTTTTGTTTCCATATTACTCGTCGTCCTCTAAACCTTCAAATGAGAACACAAACTTTAGTGTTTCCATTCTTATCTTTCTATTTAGAGTTTCAAACATTTCATAAGCTTCAATAGTATATTCTTTTACTGGGTCCTTTTGTGCAACAGATACCAAACCTACACTTTGTCTCATCTGATCCATTAGGTCTATGTGATCCACCCAATATTTATCGACAACTTTTAGTAGTATCTCCTTTTGCTGCATATAGAATTCTTCTTCTGACAAAAGCATCATTTTTAGTTCATATACTCTCTTTACTATATCAAGAGTGCTATCTGTAAATTCTTTCGGATTCATTTGACTTGCATTTGGAATAATAAGAGTTGCATCCGGCATAAATGCATTGTACATACTCTTATAGTATTTGAAGTAATTTCTAGGTTTACAGTCTATGTATCTATCTACATATTCCTTTACTACGTCATTTGCCATATGCATAATAGTATCTGTAAGATCTACTCCTTCTATTACCTTATCTCTTTCAGCGTATATTACTTTTCTTTGTTTATCTATAACATTGTCATATTTAAGTACATCTTTTCTTTGTTGTAAGTTTTTACCCTCAATTCCCTTTTGAGCATTCTCTATTGCCCTACTAAGCCTTTTACTAGAGATTGCTCCATGTTCATCAGGCTTTAATCTTTTACTTGCTCTTTTAATGGCTGCACCACCGTATAGTTTGATTATTTCATCTTCTATACTTACAAAGAATCTTGATACACCAGGATCACCTTGTCTACCAGATCTACCTCTTAGCTGATTGTCAATTCTTCTAGCTTCATGTCTTTCTGTACCTATAACATATAGACCACCTAGCTCTTTTACCTTTTCTTCCATCTCTGAATCATTGTTACCTAGTTTTATATCCGTACCTCTACCTGCCATATTAGTAGCAATGGTAATAGCATTTATAGTACCAGCTTTTTCTACTATTTCAGCTTCTTTTTTATTGTTTTTAGCATTTAGAATCTCATGTTTTAAGCCTCTTTTATTTAGTAGTGAAGATAGATATTCAGATTTTTCTACTGTTGCTGTACCTACTAAGATAGGTTGACCTGTAGAGTGTATCTTTATTATCTCTTCCACTACTGCTTCAAACTTAGCTTTTTCAGTAGTATATACCTTATCATCCAAATCTTTTCTTATTACTGGCATATTTGTAGGTATTTGAACAACATTTGTATGGTATGTCTGTTCAAATTCTCCTTCTTCAGTTTTAGCTGTACCTGTCATACCAGACATTTTGTCATACATTCTGAAAAAGTTTTGATAAGTTACTGTTGCCATAGTTTTATTATCTGAGTTAATTTTTACTCTTTCCTTAGCTTCCAATGCCTGATGAAGACCATCTGAGAATCTTCTTCCATCCATAATTCTGCCTGTAAACTCATCAACTATAAATACTTCCCCATCTTTAACAACATAATCATCATCTATATCCATCAATTTATGAGCTGCAAGTGCCTGGTTCATATGATGATATATTGCCATATTATTTATATTGGTAATATTTCTTATCTTAAAAAATTGTTCTGCTTTCTTAAATCCAGACTCAGTAAGAGAAGCTGTATGTTCTTTCTTATCTAGATCATAATCATCTTCATCAATTGTTCTTATGAAATCATCTGCTCTATAATAAAGATCACTTATTGGATCTCCTTCTCCAGATATTATCAAAGGTGTTCTAGCCTCATCTATAAGTATTGAGTCAACCTCATCGACTATACAATATGATAGTGGAGCCTGTACCTTATCAGATAATCTTTTAACCATATTATCTCTCAAATAGTCAAATCCAAACTCAGCGTTCGTACCATATGCCAAATCGCAATTGTACTGCTTTCTTCTAGTGTTTGGATCTTGTCCTGTTATTATTGTACCTACAGTCATACCCAAAAAATTAAAGACTGGTCTTACTGTATCAGCATCACGTTCCGCTAGATAGTCATTTACTGTTATTACATGCACTCCCTTACCAGCAAGAGCATTTAGGTAACATGGTGCAACTGCAACTAAAGTTTTACCTTCACCTGTTTTCATTTCAGCTATTTTTCCTTGATGGAGTACTATTCCACCGATTAACTGAACTTTATATTGTCTCATTCCTAAAATTCTTTTTGAAGCTTCTCTAGCTACCGCAAATGCTTCTTCCAAAAGATCATCTACTGTTTCTCCATCTTTTAATCTTTTTTTAAATTCAGAAGTTTTATTTGACAATTCTTCATCTGAAAGTGATGATATTTCTTCTTCCAATCCTTCGATATTTTCCACTATTTTATTTAACTTCTTAATTTCAACATTATCTTGTTTACTTAGAAATGTATCTAAAAACGACATATAACTCTCCTTTGGTATTGTAATTTTTTAAAACGTTAATACTATTGCAAAATTTAATATTTATAATTGCAAATTTATAATCAATATATAACTAACAAATCTATTTTATTATATCACAAGATAGAGATTTATAATAAAATTTATTAGACTTTTTGACTAACTTATTGTATAATAAAGATACTTAAAAAATTACATTTCTTTTTAAGTATTTCTCACATAAAAAGAGGGGTTGATCTTTTCAACCTTTCTTTTTTTTTGTTTAAATACCATTAATCCCTTTAATCCCTTTATATTTCAATCTTTTTTAGATTATCTTCTTATCAGATTTCTTCCCTATTATCACTCATATATATTATGTATATATGGAAGTATATCTCCTATATATCCTTATTGTTATATAAATTGGAATATCTTCTAAAAAAGGAAAAACACCACTTGTTTTAGTGGTGTTTTTCCTCTACAACAAAATCGTTGGGAGTCAAACGACAACATTGTAATAAAACTTACAATGTTACTCTTCTATTATAAGCTTTTTTATGTGATTTTGCACGTAAATTCCAAAATTTCGTTAATCACTATAAAAATTTATACAATTTCATAGCTATTTTTATCTAGCAAAGATGCTGCTTCCTCATCTACAACTAATAAAACATTCTTATGTAACTGAAGTATAGATGCAGGAACATGTGGATCTATAGGTCCGTTTACAGTGTTATTTATCGCTTCAGCCTTTGTCTTACCTGATGCCAATAAAATTATTTTTTCTGATTTAAAGATAGTGCCTATTCCCATACTAATTGCTTGATTTGGAACTTCTTCAATAGAGTCAAAAAATCTTGAATTTGCATCTATTGTGCTTTTTGTCAAATCAACAACACCTGTTTCTTTTGAGAAATATTCATTTGGTTCATTAAAACCTATATGAGCATTATTTCCTATTCCCAAAACTTGTAAGTCAAGTCCCCCATTTGATGCTATTGCCTCTTCATATTCTTTTGAATAGCTATCAAAATCCTTAGTATTTCCATTTGGCATATTTATATTATTTTGATTTATATCCACCTTATCAAATAAATTACTATGCATAAAAGTATAATAACTATTTATATTTTCTTTTGGTAGGTTTACATATTCATCTAGATTAAAAGTCTTTATATTTTTAAAACTTATCTCTCTAGACTCACATTTTTTAACCAATTCTTCATACATACCTACTGGTGTTGAACCTGTTGCTAGACCTAGTATTGAATCCGGTTTAATATTAATTTGGGCTGCTAAATAATTAGCGGCTACTTTACTCATTCTTTCATAATCCTTGCAAACGTAAATTTTCACAAAAATCCCTCTCTCTCTCGTTTCAAATGTTATTTTGTGTAAATATTTCATGCTATAACTATATTATAAATTTTTATTGCACTTTATTCAAGATAATTTTTTTCATTTTTATATTTTTTTGCAATTTATTTTCATTTATTCAATATATTCGGCAATAATTTCGCTTTAGATTAACCAAGTTCCATCTTCATCTTGTCTTACTATATTGTTTTTCATCATATTTCCCAAAGTTCTTTTAAAATTCTTTTTACTTGTATTAAATACCATTCTTAAATCATCTGGATTGGACTTGTCATTAAATCTCATAAATCCGTCATTGCCTTCCATATAGCTGAAGATTCTTTTTTCTAGAGAATCCATTTCTTCTTTTCTTTCAGCTCTTGTTGTTAGACCAAGCTTACCATCTTCATAAATTTTTATCACTCTAAGGTTTTTCAAATAATCGCCCTCTTTTAAAGAAGTATAATACTCATCTCTTAGTATTATTCCTGATATATTTGGCTCTATGCATACAAGCGCAGTTTGATTGCTCTGAAATCCGTATACATATGCATTACAAGTATCTTCCAAGTTCATCTTGCTATCTAGAGATAGATGTTCCTCAATATCTGTTGTAGCAGCCAATCTTCCTGACTTGTCAACATAAACATAAAAAGGATATTTTTCATCTTCAAATATAGGATACTTTTTCTCTCTAAAAGGTACAAGGACATCTCTTTCCAAACCTATGTTAACAAAACTACCTATTTCAGTATTTTCTGCAACAGTCAATACTGCTATCTCCTCAGCAAATGCCTTAGGAGTCTTTTGAGTAGCCACAAGTCTTCCAAGTGAATCTTTGTATACAAATACATCGACATCTTCACCTATTACTACTGATTCAGGATCTACTATATTACCAGTTGGCAGTAATATTTCTATCTTATCTTCACCATCTTTAATTCCTACAAAATATCCGTATTCCTTTTGCTTTATTACTTCTAATTTATTAATCTTTCCGAATTCTATCAATTTTTCACCTCTCTTAAATCCTATTTACATCAGTCTCAATAGCTGCCTTTTTTACAGCATTTGCCACTGCTTCAGACACACCTACAGCAAATGCGTTTGGAAGTATATTCTCAGTATTTAATTTTTCCTTAGGTATAAAATCCGCTATTGCATTGGCTGCAGCTACCTTCATTTCTTCATTTATTTGAGATGCTCTACATTCCAAAGCTCCCTTGAATACACCTGGAAATGCCAATACGTTATTTACTTGATTTGGAAAATCACTTCTTCCAGTTCCAATGATAAACACCCCTGCCTTTTTGGCTTCATCTGGCATTATTTCTGGAGTAGGGTTTGCCAAGGCAAATACTATAGACTGATCATTCATTGTCTTTATCATAGCCTCAGTTAGCATTTTTGGACGAGACACTCCTATAAATACATCTTTCCCCTTGATAGCATCTGATAAACTTCCCTTTTCCTTGTTTTTATTTGTCAATTTTAACATTTCTTTTTGAGCCCAATTTATTCCTTCTGAATCTTCTTCTAGAACTCCATTTTTATCACATAATACAATATTTTTAACCTTCATGTTCAAAAGCATTTTGCAAATGGCAATCCCTGCAGAACCAGCACCATTTATCACTATTTCAAGATCTTCCATCTCTTTATTATCTATTAACTTTACAGCGTTTATTATTCCTGCTGTAACAATAATCGCTGTTCCATGCTGATCATCATGAAATACTGGGATATTTAATTCTTTTTTCAATCTATCCTCTACTTCAAAACATCTTGGAGCTGATATATCCTCTAGATTTATTCCACCAAATACTGGTTCTATCATTTTTACAGTTTTAACTATATCTTCTACTTCTTGAGAAGATATACATATAGGAAACGCATCTACATTAGCAAATTCTTTAAATAAAATTGCCTTTCCTTCCATAACTGGTATAGATGCCTCAGCTCCTATATTTCCTAAACCTAACACAGCAGAACCATCACTTACAACAGCTACCATATTTCCCTTTGATGTGTATTTATAAACATCATCTATATTTTCATTTATTTTAAGACAAGGTTCTGCAACTCCTGGAGTATATGCTACAGATAAATCATCTTTATTTTCAACCTTAACCTTACTTATTACTTCTATCTTTCCTTTTTTCTCTGAATGAATTTTCAATGCCTCTTCTGAATAGTTCATTTATTTCTCCAATCTAATTAGTTTTAAATAACTCTATTTAAATTATATTATACTTTTAAAAATCGATTTTGAATAGACTTTTATCTGATATTTTGAAGCTTCAAATCTATTTTTCATATAAATTATTACCTTGAGAATCTATACATACAGTTAGAGTCATATTCTCCACCTCAAGCCTTCTGAGCGCTTCTGCTCCCAAGTCTTCATAGTCTATTACTTCACATTCTTTGATACAGTTTGATATATATGCTCCTGCACCTCCAATTGCTACTAAATATACGGCTCCATATGTTTTCATTCCCTCAATAACAGACTTACTTCTCTTTCCTTTTCCTATCATAACTTTTAATCCTTTTTCCAAAAGTGGTATTGTCAAGTCATCCATTCTATAACTTGTAGTTGGACCTGCTGAACCTATCACTTCACCTGGCTTTGCGGGAGATGGACCAACATAATAAATTCCTTGCCCCTGTGGATTAAATGCAAGTTTTTCCCCATTTTCTATTGAGCTACACATTTTTTTGTGTGCAGCATCTCTTGCTGTGTATAGAGTTCCTGTTATGTTTACTATATCTCCCGCTCTTAAATTGTTTATTTCTTTTTGATCAAAAGGCGTTTTTAATTCAATCATACATTTCCTCCTATATTATTACTTTTTTGTGTCTTGATGAGTGACAGTTTATATTTACGACTACAGGAAGACCTGCAATATGAGTCGGATAAGTTTCAATATTTACAGCTAATGCTGTCGTTTTTCCACCCAAGCCTTGAGGACCTATGCCAAGATTATTAACTTTTTCAAGCATCTCTTCTTCTAGCGCTTTTATCTTTTCATTAGAATTATGCACTCCTATTTCTCTAAATAGTGATTTTTTTGCTATTTGTGCGCATTTATCTACCGTTCCACCAATTCCTACTCCTACAACTATAGGAGGACATGGATTAGGACCTGCTTCTTTTACCACTTGCAGGATAAAGCTTTTTATTCCTTCTATTCCATCAGAAGGTTTGAGCATTTTCATCTGACTCATATTTTCACTTCCAAATCCTTTAGCCGCATATTCTATTTCAACTTTATCACCAGGCACTATATCGTAATGAATTACTGCTGGTGTATTATCATTTGTGTTAATTCGTTCAATAGGACTTACTACTGACTTTCTAAGGTAGCCTTCTGTATATCCTCTGCTCACCCCTTTATTAATTGCATCAGTAATAGTATCTCCCTTGATATGAACATCTTGTCCAATTTTTACAAAGAAAACTGCCATACCTGTATCTTGGCATAGTGGCTTATTTGTTTCTTTCGCTATATTCGCATTTTCTATTAAAATATCTAATATATTAATTGCTACTTCACTATCTTCTTTTTTTCTATTTTCCTTAAAACTATCTATCACACTTTGATCTAGATTGATGCATCCATCGATACACATTTCTTTGACCAAATCTTCTATTACTTTCGAATTAATTTTTCTCATTTTCCCACCACCTACATCAATAAATCTGCATACTCAGCCTTAGAAGCTTTTATTAGATCTATTGGCGATAATTCTACTTGATATCCTATCTTTCCTGCGCTCACAGTAATACTTTCTATAGTTTCCCCTGAGCTATCTATATAAGTAGCAAATTGTTTTTTCATTCCTATAGGAGAACATCCTCCACGTACATAACCTGTTATCTTGCTTATGTCTTTTACATGGATCATTTCTATCTTTTTTTCTCCACATGCTTTTGCAGCTTTTTTCATATCTAAATTTTCTGCAACTGGAATTACAAATACATAGTATTCCTTGCTTTGCCCCTGTGTTACCAAGGTTTTAAATACAGTTTTAGGATCTTTATTTAAATGCTTTGCTGCGGTAATACCATCTACATGATCCTTATCTACTGGGTATGAGTGTTCCACATACTCTATGCCTTCCGATTCTAAGATTCGCATTGCATTTGTTTTTACTTTCTTTTTGGACATAATGTTTCCTCCAATCTATATATTTTTATGGTTATAATTTATATTTATTAAGTTTTCACTCTCTCAATACCACTGAATTTACACCGTAGTATCTGGCAATAGTAACGTTTATCCAATCTTCTTTATTATATTTACAGTCCTCTAGACCATATGCAGCTGTATACGGATTATCACTTGTTATTTCTGGTACTTGTATTTCATCTATGTGACCCATATTTTTATTGTCTTTTATTATCATTTCTCTGGCATTATATCTCGAGTAATATTCGCTGCTATCTTTTAGAGCTTCGGGGTAGCTTTGAGAAAAATAATATCCAAACACAAGTATAGCCGAAGTCATTATTATTATTGAAAGCTTTGAATTGATTCTAGCTATTATCGATATATTCATTACTATTGAGATAGTGAATAATAATACAGTAATAACCATAACCCTACAAGGATATGTTGGGGCCATTATCATAGCATAAAAAGATACAAGAGCTGCTATTAAATAAACTTCTGTCTCAATCGATTTCCCAGTATGTATAAATCTAGCTAATATGACTAATGCTATCGATATAAGAAGTAAAATTAGAAAATATTTGGTGAAATTTTCATTCATTTTAGATAATCTTAGAAAGTATTTTAAAAATAATTCATCTGGTTCATTAAAAAACTGTACCCTCTTAAAGTTTCCTGGAGCAGTTATCATTATTAAAAATCCTGATAACATACTAAAAAATATAAACACCATGCTAATTATATCTTTATTTCCATCTACATACATCTTAATTATGTAATACAACAATATTAACAGTACTGCAGGTACTGAGTTTTCATTTGTCCATCCCGCTATAACAGATAATAATATTGTAAATAATAAAAAGGAGGTCTTTTCAATAGGCTTCTCTAGTACCGCAATTTTTCTAGCAATTATAAGTACTGATAATAAAATAATATTAGTCCACATATAGTTTGCTGCACCTATTACCCATAGAAAATCTTGACCAAAAGTTGGTGTAAATCTCCAAATCAATAAAAAAGCTAATAAAACAAAAAGAGCATTGTGTAAATTTATTTTTCTTCTAGTTTCATCAATTATATTTTTGTGTTTCTTATGCTTAATTCTTCCATACGATTCAGTTAAATCGGTGTATCTATATACTATATATAATAACAAACAAAAACCTATTGAATTAATTATATTAATAATTTTTTTATCAAACATTAAAATTATTCCACCTATAGTGTGCGAAATAACTCGACCATTCGTATTATAGTATCTGTATACTTGATTACTTATAACCTGAGATATATTTGTGATTCTAACATTCCCCTCGACAAACATATTGTTAAAATCATCCGCTACAAACGGTGTGTTTACATTTAAAAAAAATATTAATACAAAAACTAATGTAAATATAATAATAGACACGTAATTGATATTACGCTTATTCTCCATCCCCATACCTCGTCATTAAATTTTATATAATATACTACTGGTAATAAAAAGAGGGCCGCCTACGCACCCCCCTTTATAATATCTTAACTATTTTATTTATACGAATCCATTATTCTTCGTCTAATGATCCAGTCTTTTCCTTTAGAACTTCACCGATATTGCCAATTGTATCATCACCTATTGACATATATTTAGATAAATCTTCTTCAGGTTCTCTTGTTAATTCTCTTATAGAAAGCATCATTCTCTTGTTGTTAGGGTTGAATTTTATTATTGCTGCCTTAACAGTGTCTCCAATATTAACTATATCTTCAACTTTATTAACTCTCTTTTCGCTTAATTCACCTATTGGTAAATATGCTTCTACACCCTTTTTAACTTCAACAAAAGCTCCCTTGTCTATAATTCTAAGTACTTTTGCATCTATAACTGATCCAACATTTACTTCATCAGCTATTAACTTCCAAGGGTCCTGGTCTGGATCCTTAAGTGATAATGCTATTCTATGAGTTTCAGGATCTACATTTTGTATAAATACATCAACTTCATCTCCAACATTTACCACAGATTCAACAGATTCAACTCTTGTCCATGAAAGGTTGTTTATATGAGCAAGACCTTCTATGCCACCTAAGTCTATAAATGCGCCATAAGGCATTATGTTAGTTACCTTACCATGTCTCTTTTCTCCAGGAACAAGTTCATTAAATAAAGCTTCTCTTTCAGCCTTTCTCTGTTCCTTCTCAGCCTTTATCTTAGCTCTTTCAGCATCTCTTTCGGCCTTTCTGCTTTCTCTTCTTTCTTTTCTCTCAGCATCTAATATTTCCTGAGCAACTTCTCTATGAGAAACTATTATTCTGTTCTTTCTAGGGTTTACTTCCTTAACATAGGCATCCATATCTAGACCTACATATTCGTTTGTATCCTTTACGAACTTTGTGTCGATCTGAGAAATAGGCATAAACATAGTATGAGACTTATATCTTACATATAATCCTCTTTCTAGTGCCTTGAATGAATGAACGTTTATCTTCTGACGTTCTTCCATTGCGTCTATTAATTCCTTAAGATCATTTTTTTGTTCTAACTTTAATCTAGAGATTTTGATAGTTGCATCTTTGTAACTGATATTTGTTATAACTCCAGTTACCTCATCATCTATTTTGTAAACATCTGCTATACTCTGACCTCTGTCAAGATTAAGTTCACCATCAGGTATAACACCATCAAAGTCAACATCTAGCTTCAAAACTAAACTGTCTTGGTTTATTTGTGTTACCTTTCCAATGATTTCATCACCTACATTAATTTTACTTAACTCCTGTTCTTGCATGTCAAGTAGTTCTTGCATTGTTAAATTGTTTTCCATTATAATAACATCCTTTCGCTGCGTAATATCCATATATACTATTATAGCATATACTAAGCATTATTATATAGTCTAATTTGCATATTTTTTTAATAAATTTTAAAAATTTTGTTATAATTTACTTTTCTTAACTATAATTATTAAAATAGCAATTATATGTATCTATACAACACTTTTTTTATATTTGCAGCTTATTTTTTTTATAAAGTATATTTTTATCTTTTTTTTCAAGCTAAAAGAAAACCACACACAGCTTGTTTTTAAAAAAACAAACTCTTTTGTGTGCAGTTTTTATTTTTTATTTATGTATTTTTACAATTTTTTCTTATTTTTATCCTTCATATAAGTTAGTAGATTGAAATTCTGCGTCACAAGTCACATCTATGCCTAACTTTCTAAACACTTGTTCATCACTTTTAGATAAAATTACGGTCGAATGAGCTTGACAATTTTTAAGCAAAGATAATCTATCCATAGCATATTGTGCCACTGGATTTGTAACTGCACTAATACTTAATGCCATCAACACTTCCTCTGCATTTAAAGATACATTTCTACTCTTTAATACATTTTGCTTTAAATTGATAATAGGTGCCAATACAGCGGGTGAAATAATGTGCATATCATCTTGAATTTCAGCTAAATACTTTATTGCATTCAGTATTACTGCTGCTGAACCATTCATCAAACTAGAAAACTTTCCTGTCATCATTGTTTTATCAGCCAATTCAAGTGCAACCACAGGGCAAATTCCATCTACGTGTTCACAATCATTGGTTCTATAATCCCTTGCAGCCTTAACAACTTTTCTATCTTCATCTTTTAATCCAAGCTCTTCCATTATCATTTTCATTCTTGAAACAGCTTCTTTGTCTATACCACCCTTTTTATATTCACAAAGAGTTTTAAAATATCTTCTTATAATTTCTTGAATAGAAGCTTCTCTTACCACTTCATCATCTATTATCCCAAATCCAACTCTATTAACTCCCATGTCAGTAGGTGATTGGAATATACTTTCTTTGCCTGTTATTTTTTCTATTATTTTCTTTAATACTGGGAATAACTCCAAGTCTCTATTATAATTTACTGTAGTCTCTCCGTATTTTTCTAAATGGAAAGAATCTATCATATTTACATCTTTCAAATCTACTGTAGCGGCCTCATATGCTATATTCACAGGATGCTTAAGAGGCAAATTCCATACTGGGAATGTTTCATACTTTGAATATCCAGCTGTTACTCCTCTTTTATTATCGTGATAAAGTTGGCTTAAACAAGTTCCCAACTTACCACTATTTGGTCCAGGTGCTGTCATGACTACTATAGGCTTTGTTGTTTCAATAAAGGGATTGGCTCCAAAGCCTTCTTCACTTACTATTGTATCTACATCAGTAGGATATCCCTTAGTAGGTCGGTGTCTATAGACTTTTACACCTCTTCTTTCAAGCTTATTGATAAATATAGTTGCGGCAGGCTGATTTTCATATCTTGTAATAACTACTGAGTTAACATCTAAGTTGTATCCTCTCAGATCATCTATTAATCTCATTACTTCCATATCATATGTGATACCTAGATCACCTCTAACCTTATTTCTCTCTATATCACCCGCATACACACAGATAACTACCTCAACTTGATCTTTCATATTGCTAAGAACCTTAATTTTTGCATTTTCATCAAAGCCAGGCAATACCCTTTTAGCGTGTAGATCTCCTATTAGTTTCCCGCCAAATTCTATATATAACTTATCATAGTTATTAACTCTTTCTAGAATATATTTGGACTGTTCCTCTAAGTATTTGTTGTGGTCAAAACCTATCTTCATTTGCACTCTCCTATATTAATTAAATTATTTTAGATAAATTCTAATAAAAACATTGACAATTCAAAAATAATGTAATAAAATAGAATTCCATCACAAATTCATTTTATACATTGACATGTGGCTTTTTTGCTGCGTGTTTTTTTTCGGAAATTTAACTAAGTACCTATTATACAACTTTTCTTTTTAAAATTCAAGTTATATATTTATTTTATTAATCAAAAAAATATTAATTTCTTTATTATAAGCCTTTTTTTAAGTATTTTTCATTTTTTTAAAAATTTTATTAATTATCAAAACTTTTATTTTTTATTTGAAAATTAGGACTTACTAAACATAGCCTTAGCATCCTTCATTCCTTCTTTAACTTCACCTCTAGAAAAATTATTCTTTCTTAATTCTTCATCACTTAAATCCATAAGCATCGTATAAAATTCACCTGCAATAAAAAGCATATTTATAGATCTGTTTTTCTCCAGGCTTGCAAATAAAACATCTTCGGCTTCATTAATTTTATGCTCTAAAACCAATCTTTTAACATCAATCAATATAAACTCTTCATTTGGAGAATACACTATATCAAAATCATCTAAATCACTATATTTTTTACCTAGTAACTCTTTAAATACCAATTCTCTATTTTCGTTTTTTAATCTGTCTACCAAACCCATAATATCACTCCTCTGTATACTTCTGTACTTCTGTACTTCTATACTTCTATACTTCTATACTTCTATACTTCTATACTTCTATACTTCTATACTTCT
>NZ_JAVWJH010000002.1:0-6166 GCF_036639115.1 Peptostreptococcus sp. | reverse complement strand
ATACAATATTATACACGATTTTCACTTAATTATTGCAAATTATAACTATATTTTATTTTTAATAATATTTTTACCTTTCTTTTATTTTTATATTATTTTTTATTCTAAACACTATTTTCTATTTTTCACCTTTAGTAAAACATACAAAAATAAATCCCCAAATTTCGAGGATTTATCTTTTAATTTCCTATAAGCGACTATTAATATATATCGAAGAACTCTCTTTAATATATTATAAAAATTTTATTTTTATATTCAACAGCTTGAACATTCATTTATTATTTTTTATCAGTTTCTTTATTATTGTTTTTATTTTCTGCTTTATTGTTGTCTTTTTTATCTGTATTATTTTTTTCAGTAGACTTGTCCATACTGTCTATTATTGCTTGGTCTACATCACTAGCCAATTTCTTCATCTCTTTTGCTATACCATTGTGCTTGACATCATCAGACATAACTTCTTTTATTCCCTTAAATGTTCCTAGGAAGTTTACAGCCTCAGAAGGTAATACAAGTTTTGATGATTCTCCTTCACCAAGTTTTTCAAGAGCTTCCATAGACTTAAGTGCAAGTATATTGTCATCTACATCTGAATCCTTCATAGCCTTAAATACAACTTCAATACCATCTGCTTTAGCCTTTTGAGTCTCTCTGATGATGATTGCTTCACCTTCTGCTCTGGCTGAGTAAGTATCTCTAATTGCTTCAGCTTCACCTTCTGCTTCAAGTATTTTTGACTGTCTTTGACCTTCAGCTTCTCTTATCATTGCTTCTTTTTTAGCTTCTGCTCTAAGTATCGCTGATTGCTTTTCTCCTTCTGCTATTAATATCTTAGACTGCTTTTCTCCTTCTGCCTGAAGAATTGACTCTCTTCTTTCTCTCTCTGCTCTCATCTGTTTTTCCATGGCAGCCTGAATATCTTTTGGAGGCATAATATTTTTTAGCTCTACTCTATTTACCTTTATTCCCCATATATCTGTAGCTTCATCTAAGATAGTTCTCATTTTTGTGTTGATAAGATCTCTAGAAGTAAGTGTTTCATCAAGGTCAAGATCACCAATTATATTTCTTAATGTAGTCGCTGTTAAATTTTCAATTGCAGATATTGGATTCGCTATTTCAAAAACATAACTTTTAGGATCTGTTATTTTATAATAAACTACTGTATCTATCTGCATAGTAACATTATCTTTAGTAATTACTGGTTGTGGTGGAAAATCCACTACCTTTTCTCTCATATCTATCATGTAGCTCATTGAGTCTATAAAAGGAACCAAAAAGTGTATACCAGTTTTGGCTTCTTTATAGAATTTCCCCAGTCTCATTATAATTCCGACTCTTGCCTGCTTTACAATTCTAATACATCTAAATGCCAAGATGATTAAAAGTGCAATTAGTAAAATCATTAAAATATTTTTAAACATATTTTCCTCCTGTCAATAATTGACTTTTATTTTTAGAGCAATTAGTATCATTAATTTATTATTATATAAAACAACAAGTTAATATCTAATAGCAAATAAAACTACTTGATTTTCTCAACTACAAGCTTTACACCTTCAATTGATTTTACTTCTACTTCAACTCCTTTTCTTATTACTTCACCTTCATTCAAAGATATAGCTGTCCACTCTTCACCTTTAACTTTTACTATTCCTACCTCTTTAGGCGTTATCTCTCTAACTACAAATCCTTTTTTACCTATTACCGCATCAATATTTGTATCAACACTTGCCCAATGAGTGTTGTCTTTATCCTTATCAATTTTGATAAGTTTTTTGGTTGCGACAAATAATAGTGAAAATGAAACCAGTGCAAATACTACTATCTGTATCGGAATACTATCTGTAATATAAGACACTATCAATGCACAAAACGCTCCTATTGTAAACCAAATCATAGTAAGGCTAAGTGTAGCTGCCTCAATTACTGCAAAGGCAATTGCAACCAAAATCCAGATTACTTTTATACTCAGTATCATGCCTTTTGCCTCCTTTTAATTATTTAATCTTATTATATAATATTTTTAATTCGTTTGGTATTATTTTTAATATTTCACTTGCTGTCACCACTTGTTTTTCTTTATATATCTTATCTCCGCAAAGTCCATGTATGTAAACTCCCATACAAGATGCCACAAATATATCATATCCTTGTCCGCAAAGAGATGTGATCATACCAGTAAGAGCGTCCCCCATGCCACCATTTGCCATTCCACTGTTGCCAGTTGTATTTACCATAGTTCTTATTCCATCTGTAACGATAGTATTTTTTCCTTTGAGTACAATCACAATTTCATTTTCTTTTGCGTACTTCTCAGCGTAAAATATCCTATCTTTTTGTATATCTTCAATACTTACTCCTGTCAATCGAGAAAACTCACCTAGGTGTGGAGTTAATATGCACTGAGAATCTTTATTTAAAAAGTCTTTTTCAAAAACATTTATTCCATCTGCATCTATAACTACAGGAGCATCTATATTATCTAATATCCTTTTCAAAAATCTTTTTGTTTTATCAGTATCTCCCATTCCAGGACCTATAGCAAGAGCATCTACAGTCTTGAGAATTTTTTCTAGCTTTTCTCCATCTGAATATGGACAAGTCATAGCCTCTGTCAATTTTGTAGCTATAATACTTTGAGTATCTTCTGTACATATAAGTGTAGTCAATCCAGACCCTGTATTTACCGCTGCAGAGCTTGATATATATGCTGCACCATAAAATCCATTCGATCCAGCGGCAATTGCTACTTTTCCAAAGTCTCCCTTATGCATGGTGTCATTTCTTGGGATCAAATTATCCAAAATATAATTTTCATCAATAAAACTAGGTAAAATATCAATATCATTATATAGTTTATAAGGTACACCAATCTCTTCAACATATATTTTTCCTAAATACTTTTCACTACTATATCTCAAAAATCCTCTCTTGAAAAATTCAAAAGTTATAGTATAATCAGCAAGAACAGACACACCCATTACTTCACCTGTAGTCCCGTTAAGACCTGATGGTATATCTATTGCTACTATGTTATAGTCATATTTAGCCTTATATTTATTTATTAATTCTATTACTTTTTTATATTCACCTTCAATATCTCTATTTAGACCAACTCCAAATAAGCAATCTACTACTTCATCCGATTTTTTTAGAGAGCTTATTACTTTGTCGTAATCTTCTTCATCAAAGTGTATATGCTTAATTCCCATATTTATACATATCTCAAAGTTAGTCTTTGCTGAAGAGCTCATATTTTCTAGATTACCAACTGTGATTATTTCTATATCCTTACCTGTATTTGATAGTTTTCTGGCTATTGCAAAACCATCTCCACCATTATTCCCACTTCCACATATAACTGAAATCTTTTCTAAATCAATATTAATTTTATGTTCTATCTTTTCCAATCTTTCAAAAGCTGCACTTGCTGCATTTTCCATCAAAATAATTTCTGGTATTTTGTATTTTTCAATACAATATTTATCTATTTTTGAGGTAAATTTCGATTCTGCGATATACATAAAAATCATCTCCTTTTCAATTAATCAATTTCTTTGTATAAGTGACCCTTACTAAACTCTTTATCAATATTTATATTTAAATCTTTCATATCTATATTATAATCTAAACCACTTGCATAGTTCGATACTTTTATAAACTTTTCTACAATTTCTTGAATTTCTTTTTCTTTTTCAAATGATAAGGCTATTTCGATAGATCCAATACCTTCATTATAAAGTTTTTCCAAATCCTCTAACAGTGATACAGTATCATCTGAATAAATTGTAGTTCTACAATTTTCATCTTGAGAAAGTCTATACTTATATCCTTGATCAGACTCCAAAGAATATGTACTTTTTTTGCACATTGCATCTCTTTTATTCTTACTACATTCCTTTGTAAGTACTCCCATAGGACAATATTCGCTTATCATCATCTCTGTTCTTCCATACGCTAGGTACTCTATATCTGACTTATTAATAATATCTTTTGATAGATTCTTTATCTGCATCATGGACATCTCTTGTGAGAGACATATTCTTTGAGCTGATCTTTCACTATAATAATTTATAGATTCATCATTCATTACATTCATCCAAGAAGAAATAAATATTTTTTTATCTGAATAATTCTTTTTAATAAAAGAAAGCTCCCCATAGTTGGCAATTCTAAAACCTTCCAAATATTCTATTTTTTCTTTTGGTATATTTAAAAGAGTTTTATATACATTTTTTTCCATGCTTCTTATTATTCTTGGCATATAGTAAACTATTTTTTTATTATTTTTTCTAGCTATATCTATTGCATCTTCTAAGCTATAGATATCTCTATAGTATATACAGTCTATGTCCATGTTCTTTATTGCATTTATTTGCTCTATTTTATTACAAGATACATTTACTAATAGACTTTCACTTTTCAAAGATTCTTTATCAGTTTTTTTGCTCAAAACATCATTTTTCTTCTGTTGAGAAAGATAGTTTTCTAAAATAGTTGATCTGTCTATATATACCCTTTTATCTGAAAGACTATCTATTGCCTTTCTTCTCAGATTATTCAGTTCACTAATCGGTATACTTACTCCTTCTTCTATGTTAGAAGTAAATTCGTCCAGTCTATATGGAGTATCTCCCATTTTTGAAATTTGTTTGCTAGCTTTTTCTTCTGAAATAGCTACTTTCAATGCTCTTTCAACTTCTTTATCACCTTGGACTTCTACTCTGTTTCCATCTATGTCTTCTAATGAAAGCTTTACTTTTTCTCCTAGTTTCAGAGTAATATTTCCTTTCAAAGGAATTTTTATATACTCTTTATCTTCTTCATATGTCCTTCTTACTCTATCAAGAAGATCTCCATCACTAGTTCTAAATACTTCTGTTCCCTTTGCTATATCACCAATGTAGTCAATCTCTACTATTTCACCAGGAGCTGCATAGTCTTTAATTTGTTTTCCTTTAAGTACTCTACCTACAGTTCCTCCACCTACATTTAGTCCATCGCCCTTTTTCAAACTTTTTTCAAGTTTAATTTTTAGTCTCTTTGACTTTGTGTTACAAGATAATACTTTCCCTATATATAACCCTCTATTGTTCGGTTTTTCAGAGTTCATCACTGAAGCCCCTACTTCACCTAATATATACCCATGAGTGAATTTTCTATTAAAAATAGTGTATAGTTCATCTAGTCTTTCATCATCTACACCACGATCATTATTTTCTATGTAGTTTACTATTGCTTCCCTATACGCTGATATGACTGTTGCTACATACTCAGGTCTTTTCATTCTACCTTCAATTTTTAATGATAGGACATTAGAATCTATAATATCTGCTATATTTTCTATAGTATTTAGATCTCTTGGGCTAAGTAAGTACTGACCTTTTGTATCTACATATGAATCCTCTTCTATATTATAAAGCTGATATTTCTGTCTACAAGGCTGGGCGCACCTTCCTCGATTGCCAGATCTAGTACCAAGTACAGAGCTCATAAGGCACTGACCAGAGTAACAAACACACAAAGCTCCATGTACAAACACCTCAATATCGACGTCTGAGTTATCTGTTATATACTTTAATTCATCAACATTTAACTCTCTTGCCAGTACAACTCTAGTAAAGCCCATATTTTGAAGATATAATACATCTTCTAAAGAGTGTGCTGACATCTGTGTACTAGCATGAAGTTCAAAATCAGGTAACTCTTTTTTTATTATACTTGCCATTCCAATATCTTGTATTATTAGGGCATCTATTTGTATATTGTATAAAAACTTTATATACTCTAAAAAATCATCCTTTTCATCTTGTTTTATCAACGTATTTACTGTTACAAATACCCTTGCCCCTCTTATGTGAGCATATTTTACTGCCTCTATTAATTCTTCTCTATCAAAATTATTTGCACTTGCCCTTGCACTAAATTCTTTTCCACCCAAATACACTGCATTTGCACCATTTTGTATTGCTGCTTTCAGCGACTCAAAGCTCCCAACTGGAGCCAATAACTCTAAATTTTTATTCATAAAATCAAGACATTTTACATATTGTAAATTGCCCTTGACCTCCTTTCAATCTTTATAACAAACCATTATAATAAAATGTCTTGCTTTTGCTTTTGCTTTTGCTTTTGCTTTTGCTTTTGCTTTTGCTTTTGCTTT
>NZ_JAVWJH010000001.1:505716-581076 GCF_036639115.1 Peptostreptococcus sp. | reverse complement strand
TGCTTTTGCTTTTGCTTTTGCTTTTGCTTTTGCTTTTGCTTTTGCTTTTGCTTTTAATAAATTATATAAAATTTCAAAGAGGACTACAAATATTTGTACTGTAGTCCTCCTTTTTCAAACTTATTTTTCATTGTTTTTCTCATTTTTTAATTCTTCATAGTTTAGCTGAAGATTATATGCCTTATTTTGAAATTCAGTTGCCATACTTTCAGCTACAGCTACCTTCTTTTCCATATCTTTCACTTTCATCTCCAAAGACTTTATCTTTTTTTCTGATTCTTCATCAGACTCTTTAGATACTTTTGTTTTTGCTTGGTCTTTAGATTTTTTAAGTGTTTCATTTTCTTTATCTTTCTTTTCTATTGCATTTTCTAATTCTTTAATCTTTCTTTCCAGATCCTTCGCATTTTTTTCTGCATCTGCCAATTTTGCAAGCACAGAATCAAATTCTTTTTCTACATCTTCTGTTGTAGAATGATATCCATCTTTTAAGGAATCTATTCTAGTTTGTAACTCATCAATTTTCTTTTGACCCTCAAATAGTTGGTCTACAATATTTACCGAAGTCAATATTGTTGCGTCAACCTTATTTAATTTTGGAGCCGATTCTCTTACCTTACTTAGCTTATTGTCAATATACTTAGCTACTTTGACAATTTCCGCCTCTTCTCTGTCTCCTACTATCTGATATTCCACACCATCAATTGTCACACTAACTTTTTTCATTCGTATTCACCTCGTTGTAATTATCAATTCTATTATATCATAAAGAGATTTATAATTCTATATTTTATTAAATCAAAAAGTTGCTGACATCCTTATATTCCAATATGTCAGCAACTCCTTATATTATATTTCACTTATAAATAATTTTATTTAAAATAATAGATTTTAAAACTTGTTTATTTATAAAAATTTTATTGTTCTCTTAGTTTTGCATCTAACTTTTCTTCTAATTCCTTTAATATATTATCATGTACACTTGCTATATCGGAGTCAGTTAAAGTTCTATCCAAGCTTCTATACACTATAGAATAGGCAATAGACTTGTAGCCATCTTCAATTTGATCTCCCTTATATACATCAAATAGCTCGCAAGCATCTACCAAACCTTCTCCATTATTTTTAATAATAGATTCAATTTGTGCTACCTCAACGCTATCATCTACTAATAGTGCTATATCTCTTGTGATAGATGGATATTTTGGTAGTGGCTTAAATACTATTGTAGAATCTGAAAGTTTATATGCCTCATCCAAATTAATTTCTGCCATATAAATTCTCTTTGATATTCCATAATTTTCTTGAACTAGTGGATGTATTTCTCCTATTGTAGCCAAATGTACGCCATTTGCTACTATATTTGCACATCTACCTGGATGGAATGATGTATTATTTGAGTCTGCAATATACTCGTGTTCTAGCAAACCGCTTCTATCAAAGATTTTTTCTACTATGCCTTTTAGTTTAAAGAAGTCTGCATCATCGCCACAAAGACCTATACATATACGAGTTTCTTCTACTCCTGCCATATCTTCTGGTGTGAAAACATGTCCACACTCAAATATCGATACTTTTTCTACCTTACGAGATGTATTTGTATATATTACGTCTAACATATTTGGTATCATTGTAGTTCTCATTATAGATGTATCTTCACCTAAAGGATTAATCAATTTTACTACGTCTCTTAGTTTAGAATCCTTTGGAACTCTTATCTTATCTAGACCTTTAGGGCTAACAAATGAATAAGTTAGAGTTTCGTATAGACCACATGCTATAGCAGTATCTTTTATTTTATCTATATACTTTTGCTTATCACTTTTTATTCCAGCTGTAGTGTTTCCTTTTAATTGAACTGAAGGTATATTTTCAAATCCATATATTCTTGCTATTTCTTCAAATATATCTGCTTCTTGTTGTATATCTAATCTAAAGCTTGGAATCTCTAATACTAGTTCATCTTCACTAATTAAATTACACTTAAATTCTAGATCCTCTAATATTTTACAGAATCTATCCATTTCTATATCTATACCTATTCTCTTGTTTATTTTTCTAGGGCTAACTGTCAAAATTTGTTTTTCTTGCTTAACTGGATTGACATCTACTACACCATTCATGACTTTTCCAGCTCCCAACATTTCAATCAATTGAGCAGCTCTTTCCATTGCTATTTCAGCAGTAGCTATGGCAATCCCCTTTTCAAATCTTGAAGACGATTCACTTCTAAGTCCAAGTGTTTTAGACGTTCTTCTTATATTTTCAGAATCAAAAGATGCAGTTTCTAACATTATTTCCTTAGTGTCACCCTTTACTCCAGACTCTTCTCCGCCCATAATACCAGCTATGCTAAGATTTTTTTCGCCATTTGTGATCATAAGCATTGTAGAATCCAATTTTCTCTCTTGTTCATCAAGAGTTATAAAAGTATCTCCATCTTTTGCATTTTTAACAACTATTGTATTGTTTTCTATCTCTCTCATATCAAATGCATGCATTGGTTGACCAAGCTCTAACATCACATAATTTGTAATATCCACAATATTATTTATAGGTCTAACACCTGACTCGATCAATCTTCTTTGCATCCAGTAAGGAGATTTTTCAATTTTTACATCTGTTATTCTTCTAGCCATGTATCTTTGACAAAGTTCAGGATTTTCAATACTTATACTGACATCATTTTGAATGTCTGACTCTTCCTTTACGTCAATCTTTGGATACTTTACATCTTTATCTAGAGTAACTGCCGCTTCTCTTGCTATACCTATCATACATCTACAGTCTGGTCTATTTGAAGTAAGCTCAAAATCTATAATAGCATCATTTAGACCCAATACTTCTCTAATATCTTGACCTGGAGTGTATTCTTTTTCCATATCCAATATAAATATACCATCTCTTTTATATTCTTCAATGTATTTTTCGTCTATTCCTAATTCTTTTGAAGAACACATCATTCCGTTTGACTCTATTCCTCTAAGCACACCATTGTATATTTCTACTCCACCAGGAAGTTTGGCACCATCTAATGCCAAAGGAATATAGTCTCCAACTCTTATATTTTTTGCACCTGTCACTATTTGTATAGGATTTTTTTCTCCTACATCTACCTGTGTTACTACCAATTTATCAGCATCTGGATGGGCTTTTATTTCTATGATTTTTGCTACAACTACCTTTGATACATTCTCACCTAAGAATTCAACTGTTTCAGTCTTTGTACCAGTCATAGTCATTTTGTCTCCGAATGCTTGTGCGTCTATATCTATATCTACGTACTCTCTTAACCATTTTAATGAAACTAACATCAATAATACCTCCCTACTTAGAATTCATCCAAAAATCTTATATCATTTTCAAACATAAGTCTTATATCATCTATTCCATACTTTAACATTGCAAGTCTTTCAACACCCATACCTACTGCAAATCCACTGTAAACTTCTGGATCTATTCCACAGTTTTTAAGTACATTTGGATGAACCATACCAGCTCCTAGTATTTCTATCCATCCTTCGCCCTTACATACTGGGCAACCCTTACCTCCGCACTTGAAACAAGTGACATCTATCTCAGCACTTGGTTCCGTGAATGGGAAGTTGTGAGGTCTAAACTTAGTTTTAGTATTTGCACCATATAGCTTATGAACGAAAGTCTCCATAGTTCCCTTAAACTCTGTAAATGTAATATTTTCACCAACTACAAGTACTTCAATCTGATGAAACATAGGTGAATGTGTAGCGTCTGGGCTATCACTTCTAAAACATCTTCCTGGAACTATTATTTTAAGAGGAAGTTCATTGTTTTTTGCAACTTCTCTCATAGTTCTTACCTGAACTGGAGATGTTTGAGTTCTAAGAAGTATATCTTCTGTAATATAAAATGTATCAGACATATCTCTTGAAGGATGGTTCTTTGGTGCATTTAAAGCATCAAAGTTGTTTGTTACCGTCTCTATTTCTGGACCTTCAGCTATAGAGAATCCCATTCCCATAAATATCTCAGTTACTTCATCTATCATCTTGCTTATTATATGCTTTTTGCCTATTTCATATTTTTCTCCAGGCATAGTCACATCTATCTTTTCAAGTTCCAATCTTTTATCCAACATAGAAGATTTTATTGTTTCTTTCTTTTCATTTACAGAATCTGTAATCATCTCTCTTACTTCATTTCCAAGCTTACCCATTACTGGTCTTTCCTCGGCTGACAATTTTCCCATTCCCTTTAGGATTTTAGTTAAATCACCCTTTTTTCCAAGTAGGTCTACTCTTAATTTTTCTACATCTTCCATAGTTTCAGCAGATTTAATTCTATCTTCTGCTAATTTTCTCAACTCTTTTAATTTCTCTTGCATAATTTTCTTCCTTTCTAAATTTTAATGTAAGAACTCTTTTAATAATTTTATATGATTCCTTTTTTCTGAGAATTCTTTTAATTTAAGTAATAAAAAAAGACCTTTCATCCATAGGGACGAAAGGTCTGAAATCGCGGTACCACCCTAATAGTCTATAAAATTTCTATAGACCACTCAAAAGTTTAACGCACATCACGTCTTTACTTACTATTATTTCAGAAAAGCTGCTCCAGAGCGAACTTCCAAAAGTATTACAAATAGCTTTTCAGCAAACAGCTATTCTCTGAGTTGTAATACAAAAGTACTTTTCTCTTTCAAAGCATTTAGTTTATTATTATTTTCATTTATGATAATTAAATTGTTATATTTAATATATCAACCTTGTATGTATTGTATCAAATGTTTTTAAATTTTGCAATGATTTTTTATAGCTATTTCTTAAAAAACATTATTTTTAATCTTTAAAAATTAATTTGATACATTAGCAAAGCTGCTGATACTGCTACATTTAAAGACTCTGCCTTACCTATCATAGGAATTTTGACAAGCACATCAGAATTATCTATCCAAAAGTCTGATATACCGTTGGCTTCATTCCCAACTACTAAAGCTGTCTTATCGGAATAATTTATTTTATTGAAGTAATTATCCGTGTTTAAATAACTAGATACAATATCAACTTCATTTTCTTTTAATATTTCTAAGATATCTTCCTGCTGTGCAGATATTATATCCATATAAAACATAGATCCCATAGCTGATCTTACAACTTTTGGATTGTAAACATCTACGCATCCCTTAGTCATAATTATTATATCAAAACCAGCTGCATCAGCAGTTCTTATAATAGTACCTAGATTACCTGGATCTTGAACTCTATCTAATACAATTACTTTCTTGTGTTTTTCTATATCAAAATCATCAATTGCTATCTCATTCATATTAATTATAGCCACAATACCCTGCGTATTTTCTGTGCTGGATATTTTGCCAAATAAATCATTTGATAAAATAAAACAAGTATTTTCTATGTCAAGACTATCCAATATTTTTTTATTTGATTCTTCTTCTGCAAAATGCTCATTTATAAATATACAATCTATATTTGCTCCATACTGAAGTGCCAACTCTACCGTTCTAAGTCCTTCAGCCAGATATTTTTTTTCTTTATTTCTATACTTTCCTTTTAAAAGAGATTTTGCTATCTTATATCTATCGTTGTCTTTGCTTTTTATAAAAATCATATTTTATTTCCTTAATTATTTTATTTTACCACTTACCTGAAGATACTTTCAAAGCTATACCTTCTATAAGTTTTGAATTTCCAGCTATTACAATTATATCATTTTCTTCAAATACTTTATTTGGATTTGCTGGAACCTCAAATTTATCTCCTCTTTTTATACCTACTACATTTATTGCATACTTCTTCCTTACGCTCAATTCTTTAAGGCTGCTACCAACCCAAGCTAGGGGAACTGTTAATTCAAAGATTGAATGTGTATCATCTAGCTGCATGTAGTCAACTAAATTATCAAAAGTTAAAGCTTTAGATAGTTTTACTCCCATGTCATGTTCAGGGAATACCACTCTATCTGCTCCTATTTTTCTTAAAACGTCAGCCTGAAGTTTATCTGTTGCCTTACTTATAACATATGGAACACCAAGGTCTTTAGCTAAAAGAGTTGCCATAATAGAAGCTCTCAAGTCTGTACCTATACAAACAATAGCAACATCAAAGTTTCTTAGTCCTATATTTCTAAGTGCTGATTCATCTGTAGCGTTTACTATTGCTACATTATCCATAATTTCAGACAGTTGCTGAACCACCTTTTCATCATCATCTATAACCATTACTTCTTGACCTGCTTCTACAAGTGAAGTTGCTAGAGAAGTCCCAAATCTTCCCGCTCCTATTACTATATACTGTTTCATAAAATCCTCCCGAATATATATAATCTTATTCAATATATTAAAACATAAATTAAAAAATCAAAAACTCTTATTATCCTACTAATACCTTGCCCTCAGGATATCTAACATTATCTGGTTCTGGTTCATGTAGGAATATTGTAAATACTGTTAGTGATCCTACACGTCCTGCAAACATTAAAAATACAATCAAAAGTTTTCCAAATAAATTAAGATTGTATGAACCTGCTAGTGATAAACCAACTGTTGCAAAAGCAGATGCAACTTCAAATGCACTTGCCAATAAGTTAAACTTACCTCCTTGAGTAACAGTTAATAAGTAGGTACACGTTACGACGGTCACTACTGCTATAACAAACACGCCCAAAGCTTTTCTAAAAGTGTATTTATTGATACTCTTTTTAAGCACAGTAATTTCATTTTTATCTTTTATAAAAGATTTTACAGCCATTACAATTACAGCTACAGTTGTTGTTTTTATACCACCACCTGTTGAGGCTGGTGACGCACCAATAAACATAAGTATTATCATAATAAATAAGGTTGCTTCTCTTAACTGTGTAAAGTCTATAGTAGTATAACCTGCTGTTCTAGTCGTAACTGACTGGAAAAATGATACCTGGAACTTATCCCAAGTACTCAAATTAGCTAAAGTTCCCTTATTTGTATATTCACCAAAGAAAATTAAAGCTGTACCAGCTAATAATAATATTATAGTAGTAATAATGGCTAATTTTGAACTCAAGTCATAATCTCTAAACTTTCTCTTACTTACTACACACACCATTACACCAAATCCTATACCACCTAGTATAATTAGTGCTGATATAGTAAATACCACAACTGGATTATTATAATAACTCGTTATTGATGTAAATGCTCCCGTAGTTTGGCCCATCAAGTCAAACCCTGCATTACAAAATCCTGATATAGCATGAAATATACTAAATCCAATACCTTTCACCCAACCAAATTGAGGTACAAATACTGTTGATAAAAGTAATGCTCCAATAGCTTCAATAATAAATGTAAATTTAATTACAGTCATTATGAGTCTTACAGAACCAGACAGGTGATTTTGATTCAGTGCTTCTTTAATCAAAATTCTCTGTCTTAAATTAATTTTTTTACCGAAGATAATTGCTATACTGGCACTTATTGCCATAAATCCCAAACCACCTATTTGTATCAAAAGTATGATTACTACTTTACCAAAAATACTCCAGTGTATGCTTGTATCTACAACTATCAATCCAGTAACACATACTGCTGATGTCGCTGTAAACAGACAATCAATAAAACTAGTACTATTACCAGAATTTGTAGCTAGTGGCGTCATCAAAAGTAACGCTCCTAGAAGAATTACCGAACCAAATCCTAGCACCATCATCTGCGCAGGCTTTAACCTATACAAAAATGACGTATACACCTTTTTTGTTTTATCCATTTTCCCCTCCAAATTTCTACACCACATGCGTAAGGAAGCATGTTTAATATATTATTTATCTGTTTATAATTTAGCACAGACACTTTGTGTCTGCGCTAACATGAATATACTATACCTATTTGGAAATATATTCAATATAAATTTGATTTGTTCACGGTTTGATCGATCAATTCTCCAGAACACCATAACATTATACTCCAAAAGATATATGTTGTATAGCTAATTATATTAAGTATAACATAAACGTAACATATTATAAACTTCTTGCAATACACAGGTATGGAAAACGTTTTTCACAACATGTTTAAAAAAGGACTCCCTAGAAATAAAGTTATTTTTATTCCAGAAAGTCCCTTATTTTAAAATTTAAATTTTATTTTATTGGTTTCTTGTATCTTATTATCATTGTTGTCTAATAATTCTAACGATACTTCTTTTTCACCACTATAGAAATTATCATATAGTTTTAGGGTTTTATCATCATAGTAATCGGATTCTACCTTTTTACCGTCTATATATACGGCAGTATTTCGATTAAAACCTTGACCCAATACGAAAAAATCACCATTTCTTTGTTCTACTTTTTCTAACTTTAATTCATTACTAGCTACTTCCATATGAGATTTTTTTGGAATTTCACTGTCTTTTAAAAAGTATTTTTTGCCAAATAAAATATCATATTCTATCAAATGAAGTTTTTCCTGATAGTCTTTATCATCTTTCATATAAGCATGAACCAAATTCATTGGTCCATATGGCTGTCCTGCAATGTCTAATACCATAGTTGAAAGTTGATATGCCTGAAAATCTTTTGGAACATCTATTTTCTTAGGTCCAAAGTTATTTACAATTGTAAATAACGATTTAAACTTATTAACACCTGATTCACCTTTTGTTATAGTGTTTAATGCTGGAAGATGGTCTCCGTAAAACACCAATACAGTAGGTTCTTTACTCTTATTTGTGTCTTCAATCAATTCTCCAACAAAGTCATCCATTTCTTTAACTTGATTTGCATAATATGTGATTTGATTTTGATCTGACTCTGGCAGCTTTGAATCAACTAATTTTATAGGATTTTTTCCCTTCAATTCTTTTGTCGGGTATTTACTATGTCCTTGTGTTGATACTGTAAATACTAAGCTTGCTTTTGTCTCATCATTTTGACTTGCATTTTTCTTCACCATATTATTTCTACTTTCGAGTTGCTCCTCTATATATTTTGCTAGTATATGGTCTTTAGGCCAGTACATAGGAGTATATTCAACATTTGTCATTACGTCTAACGGAACAAACTTTTGAAATCCTAGATTTTCTAAGCCTTTATTTCTATTATAAAACTTTTGATAGTAGTTATGTATAGCAACAGTTTTATAACCATTGTTTTTTAAGTTTGTTGCCATTGATAGAGATGGCTTTTCAGATAGAAATGTCTGGTAAGGAATTTCACCTGGATTTAAATAATCAAAGCTCGATCCAGATAAAACTTCATATTCAGTACGTGCTGTACCACCACCTGTAACAGGAACATCCATCAATCCTGATGTATAATTTTCCATCAACTTTCTCATATTCGGCATAGGATCTTTATTAAATTTTGTACCAGCTAATCTAGTTGGATCCATAAATGCCTCTAATTGCACAAAAATAATGTTTGGTTTTTTGTTATCAGTCAGCTTTACTCTATCGTCTTCGCTTGCTTTTTTATCAAGTTCACTTCTCAACTCTTTCATTTTTTTCTCATTATAACCCTCTGGCTTTTTCCTAATTGCAAATATCGTTTCTCTAAGAAATGAATATGTAAACCCATTTTTTTCAAAAGATGCATTAGGGTTCCAGGCCATTGGGGACATGATTTTGGCAGCACTTAACTGCGGAATAGCTATAATATATATGGCTATAGCTATCAAAAGAGCTATTACATTTTTTTTACCTATAAATCTTTCTTTTTTACCTTCTCTCATAAATAGAAAAATCAATAAGGATATAAATGATATTACCACTAGGCCTATTATTACCTCAAGTCTTAAGCTCAAAAATATACTCGATATTTTTACTGCTTCTTTGATTGAAAATACGTCATAAGGAAATAATGGCATACCTCTTAATACCATCAATATCCCACTTGTAAAAGCCAACGCTATTAAAACAAACGATACTAAGAACCTCACAAATTTCTTTCTTCTAAAAAATATTGTAAAGGAAAAAATTATAAATAGTAGTAGATAGTTTGCAATAAATTGAATTGGATACTCTTTTAAAAACTGAAAAGACTCAAGTATTCCTCTTCTAGATATAGACTCAATTATTATAAGAACCAACAAGGGATATATAAATGCAAATTTCAACTCACTACTTTCCCTCTTCTTATGATATAAGCTTTTTCTTTTCTTATTGACTTTATGCTTTCCACCACGTCTTCTACTAGAAGTCCTATTACTGGAGCTTCTAGTAGAATCTGATTTATTAAAATCTTTCTTTTTTCTACTATCTCTTCTGTTATCAGAAGAAAAACTTATCGTATCTAATGGTGTTTTATTTTCTTTTCTATTAACTGATGTTTTTTCTAAAAGAAGGCTTGCTTCTCCAAAATGAAGTTTGTTTTTTTTATTCCTTCTAATATTTTTCATAGTGATTTTTTAATAATTAATTAGTTGCCGCTGCACATTTTCTTAGTACAGACTCTGGTATACCACCCAGAGATACCAACTCTTTCGCTCCGTTAAGTACATCCTTATTATTATTAGGTCCTACTAGTACAATAGGGCTAATATTTCTTCCAGCTAGAGGCCCACCAGTCAATGCATCTACTAGCTTATATCCATCACTTAAGTAATATCTTGTTGGTGGTTCCTTATAAAATTCGTTAATTACAGCTACATTTGTAAAATATCTATTCTCTCCACTTATTCTGTTTGCTCCTAAAGAACTTACAAGACCTGGAGTTATATTGTTACGTCCACCTATCGCATATATATTTTTAGTTTTTTCAACTATATTTGCACTAGCATTATCTAATGTTTTTCCATTTGTAAGTATAATTGGTTCTCCATCTCTAGCTGCTACTGCAGATATACTCATAGCATCTGCTTCTCCGCCATATCCATTAGCTACAAATACTTTTCCAATAGATCCCTTTACACTCATAATTTCCCTAGCCACATTACTACTTGTTTCAAATCTATTTTTTCCACCGATTCTTTTAACATTAAATCCACCCATGTTTTCATCTCTTAGCTTATGTTCAAGATTCGCACTAATAGAGTTTTCAGATCCGATTATGTAGACATTTTTTGCTATATCAATTCTTAACTGCGTTTCATTTGGGATACTATCCTTATGAACTAATAGAATTGGAGCCTTAATTGCACCAGCTAATCCACTTGCGCTCAAACCATCTGCCAACATATTTCCATCTGCATTTACTAGTATTACGGAATCATAAGATCCCATTTGTCCTGCTATACCACTTGCAGTTGCATATCTATCTTTTCCCTTTATCTGTTGAATAGATTCATATCCAATTGCATTTGCGCTAATTGAAAAACTAGCAACTAAAGTTATGGCCAGAACTGCCGATAATAATTTCTTTTTTATTTTCATAGTTACCTCCTCGTCTTACTACGTTAATTTACAACCTACCTTTTTATATTATAACATCTATAGCTTAAAGAATACTTATATTCAGTAAAAAACTTATATGTTTTTGTTATACGCTTATACTATGATTTTTTTTAAATATTTTTGATTCATAAGATTGCATTTATATATCTATATTGACTTTTTACTATTGATTATTATTTTTAAGACTATAAAATTGTCAAAAAAAAGAAACAGCCCTAAGGGCTGTTTCTTTAGAATACTATCTTTCGCACTCTTGGTTCGCAACTGTACAAGAAGTCTTGCAAGCAGACTGGCAAGAAGTTTGACATTCACCACATCCACCCTTTGCTGCGCTTTCCTTTAAAGTAGCCTTTGAAAGAGTTCTTATATGCTTCTTTTCCATCTTAAATACCCCCATACATAATATATTTGTACATTACATTATATCACATATATAGAATAATTAACAGTATTTTGTCCTACTACTGTTCTATCTTGTCTTCTACTTCTATTGCTTCTTCATCCTTAGCAGCTTTTTCTACAACTCTTCCTATAGCCCACTTTTCAAATGGAACTTTAGTTCTACTAGGACCTAAGTCTAATACTACCTTGTCTTCTTCAACCTTAGCAACCTTGGCTATTATTCCACCAATTGTTACTACTGTATCTCCCTTATCTATTGCATTTCTCATCTCTCTAAGCTTTTGATCTTTCTTCTTCTGTGGTCTTATAAGTATGAAATAGAATACAGCAAACACTGCTACCCATAAAGCTATACTCATTATTAATTGTTTCTGTTGCATTTTAATCCTCCTTGAATACCTATTTAATCTTATAACAAACATTATAAACCAAAAAACGTTTATTTACCACATCATTTTTAAAAAAGTGAAGCTCATTTTTTATAAATGGCTATTTCAGAAAAACAATATGTATTTCTAAAGCAGTCTTTGTGATATTTTTACTTATTTGGTCACTATATTGCCATTACTATTTTCCGTAATATTTTTCGAAAAATTCATTTCTAAAATCCATAAGTCTATCTTCCATTATTGCTTGTCTTACATCTTCCATTAATTTTAGTAAAAATCTTAAGTTATGTATAGAAAGAAGTCTAGCTCCTAGGATTTCATTTGTTTTTATTAGATGTCTTATATATGCTTTTGTGTAATTTTTACAGGCATAACAATCACATTCAGGATCTAGCGTAGTAAAATCTTCAGCATAGGCTGCATTCCTTACTACAACCTTTCCTTGACTAGTCATTGCTGTCCCATTTCTAGCTATTCTAGTAGGTAAAACACAATCAAACATATCTATTCCTCTTATGGCTCCATCTATCAATATATCTGGAGTTCCTACACCCATTAAATATCTTGGTTTATCTTCTGGAAGTAGTGGAACAGTATAGTCTAATACTTCATACATAAGATCTTTTGGTTCTCCAACACTCAGACCGCCAATCGCATATCCAGGCAAATCTATAGCTGTGATTTCTTTTGCTGACTGTTCTCTTAGATCTTTGTACATTCCACCTTGCACTATGCCAAATAGAGCCTGATTTTCAGTATTTTTGTGAGCATCCTTACATCTTTGCAGCCATCTAGTAGTCCTTTCAAGGGAATTTTTCACATACTCTCTATCCGCTGGATACGGAGCACATTCATCAAATGCCATCATTATATCTGATCCAAGTGCATTTTGAATTTCAACAGCTTTTTCAGGTGATAACATATGCTTTGAACCGTCTATATGAGATCTAAACTCAACACCCTCTTCAGTAATTTTTCTAAGTGGTCCAAGACTAAATACCTGAAACCCTCCACTATCTGTAAGTATCGGTCTGTCCCAGTTCATAAATTTATGAAGTCCACCAGCTTTTTTAACAATCTCATGACCTGGTCTAAGGTATAGATGGTAAGTATTGCTAAGTATTATCTGAGCCTCAATTTCTTTTAAGTCTTCTGGCGTAAGAGACTTTACAGTAGCCTGTGTACCTACTGGCATAAATATAGGTGTGTCTATAACACCATGTGGAGTATGTAATCTGCCCAATCTAGCACCTGTTTGTTTGCAGGTTTTAATTAATTCATATCTAACTGCGTACATATCATTTCCTTTCTTCTCTTTAAAATCTATATTTTATTTTAAAAACATAGCATCTCCAAAGCTGAAAAATCTATACTTTTCTTTAACTGCTTCTTCATATGCATTTAATATATTTCCTTTTGTAGATAAAGCGCTAACTAACATTATTAAAGTAGATTCTGGAAGATGGAAATTTGTTATCAAATTATCCATAATCTTAAATTTATATCCAGGATATATAAATATTTCTGTCCAACCACTTTTAGCCCTTAAAGTACCATCTTCGTCACTTGCGGATTCTATAGTTCTACAACTGGTAGTTCCTACGCATATTACTTTTTTACCATTTTTCTTTGCCTTATTTATCTTATCTGCTGCTTCCTGATTTACTATAAAGTATTCTGAATGCATTTTATGTTCCAAAACATCATCAACTTTTACTGGCCTAAACGTTCCAAGACCAACATGAAGAGTTACAAATGCTTCATCAACACCTTTTTTTCTTATTTCTTCTAATAGTTCTTCTGTGAAATGAAGTCCTGCAGTTGGCGCTGCAGCAGATCCACTGTGTTTTGAATATACTGTTTGATATCTTTCTCTATCTTCAAGCTTTTCTGTAATATATGGTGGCAACGGCATATTTCCCAGCTCATCTAGTATTTCTTCAAATATGCCATCATATTCAAATTTTACTATTCTAGAACCATCGTCTCCCATTCCTATTACTTGTGCTATCAATTTGTCATCCCCAAAAGTAAATCTAGAGCCTATCTTTGCTTTTCTACCTGGCTTTACTAATGTTTCCCAAGTATCATCTTCATTTCTTTTAAGAAGTAAAAATTCTATTTTTCCTCCAGTTTCCACTTTAGAGCCTATTAATCTTGCAGGAATAACTCTAGTATCATTTAGTACTAGACAATCTCCTTCTTCAAGATAATCTATAATATCCTTAAAGATTTTATGCTCTATCTCTCCATTTTCTTTATCTACTACCATCAACTTCGAACTTGATCTATCAGCAATTGGAACTTGTGCAATCAGTTCCTCTGGTAGGTCGTAATTAAAATCACTTGTCTTCATCAAACTTCCTCTTTCCTTTTTATTTATTATCTGCATCATATACTATACCCAGATGTTCATAGGCTCTCGGCATAGCAATTCTTCCTCGTGGAGCTCTGTTTAAAAATCCCAACTGTAATAGATACGGTTCATATACATCTTCTATAGTATTTCTATCTTCTCCTATAGAGGCCGCCAGTGTATCTAATCCAACAGGACCTCCTCTAAATTTTTCTATAATTGTCAAAAGTAATTTTTTATCTATAAAGTCAAGACCTAAGCTATCGACACCTATGAGTTCAAGTGCATCTTGCGCAACTTGATCAGTAATTGTTCCCTCAGCCTTTACTTGAGCAAAATCTCTTACTCTTTTTAATAATCTATTTGCGATTCTTGGAGTTCCCCTAGATCTTTTGGCAATTTGAATAGCTCCATCATCCATTATACCTGCATCAAGTATGGTTGATGATCTTCTCACTATTTCTGCCAACTCTTCCTCTTTATAATAATCCAATTTACAAATAACTCCAAACCTATCTCTTAAAGGATTGGTTAGCATTCCCGCTCTGGTAGTTGCTCCTATCAAAGTAAATTCTGGAAGGTCTAGCCTTATACTTCTAGCAGATGGTCCCTTACCTATAATAATGTCCAAACAACCATCTTCCATTGCTGGATATAAAACTTCCTCAACATTTCTATTTATTCTGTGGATTTCATCTATAAATAGAACATCACCTTCTTGAAGATTCGTCAATATAGCAGCTAAATCTCCCGCACGCTCTATAGCAGGTCCAGAAGTAATTCTAAGGTTTACTCCCATCTCATTGGCTATAATACCTGCTAATGTTGTTTTCCCAAGTCCTGGGGGTCCATAAAGCAGCACATGATCTAGAGATTCATTTCTATTCCTTGCTGCTTCAATGAAAATTTTTAATTGCTCTTTTGATTTTTCTTGACCCAAATATTCATCTAATGATTTTGGTCTTAAACTATTTTCTATGTCAAAATCTTCTTCTTTAATACTAGAAGTGATTATACGTTCTTCATCAACCATTTTGTCCTCCTTAATCAAACAATTCTAAATGGAACACAAATTAACTCATATCAACAAGCATTTTACATACTCACTAGAATTTCATAGCAGTTTTCATTATATACTCAAGTGCTTTCTTGATAATATCTTCCACTTTCATTCCAGGTTGACTTACAAAAGACACTGCTTCTTTTGCTTCTGTATTTGAGTATCCAAGCTGAATCAAGCCTTCTATTGCCTCATCAGACTCATTGCTGGAAACAGCAACCTCACCTTCTATTACTTCTTCTATGGATTCGTCCAAAGAAATCTTTTTAACCTTATCTTTTAGTTCCAAGACTATTCTCTGTGCAGTTTTTTTACCTACTCCTGGAGCTTTTGATAAAGCAGCTATATCTGCGGTCAATATATGTCTAGCTAAATCCCCTACAGTTGCAAATGAAAGTATGGACATCCCTACTTTAGTCCCTATTTTTGATACTGATGTTAACAATTTAAACATTTCTTCTTCATCTTTTGAATAAAACCCACACAAACTAATATCATCTTCCCTAACTATCATTTTAGAGTAGATTTTAGTTTCTTCTCCTAGAATCATATGTGAAATAGTATTTGAAGAGGCATTTAGTCTATATCCTATACCATTATTTTCTAATATTACGTAGTCAGGCCCTATCTCTTCAACAGTTCCTTTAATATATCCAATCATATACTGTCCCTTCTGTGCGAATTAACACATCTAATATATTTGTAATTGCATATTTTATAAATAATATTTTTTATCCTTTTTATTTACAAAATATAAAACTAAAAAACAGTAATTCCCTAAGCAATAATAAGTAGTTGTACATTCAAAATATACAAAACTTCTTATGAATAAGCGTGACAAACTGCCACAGCTGTATCACCTGCAACATATCCGATTTGGAAACATCACTTAACATCAAAATAGATGCAACCACATTTTGAACTTGTAATTTATTAGCATGCCATATTGATATTTGTTGTATTATAAACACAAATGCTTACTAAATCCTTACTGCAGGATAAAATAAGAAATATATAGTAATTTATTTCAACTTTTCACACCATCATTTTATTTTATCACAGATGGAAACTTTAGACAAATCATTTTAAATAACTAAAAAACGTTAGATTTATTAACTTTTTTTCACTTTGCAACTATTTTTTTTCCTTTAAAAATGATATAATATAGTTGGGTTTTTCAATTAATCTCTTAACATAAGGAGGATTTTTATGAACGTCGAACAAATAGGAACTAGGCTGACAAATTATAGAAAGAATAATAATATGACTATTAAAGAATTTTCACAGCTTTCTGGTGTCAGTACAGCACTCCTAAGTCAACTGGAGCGTGGTATGGGGAACCCTAGTCTTAGCGTATTAAATGCGATTGCTGAGACAATGAATCTATCTATATCTACTCTATTTGAAGATGCTGTCAAGCTAGACAATCTTGTAAAAAGAGTTGCAGACCAACCGGTCTTATGCGACTCTACGAAAGATAATCTCGAATTCCAACTGCTAACCATTAAGTCAAGCAAGGTTAGCGATGATCTAATAAGAATTATTATTAGACCACATGCTGAAACACCATACTATCCATTTGGTGCAAATGAATGTGAGGAAATCATCTTGGTTGAAAAGGGTTCGTTGGCTGTTTATAGTGATAGCGGTGATTCGGTAATATTAAAAAAGGGAGATACTATGAGACTTGCACCTAAGCTTAGGTATAAGATCAAAAACTCATCATCTCACAATGCCATAATATTATACATAGTTAGCAATGCAAAAGATGTCTTATAATAGGGTTTTTTTTGATAAATCACTTAAACGTATTGGTGTATTAAATAATAATTAGCATTATTTTTTATGATTTTTAAATCATACAAGATCTATGCAGAATACATTAACTTTTAATGTTTTTTTATTATTTCACTTGAGCCAAATATTATCAATTCGATTTTAACAATACAAAAATCAAATAAAAAAAGAGGGGATCCCTCTTTTTTTATTTGCAAATTATATACATTTCCACTCCATGCTTATTTGCCGTATTTATTGTTTTTATTTTTTTACAATGTTTCCCTATACTTTTTAATTCTCTCAAAATTATATTCTCTCTTACTTTTATCGTGTTATACAGTGTTTTTACTATTTTTTTCTAATCTTAAAAACACAGCAAAACTAAATACAATCTTTTATACTATCTAGACTCGTATTTTCTTTCAAGCATAGAATTTCATTTTACAAACATTATTAATTACTGATTTAATACGTATATATCTATATTTCTTCTACCAAAATTGTTCATATTACTAGCGGATTTCATAAATATATCTATCATCGTTCCTCTTATTATTCCTCCAGTATCATTGGCTATAAATACTTTATCAAAATAAGGCACATATACCTTTGATCCCAATGGTATTACCTTAGGGTCAACTGCTATTGTTCCCCATCTAGGTCTCTGTCCAGACGCTGTTGTTGTGTCCCCAGTATAGGCACTTGCATTAGATACATATTTTTTACCAGTTCCTAGTGGATTTCCACTCTTGTCATATACCATATTAGGATCCTTCTTAGCTGGTTCTTTTATTACTTCCGTTGAAACATTACTATTTGACTGATTATTTTCATTTGAATTGTTACTACTTTGCTTATCTGATTTTATTTCCTTATTCAAACTTCCATTTTCATTGAATAAATAAGTTTTATTTGATATAGTTTGAACGCCTCTTACCATATCTCCATTTTGGTTGAAATAGTACCAAAGTCCATTTAATCTATTCCATCCCACAGCTTTATTGCCTGAAGAATTAATGTAATTGTAGTTATTACCTACTTTTTTCCATCCCATTTCAGATGAAAACTTTACACCTTCTGTTGAATCAGCCTTTATATTTAGTGTTGATGCAGATAAAAATACTGATGAGGTCATCAATACTGCTGCTGCTATCGAAAATATTTTTTTCATAATCTCTCTCCTTTTTAATTCTTTTATTTTAATTTTTCACGTCTTTTATTTTTTAATCCAAAGTTCAAATTAGTTACAATTTGTAATTTTTACCTTCGACACTTTCATAGTTTAATATAAAGATGACAAAAAAGCAACCTTTTTTTATTTGTTTTTATTCGGTAAAACGATGTATATATTGATTTTTCAACATTTATTTAATAACTCAAAAATTACAATTTGTTACTATTGCAACTTCATTTCTCTTCAAAAGCTCTTTTTTTTACATAAATAGTTGCATAATTTTAACTATTTTTTTAGAAATTTCAAAATTATTTTTCTAAATTTTTGAAATATTAAATTAAAAGATGTTTGAATTCATATTATTATCCGACAATTCATTGACATTCTTTGATTTTGAATATAATATAATATTAACTAGATATTATAATTGGAGGTGTAATTATGGTACTAACAAATGTAATAAGAAAAAAAAGAAAAGAAGCTGAAAAGGCAAGAAAGAAAAAGAAAGCCGGCGAATTAGCTAAAGTCGGTGTAGTAGGAGCTGCTTTAGGAGCTATTGGTGGTATATTGCTAGCACCAAAGTCAGGAAAGGAAACAAGAGAAGATATTGTAGATGGTATCACAGACACTGGTCAAGCTATTAGTGACAAGTCAAAAGATATCGCTAACAAAACAAATGACTCTATTCAAAACACAAAGGATAAGTTTGGTGAATCTAAAGCCAAAATAAAAGATTACTTCGATGAAAAGAAAAATGAAGTAGATGTTTCTATTGAAGATTGTTTTGATGATGTTACTAATCACTCAGAAGATTTAAAGGATGATTTAAAGGTAACAAAAGATGATTTAAAAGAAGATGTCGATATAATAAAATCAGATGTAAAAGATACTGCTAAAGGTATAAAGGACGACATCAAATCTAAGTAAAAGTAAGGGGTAAATAAATGAGTGTTACGATTAATATACAAGTAGTACTATTTATCCTTGCAGTACTTGGATGTGTAGCGCTAGTATTTTTGATAGTTTTATTAAAGAGATTATCTGCATTGATGACAAATATAGATACAATAATTACACAAAATTCTACAAATGTTGGTTTAACAATAGCCAAACTCCCAGGAATACTCGATAATGTTGATTCCGTTGTAGATAATGCTAAGGATGTATCAGATGTGGCTGTCGATGTAGCTGCTGATGTAATAACAGCAAAAGAAAAGGTCAAATCAGGATTTGCAACTACAGCGGCAGTTGCAGGTATTGTAAAAGATACTTTTTCAAAATAGATAAAAATCACCCATTAAAAATGGGTGATTTTTATTTGTAAAATTTTTACGATTTTATAATATTTTTAAAAATACAGTCATATCTACTTTTATATTAAAAACATAGTCATAGTTTTAATTACCTATTTAAATAGATTTATACAAGCTCAATTTATATTTTATACTATTAAAATACATCAATATGATTTTCATATTTTTATTTACCATTTTCTTAACGGTACTATATTTGTGTATCCTTTAATTTTCTTAATTACTTAATATTTCTTAGCTATATATTTTCACTTACTATATTTTACTTAATCATATTGCTTTCCAAAATTTTATGTGCATATTCTTTCATTTTTTCTGCACCTTCGTCTTTTCCCATGCTAGATTTATAGACTCTGAACAATATTGATTCATATGTATACACTGATAAATCATTGATCCACTCTATATCTTCCCTTTTCAAATGACCTCTATTAGAAATTTCTTCCAATAGAATTATATTTCTTTTTTCTACAGATGAATTTTTTAACATTTTATCTATATATTCACCGTAATCTTTATTTTTAAAAGGAAACAATAAATAGTATTCTTCTACATATTCAGATATCTCTCTTTCCAATTTATTGAAAAATATATTATAATATACTTCGACATCCATAATAGTATGCTTTACGAAACATTCCCATATAGCAAAATAATTTTCTACTATATTATCGTCCTCTTTTATATAATGTTGTATGTCATCAATATATTCGTCAAATACAAATAAGCATGCAAAGATTTTTAAATGTTCTAGGTTTTCAAAGTAATTATATATTGTTGCACTGTTTAGCCTAGCTCGTTCGCCGACCTTTCTTATCGTAATACTATCCAACCCTTCCTCTTGCATAATTTCTCTCGCCGAATTTATTAGACTCTTCATTATGCCTCTTTTATAAGAACTTAAATTTTCCATTGATACCTCTCCTATTAAATTATTAATCTATTTCTTTTGTTATTCTAACTAATATTATACATTCTTTTTATCCACTATTAAAGTAAATCTTATCTATAACAATTATTTTTATTTTTCATGTTTTATAATTAAAATACTCTCTGCTATATCTCTTCAATAAAACGATATGTTTTTTATCAAAAAAGTTATTTTTCATTTTTAACTTTATTATTTAAATCTATTTAATCATTAATATTCTTTATTTAACTTAGTTTTATCAATCTGTTTTTGTTTTTTACATATTTTTATTTAAATTACAGAATTTTTTATATTTTATAAATATTTATGCTAAATTATGTTATAATTATTTCTAACATATAATATTCGGAGGTATTTTTATGATGGATTATATAAATGATTCCAATTGGTTAGAAATAGATCTAGATGCTATAGAGTATAATTTTAAGGGTTTAAAAAGTAAACTACCAGATAAAACAAACATGTGTATGGTATTGAAATCAAATGCCTATGGGCATGGTGCTGTAAAATTAGCCAGACTATATGAAAACTTAGGTGCAGACTTCTTGGCAATAGCAAGAACTAGGGAGGGATTAGAGCTTAGAAAAAACAATATAAAACTTCCTATTCTCAATTTGGGATATAGCAACCTTTCTTCTATTGAAGCTAGTATAAATAATGATATATCTATGACTATTTTTAGATATGAATTTGCTGAAAAAATAAATGAAGTTGGAAAGAGATTGAATAAGAAGGCAAAAGTTCATATAAAGTTGGACACTGGTATGTCAAGGCTTGGATATGTGGTCTTAGATGATAGGATAGATGAAATTACAGATGAAATAAAAAAGATAAGCAATTTAGAATTTATTGAAATAGAAGGAATTTATACTCATTTCGCAACAGCGGATGCAAAAAATAAAGAATTTGAAAATTTACAGATGCATAGATTTTCTGAAATGATTTATGCCTTAGAAAAAAACAATATAAAACCCAGATATATACATTGTTCTAATAGTGCCGAAATATTAGATACTGAAGAAAGGTACAACATGGTGAGAGTGGGCATCATTCAATATGGTATATATCCTTCGAGTGAGGTATCACATTCTGTCAAACTAAAACCTGCTATGAGCTTTAAAGCTAAGGTATCCAATGTTAAAATACTTCAGGCGGGTACTTCTATAAGTTATGGGCGAATATATTTCACAACGGTACTAGAAAAGATTGTCACAGTGGCTGTGGGCTATGCTGATGGATTTTTAAGAGCTAGAAGAAATCCTTATGTCTATATACATGGTGAAAAATGTCAAGTCGTTGGTAGAGTCTGTATGGATCAGTGTATGGTAAGAGTGCCCATGGAAATGGATGTAAATATAGATGACGATGTGTTAATTTTTGGAGAAGATCTTGTAACAGTTGAAGATATTGCAAGAGACTGTGATACCATAGATTATGAAATTATGTGTAGAATAGACAGGAGAGTTCAAAGGGTTTACAAAAAAAATAAAGAAATAGTAGACATAGTTGATTATCTGTTGGACTAATATAATATTAAAGATGGTAATTTATTATTGATATTTTGCCATCTTTCAATACTTTAATAAATATATTTTTATCTTTTATCTTTTATCTTTTTTCTTTTTTCTTTTTTCTTTTATCTTTTTTCTTTTTTCTTTTATCTTTTTTCTTTTTTCTTTTTTCTTTTTTCTTTTTTCTTTTTTCTTTTACTATATTATACTTATTTAATTCAGAAATTTCTAAATTTATTGATATGTTTATTTTATTGTTTTTACACTATTTTATTATTATTTTTCAACTTTTTTATTTAAAGCTTACAGTATTGTGAAATCATTTTCATTATTAGTATATTCTTTCTTTTAAAAGGCATCTAATTATTTTTAATTTATTTTTTATTATACAAGATATTCTTTTGAAATAGATATAGGTTTTCAATCTTGAAAAAAAAATTAATTAGTAGTAGAATACTTAATATAAAATTAAATAAGGAAGAGGTGCTTAATATATGGAAGCAAAACCAATAAGAGTAAATGTAGATGAACTTACAAGCTTTTGCCAAAGAGCTTTCCAGAAATATGGATTCAATGAAAAGGATGCCAACACAGTAACTGATGTTTTACTAGCAGCAGATTTATATGGTATAGATACTCACGGATCTCAGAGACTAGAGATGTATCGTCAGCAAATTAAAAAGGGATTTATTCACGTGGAGAATCAACCTAGCATTGCCTTTGAAACACCTGTATCAGCCGTTGTAGAAGGCAACAGGGCTATGGGCCATGTAGTTGGTAATTACGCTATGGAAATAGCTATAGAAAAGGCTAAGAAGTCTGGAATAGGTATGGTTAGTGTTCGTAACTCAAACCATTATGGAATAGCTAGTTTTTATAGTAAAATGGCTTGTAAAGAAGGCTTAATAGGTGTATCGATGACCAACTCCTTCCCAGCAGTAGTGCCAACATTTGGTAGACGCCCTATGATGGGAACTAATCCGATAGCTGTTTCAATACCAGCTAGCCCAGTAGATTTCAACTTTGATGTTGCAACATCAGTAGTAGCATTTGGTAAGGTTGAAGTAAGAAATAAGAAAGGTTTGGAACTTCCAGTTGGTTGGGGAGTAAACCAAGACGGTAAGGATGCCTTAGATGCTCAAAATCTTATTGATTGTATCTTTGATAGAACAGGCGGACTTAACACATTGGGAGGAGCCACTCAGCTATTCGGTAGCCATAAGGGATTCGGTTTTTCATTGATTGTCGAGTTCTTAACTGGTATATTATCTTCTGGTATTACTTCAAATCACTCTGAAGAAAACGGTGTATCTGGTATCTGTCACTACTTTATGGCAATTGATCCGAAACTATTTGGTAATCCTGAAACTATAAAGCAACATTGGAGTACTTATCTTGAAGAAGTAAGAAACTCTGAAAAGGCATATCAGCAGGATCGAATCTATATCCATGGTGAAAAAGAAGAAGAACAGCATGAAGATAGAATAAAAAATGGTGTTCCTATTCTTCCAAAGACTATTGAAGAAATGAAAAATTTGGCCAAACAACTTGATATAGAGTTTGGAATTAATTTGCCTGAATAATCATCTTATACATAAAAGATCGTATTTTTACGGTCTTTTATTGTATACAATATATTTTATATTGTTACTGAATAGTCGGAATATGCTCTATAATTACAATTATATTTCCACCTATAATATAACTTTATATTTTTTGCTCTTTCTAGAACTGATAACTAATCCTTTATTCGTCACTTCTCTTTTTATTCTCCATTTAGTTTTGATTTTTACAAAATGTAATTTGTATTATTGAGCTTTTATTTCTTTTATTTTGAACGAATCAACTCTTATCTTAAGTTTTCATATTTATTTACTTTATTTTCATTCGTTTTATTTGTTTGATTTTTATTCGCTTTATTTTAATTCGCTTTATTTTTATTTTCTTTCGTGCTTTTACATACCAGCTATATATTTATAAATTCAAAATAAAAAAAGGTCTAACGCAAATCAATACGTTAAACCTATTTATCTCTTTTATAAAAGATTATGCTAAGTTGCTCTTTGCAACTTCTACTAACTGTGCAAATCCTGCTGGATCAGCTATAGCTAGTTCTGAAAGCATCTTTCTGTTTACTTCTATGTCAGCCTTCTTAAGACCATTCATGAATCTTGAATATGACATATCATTCATTCTACAAGCTGCATTTATTCTCTGGATCCAAAGCTTTCTGAAGTCTCTCTTCTTTAACTTTCTTCCTGTATATGCATTACTTAAAGCCTTCATCACGAACTGATTTGAAGTCTTATAAAGCTTGCTTCTTGATCCTCTGTATCCCTTTGAAAGCTTTAATACCTTTTTATGTCTCTTATGGGCATTCATACCATTTTTTACTCTTGCCATTATAATTCCTCCTCGATACCACTTCCTTATATTTTACTTGTATGGTAATAACTGTTTAATTCTCTTTGCATCTCCGTCACTTACTAAAGTTGACTGTCTTAAATTCATCTTAGTCTTAGCAGACTTCTTTGTAAGTATATGACCTTTATAAGCCTTAGCTCTCTTAAGCTTTCCGCTTCCTGTTCTTCTTAGTCTTTTTGCTGCACCTCTATGTGTTTTCATCTTTGGCATAACAAAGTCCTCCTCTCAATCATTATCTATTTCTTTGGATCTATAATTGTAACCATATTGTTTCCCTCAAATTTAGGGGGTTTAACTGGTTCTCCAAACTCACTCAACATCTCAATAAAATTCATCATTACTTGTCTACCTATATCTTTGTGTCCAAGTTCTCTACCTCTAAATCTAAGTTCAACCTTTACTTTATCTCCCTTTTTAAGGAATTTAATTGCCTGGTTTGCCTTAGTTTTAAGGTCGTTATCACCAATCGCTGGTCTTAATCTTATCTCTTTAACAGTGATAGTCTTCTGATTTTTTTTAGCTTCTTTTTCTTTTCTTGCTTGCTCGTACTTATATTTTCCATAATCCATTATTTTGCAAACAGGTGGCTTCCCATTTGGCGATATCATAACTAGATCCAAATTTTTGCGACCTGCTAATTCTAAAGCGTCCTTAGAACTCATTATTCCAAGCTGTTCTCCACTTTCGGAAATAACTCTTATTTCCTTTGCATTGATTTCCTCGTTGATTATTAGTTCTTTACTGATATTAGAGCACCTCTTCTTTCATTTATAATAAAATAAAAAGACGGACAAAAATCCGTCTTAATTCTCAAAATAAAATAGCAAAATATTTTTGCTAACTTCACTTATTTAACCAAACTAGCTACTTCTGTGCTGTAAGGTGAGAACGGATTCTACTTCTTTTCACTACTCTGTCTATTATAGGGCATATATCTTATATTGTCAACTTTTTTTACTATTTTATTTTTTTAATTTTATCGCTTAATGTTAGTGTGATATTATTTCATATCCATCTTCTGTTACAAGCAGCTGATGTTCCCATTGAGCTGATAAAGAACCATCTCTAGTATAAGATGTCCAACCATTCTTCTTATCTACAAATACTTGTGGCTTGCCTATATTTATCATTGGTTCTATTGTAAATACCATTCCAGGCACCATTACCATGCCAGTACCTTTTCTACCTACATGAGATACAAATGGTTCTTCATGGAATTCATTACCTATACCATGTCCACCAAACATTGTAACTACAGAATATCCATTTGCTGTAGCATGTTCATATATAGCTGCACCTATGTCACCTATATGTCCCCATGGCTTTACTTGTTCCATTCCCTTTTCTAAGCATTCTTTAGTTACTTGCACTAGCTTCTGTGCTTCTTCACTAGCATCACCTATGATGAACATTCTTGATGCGTCAGAAAAGTATCCCTCTTTTATAGTAGATACGTCCACATTAATTATATCACCATCTTTTAGAATTATATCCTCTGAAGGAATACCATGACAAACTTCATTATTTATAGATGTACAACAACTCTTTGGATAGCCTTCATAGTCAAGTGTTGCAGGTATTGCATCGTGTTCAACTGTATAATCATAGACTAACTTATCTATATCTGCTGTACTCATTCCAGCCTTGATATTCTTAGCTACATGATCCAAAATTCCAGTATTGACAACTGCGCTTTTTTTGATCATCTCTACTTCTTTAGGTGTTTTTATAATAAATCTATCTGGAACAATGTTCCCTGCTATTTCAAGTTCTCTAATTTTTTCATCAAAATCCATGTGGCACTTTTTATACTTCAATCCGCTACCACACCAACATATTTCATTTCTATTTAACATATCTTTCCTCCTAAACAAATCTCTAATTAGCTGCAATCTATTAGTATAGATTGAACAACTTTTAAATATAAAATCATATATACACATGGTCATAGATAGACTTTAATATATTTATAATCTTTTAAATCTTTCATTCTATATCTATATCAAATTTCTATAATCCATAATAAATAAACATTCCTCTCTAATATAATACCACAAATAATCATTATTAATACCATTTTATCGTAAAAATATATTTTTAATAATGATATTTAATCTCACTGATTATTTGACCTAATTTTAGTTTATTTTCACTTAATTTTTATTTCTAAAAAATACTTTTTTGAAAATATATGCATCATTTTCATCGATTTTTTGATAAAATTATTAATATATATAGAATTGTATCGGTTCACTTCGTCTATTTATCATATTGTACTGTAAATTATTGACTTTTGTATGCAATAATAATAAAATTGTAATGTACTAATAATTTATATTTATAGTTTTATGGAGGAGAGCAAGATGAATAATAAAAGCGAAAAGCTTTCAAAACTAACGCAAACAGCTATACTTGCAGCATTATGTTTTATTACTTTTACATTTTTACAGATTAAGATTCCTATTCCAGGTGGAGGAGATATGACTTCCATACATTTTGGAAACGTATTCTTAGTTTTGGCAGCACTATTACTTGGAGGATTCTATGGTGGATTGGCAGGAGCTATAGGTATGACAATTGCCGACCTTATGGATCCAGTCTATATTTTAGTAGCACCCAAAACTTTTATACTTAAGTTTTGTATAGGACTTATAGTTGGAGCAATCGCTCATAAAATGGCTCATATTAATGAAACTAATGATAAGAAATATGTATTTAAATGGGCTTTAATAGCATCGATATGCGGAATGGCATTTAATGTAATTGCAGACCCAGTTGTAGGATATTTTTATAAGAGATACCTTTTAGGTCAACCTGCTGAAGTTGCAGAGGTTCTTGCAAAGTTAAGCGCAGGCGTTACATTCTTTAATGCAGTTACTACTGTTGTGATAGCTACACTAATATATTCAGCACTTAGACCAATACTAATTAAATCAAATCTTTTAATTGGTTACAAGGTCAAAAGTAGCAAGAATTTGAAATAATAATCACGCAAAGTTAAATATATTATTTGGCGAGTTTAACCATATTCTTCTTGCCAAATTCAGTATATTTTTCTATACAATATTCACGTCATCCCCCAATATATGGCGTGAATATTTGCTTGATATATAACATTACATGATACAAATGATATAAATTAATACATAAACATTTGTCATAATAAAAAAGCCCCTCATGTACTACTTGAGGGGCTTTTAATTTAATAATTTATAAATTTTAAACGCAGCTTTATAAATGTTTTAATAACTTTGATTTTTCTGTAGTTGTCCTAAAGAACCTCTACATCCACATTTTCTCTTTCTTCTATCTGCTTGTCTATCTTTGATAGGAACTCATCTATTTGCATAGATCCTAATTCACCTTCATCTCTAGATCTTACAGCTATATTCTTTTCTGAACTTTCCTTTTCTCCAACAACTATCATGTAAGGAATCTTTTCTAACTGTGCTTCTCTTATCTTAAATCCAACCTTTTCAGTTCTGCTATCGAGCTCTACTCTTATGCCTTGATCAAATAATTTTGACATTACTTCATTTGCATAATCATTGTACTTATCTGATACAGATATTACCTTTACCTGACAAGGAGCTAACCAAACTGGGAATTTACCAGCATAGTTTTCTATAAGTATTCCTATAAATCTTTCTATAGAACCTAAACAAACTCTATGTATCATTACTGGTCTATGCTTTTCTCCATCCTTACCAACATATGTTGCATCAAATCTCTGTGGAAGCTGCATATCAAGCTGAATAGTACCGCACTGCCAAGTTCTTCCTATACAATCCTTCAAATGGAAATCTATCTTTGGACCATAGAATGCTCCATCGCCTTCATTTACTATATAGTCCATTCCTAACTCTTCCAAAGCGCCTCTTAGTCCATCTTCTGCTACTGCCCATTCTTCATCAGTACCCATTGAATCTTCTGGTCTAGTAGATAGTTCCACATGGTATGAGAAGCCAAACTTAGTGTATACCTTATCTATCAGTCTAACTACACCCTTAATTTCTTCTCTTATCTGTTCTGGTAACATAAATATATGCGCATCATCCTGAGTAAAGGCTCTTACTCTCATCAATCCATGAAGTGCTCCTGATAATTCATGTCTATGTACTCTACCTCTTTCAGCAACTCTCATTGGAAAATCTCTATATGAGTGTAACTGACTCTTGTAAAATATCATTGCTCCTGGACAATTCATTGGTTTGATAGCATAATCTTCTTCATCTATCTTAACAGTATACATATTCTCTTTATAGTGGAACCAATGTCCAGAAGTTTCCCATAAACTTCTATTTAGTATAATAGGAGTTTCTATTTCTACATATCTATCTTCTCTATGTATTTCTTCCCAATACTTCATAAGAGCTTGCTTTAATTCTACACCTCTAGGCAAGAATAATGGGAATCCTGGTCCTTCTTCTGGTATCATAAATAGATCTAGTTCTCTACCTATCTTTCTATGATCTCTTCTCTTTGCTTCTTCTAACATCTTAAGATGCGCATCAAGATCTTTTTTCTTTTCAAATGAAGTACCATATACTCTTTGAAGCATCTTATTCTTTTCGTCGCCTCTCCAGTAAGCACCTGCTATACTTTGTAGCTTGAATGCCTTTATCTTCTTAGTACTCTTTAGGTGTGGTCCGCGACATAAGTCAACAAACTCTCCCTGTCTATACATTGATATATGTTCTTCTTCTGGAAGATCTTTAATCATTTCAACCTTGTAGTCTTCTCCGATATCTTCCATCATCTTTATTGCTTCTTCTCTAGGAACTTCAAATCCTTCTATAGATAAATCTTCCTTTACGATCTTTTTCATTTCAGCTTCTATTTTTTCAAGATCTTCTGGTACAAGTCTATGATCTAAATCTATATCATAATAAAATCCATTATCTATTGCAGGTCCTATAGCTAACTTTACTTCTGGCCAGATTCTTTTTACAGCTTGAGCAAATATATGAGCAGTTGTATGTCTAAATACTTCCGTACCTTCTGCATCTTCAAACTTAAAGAAATTGACTTTACAGTCTCCTTCTAACTTTTCATTTAAACTTGCAAGTCTTCCATTTATTGATCCAACTAGTACACTTCTCGCAAATCCATCACTTATCTTTTGAGCCACATCAAATAGTGATGAGCCATCTTCAACTTCTAATAAACTTCCATCTTTTAATTCAACTTTTATCATTTAATTTTCCTCCATATCATTTAATTTTTGTATAAAAAAAACGCCCCAAATAAAAATATTGGGACGAATAAATCGCGGTTCCACCCAAGTTGATGCAATGCACCCTCTCGATAAGACTTTAAGGCAGTCAACCGAGTCTTTTCACTAAAGCTACTAAACTCTGCTAAAAGGTAGTTTTCAGATATCTCATTTCTTGTGAACTTTCAGCCGATGATTCACTTCTCTTTTAGACGATCTATATCTTACTCTTCCTTTGTCAATGCATTTATTATTTATATTGATTTAATACTAACACAATGGAAAAAAAAATTCAAGTTTTTTTTAAAAATAATAGAATATTTACAAAATTTTTATCTATATTATATCACAGACATATTTTTTATATTTAGATTTTTATTTCATGTCCGATTTTATACCTTCTCATATTCTGCTGTCATATATTTTATAGTTTTATCCTCATATAAATCAAAATATCCTCATTATTTTATTAGTAGATTATTGAATTCATATGGAGCTGTTAGAATAAAGTGTATACATTTTAACTATAGAATTACTAATGACTATATAATTATCAATCCTCCATAATCTATCAACTTTTGATTAGACAATGATAAGATTTTTTTATTTTTACTTTCTACAAACTCTTTTATTGATGAATAATCTGGATGTTTGATTATATCCCCGAAGAAACAAACTCTATCATCTATTGATGCAGATGCTCCTCCTATAAAGCCATAATCAAAATCAAATAGGTCAATATTCCCTTGCGAAATTTCTAATACATCAATATTTTTCTTTTTCAATTCTTTTGATATGCCTTTATCAGAAGTGATTACTGAATTTTCATCGATCTGACAAATTGAACAATTAGCATAACCTTGATTTATATCTATTATTTCTATTTCATTATTATTTTTCTTATCATTCACTTTGGAAAATTTAACAGTCTCTTCCAAAAAATTTAATATCGTAATGTCTATATTTTCGAGGCTTCCAATGGCATACCTTCCTGTAAAACACATATTATAGGCAATATCTTTAGGATATTTTCTATCTAATTTTTTTCTACCTTTTAGTAAATTAATACGATCGATTAATCCCACTTTCATAAATTCTTCCCTATAATATTCATATGACTCTGGAGAAACAAATACATTCTTACCTAGTTGAAATATATTTATATCAACATGCCCATTTATAGCTTCATATACATTCTCATTTTTATAAGAATTTATAAGTCTTATGCCTAGTTTTTCTATGTTTTTTCTGCATTCAAGATCCATTCTATAGTCTATTATTGCATACTGCGTATTATCCATCTATTATTTCACCTTTCTTTTTTCTTAAATTAAAGCAAGTCTTATTCTATTTTCATGTCATTACTTTATTTTCTAGATTCCTATTTTCTATACTTTTCTTATTTATTTCTTCTGTACTTTTTTTATTTATATTTATTTATATTTTTTAGACTTTTTTAAGCTTTTATTTTTTCTGAACTTATTTTTTCTTTGCGATATCTACTTTCTTTCAACTTCTATTTTTATATCTATATCTCATTACTTCTCTATCTATCTCTTATTATTTCTATTTTCCTATTTTTGTTATCTATCCTTTTAATTAAAACTGAAATAATTTGCTATTTAAAAACATCTATCCTTATTATATTATATAACGAGAATAGATGTTTGATTAAATTTCTATTTTACAATCATAAGATAATCATAAAGCTTAGCTGCTAGACCATTCCAAGATAGTTCTTCTATACTTAGATATTTTTCTCTATCCAATATTCTATACTCAATCGCCTTTTCTAAAGACTCTTTTAACCTTTTTACAAACATTGGAATTTCCTCTTCATATGGGAGAGATACTTCTTTCATCTTTGGTAAATCAACATAATCGATCAGCCCACTATCGTTTACTTTATTGCCTAACCATTGTTTTACTCCATCGACATCCGTAGATATCACATAGTTTCCACAAGACAAAGCCTCCAATATTACTAAAGGAAGGCCTTCATAATATGATGGCAATACAAATATATCAGATTTATTTAATTCATCAGATAATCTAAACTGATCAACCCTTCCAATAAAATCTATACTATAGTTACTCTTTGCTCCATACTCTTTAATAGCTCTACATTCATCTACAAGGCTACCATTTCCCGCAAATACAAATTCCAACATGTCAGTTGGATAATCCAAGCTATTTATTGCCTCAATAAAAGGTAATAATCCCTTACTATAAGAAAGCTTCCCAGCGTACGAAACTTTTATAGGTCCTTCTTTCTTATATTTTTTATTGTAAAAAACAGAGCTATCGTAACCGCTTCCCAAAACTTTTATCTTAGACTCTTCTATTTCATATACATCTTGTATTATATTTTTTTGCTCATCATGAAGAGCAAATATCATATCTAACTTCTTTACATTATCTTTTATATAATCTTTCTTAAAATCTATCCTTTTCATCTGTCTTATACAAGTACCATGACAAATTGCAACTATTTTTTTATCTGGAAATAATTCTCTGACTATAGATGTCGCAAAATATAGATGATGGCATACTATTATATCCGGATTAAAATCCCTTGTAGCCCGTAGTAGAGCCTCTCTAATAGCAAACCTCATAGTATCTGCCATATCTTCATCCATATCCATATACCTAGTACTAGAATATGGCATATTATCACTCATACCAGGAACATTAAAATCCAGCTCTCCAGAATTATAGACTACTGGAAAAAAATCAACTTCATTATTATATTTTTTTTCTATACTATTTATACAATCTTCTCTATCTATCCCTGCTACCAAAGCCTGTTTTTCGCACAATGCCTTCATACCATTTATTATTCCGCTTAAATATATTCCACTACCCGTAGAATCCGGCTTTTGAGCACTTACATGAAGAACTTTCATTTTACACCTCCACCAAACAAAATTATTTTTATTTTCTATAGTTATACGGCAAACTTGACCACCATATATTTCATCATTCTAATTATAAGTAAAATGATATATAAATTCAATAGAAATACGTCTTTTGATAGATATATTCACTTGATATAGCTTTTTACTATCTATGCACATCTTCGGATATATTATATCTATCCTTTTATATTCTTTTTACATACTCTTTTTATATATTCTTTTTTATATTCTTTTTACATATTCTTTTTTATATGATTTTTTATCTAGGCTCTTCTTGTATTTTTTTATTTTAATCAATTATTTTTTATGACTTTTAAAGTTATTATCTTTTTAAAGTACTATGCCCTACATTTCAGAGACTTCTTTTTTTTATTTTAGGATCTAAAATAATCCTCCTTATTAATCTTTTTTAATTGCGTTTTTAATATAATCCAATAATATTTTCAACATAAATAAAGAGAAGTTGAAATATCCAACTTCCCTTTATTGTGTATTATAGTGATTGATTAGGCAATATTAATTTTCTATGAGTCTGCATAGTTCATCGGCAAACTCCTCTGTACTTGCGTTACCACCCAAGTCTACTGTAAGAACATCAGATTTTTTAAATATTTCTACTAATGCTCTGTCAATCTTATCTGCAGCTTCATTTTCTCCTATATAGTTTAGCATCATTACTGCTGATTGAATTATAGCAGTAGGATTTGCTATGTTTTGACCTGCTATCTGAGGTGCACTTCCATGAACTGCCTCAAATACTGCACATTCTTTACCTATATTGGCACTTGGAATTATCCCAAGACCTCCTACTAGACCTGCACATAAATCTGACAATATATCTCCATAAAGGTTTGGCATTACAAGAACATCAAAATTTTCAGGAGTCAAAACTAAATTCATAGCTGCTGCATCCACTATTACATCATCTGCATAGTACTTTCTAGCTGCTGCATCTTCTCCGTTTAATCTAAATATTTTATTTTCCTCGCATACTCTGTCAAACTCTCTAAGGAACAATCCATCTGATAACTTCATTATATTTGCCTTGTGAACACAAGATAATCTCTTGTAATTATTGTTCTTTGTATAATCACATGCAAACTGAACTATTCTATCAGTTGCTTCTTTTGTTATTATTTTTATACTTTCTCCTGCTACATCTCCGATCATATGCTCTACTCCAGCATATAAATCTTCTGTATTTTCTCTTATAATAGTCAAATCTATATTTTCATATCTTGATTTGATACCATCAAAAGTTTTAACAGGTCTTACATTTGCATATAAATTCAAAGATTTTCTAAGGGCCACATTGACACTTCTAAATCCTTTACCTACTGGTGTAGTAATCGGTCCTTTAATAGCTATCTTGTTTTTCTTGATACTATCTAATACATACTCAGGAAGAGGCGTGTTGTATTCTTCAATAACACTTTCTCCTGCTGCTACTTCTTCCCAATTTATATCAACACCACTGGCTTTTACTACCTTCTTCATTGCTTTCGTTACTTCTAGACCTATTCCATCTCCAGGAATTAGAGTAATATTATACATTTTTTACCTCCAATTATATTTTGAATTATTTAACTTTTTATTTTAAACATTTTTGTACTATTAATTTCACTCTTATATAATTGAGTACTAATTTTTCTTCATTTTTATGCTATTTAGCTTTCCTCCAGCCATTAACATATCTATCTCCTTTTGATTGAGCATAGCCTTTACAAAAAATTCATTGTTTTTCGTCTTGTTTTTTATCTTCAATCTTCCAGACTTAATTCCATCAAATATATCTTCTACAAATAATTCATCCATCTGATCTATAGAGTCATAATCTGCTAAATCTTCAAATTCCATCGGCAAAATACCGCTATTTATTAAATTCGCCTTGTGTATTCTTGCAAAACTCTTTGCAATTACACCCTTGATTCCTAAATAAAGTGGTGCAAGTGCAGCATGTTCTCTTGATGATCCTTGACCATAATTATCTCCACCTACGATAAATCCACCCTTATTACTAAGAGATCTTTCAGCAAAACCTTCATCAATTGTACTAAAACAGAATTTTGATAGATAAGGTATATTACTTCTATATGGGAGTAATTTTGCATTAGATGGCATAATATGATCTGTCGTGATATTATCCTCAACTTTTATTATAACTTTTCCATCCAAATTATTTTCCAATGCTGTATTTAATGGGAATGGTTTTATATTCGGACCTCTTACAATCTCCACACTCTCTGGATCTTTGCTAGGCGCAATTATCATACTGTCATCTATCAGGAAGTTATCTACAGCTATACCGTCAAAGTCTACTTCAAATTCCGCATCTCTTGGATCCATTAGACATCCATATACTGCACTTACAGCTGCTACTTCTGGACTTGAAAGATATACCTGTGCTGAATTAGTCCCACTTCTACCATAGAAATTTCTATTAAATGTTCTTATACTCACAGCATCTGTACCTGGGGATTGTCCCATACCAATACAAGGTCCACAAGAATTTTCAAGAATTCTAGCTCCTGAGCTTATAATATCTCCAAGTGCTCCATTTCTAGCAATCATTTCCATTACCTGTCTTGAACCTGGTGCTATTACCAAACTCACATTATCCGCAACTTTTCTTCCCTTTAAAATCTTTGATACCTTCATCAAATCTTCATATGATGAATTTGTACAACTTCCTATTGCTACTTGATCTATTTTTATCTTTCCTTCATCTCTACATCTTCTAATATTATCAGGACTATGAGGAGCAGCTACCATAGGTTCTAGTTTATCTAGATCTATTTTGATGACTTCATCATAGTTAGCATCTTCATCTGCCAATAGTTCCTTCCAATCCTCAAGTCTATCCTGTGCTACAAAGAATTCTTTTGTTTTTTCATCACTTGGAAATATTGAAGTTGTAGCTCCCAATTCAGCTCCCATATTAGTAATAGTAGCCCTTTGAGGTACTGAAAGATTCTTCAATCCTTCACCAGCATATTCATATACCTTGCCTACTCCACCCTTTACAGTTTGTCTTCTCAATACTTCCAATATGATATCCTTAGAAGATACCATATGGTTTAATCTTCCACTTAGCTCTACCTTGATCACCTGAGGCACCTTGATATAATAGGCCTCGCCAGCCATTGCAAGGGCAACATCTAGCCCTCCTGCACCTATAGCAAGCATTCCTACTCCACCTGCTGTAGGAGTGTGACTATCTGAACCCAAAAGTGTATCTCCAGGTACAGAAAATCTTTCTAAATTCACCTGATGGCATATGCCGTTTCCTGGTTTTGAAAAATATATACCATACTTATTTGCAATAGTTTGTATAAACTTATGGTCATCTGCATTTTCAAACCCCTGCTGAAGCATATTATGATCTATAAATGCAACAGATTTTTTTGTCTTAACTTTGTCTATTCCCATAGCCTCCAATTGTAAATAAGCCATAGTACCCGTGGAATCTTGTGTAAGAGTTCTATCAATCCTAATCCCTGCTGTAGTCCCTTTTTTCAATTCACCTTCTACCAAATGTTCTAACAATATTTTTTCTACTATATTTTTTCCCAAAACAATCACCTTCTATAATATTTTTTTAGATATACCCTATTTATATATCTATATTTTAATCAATATAATATCCAAACATTACTCAACAGCCTTGCTGTGAAATATTTTAATAAAGGGCATCATTCTCAGAGAATAACACCCTTTAAATTTAAATTCATTTTATATTGCCCTAATTATTCCTTTTTTTTTCTCAGCTAATACACCCTTGTATATTGAAGCAATTTCCTTATCAAATAAAGATCTCTTGAGTCTTACAGAAGTTCTTCTTATTTCTTCAAGAACCAAGTTTGCATCTTCATCACTTATGTCTACACCAAATTCTTTGAATTTGTTAATTACAGCTGCTTTACCTGAGTGCTTTCCTATTACAATCTGTCTTTCAAGCCCAACTTCTGCTGGATCAAATGCTTCATAGTTCTTTGGATTTTTCAATGCTCCATCAGCATGGATTCCAGATTCATGTCTAAACATATTGCTACCGACAATTGCCTTCCAAGCAGGTATTTCTCTTCCTGAAGCTCTTGAAACATATTCAGACAGTTCTATAAATTTTCTAGTGTCTATATTAGATTCATATTTTAATACATGAATAAGAGACATCAACACTTCTTCCAAAGCCGCATTTCCTGCTCTTTCACCTAGACCATTTACTGTTACACCTACATAGTTTGCTCCACCTAATACTCCCCCGATAGCGTTTGCCGTAGCCATACCAAAATCGTTATGAGTATGCATTTCTATATCAAAACCAGTTGCTTTATGTATTTTTTCTATTTTATTTCTAGTTGAGAAAGGATCCATAACACCTACTGTATCACAGAATCTAAATCTATCTGCACCAGCCTCTTTTGCACATTCAATGAACTCTATCAAGAAATCATCGTCTGCTCTAGATGCATCTTCACCGTTAACTGATACGTATAACCCATTTTTCTTAGCATATTCAGTAGTCTTTACCATTTGTTCCAAAACCCATTCTCTAGAAGTTTTTAACTTGTTTTGAATGTGTATGTCAGAAACAGAAATAGAAATTGCTACTGCATCTACGCCACAATCGATACTTTGCTGAACATCGCCAATTACTGCACGATTCCATGCCATAATACTAGAATCTAGGTTTCTTTTTACTATTTGCTTTATCGCTTCTTTTTCATCTCCGCCCATTGTAGGGATTCCAACTTCAAGCTGATTTACGCCTAGATCACTTAACATTTCTGCAATCATAATTTTTTCACTATTTGCAAACACTACTCCAGCAGTCTGCTCTCCATCTCTCAAAGTAGTATCAACAATTTTTAATTCTCTTCCCTGAATCTTATCAATCACACACATTACACTAACCTCCTATTAATTAACTCTTATTTTTCATATATAATTTCACTTATGCAAGTCTTTTTTTTATTCATTCATTTGCTTAAATATTATTATAATTGCTTATAAGTTAATTTGCAAGTCTTTTTCGCTTTTTTATGATATTATTTTTATGATACTTTCATTTTTGACATATTTTTACTCATTCATTCCTATATAACGCTCTTTTTTGCAATTATATAAAATGTACTTTCATAGAAGGACTTTTTTCAGATTATTATAAACTTTTTATATTCTAAATAATAAAGATTTATTTATTGTAATATGTGAATAATCTTTTTCTACACTAGTAATTTTCTTTCCTATCTTACTATATATTTATAAAAAATATGTTTTAAAACTTTTGTATACAGAATACCCTTTTATTTAATTGATTATAAATTTTAAAAAACCTTTTATTTATATATTTTTGCTTGTTTACAAGTATTATTTTTTTCTTTTTTAAACAGATTTTTTTATAATTGAATAATTTCAACATTTAGTGTATTTTACTTTTACATTATAGCTATATCTATATGATTTCATCTAGATATACCTTTTCAAAATACATCTACAGATTTTCAAGTATCGCATTATAGACTCTGTAATTATTTTTTAATTTTATTTTATTCAAAAATACTCCCCTGAAATCATACACATACAATAAAAGATGCATTCGAAAAACTTATTTTATTTTTATCTTTTTAATTTCATTCATTTATCTTTTATTGATTTTATCAGCCTCTCTCATCCATTTATCTTTTATTGATTTTATTGTCTTTTTTCATTTATTTATCTTTATTGATTTTATTGTCCTATTTCATCCATTTACCTTTTATTGATCTTAATTGTCTTATTTCATTGATTTATCTTTCATTGATTTTATTGTCTTTTTTAATCTATTTTATTCGCTTATTTTTTATTAATACTATTAGCTTATTTTTTGATTTTCTATTTTATTCATATTTTTTATATTTTATTGTATATATATTTCTATATTTACCGTTTTTTATAGCCTATGTGATATAATATAATTCGTATCAGGTGACTAATACCTGAAATAAAATAAAAGGAGGATGGGCAATCCCAAAGCTAATAACTCTCAGGTTATTGCCCAAAATATATGAATTTTAAAGAAATGGGAATCAATGAAAATTTGGTAGATGCATTGCACAGAATGGGAATTAACGAGCCTACACCTATACAAAAACAAGTTATACCAAATATACTAAAAAATAATAATATAGTAGCAGAATCAAACACTGGAACTGGAAAAACTCTTTCTTTTCTTATTCCAATAATAAATAAGATACATAATGAAGAATTAAATTCAGTATTGGTATTAGCTCCTACAAGAGAACTTGTAGTTCAAATACATGCCGAAACAGAAAAAATAATAAATTTACTTGAAAATGATAATATCAGCACTCTTGCCATATACGGTGGTAAGGATATTAAATCACAAATCAATAAATTAAAAAATGAAATCAATATTATAATTGCAACTCCTGGAAGACTTTTAGATCATATGAACAGAAAAACTATAGATTTGAAAGATATCTCTTCTGTTATTATAGATGAAGCTGATCAAATGCTTTTAATGGGCTTTAGAAATGAAATAGATATTGTTTTAAAGGATATTAAGTCTATCAATCAAATAATGCTCCTATCAGCCACTATCGATTCAAAGGTCAAAAAACTTGCCTATAGATACGCTGATAATTTTGAAATCATTAGTTCTAAATCAGAGTTTGATATTCCAAAACTAATAAATCAAGAGTTTATATTTACAACTGATAGAAAGAAATTTGATGACTTATGTGAAAAAATAGAAATAGATAAACCTTTCATGGCTATTATATTTTGCAGAACAAAGGCTCGTGTAAATAATTTAGATTTAAAACTAGCACAGGCTGGATATAATTGCGAAAAAATTCATAGTGATATAAGTCAGGCAAAAAGAGAAAGAATCCTTAAAAACTTTAGAGATATGAAAATACAATTTTTAATATCCACCGATTTAGCATCTAGAGGGCTAGACATTGATGGAGTTAGCAATATATACAACTATGACTTTCCAGAGTCACCAGAGGACTATATACACAGAATAGGAAGAACTGGGAGAATAGGTCATGAGGGAAACTCTTGCTCTTTTATCACTGATAAAAATTTAGATGTATATGATAAGGTCAAAAATATTAAATAATAATAAAATTACTATCATTTAATACCCAGTTATAGACATAGATAAATAGCTTCATTATATTTTTCTTTTTTAAAAATTAATTTTATGAGCACATACTAGACCTTAAGTATAATTATAAAATCTAAAAAGGCAATTGCAAACTCGAAAGAGTTCACAATTGCCTTTTTTATTAATCAATTACATAAAATTGTATGTTTTTAATTATATTTCAGCAACCCATAATCCATGAAGATTACAGTATTCGTATGCTGCAACAGCCTTATCATCGTCTGCTATAACAAATTCAGCTACAGGCTTTCCTGTTGGAAGTAAATCAACTCTCTGAACAGTCTTTTCAGTTACTAATACTATAAAAGCGATATGATGCTCTACAGTCATAGGATGTTCTACACTACCAATTTTAACTGAAACCTTATTTCCATTAACTGTTACTACTGGTACATGCTTTTCACCAGCTGCATCAGTTGAATTAGCTTCTAGACGGATCATATCCTGTTCACAACATGATAATGGTCCACCACCGTTTACAATCTTTTCTGTTACGTTACCACATATTTGACACTTATAAAATGCTAAAGTCTTTGCCATATCATTACCTCCTTAAATATATTATGTATCCGTATTACAATTATTACAGATACCTCTTAAAATTATTTCTGTCGAATTTATTTTCAATCCTCTTTTTTTTAGTGAATCATCTACATACTCTATCTCGCCCTTATTTATATCTATTATGGTTTTGCAATTCTCACATATAAAGTGATCATGTTCTTCGGTATTACCGTCAAACCTAACAGGGTCCCCTGGAATATTTATCTTTTTAATATATCCATGTTCTTCTAGTTGAGTCAAATTTCTGTAGACTGTTCCTAAACTGAGATTAGGATTGCTTGATTTCAATGTTTCATAAATATTATCAGCTGTTAGGTGTTCATTGCTACTTAAAACTGTGCGCAAAATCAATTCTCTTTGCTTAGAAAATTTCTTCATTACAAACACCCTTTCATTAAATTAAATCAGCTTATATTATCTCCAGTTTTCGCACTTAACTTCAAAGAATGCCTGTGGATGCTTACATACTGAACATATCTTTGGAGCCTTCTTAGATACGTGGATATGTCCACAGTTCTGGCACTTCCAAACAACTACTTCATCCTTTTCGAATACCTTACCATCCTTTAAGTTCTGTAGTAAAGTTCTATATCTTTCCTCATGTGTTTTTTCTATTGCTCCAACACCTTCGAATAATCTTGCTAATTCCTTGAATCCTTCTTCCTTTGCATCTTCAGCGAAACGAACGTACATATCAGTCCATTCATAATGTTCACCTTCTGCGGCTGCTAGTAGGTTTTCTTCAGTTGTTCCTATTTCTCCTCCACTAAGAGCCTTAAACCATAGCTTAGCATGCTCCTTTTCGTTTCCAGCAGTTTCTAGGAATATATCAGATATCTGATTATATCCTTCCTTCTTTGCTTGAGAAGCATAATAAGTGTACTTATTTCTTGCCATTGATTCACCGGCAAATCCTTCATTTAAATTCTTTTCTGTCTTAGTTCCCTTTAGTTCAATAGTCATTACAACATCCTCCTTAAATTTTTATAAAAAACATAAAAAACAGTCACAATAACAGTAATAATTACTATTATTGATATTGATTATACCCTTTATTTTAAAACTTGTCAAGCTACTTAAATATAGTCAACAATACTTTCATTGCAATACCTACAGTAGCCTTGCACAAATTGATAACGCAATAATATCATATCGAATTTATCAATCCAATATTATAATTATACCCTCATATATATTTATTAAAACATATAAATGATAACATTTACTACTTTTTAAATCATATTTGTATTTTAGTATATTACAATTATTTGTTTTGTTTATATAAATAAAAAACTTAATATGGGTAATTGATTTATAGACAACTATTAATTTTTTATATTATAAAAGGACCACCTGCATATGCAAGTAGCCCTTTTCATTATTCTGGTATTACCATCACTGTAGAAGTAGTATGCTTCAATACATATGATGTACAAGAACCTATTATTCTAGTAAGTCCTGTCTTTGTTGACTTTGTCATTACGATTATTTCTACTCCATCATCTTTAGCTCTTTTGACAATTTCGTCACCTGCATAACCAAATGTAAAGTAAAGGCTAACATCATAGCCATCCATTACCTCTCTAGCTTTTTCAAGAAGTTCTCTGCCAAATTTCTCTGAATTTTTAATCTCATCGCTCATAGAAATTCCATCTACAAATACTAACTCTTTCACGTTCATTATAGTAACTTCTACATCATTTGGTTCATAAATTTTCTTGATAAAATCTAAAGAATGCATACTTCTCTCGGTTCCATCAATTGGAACTAATATCTTAGTAGTTTTCATAAATAACACTCCTCCTGCTAAAAAAGTAATATTTTAATAGTTAATAATACCATTGCTTAACTATATTATATAACTAAAAGAGGTTTTAGTCAATTTAATATGACTTACTATACTAAATATTCATTTAATTAAGAATTAGCAACTTTTTTGCTTTCCTTATTTCCACTGATCAATAATCCTATTATTCCAGCTATTATTGCAGGAAGTACCCAGTTAAATCCAAGATCTCCACCTGGTAGACTATTGATAAATCCTAGTGAAGGAACCTTATCTGCTAATACTGTGATCGCACTTACTATTACTGTCACACCAACTGATAGCTTGTAAACTAAGTCACTGTGAATCTTATCCTTAACGAAAGCTAAGAATATAAGTACTATTGTAGGTGGGTACACTATTGCAAGTATTGGACTTGCGAAGTTTACTAATCCTGTAACACCCATTGTAGCTGCAGCTGTTGCAAATACACATATAATTAATACAAATCTAGAATAGCTAATTTTTTGCTTAGTTATCATAGTTAAGTATTCAGCAGTTGCTGATGTAAGTCCTATAGCTGTTGTTAAACAAGCTAGAGATACCGCTACTGCAAGTATAGACTTACCTGGTCCTCCTAATAGGCTTTCTGTTATGTTAACTATTATCTGAGACTGCTGTACATTTATATCATATATACTTGATACAGTAGCTCCTAGGTAAGTAAGACCACCATATATTAAAGCTAGTCCAACACATGCTATAAGTCCGGCCTTAACCAATATTTTAACCTGATCTTTTGGATCTGTGTAACCCTTATTAACAAGAGTTAACATTAATACAGAACCTACCGCTATAGAAACGAAACAGTCCATTGTTTGGTAACCGTCTGCTATACCCTTTTTGAATACGTTTTCAATCATAGGCTGAGCAATTGGCTGACCTAAAGGAGATATTATACCCTTTATAATGATTATAGATAATGCAATAATTAGGAATGGTGTAAGAACCTGACCTACTATATCAATTACCTTTGAAGGTCTTACCGTCATTAAATATGTTAGTACAAAGAATATCACTACAACTAAAAGAAGAGGTACACTGTCTCCTAGTAAAGGTGTAATACCCATTTCGTATGTAGTAGCCCCTGTTCTTGGTATTATTACCAAAGGACCGACACACATGATGTCTATGAAACTTAGTATAAGTGCAGGAATTCTGCCAATTCTACCGAATAGTTCCATTATATGTCCCTGGCAAAGCGCAATCGCTATAACTGCCAACAGAGCTAGACCTGCATCTGAAAAAGTGAATCCTGCGAATGCAGTGAACCACTCTGGACCTGCTATAATTCCTAGATAAGGTGGGAATATCAGATTACCCGCACCAAAAAACATAGCGAATAGTGCAAATCCAAACACAAAAATGTCTTTTACGCTACTTTTCTTATTCATAATAATTTTTCCTCCTTAATTTTTTCCACCTGGTCAGATGAAAAGATTAATTATTATTCATTTTTCAACTTACATCTTTTATTATAGTTTTATATAATAAAGGTGTCAAGGCCATCATATTATAGACAATTTGATTTTGTTATTTTCTAGATTATTTAATATAATAAAGATTTACCCCTGTATTATCTTACTATTATGTAAGTTTTTCTCAATACGATATTCTTTTTAATCGCTATTTAGCCTTATTTTCCTCTTATGACAGCGGAGTATTTGTTTATTATATTAAACAGGTTTGAAAACGTTATTCTGTCTTTAATGTGTATTTCTTTGGTATTTACAAGTTTTTTGAATTTTTTTATTCAATATTCATTATTTTCTAATTGTTTTTTATTTATCACTTTTTCTTGCGTTTTTTCTACACTTTTTGTGTATTTAACATGGATTTTACAAAATCTTTAGCAGTTGTATTAACTATTTATAATTTTTTTATAATATTAAAAAACAACAGGACACAGATAAAATAATAGAATAGAAAATTTTTCTCTTACTTTCTAGTCTATTATTCCCTTTATCTGTGCCCTGTATTCACTATATTGATACAATATATTTTTTTCTATTAAGTTATAATTTGAATCATTTTTTTAGTTTACTTTCTAAGCAAACTAATTTTTTTCGAAATTATGACATATATATTACAGTTTATATTTCATATTATTCTTTCTACAAAATGTAATATTTTTATCACTTTAAATCATGTTTATGCATGATCAACTAAAATCATATCTTTTTATACTACTCTATATCCTGTATTATACTCGGATCATCTGAGTTTCCTGTAGAATCATCGTTAGAATCATTGTTTTTTTGACTCGAACTTGATCCTGAAGAACTCTTTGAAGAGCTTGTATTAGTTTCTGAGTCTGTTTCAGAAGAGTTGTCTGATGTATTATCATCTGATGAACTATAGCTTGAGGAACCAATTTCGCTTACGGCCCATATCTTTCTCAAGTCATTTTTCAATTCATCATACGACCAAGACTTATTAGTGTTTACAATGCTGTTTGGATCATTTATTAAGAAATCTCCTTCTTTATTGTAACCCTTAATAACTATTATATGCCCTCTTTCTGTAAATATTCCAGGCTTTACACTTACTATTAATATTTGTCCATCATCTAAAGCTTTCTTCATCTTCGCTTCCACTGGAACAACATCCCTAGATTCAAGTCCATATTCTTTAAGACCAGTATCAAAAAGTTTCCAGCTTGTGAAATTGTCCTTAGACAAATATCCATTTTCTTCACTATATTTTGCTACGTCATATGGATTGACAGTTGATTCCTTGTCAAAGTGTCTTATAACCATTGCAAGAGATGTTGGTCCACATCCTGATAAACCAATCATTTCCTTACCATAGTTCCTATAACCCCATCTTCTATCCCATTGTAGATATAGAGGAACACTTCCATCAACATAGTAACTAGAGCTTATATTGCCTTCTAAGCTTTTAGCATTATATTTGTCTTTATCTTTATAGCTATAAACAAAATCAATAGTCTCAGGATTTGCTATCAATAAGTTAATCATATTTTCTGGATATGACTTTATATTTTCAATTATATAATCCATCCTTTGAGACTCATCTGCATTTAACTTAGCTTTGATAACTTCCAATTTATTAATTTTTTCTTCAATGCTCTCTTCTTTCTTCTCTGTCTTAGACTTATCATCTTCTTTTTTCTTAACTTGAGTAGTAGCTGCATTATTTTGAGTTGTCTTTGTCTTGCTACTTCTCAATTTATCAATACCTGCTGCTGCAAAAACAATTATCAAAAGCAGTACAATAATTATACCACCTATTTTTTTAATATTTAACTTTGATTCTTTTTTTGCAGTGTTATTTCTATAAACATTACCTCTGTTATTTGCTCTAGATGTTTTGTCTGTTGTGTTTAATTCATCAGAATCATTTTTTTGTGATCTTGACCTTCTTCTTGAGCTTCTATCTAAAGTCGTTGAATTGCTTGAATCTCCAAATTTTTCCTCTTTTAGTTTTAAAATTTTTTCAATTTCATTTTCACGTTCTTTGATATCTTGCTCGTTTTTTAGAATCTCCCTTTTAGTAGTTTCGTCATCTTCATACCCAGTTGTATTTTCATCTACAATTGGCATATCTAAGATTGAACTATCTAAAATTTTCGTGTCAAAACTATCATCATCCTCTTCATTAGAAATACTCGACTTGTCGTCTTCTTTTTTGTTTTCTCTTTTTTCACCGATATTCGGTCTTTCAAAATCAGAATACTCTTTGTATATCTTTACATTAGATTTATCCATCGAAGCACGTTCTCTTGCTTTTCGACGAATATATTCAGCATCATTAACCACAGTATCGTTTACATCAGCATTTTCCAAGTTTTCGGAAATATCTTTTGTGTATCCTAGGTCTACATCTTCTGATTGACCGAGATCTATTCTCTTTCTTTCAGAACCATCCTGAATATCTATATCTGTATTAATATTATCTTCTGTATTATTATTTTTTAAAGCCCACTTTTCTCTTTTCAACTTTTCGATGCTTTCAAGCTTGCTCAGCTCTGAAGCTCTCTTGCTAGATGATACTGGTGAGGACTTCTGTGTTGCTATTCTCTTCTGATTTCTTGCTGCCTGCCTTCTCCTTTGAGCATTTTGTTCAGCCTCTTCTGTAGATAAACTTCTAGTTACTAACTCTCTAACATTGTCATCTTCTTCATTTTCATCATCAGATGGCTTATGAATTTTCTTCAAAACATTAGACTTATATACTTCTTCTTTTTCACTTAAATCTTGATATATATTAGCATACTTATTTTCTACTTTTTTGTTGTTTCCCTTGTACGTATATCTCGTACTTTTTCTGCCATTTGAAGCCATGTTTTGCCCCCTTTCTCAAATAGAGTATTCCCTTTTAATGATAACACAAAACACCATTTTTGTACATTTTTTAAACAAAAAAATAGAAGTACTATACTCCTATTTTAATTAATTTCCATTTCCTTCACTATCTATTGAAGCTGCTCCTTTTGATTTGAACTCATTAGGGCAAGTTTTCTCACCTCTAAGCTCTTTTTCTCTCTTAATTTCACCCAACTTTACTTCGACTTTGTCCAGTGTTATTAACTCCAAAAGATTTACCACTTCATCATTCAAATAGGAAAATAATTCATCTACGTATTCTGACATTCCACTTGCTATTAAACAATCAGATTCTATATCGCCTGAGTGCCATTTTGATTCTATAATAGATACACCTACTGCGTCATAGACTTCTTTAAGGTTTATATCTTTACCTTCCTTGGCTATCATGTATCCGCCATTTACACCTGCCTTTGTTGTAACAAGTCCACTCTTCTTACATCTAGACATTACCTTTCTTATTCTAACAGGATTGGTGCATAGATTTTCTGATAGTTCCTCACTTGATCTAGATTTTCTATCATGAGATAAAAATACCAACACATGAAGCGCTATAATAAACTCACTCATCAAATTGCTCCCTCCATTTTATATGAATAATACTTAACTGACAAAATATCAATCATCTTGTCAAAAATACAATTAACAGTTCTTAAAATAACAATTTTCATATTATATACTTACCCAGTTATATTATTTCATATCAATATATTAAAATATAAATATACTCTTTATTTGCAACTTTATATTTACATCTGTTAATTTTGCCAATAGATAAATTATACATCTTATATTTCAAAAAATCTATCTAATTCAAGAAATTAATAGATTTTGATAATACTAATGTATTTTTCTCTTGTATTTTTCTCGACTTAATTTCAAATAATATTACCCATTATTAACTACCCTATATAATGAAGAGATTTTTTCTTAGTTTGGAACAATTGAAATAAGGACTCGCATAAATACGGGTCCTTATTTCCTTTATTCTTAAAAGTAGGAATTTTTAATACTTATTTCAGATAAGCATTTTATAAAATAAACAAATCAATTGGCTTATTTCTTTGTATATTTTTATATTCATAATATTTATATTTGAAGTTTTTTAACCTTCTCTTAAAATATTTAAATCTTCTCCAGCCATTACTTTTTTCATAGTTCTCATTGAGCACATTTTTCCACACATTGTACAAGAATCATTGTGTTCAGGTGTAGATTCTTCTCTATATCTTTTGGCCTTTTCATTATCTATTGCTAGATCAAACATCTTGTCCCAATCAAGCTCAGCTCTTGCATCTGACATAGCATTGTCCCAATCTCTTGCATGAGGAACCTTCTTAGCTAAATCTGCAGCATGAGCAGCTATCTTAGTAGCTATTATACCCTCTTTCATATCTTCTAGACTAGGTAATCTTAAATGTTCAGCTGGTGTAACATAACATAAAAAGTCAACGCCTGCAGCAGCAGCTATAGCCCCACCTATTGCTGAAGTTATATGATCATACCCAGGAGCAACATCAGTTACTATTGGTCCTAATACATAGAACGGTGCTCCATGGCAAAGTTTTTTCTGCATTACAACATTCGCTTGTATTTCATCCATTGACATATGTCCTGGTCCTTCTATTATTACCTGAACATTTTTCTCCCATGCTCTTAGAGTCAATTCTCCAAGTGTGATCAGTTCTTTTATCTGAGCTGCATCTGAAGAATCATCTATACATCCTGGTCTTAGTGCATCTCCTAAACTTAGAGTTACATCATACTCAGCACAAATATCTAATAGTTCATCATATCTTTCAAAGAATGGATTTTCTGCATCATTTAGCTCCATCCAAGCATACATTAAAGATCCACCTCTAGATACTATGTTGGTTTTTCTTTTATTTCTCTTGAATATATTCATAGCCTCTCTATTCATACCAACATGAATAGTTACAAAGTCAACCCCATCTTCAGCATGTCTTCTTACAACGTCTAAAAATTCATCTGATGTAATATCCTTTAATTCTTTATCATAAAATCCTATAGCATCGTATACAGGCACTGTACCTATCATTGCTGTAGACATATTTACTAGCTTCTGTCTAAACTCTTTAGTCTTACCAAAAGAACTTAAATCCATTATTGCTTCAGCATCCATCTCTATTGCTTTTTGTACCTTTTCTAATTCTTTATCTACATCAGGACAATCTCTTGATATACCAAGGTTAACATTTATCTTAGTAGTAAGACCTTCACCTACACCTTCAGCTTTTAGGTTTTTATGGTTCTTATTGGCTGGTATTGCTATTTTTCCTTCAGCCACCTTACTCATTAATAGCTTAGGATCCATGTGTTCCTTTTCTGCTATTGACTTCATCTCATTTGTTAAAATACCTTTTTTTGCAGCTTCCATTTGTGTCTTATACATTACAGTTACCTCCAAGTAAATTTAAAGTGTTATTTATATAAAACTAAGAATTGAGTAAATTCAATATGCCATTTATTCCTTAGTTTTTTTCGTATTCAGATCTAACTTTTTTAAATATTAGCAATTTTCCCTATATTTCATTTCTAAATTTCCCTATTAAATCCTCTGTTCTCTTTTTACAATCAGTATTTTTTAAGATATCTGATATCACACATATACCTTCTATATCTGTAGCTCTTAGGTAATCTAGATTATCTAATTTTATTCCTCCTATAGCCAGTACTGGTATATGAAGATTACTTGTCATTTCGCATAAAAGTTCTTTTGATACATAATCTGCATCTTTTTTTGTGTCGGTATTAAATACTGCACCCACTCCTATATAATCTGCTCCACTTTCTTGTGCAGATATGGCTTCTTTCATATTTCCCGCAGATATTCCTACTATCTTTTGATGACCTATAATTTTTTTTGCAAGCTCTATTGGCATATCAGATTGCCCCAGGTGAACCCCATCAGCATCTATTGCAAGTGCTATGTCAATTCTGTCATTTATTATAAGAGGAACATTATGTTTATGACATATTTCTTTTAGCTTTACTGCCCTCTCAAAGAATTCTCTAGTAGAAACATTCTTCTCTCTTAATTGAACTAGATTTGCTCCACCCTTTATGCTTTCTTCAACAGATTTATATAAATCTTTACCTAGGCAAGATGCTTCATCTGTAATTAAATACATTGAATATTTATATTCTCTTTTTTCCAAATCTATTTTTGCATTTCTTTTTACTATTTCAGGAGAAAAATGATATATATTATTCATTACATCTACTCTATATGTTCCAATCCCATTTTTTTCTATTTCTTCCCTTTTTATAGCCAACTCTCCTGATATACTCATTGCCAATACACCAGCTATAGCACTTATCAAAGGAGAAGCACCTGCCCCCAGAAAGCTAGCAATCAAAGAAGCTATCATACATCCAGTACCCGTGATATATGATAATATATCCGATTCATTGTATATTTTCACTACGCTTCTTCCATCAGTAATGATGTCTACACTTCCAGTTACTGCACATACACATCTATATTTATTAGCTATCTTTACAGCTGAGTCTATAGCTTCTAGGCTATCTTCATTGGAATCCACTCCCTTTGTCTTGGTCTTCACACCTGCCAAAGACATTATCTCTGAAGCATTTCCTTTTATTACATCCATATGTACTTTTTCCAGTAACTCTAGTACTGCCTCACTTCTATATTTTATAGAACCCATCCCAACAGGATCAAATACTACAGGTATATTTTTTTTATTTGCTGTTACACCTGCTTTTACTATTGTTTCAAGGGGTTGAACATCTATTATCCCGAAGTTTAATACTAGTGCATCTGCTATAGAAGTCATTTCTTCAACTTCTTTTTCACCATCAGCCATTACTGGTGATGCCCCTATTGAAAGAGTCACATTTGCACAATCATTTATTGTTACATAATTTGTTATTTGTTCTATAAGAGGTTTTTTTGATCTTACCTTATCTATAGCTTCGCACACCTCTTTTTTTATTCTTTCTATATCCATATTTCCTACCTCCACAATTATGGTCTTAAAGGTCTATTATTATTTTTTTCATTACCAGCCAAGGCTTTTATATATCTCTCCCATAGGATTTGTTGGACCGCATCCATGTCCTATATCTAGAGAATTCTCAATAGCCTTCGTAATAAACTTCTTTGAATTTCCTATTGATTCTTCTATTGAATAACCCAAAGCTAAATTTGAAGCTATTGCAGAAGAAAGTGTACACCCTGTTCCATGCGTATTTTTTGTATCTATTCTATGATTATCATAATAAAAAACATCTAGATCTTTTGTGACAAGAACATCACATGGCCTATCTAATAGATGTCCTCCTTTTATTAAGACATGATTCTTCGTATAATTAGTAATTATTTTACCTGCCTTTACCATATCTTCTGCAGACTCAAGATCCAAAAGTTTATTTTCATCTATGTGATGAACTATACATCTTGCCTCTGCCAGATTTGGAGTGACAATATCAGCTACTGGAAGAAGTTCTCTAACCAATACCTCTTTTGCCTGTGTATTTATTAAATCAAAGCCCGATGTTGAGATCATAACCGGGTCCAATACAACATTTTTTGGCTTGTATACCAACAACATATCACATACTGCCTTTATTATTTCTATATCTGAGAGCATACCAATCTTAACAGCATCTACATCAATATCTTCAAATATAACCTTTATCTGATCCTTTACCATAGTATCGGATATATTTTCCACACTTCTAACACCCAAAGTATTTTGGGCAGTAATTGCTGTTATTGCGCTCATGCCATATACTCCGCACGATGCGAAAGTTTTTAAATCTGTTTGTATACCTGCCCCTCCACTAGAGTCAGATCCTGCTATAGTGATTACTTTTTTCATTATGTACCCCCTTTTCAAATTACAGCTTTACAAGTCTATTTAAGCGCATAAAAAAAGCACATACCCTAAGGTATATGCTCGCGTTTACGTATATTATACTTTCTTCAATATATGTTCCTTCCTACGCTGGCATTACCCAGATCAGGTTATAAGGTCAAGAATTACATTCTTATCTCAGCCGATTTTTATCAGCCCCCTTGTACAAATATTCTATTTTTATTTTAAATTCCAAGACATATAATCGTATGTCTCAAGCTTACATTTTAATATTAGCACAACTTTTTATTTTTGTAAACCTTTTCGTTAAAGTAGTCCTGCAAATAAAGGTACAGTTATTACACTTGCCACAGTTGTAATAAATACACATCTTGACGAAAATTCTGTGCTTGTGTTATATCTTTCAGCCATAATTGAAGTAAGTGCTGGGCTTGGAAGTGCTGCTGTATAAAATAATATTGCAAACGGCAAATCGTTGTTAGCAGAGACTCCTGTCAGTCTAAATCCAATTAATATTATTGCTGGTATTATTAACATTCTAAAAATTGTCATTCTATATGCTTCTGGATCTGTAAACATATTTTTTACATCATATCTAGAAAGTGAAAGACCCACTACTATCATAGATAATGGTGCTGTAAGATTGCCCAAATGAGTCAACAAAGAAACAATAGCCTCTGGTACTGGAATTTGACTAATAAACAAAGTCATTCCTATAACTATCGCCAAATTTTGTCTAGTTAAAAGTATATTCTTTAATCTTATTTTTTCATCTAACTCGTAATTCATGGTAATCATCTTTACCCCTAGCGAGAATATCAATACATTTTGTATAATATTTCCCATAGCCATTATAAAAAGACCTTCCTGACCATAAATTGCATACATAAGAGGATATCCAATAAAACCATTATTGGAGAAAACCATAGCAAATATCCATGCCCCTCTTTTTTTCTCATCAACTTTCAATATCTTTGTAAGAACAAAAGATATTCCTGCTATTCCAAGATGATATATGGCTATTATTATTAAAACTCTTACAGTATCTTTCATTAGCTCAGAGCTATATGGCCTTATCATAGATACCATGATTGTTGCTGGTATACTGACATCTATCAATAAGTTTGTTAAATCATTAATAGATGAATGCGCAATTGTACCACGCTTACCAAGAATATATCCTATAAACATCAAAATGAATAGTATCAACACATTTACAAATACTACTTGCACAGCTTGTCCTCCTTTTTTGATAATAACATTACTAGTATACCATAACGAAGAACCTTAATCTATAAAATCTTTACCTTCTATTCATTATAACTATAATATTTTATTTTTTATATATTCCGATATGTACATATATCTCCTATGCCCTATTTTTTCTCATATTCACTTTCATCTATTATTTTTATTCTTATATTTCTTATAGCTCTTTTTTTAATTTTCCCAATTGTAGTGACTGAGTAACCTAATTCCTCTGCCAGTTCTTTTTGAGTTTTATCCTCTATAAATATTTTTGTCATTATATACTCTTCTTGAGTATCAAGCTTTGATATTGCGTCTAAAATTAATCTATAATCAAACATCTCTCCCATTTTATTTTGATATTGATCGACTACTTTATTACAATGCCTTCCTAAAGTTTTATTATCTGCCTCTATATAACCCTCTGTATCATAATGAAGCACTGAATTTCCAAGCTTCACAGCGAGTATACATTCAGATATTTTTTTGGTTTCTAGATTATATTTATCGGAGACACACTTTAATATTTCAATTGGTATTTTATCATTAGAAATATCATACACTTGTGAACACTTATTGTACACTGAGTTTGCTTCTCTTGATATGGAGACTGATCCATATTTTCTATATGCATTTTTAATTGCAAATCTTATTCGACATGCCAAAAATGTTCTTACCTTGACATTTTTTCTAAAATCATATCTATCTATGGTTTCTATAACTCCTATTACTCCCGTTTGTATCAAATCTTCATCTTCTAGCCCCTTATGTTTATAGACGATCATTTCTGAATCCGACCTAACAATTTTTTGAACATACTCTAATTTATCCAATATAAATAATTCTCTAGCCAACTCATCACCTTGTGTACTCTTCCACACCAGTATCCTATCTATATGGTCATTATAATCTTCAACGTCAAGATATACTTCCTCGTTATCTCTTTCAATGTTTTTTACAATACCAGTATCGGAGTCAAACTCTTTCATGTACTCTTTAATTTGGATTTTAATATCTGTTATCTTCACAAGAATCGCCACCTTTATTTTGTTTTAGGAAAATTATTTTATATAATATAGTCAAATTTTTCAAAAAATAAACCTTTTTAATTCATTTTTATTTTGATTATTAAAAAAGCCCCTATATAAAGTATACTCTAGATAGGGGCTTTTTTCTTTTTTATTTTTAAATATATAAAATATAAATGTGGCTAATACCTTATTCTTCCCTTCTCACCTGACTTTACAGGGCCTTCTTCTACACTAAAGACTCTTCCATCAGTAAGATTTGTTGCAATTATAGGAATACATGTTGTAAAACCTCTCGATTTAAACATCTTTATATCCATACAAGCTAATTTGTCTCCCGCTTTTACCTTGTCACCTTTTTTAATAAAAATCTCAAATCCATCACCGTTTAAATCCACTGTATCAATTCCCATATGAACTAAAACCTCTAGACCACCTTTTGACTTTATTATTATGGCATGGCTTGTTGGAAATATCATCACTACTTCCCCGTCTACTGGCGAAAATATATAGCCATCATTAGATTCAACTGCAAATCCTTCGCCCATAACCTTTTTGGAAAAAGATTCATCAGGAACTCTTGATATATCCATCAATATTCCATTTACAGGAGATACAAATTCATCATCAGTTGCTTTTATAGGTTCCTTGCCAAACAACGATCTAAATAATCTCATTGTAAAACCTCCATATCTGTCTATTTCTTACAAATAATTATACTACAAATATCACATATATGATAGTTTTACACCTTGATTAAATACGTTTTATATGATTATTTATATCTTAAAACTCTTAAAGAATTAAGCACTGCTATCAAAGTTACACCTACGTCTGCAAATATAGCTGCCCACATATTTGCTAATCCTACTGTACTAAGAATTAATACCAGTACCTTTATTCCTATCGCAATAATTATATTTTGCCATACTATTTTTCCTGTCAATCTAGCAATACTTACTGCAGGAACTATCTTTGATACTTCATCTGTCATAAATACCACGTCTGAGGCTTCAATAGCTGCGTCACTTCCTACACCACCCATTGAAATACCAACATCTGCTCTTGCTATAACTGGAGCATCATTGATTCCGTCTCCTATAAATGCTACCTTTGAATCCGGTTTTTTCTCTGATATTATATTCTCTATCAAGTCGACCTTATCATTTGGAAGCAACTCTGCATAGTAACTATCTATTCCTATTTCATCAGATACTTCTCTAGCGACATTGTCTGAATCTCCTGTTAGCATCACTATCTTATTTATTCCTACTGACTTCATTTGCTGTATAGTTGCTCTCATACCATCCTTTATTTGATCTGAGATTTCAATACATCCATAGAATATTTTATCTACAGCTATATATACTTTAGTTGTGGAATTTTGTATTTCTTGGAAATCAATATTATTTGCTGTCATTAATCTTGCATTACCTGCCAAAATTTCTTTTCCTTCATAGCCAACCTTTATACCGTGAGATGCAATTTCTTCATATGAATCTATTTTACTTGAATCCATACTTACCTTGTCTTTACAATAATTTGATATTGAATTTGCTATTGGATGAGAAGATCTTGACTCTGCTATATTGGCATACTTTAGAAGATCTTTTTCTTCTATTCCCTTTCCTAATACAATGTTAGTAACATCAAATACACCCTTTGTAATAGTACCAGTCTTATCCATCACTACTGTATCTACCTTTTTTAAGGCTTCTAGATAGTTACTTCCCTTTACAAGAATACCATTTTTAGATGATACTCCTATACCTGAGAAGTAGCTTAGTGGTATAGATATTACTAGTGCACAAGGACAAGATACAACTAGAAATACTAGTCCTCTATATAGCCACTTACTAAATGGTTCTTGCATAAATATCGGAGGTAATATTGCAACAGCGATTGCTAATGCAACTACTACAGGTGTATAGTATCTTGCAAATACTGTAATAAAGTTTTCTGTTTCTGACTTTTTACTAGTAGCATTTTCTACCATATCCAATATTTTTGATACTGTAGAATCTTTAAATGTTTTTGTTACTTCTACTTCTACTACAGCATTTTTATTTATTACTCCTGATGATATTTCTTCTCCTTGAGATATGCTCTTTAAGACTGATTCACCTGTAATTGCTGATGTATCAAATCTACTTTCCCCCTTTATTATTATTCCATCTAGAGGTACTTTTTCCCCGACCTTAATCATTATATGATCACCTATTTTAATATTTTCTGGAGCAACTTCTTTTACTTCACCATCTACTATTAAATTAGCTACATCTGGCTTTATATTCATCAATTCTTCTATATTTTTTCTTGACTTATTTACAGCTCTTGACTCTAGATATTCACCTATACCGTAAAATAGCATTACTCCAACCGCTTCTGGATACTGACCTATTGCAATTGCACCTACTGTAGCAATTGTCATCAAGAAATTTTCATCTAGTGGGTTTCTGTTAATCAGATTCTTTACAGCTGACTTTATAACATCAAATCCTGATATAATGTATGCAGAACCCAGTAATAATAGATATATTGCCTTTGGTGCACCAAAATAATTTGATATCAAGCCCACTGCGTATAATGATATCGCGATCAAAAGAATTTTTAAATCACTATCACCATGTTCATGGTTATGCCCATCTGAATCATTGTGATCATGATCACCAGCAGAACAGGAAGATGATGAACAATATTTATTTGGATCCATATCTTTATTATCAGAATAATTCTCATCTTTCACTACTATATCAAGCCCTGGCTCAATTTTATCTACAATCTTTGTTACCTTTGATACTACATTTTCTTCTTTGTAACCCTCTTTAACTTTTATATTTAGGGTACTCTTTATAAAATTCAAATGTGCTTCTTCTATTTCATTCATCTTACTTACTTTATCTTCTATTTTACTTGCACAATTTGCACAATTCAAACCACCCAATACTATCTCTATGTTTTTCATATTGAATAGGGCAAGGATATCGTCTATTTTTTATAGACTTTTGCCCGTCCTCCCTTCTTAAACTATATCTTCTATAATATCCTATTTTTAATAATACATTTCCTTAACATGACATAGACCACAATCAAATATTCTTCTAATATGTTCGTCATCCAAAGAATAGTAAACTGTTTTACCTGATTTTCTAAACTTTACCAATCTATTGTTTTTCAATACTCTTAACTGATGGGAAATAGCTGACTGAGTCATTCCCAAAAGTTCTGCAATATCACATACACATAATTCTTTTTCAAATAACGAATAGATTATCTTTATCCTTGTAGAATCACCAAATACTTTAAACAACTCAGATAAATCATCTAACATTTCATCTGATGGTGTCTCTTTTCTAACTGAATCGACTGCATCTGCGTGCACACAATAAGTCTGACATACTTCTATATCACCCGTTTTAACATCTTTTCTTTTAGTTTCTTCCATATCTATATTCCTTTCTACAAATTCCATAAACCAATATATGAACAAGTATTCATATGTTTTTTAAAAAATATACAACCACTCATACCTGAATGATTGTTCATGTGTTTCTTTATCTTTATTATATAACAGATAAATCTAAAAGTAAATATATTTCAAACATTTTCCTAAAGTTATTTTTATAAAAAATACCTAGGAGAATTCTCCTAGGTATTTTAATATACATTTAAATTATTGATCTAATAAATCTGATTTTGTATATAAATTATAGTAGTAACCCCTTCTATTCATTAATTCTTCATGGTTACCTCTTTCTATAATTCCATCTTCGTTCATAACTATTATAACATCTGCATTTTGTATTGTAGTCAATCTGTGAGCTATTGTAATAGTTGTTCTTCCTTTGGATAGTACTTCTAGTGAGTTTTGTATTATTGCCTCACTGTGATTATCAAGAGCAGATGTGGCTTCATCTAATACTAATATTGGAGGATTCTTTAAAAATACTCTTGCTATAGATATCCTCTGCTTTTGTCCACCAGATAACTTTACTCCTCTTTCTCCTACATATGTATCAAATCCATCTTCAAGCTCCATTATAAACTCGTAAGCTCCAGCCATCTTTGAGGCTTCAATAATCTCATCATCTCTTGCATCTGGCTTTCCATATGCTATGTTTTCTTTTATTGTCCCTGAGAAAAGATATACATCCTGTTGAACTATACCAATATTATTTCTTAATGAAGAAAGTGTAAAATCTCTCACATTTACTCCATCAACATAAACGCCACCTTCAGTTACATCATAAAATCTTGGGATCAACGTACAAACAGTTGTTTTTCCACTACCCGATGGTCCAACAAGTGCGACATTTTGACCTTTCTTGATACTCAAATCAAAATTTTTCAAAACATATTCTAGACCCTTATTGTATCTAAAGCTTACATTTCTAAAATCAATATCTCCTCTGACATCTTTTAGATCAACTGCATCTTCACTATCTACAATGTCTGATTTTATACTCATAATTTCGTTAAATCTTTCTATACCAGTCATTCCCTTTTGAAACTGTTCTGTAAACTCTATTATTCTCTTAACTGTAGTAAGAAGTGCAGTAACATACATTACATATGCCAACATATCTCCTGGATCTAGCATTCCACGAATCATTTGCACTCCACCGAATACAATAACTATCAAATACATTAATCCATCTATTGCTCTGTTAACTGTATTAAATCCTGCCATTGATTTATAGAATCTCTTCTTTATAGATAAGAAATTATTATTGTCTTTTTCGAATTTTTCAAGTTCTATATCTTCATTTGCAAAACTCTTTACAACCTTTACACCTAACAAACTGTCTTCAATACTTGAGTTCAAATTACCTACATGAACTCTCTGTTTTTTCTGTTCAATTCTCATTTTATCTTTAAATTTACTTGAACTTATAAACATTATTGGTATCATCACAAATATCGCTATTGTAAGAGGTACATTTATGCTTACCAAAATTACAAATGAAATTACAATCTTTATAATACCAATAAAATACTCCTCAGGGCAATGATGAGAGAACTCAGTAATATCAAATAAATCATTTGTCATTCTTGACATTATCTGCCCTATCTTAGTTTCATTATAAAAATTATCAGACAAAGTTTGTAAATGAATATAAATATCATTTCTCATGTCCGTTTCTATCTTTGCTCCCATTATATGTCCAATAGATGCCATATAATAGACCGCTACTAATTCAACTACCTTGATAATTAAAAATAGCATAGCCATCCTTAAAATCAACTCAAGGGTTAAAGAAGAACCACCTAGCATACCAAGATTTGTTATTTTTCTCAAAATTAAGGGCAATATCATCTCTGAAGCAGTAGTTAGTCCTGCACATATTAAATCCAGTATTAAAATATTTTTATACCTCTTAAAATATGGTGCTACACTTTTTATTAATTTGAAATTGCTCATAGGTTTGTCCATTTACTATGAATTCATCTCCTTTCTTATTTTTAACTCTTTGTAAACATACGAAATAAATAAAATCATAAACATCATACTTATAATTGCCATACAGCTTTCTACAGTTAATACGCCACCTTTTATAACCTTTACGGCACCACTCATAACATCTCTAGCATATGATATTATTGTAATCATAGAAATAGCTCCCATCATAATGTATACGAATCTATTTTTCTTATATTTTTGTTGCTTTTTTGTGCGTATAGTTATCTCAGAAAATATTATTACAGATGAAAATACGATAGCAATTATTGTTTGATATGGATATATTGCCCACTTAATGGCTAATCTATCCAAAATAACATTGCTTGCTATAAAAATTATAAATATTATTGCACCATGAATATAGGCTCTTCTTATTATTTTTTTATTATCATCCATATAATCACCACCTAAATTCTATTTTTTTATAAGATTTCTATATAACTATTATAATCTAACTGAATATTTTTTTCAATTGCATTATGGGCTTATACATATGTTCATAATTTACAAAAAACTCAAACAGGACCATCCAATCTCTTTTATACAAGATCTAGATGGTCCTATTTAGACTTTTATATACGTTATTTATTTTTATTTATATAGTTCATCTAAAAGCTGTCTTGCTGATTCCTTAATTCCTTCGCCTGAACCGCTTATTCCTAATTGAGTATATATTTCTCCAACTTTTGTATTTGTCTTAAAAAATTGTTCAAAAACCTCATCAATCAGTGGTTCTGCTAATTCTTGTTTCTGTTGGGGTCCAAATGGATTTGCAAAATATGTTTTACTTATTCCCTTCTCATCAGTAGTTCCTAATGCTCTTCTTTTACCCTCCACAAATACTGACTTAGCCTCTTTTGCATTTTTAAAATAGTGAAGACCTATCTTTTCGTCATAATTGTTTGCGTATAAGAACATATCAACCTTTGTTCCTCTAGTAATATCCTTATATGTAGACACTGGTATTATTACCCTAGCATTTGTAGTTTCTGGATTGAAGAATATACTTCTATCCATATCTCTATATGCTGCTCCACTTTCCAAATCGTCAAGTCTAACAAATGCGCCAATCTCTGTTCCCTTAGCATATACTTGACCGTCTTCTATATAGAAGCTTCCCATATCATCAAACACTATATCCATGTCTCTTATTGAGTCTTCAGATATTATTCTCAAAGCTTCAATAGTTTCAGATTTTCCTGCTCCAGAATCTCCTAAAAACGCTACATTTTTAATGCTTCCATCATTTAGCGTAATACTCACCATTGCTCCATGTATTGGAAGATTTTTTTTCTTTAGCATAGATGCATTATGAAGTGTCAAACAAGTCTTTTTTATATAGCCAAAGTATTCAGCTTTCTTGTCATATGCAACCTGTCCTACAAATATGTCCTCATATCTATCATAAAAGAACTTACATCCTGGTGTATCAGTTGTCATACCAAACAAACAAATTAAGTCTGGCTTTTTATACCTTATTTCATCCTCATTTGCAAGCTCAAATAAATTTGCCAAAGATACTCCACTGGCTATAAAATCCTTATGGAAATATATGTACGCAAGACTTTCCCCAATTTTGGCCGGATAACAAAACCAGTTTTCTGGGCTCTCATTGAAATTTTTCATCGGATGTTCGAATATTTCGTCAAATCCACCTTCTCTTTTATTAGATGCAGGATGCACCAATAAAGGTGAACGAAGCATTATTGTATCAATAAATGGTATTGCGGATAGTTTTTTATAAGTTTCTCCTGCTGGCCAATCTATCTTATTTAATAAAATACATGCATTTGATCCTGGATTTAACTGTCTATACACTTTATTTGCATGTCCCTGAACTTTTTCACCAATAGTTCTATAAAAACTTAACACCAAATTATTGTAGTGATTGTCTATATCCATAAATCTTTTTGATGTTAATGCACTATCATTTAGTTCAATAACGCTAAACTTTAATCTACTTCTAAAAAAAGTATATATATCTTCAAATGTTTTTAGAAACAAATCGAGATCATCTAGATACTCATCTTGAATATCCCCTAAATCAAATATCAATAATTTTTTTAAACAAGCTATATAATCAGACGCTGCCTGATATACAGACTTATCTCTTAAAATATACTCTGCCACTTTTCCATTTCTTTTTCTTATAACAGATATATATTCTAATATTATTTCATCCATTTCTCTACTATTTGCCAACTCAAATATATCTTTAAAATAAGTATTCTTGTAGTTAATTATAATAGGACTCTTACTTCCTTCGCCATAGTTTACCATAATGTCACTCCTTTTATATTTTCGAACAAAATTTTCATTTAGATAAATATAGTTCGTTATTATTAATTTATATATCTACTATATTATCATATTAGCTTATTTTTGTACATAAAAATATGTTATTCAAGGGTAAGGAACTTAAAAATCAAACGTTTTCACGCACAAAAACTTATCTTACTATTTCCATATTAAATATATTACTCTTTTGAAAATAACCTATTTTTATATTTTTACATAAAAAAACAAAAGGACACTCAAAATGAGTATCCTTTTATAATATTTCTACTTTTTATCAAATTTTCAAAAGTCTTTCTGAATTTTTCTGTAAATTCTGTAATATTTCATCCTCACTCATATTTCTAAGAAGTGATATTTCCTCACACACAGCTTGTAAGCTTGGTCTAATATCTTCTGGTCTATAGTTTTTTTCAAATAACCACTCTAGCGCTTCAATTCCATCTGTTTCTAATAACAACCTATCTATAGGTGCTCTCTTGACAAGATCTCTGACATTATCATCTATTAAAACAGCTGGACCTATTGTAAAATAACATCCTTTTTCAATGAATTCTTTTATATAGTCTTTGCAACTATACCAGTGTACAATAAAATCCAAATCATAATCTTTTATAATATCATAGATCCTTTTTTCCATAGATTTTGTATGAAGAATCACTGCCTTGTTATACTTTTGAGCCAGTTCCAAACTTTTTCTAAAAACTTTTTCTTGGACATCAAAAGAAACGTCACACCAACAGCCATCCATTCCAACTTCTCCTACTAAAGGTACCTGTTTTATTATTTCTTCATATATATTACCTATATCATTTTTATACTTCCAGGAATCCTGAGGATGTATTCCTATACTAAGAAATGGTATTACTTCATCAAAATCTCTATTGTCCTTAATTTTCTCAAACATTGCACTTATCCTATTGAATTCATCCGCATTTTGACAATTTATTACTGGTATCACATTGCTTTCATAATATTTCTCTATAGTTTCTAAATTTTTTACATGCGTATGAAAATCGTAAATTTTTCTATTTTCCATATATACCACTTCTTTCAAAATTACATTTTTATTTGATTATATCTAACTCTTTTAGTTTTCTTTCTATAAAATCTAAATTTTCCTCTGACTTTGCTTCTATAGTATGACTGTGCTTATCTTTTGTTAAAACACTTAAGGGAACATTATCTTGATTTTTGATATCTGAAATAAACTTTTCAACATCTAGTCGATTTGAAATATTTAAATCTACTCTTATCTCACCATATATAGGATGATTTACGATTACATCTAAAACTCTTCCTCCATAATCGACAATTGCATTTAACTCATCTCTCATACCTTTTTCATCGTGACTTACATTGATTACTCTGGTATATTCACTTGCTTGATTTAGTATATACCCTCTATTTGTGGAAATTATTCCAATATCTTCTGCTCTTAGCAAAGCAATATCTCCAACAATTATCTGTCTACTCACTCCAAAATCTTTCGCAAGTAAGGATGCTGACAATGGGCTATTTGCTTCTTCAAGCTTTTCTAAAATCTTTTTTCTTCTGTCTTTTGTCGACACACACTCACCTCATTTCGACAACTTTATTCTAATATTGATATATCCATTATATAATGTTTTTGACTTGTTTACAATATTTACAATAGTTACAATAGTCTTCAAATCTTAATTTTTGACTTCAATAATTTTCTCTATACTAAATAAAGAAAATACCAGCTGGAATCGTTCCGCTAATATTTTCTTTATTCTTTAATTCTTTTTTTATATATTATATTCCCATTAAAATCTCCACTTAGGTAAAAAGACTATTAAAAGTAAGACTTATTATCTATAATTTTAATAATTTTACTATGTTATATAGATTATTAATCTAATAATTGTTCCAAATAAAAACCAATTATATGTGAAAATCTATCTAAATTTTTGATATATGCAAAGTCTTTTCCATAAATCTTTTTTTCAGCGTCTAGATCCTCGTCTTCACCTGTAAAAACTCCCAATACATTATTAGATCTCATTTTTGTATTAAATACTTCTTGGGCTGTATCTTTTATAGCTTCTTCGCCTTCATAATCCTTACCATCAATCTTCATAAATCCCGTTGCTCCAAGATCTATTCTATCATTTGGTTTTCCATCACTTAATACTATTAATACTTTATTATCTTCTTCCAAAGTATCCATTTGTTTTGATATAAATTTAATTGCGAGTCCATCCCTGTTACTTCCAGAACTTTTGTAGTTAAATATTCTTTTATTGGCTGATCTATCATCCTTGTAATCTCTATATTCGGTCATTACCAAAAAGTTAAAGAAATTACAAAATCCGAATACTCTTGTGGGTATCTTAAGTGAAGTAAGTGCCTCTGCTATAATATAGGCTTGTGCTGAAACCAATTCTTCTCTATCCATCTGAGAGGCTGATGAATCTAGCAATATATCTACAGACAAAGAACCTAATTCATCTTTATTTACTTTTTTGAATATTTTTTCATCACCTAATACTTTATTTTTCCATATTTGAGATACAATAAGCTCTCCACTCCTAGTTAACTCTGGAGAATCATCATCTTCCAAAAATATCTTTTTTCTTATGATCTCTTTTAATTCATTTATTGATCTTCTAAATATTAATTCATTATCTCTATAGTGCTCTATATTTTTTTCTCTTTGATTTTTAATGGCATTTTCAAAGTATTTATCATGTCTTCCTTCGATAAAGTTTCCCTTTGTAAAATGAAATTTTATATCCTGATGTATGTCTGTACAAAGCTTACTTTCAATAAAGTTTGTTATATTTTCAGGATATATAGATTCACCATATCTAGCAACCAGCATATCTTTCACTTTTTCATTAGAAGTCCTGCTACTAGCTGATATGTTTGACTTTAATCTTTCATCTTCCATTTTTACATCGTCTGAAATTTGTCTTGTAAATTCAGCGGATTCAACTGAAAACATACCTATGCCGTCTGTATCCTTGGCTTTATCTATATGTTTTTTCTTCATCTTAAAGTTCAGTCTTGATTTTTTTTCTTTTTTGCCAGCTTTTTTTTCATTCTCTTTTTTCTTCTTATCATTTTTTTCAAACTTATCTTCATCTTTATTAGACTTATCTGATCTTATATTTTGATAAAAAAACTTTAAAAAAGCCCCATTTAATACATTAATTAGTTCATCTGTAAGCTCTTCCTTTAAATCATTAATTGTTTTATCTTGATTTTTATCTTGATTTTTATCTTGATTTTTATCTTGATTTTTATCTTTATTTTCATTTGATTTTTTAGTTTTAATTTTTTCTTCTGATTTTTCAACTCTTATTGCTTTTGATAAATTCTCAGCTAAGTTTGTTATTGCTGTACTTCTTCTTCTTAAATACATTGACATCTCTTCTACAACGCCTCTACCTTGAACAAACTTAAGATTTAATAAGGAGTAGTACACATATTCAATCTCCTCTTCAACGCTAATTTCTTTTAAAAAATCATCACCATATTCATTTTGCAAAATATCATATTTATCTGAAATTTTATCTAGAAATATTTTCTTGTAATCATATGCACCCGATCTTTCTTCAATCAAGACATCTGAAAATGCATCATCTAAAAATATTTCTACCACCTTTAAATACTCATCTTTTAGTTCAGTTTTATCCATACATATAGACATAAAGTCTAAAAATTTATCCATATCTATTAGCTTATATACAAAACCCAATAACATCATTTTATAGTAATCCATATTATAATCACCATAATCATCAAATAAATTTAGTACAGGTATATATGAATAATCTTCAGACACAGTCCACACAACATTTTCTTTTCTTAATTTATTATCCATTTCTTATCACCCAATTTTCTCACTATTTTATAAAAAGATCCTCAGATTTCACGCTATCTCTCACAAGTGAATTTATGACATCTGTCACTATATCTTTTTCATATTGATCAAATGTCTTATTTACAATCCCCATCTCTAAAGCAGATTTTATAGGTAGTCCTTTCTTCATTGTTTCGATGCTAGAAAATAAACCTCTTAAATCAATTGCCTTTGACGATATCTCTGCATTTAAAGATTTTTTCTGCAAATCCATAAATAATTTCACGAAAATATCAAGATATTCTTTTTTCAATGCAAATTCATTTTCTAAAATCATCTTGAAGTTTTCCTCAGTAATAGTAGGCATATCTATGACCATAAACCTAGAAACTAATGCCTCATTTAATTCTTTTGTACCTATATAACCATAATTCATAGTCCCTATAAATCTAGTCGCTTCATGCATGTCTATCTTTTCATATCCTGGAACATCTATTACTCTTCTATAATCAAGTGCTGAGTATATAACAGATAAAGAATCATTCTTCGCCATATTTATCTCATCAAATACTGCAAATCCACCAGACTCAGCTGCATTGTATACTGGTCCCTTTCTTAGCTTTACTTCTCCATCTACAAAGGTATCGCTTCCCAAAAGGCTGCTACTATCCGAATTTATATTCATGGATATATTCCACATAGGTCTATTAAATATCATTGCCAAGTTCTCAGCAAGGACATTTTTACCTGTTGCCTTAGGACCTGAAAGCAATATATTGTATCCAGCCAATAGAGCTGCTATAGCCTTACTCCACACCTCTTTACCATAGTATTTATACCTTGGATTAGGTACTCTATCTTTTAAGGAATCCTCCAACTTATAGTATTTTCTAAAATCTTCTAATTCTTTTAATAGTTTTTCTGGAACTCCTTGTTCTCTCAAAAAATCTTTCATAATCATCAGGGGCTAGACTGCTTACACAGTCCACCCTCCTCCTTTCAAATATTCTTTTTTTATATAAAGCATTCCGATTCATCTTGTTTAAAGTCACGCGCAATACTTGTATTTTAATTGATTTAAATTATCATTTTCATAGTTATTATACCCAAATTTAAGATATATAACAAGCTTGTCTAAAATTAATAATATGATTTTACACAAGCTTTATTATATACAAAAGCAGTAGCAAAATCAACAAATAAAAAGTGTAGAGACATCTCTACACTTTTTATTTGTTGATTTTTGTTATTGTGTATTTTTTATATAATAAATATTTATGTTTTTTCTAAAGTATTTATTTACATTTCTAAAAAAGGATCTTAAATATTTAGCATTATAAATTAATTAATTTAATAAAGTTACCCTATTTACTTATCAATAGTTTTAGAGTTTTATAATCCTTATTTCATCTGTATTTATCTGTAAAATTTATATTTAAATCTATTCATAAGTGAGTTTCCAGTATTTTCCTCATCAACATCTAAAATTTCACTTAATACATGTTTAACATTTACTCCTTCACTTTTGAAAAATCCAGTACATGTGGAACAATAACTATAGACTTTTTCATCTTTTGTTTGTTCTTTTATATCCACTCTAAATTCTTTCGATAGTTTGCCTTCTTTTACAGATGCACACCCTCCAGCCCCACAACATTGTTCATTTAATTTTTTTATATTGCTATTTTTCATAAATGGAGCAATCTTTTCTAATAATTCTTCTGTTTCTCTATCTGGGCATGGTCTAAACATAAATGCTTCCATGTCTAAATCTTTACCTATTCCCAACTCTTCTAACACAGTATATATATCTATCATTTCTACATCTAATTTTCCTTTAAAATAATAATAGCAATTTGGGCACACCATAACTAATCTATTTATATTTTTTTCTTTTAGATTTTTATTTATTCTTTCTATTATATCTCTGGCCTTATCCTTTAATCCCAATTCGAAAATTGGTTTTCCACAACAATCAAATATGACTCCTATATCATTTTTGCCCATTATTTCTATTAACTCATTTGCTGTATTTGGAGTATACGATAAAAAATTACATCCAGTAAATATTGCTGTATTTCCTTTTTTACTATTTTCTTTGACAGCATTTTTATAATTTTTAAAGATATAGTTTTTCTTTTCAAACACGATTCCACCATATCCCTTATCAGATAATTTACCATTATTTTGTTTAACTGTCTCGTCTCGAAGCTTCTGAGCAATTTTTCTACCGTCTATGTCCTTTGGGCACACAATTTTGCATTTACCACACATAAAGCAATGATATGCAAGATCCAATCTATCTTCAACTCCCATTAAATCTAAATCATATTTTTTCAGAAAATCACAATTATTTTTACATTTATTGCAATGTATGCATTCTTTTGAAATCATTTTATCCATTTTTTCTCCTTACCTATAAAATAAAATCCCCATAGTTATGGGGATTTATTATTCGAATAAAATTCGAAATATATAACTATAATCAAGATATCTTTAATTATTATAGTATTTTTGATTACTGAGCATTCTTAATGGTTTTTTTCAGATTTCTTTGATACATATCTACCTAAAACCACAGAAACAACGGTAAGAATTACTACAAAAACGATAGACATCATAAATTCTGGAGATTTAACATCCAAAATTTTATCACCTACATTTAAGAATATCACTGTTCCTGGAAAGATTCCTATTAATGTTGCAAGAAAATAATTTCTAAACTTTATCTTCGTTAAGCCTGAAACATAATTTATAACATTATATGGCATAATTGGTATCAATCTACATATAAGAACTATCAAGAATCCTTCTTTTCCATCTGCCCTTTGAAATTTATCCCACCACTTATCTGGTAATTTATCTTCTAGATATTTACTTACCATATCTTTTGCCAAAACATTTGCCAAAAGAAACATAAGGCTACTATTTACCATAGCTCCTATAAGAGTATATATAGTTCCGTCTATAAGACCAAAGGATAAACCTCCAGCTAAGGCAAGTACTGGTACTGGAAAGAAAAATATTGGTAAGATAGCCCAAACAAATATATAAGCTATTGGCGCCATTATCCCAAAACCAGAAACCCAGTCTCTAATGCTCTGTGCCGTTATTCCTTGCAAAAATACCTTGTATATCAATATAAATACTACAATCATAGATACTATAAGAATTTTTTGTTTTAATTTTTTTGACATATTTTACCCTTTTCTGTATCCTAACATTTCAATATAGATTTATATTCAATTCTATAAAATTTCCAATCATAATAAATATAACTTATATCTTTATTTATCTATATTATTTTGACTTTCTTTAGCGGCCTTATGCTTGTCATCATATACTTTTTTCATAATTCCTATAACAATTGATAACGCAAACAATACTAAAAGACCTATAAATAGTTTCTGAGCACCACCTGTAAGCGAACCACCAACATAAGAATAAACTAAAGTAGCTGGTAACTGACCTAGTCCAGTAGCTATAAAGAATGACCAAAAACTCATATTTGTAAGTCCCGCTGCGTAACTTACAAAGTCAAATGAAACAAAAGGTAATAATCTACAAACTAATATTGTATATTTACCATATCTTTCAAAGAACACATCTATACCTTCCATAGCGCCTTTACTCGTAAGTTTTTCAACAACATCTCTTCCAAGTGCTCTAGCTATGAAGAAACAAAGTGCGGCACCCGCCATAGCTGATGACCATGATAATATTGCACCTTTAATCCATCCAAATATTGACGCATTTGCCAATGTTATCAAAAATGCTGGTATTGGAGCTGCTACTGACTGTAGAATCATTAATATAAATGATATTACGGCAGCCATACTTCCGTATGATCTGATATATTCGATTACAGCATGAGTATCTAGCTGAGATAATATTGCAAAGGCATGATTAATAGTATTGTTTACCTTTGGACTTACAAAATATACACCTAATGATATCACTATCATTGCCAAAGCTATTATTCTCTGCTTCTTTCTCTTACTCTTTATCTTAGCGATTTCTTCTGGAGTTTTTTCTTCTCTTAAATCACTTAATTTCTTTTCTTCTGCCTTTTGTACCTTTTTTTCTTCCTTAGTTAGTATAGTCTGATATTTGCTTAGTGTTGCTACAATGTATATATTGATTATATTAACTATTATAAATCCGATTATAAAGCCGATCTTTATACTGCTGACAGGTACATCTAAGCTCAAGCTTTCTTTTGTTATATACAAAAGATTAACCATTTTACCTGTAGCAAGTGAAATTGCTAGTACTAAACCTTCAAGAATAAAAAATAAATATTTGAAATTTATTCTATTATAGGCTATTCCAAGCATTACTCCAAAACCTAATGATATATACATCACCAAGCCTAATCCTACCATCATTTCTAAGCTAACGCTAAAGAACAATAGTGTACACAACAAATATCCTAAAGCTATACCTGTTGTAGTATAATAAAACAATGATCTTAACTTTTTCAATTCAACACTTCCTTCCTAATTTAAACCATTATAAAACCATAGCCAGATGACTATGGTTTACAAACTACTTTGATAAGCTATAAACAGTAGCTACATATGTTCCATCTTCTGGCAATACATCTGCATTTCCTGTGAAAGATACTTCATTTCTCTTTTCAACAGCTCCATAGGTATAAGCGGCATTTGACACTATACCTACTGGACAACTATCTAAACAAGTAAGACAACCTGTCTTTTTATTCTTTGCTCTCTCTAAGTTTCCACCAAATTTAAAGTCTATCTTCTTTCCATTACTATCTTTTACAACATCATTGACATCATAAGTCTTATCTGCACCTGCCCAAGTTACTTCCATCTTTATTGGAGAACCTTTTACACTTGTTTCTGTTGCATTTTCTGGTGTCATATTATTTCCAGCCTCTGCACCAATGTCAAGTAAGCCCTGTAAAAAGTCTTCTGGTGTTCCGTATGATGTGAATATTGATTTCGTACCATTTGATCCTTCACTAAAAACTGAAGCATGACGAGTAGGTTCGTTAAAATATTTTCCATTTACCTTAGTCAATACTGTTACTGTTTTTGCTTCCTTATCAACCTTAATAGGTTGCTTTAAAGAAACACCTGCTACTTCATCTGCTGCTTTTTTCTGTTCCTGCTTTTGTGAGTTTGAGTTATCAGTAGCCTTTTCCTGACCACATCCTACCATACCTACTAAAGACAAGCATAATAGTCCTGCTAATACCTTTTTATTTATTTTCATTACAAAACGCCTCCCTAATAATTTATATCTTTTGTAATTCCTTTGTAATTATATCACAAATAAAAAATAATAAAACGTTTTTATTTGTTAAATATTGATTAAATCAAAAAAGGTATAGCTGTCTTAATTCCTATAGATTTTTTCTATAAGGAATGCTTCCATTATTGTAAATTCATTAAGTATTCCTTTGTTTTCTTTATTTAATCATTATTATTTTTTTATATTTATTTTTTAATTAACATTATTTCTAACTGTTTTTCTATGTATTTTATAAGTTTTTTTATTGTAAAATTAATTTTTAAATCTTTTGAATTTAATAAATAATATTTTATGATTTATTTTCAGGAAAAAATAAATCATTATTTTGCTCCTTTATAATAATAATGATTATAGTAAAATAGACTGATCATTTAATCAGTCTATTTATTCTATCTATAATTATAACACAAATAAATATTTAAAAATAACTTTCACTATCAATCTTTTTATAACTTTAATGAGATTTTCTAATGACTTGTTTTTATTTTAATCCATCGCTTAAAGCTAATGACTATTCAAAAATCCTATAGTTACTTATAATATTTTATTTGTAATTTATTCGTCTAATTATTTGTAATTTATTTGTCTAAACAGTTATCATTCAATTTTTTTATAATATTTATAAATCTTATATCATCTTTTAAAACTTCAAAGCTAGCTTGTTTTTCAACAGCATCTAAAATACTTTCTTTTATAACTTTTTCATCTCTTGGAGGATTCTTTCCTATTGCAAAAGTTTCAAACCATTCATCTATTAGGTTAAAAAATTCATCATTTTTTAATTTTAAAGGATATATATTAGAAGTTGCCAGTTTTACATACATATCTAGATATTCTAATGCTCTTTCATTTTCGCCATGAATTACATTTCCTTGTGCTCCTAATAAATAAAATGACAACAAATTAGTAGGTAACAATCTATCTAGTTTAAAAGTATTGGAAAGTTCTAATATTCTTTTACAAGTTTCGTCAAACTTATCTTTATCATCAAAGCACAAAGGTAGATAAGAAGACATCAACTGAATTAAATTCATATAGTATTGGTATATTTCTATCTGCAATGTCTTTTTTGCTTTCTTTTCTTCCCCTTTCATTTGATATGCTGATGATAGAAGTATCTGAGAGGACATTACATAAGGTATTGATTCACCTAATAATTCAATTACATCATCTGATTTTCCTAATGTGAGAAGAATCAGACCTTTTATATTGATTGCCTGTTTTATCAATTCTATATCATCACTATTACTTATTACTCTTTCTAATAAGACTCTAGCTTCGTCAAGTATTTCAAATTGTTTACCGCCAGCTAAAGAACTGTTATTTACCAACATTAAAGCCACTTGGTATAAAAATGGATAACAAGAAAAATATTTTTTTATATTTTTTCTGCAATAATTCATCACATCATCAAAATTTTCATTTGCAAATTTTTTAGATGTTTTAATATAAAAATCTTTTATAGCTTCTTCTTCCATTTGCGCCTTGTATCCAATTAAATCATCAATACTTATATCAAAATACCCTGCTATTTGTGGAAGAAAATTAATATCAGGATAGCTTTGATCTGTCTCCCATTTTGAGACTGATGACTTAGATACTCCTATATAACTAGCCAATTCATCCTGAGTTATATTTTTCAATTTTCTATTTTTAACTATCATACTTCCTATATTTATTTCCCTCATATATACCTCCATATGCAATTATAATTACTTTTTATTTTATTTATTATTTTATTTATTATTTTATTTATTATCTTTATTTTACTAGTTATATATTTCTTTCTCAATGGGTTTATAGTTGATTTAAGTATATAAAATCAACCTATGGGAAACTAATAAAGACCTATCTAGTCATATAACTAAACAGGTCTTTATACTTTCTTTTAATTGAGGTCTATTAAAAATCTTTATTTATTTTTACTTTTCCACTCTTATATTTTTAATGCTTAGAGCATTTTTATAAATTTAATTCTTAAAATACCTTTAACTCCTATGCATATACATTCTAGATTTGTGATCATCTCCATCTCCTTGAACCATACATAGAAATTCCCATCCATATCTTTCATAAAAAGAGGTATGATCTGTCATCAAATATAAGACATCCACTCCCCTATTTTTCATATCACTAGCAACAAATTCGAGCATATCTCCAGCAATTCTTTTACATCTATACTCATCTTCTACATACACTGCACATACATTAGGTGATAGATCTTTTCTATCATGAAAGTCATTTTCTATTACCCCTATACCTGCTATTATTTCATCGTTATCTAAAACAATATACCATTGAGTACTAGATGAATTTTCATCAATACACTCTTCTATACTTTCAAGATAAGCCTCTACAGGTACTTCCCATTTTTCATGAAACCACTGAGCAGCTTTTAATTTAATCTCTGGATGCTCACATAGTCTAACAATTTCATGTTTCATATACTTTTCTCCTTTAATGTTTATCTATTTACTGATATTTTAGTATCAATAATCGTTCGCATTTTTTCTTATTTTTAAACTCTTTGTAATTTTTATCCATTGACAATTTTATTTTTTAATTATAAAATTATTTATTTTTATATCGAAAATTATTTTAATAAACTCTTTATTTTTTAAAAACGAAAATATTTTTAAATCAACAATAATTTTTATTTAATATTTTTCAATTCTATTCTATCTATAGTTCTGTTCTATCTATAGTTCTGTTCTATCCATAGTTCTATTCTATCTATAGTTCTATTCTATCTATAGTTCTATTCTATCTATATTTTTTTTGATAATCTTAATGTATTCATATCTTTTTTATAGCAAAATTAAAATGATACTCTAATAACAATTAAATTTTTTAAAACTATATATTTACCTTTTTATAATTTTTTATATATTTATAAGTTGCATAAACTACTCTCTATTTTGCTTGTAAATATATCCCAAATATAGATATCTATTTCTTTTTAATAGGGTGTCTAATAACAGTCTTAAGCCTTTCTGGTGATACTTTTCTCATATCAGAAATATATACTTCATGATGATGTCGTCTATCTGAGAAATCATTTTGGTATCCTAGGTCATCAATAAACTCATCCATCATCGAAACAGTTTTCGGTTCATCATTGAATGGTCCTATATGCATCATCTGAACACATAATCCTTCATCAATTTTTATAAACTCCAGCATAGAACAATTAATTTTTTTCTTTTTAGATGCAGTTTCAACCGCCCAGTCAAAATCTTCTTTACTCACAAAATCTGGAAGCCTTATTACAGAAATCCAATTGAAAGATTGTTTGTTAGAATAATCTACTCCTGCAACTCCATCTTGCCACCAAAAACCTTCAAGTGGCGGAACTACATATTTATAAAAACCTTTAATTTTATAATCACTTTTATAACTCATCCTCAGGGTATAGGCAACTGTATACAAAACTTTTATTGAATTTTGATACATTCCATCTACTTCATTGGGATCTCCAGTTCCTCTAATAGCCATATAATTCATCTCTGGAATCGTAATAATTTCAGCTTTATTTTTGGGGCTATAAATTTCTTTATATTCTTTCTTGAAATCAAATGCCATTTTTTACCTCCACAACTACACGCTTACAAAACTAATTAAACACACATTATAAATCACACTTTCGACTATATCTACATTTTAAGCTATATCTAGATTTTGAAGTACAATAGTTTTATAGATTTACTTTTTTGATTTATTTTCAAACAAGCATCCCTATAGAAATATTATTCCTTAGCTAATTATTATTTAAAAATTTATTTAAATAATATAAAATCCAATAAAGATCTCTATTAAGATTTTTAAAACAATTTAATTCTAAATTATTCTTCACTTGATTTTTTAAATTGCACCACCATGGTAGCAATAGTATGTATCCGCCTTTATATCTTTTAGTTTTCTTAGTGATTCTTCAGCTTTTTCTAAGTCCAAAGTAAAGTGTGGATTCGCTACAACTAACTCCCCATCCTCTACTACTGCTGCATCACCAGTTACAACTGAGTTGCTCTCTTCCAAATATAGTGATATATGTCCTGGCATATGACCTGGAGTAGCTATTATTCTACATCCTCCTGCCCAATCAAAATATTCGCCATCTTTTACTTTAATATCTACATCTACTGGCATGATTTTTTTTAAGGACTCACAAAATTGTCTTCCAAATTCCTTTTCGTCTTCAGGCATCTCATTTAACATTTCCTCTGCTTGAATTAATCTTAAAGATTTTTTACTCTGTTCTATATAATCGCTTTCTATTTCACTCGAAACAACTTCTATATTCGGATATTTCTCCTTTAATTCATATAAGGCACCTACATGATCATCATCGTGATGAGTAATCACAACCTTTGTCAAAGAACTTGGATCTATTCCCTCACGAAGCATTGCTTCTTCTAAAAGTGGCAAAAATCCCATATATCCACAATCTACCAAAACTGTATCTTTTTCACTAATTAACACTACTGGATTAAGTATTTTAAATTCATCACCATATTGAAAAGCTATATCTAACATTACTATCTTATTCATAATTTTACATCTCCTTTTTTTGATTATTACTTTTTGGCTCTTAGCCT
>NZ_JAVWJH010000001.1:221512-505616 GCF_036639115.1 Peptostreptococcus sp. | reverse complement strand
TAACTCTTAACTCTTAACTCTTAACTCTTAACTCTTAACTCTTAACTCTTAACTCTTAACTCGATTTTAAATGTTTTCAATGGTAAAATCATTACTTATAAAAATTTTAGCTATAAGCTTCTATTTAAATTCCATTTTTAAATTTTTTTATTTTTTTGATTGTTTATTTTAAACTAGCACTGATTTAAATTCATCTTTTATACTATAATACCCTAATTTAAACAAAAAAATTCTCTAGCTAATTAATGTAGATAGAGAAACTTTTTTATTAATTTTATATGAACCTATAAGGCAAATATTTTTTCTCTAGAGCCCAGCTCTTTTGAAACTGTTCTTCCTATTGATGCTATTTTACCATTGATACAATTCCAGCACTGATTTGGAGTATCGTTAATACAAATTTTACCTGGATATATAGCATACATTCTTCTGTATTCTCCCTCTGTAATATTTGGCATTACGACATTAGCACCACTAGATAGAGCTATCATTCTTCCATTTTTATTGAGACTTTCCATTGCAGTTGTTGCAGGTATATTCGCATCTGGAAGCAGCAATCTCACCAAAGCCATTACTTTTAAGCTCATTTGGAAGTTTTCTACTTTCACATCTTTTAGCGGAGTATCTTCATTTGGTATAAATGGACCTAGACCTATCATATCTGCGTCTATCTCTTTGAAAAACAATATATCATCTGCAATAGATTCTAGACTTTGCCCAGGCAATCCCACTAAGTTTCCTGTTCCAACCTCATATCCCAAAGATGACAAATCTTTTAGGCATCTCATTCTTTCATCTTGACTCATTCCTGGATCAAGACTTTCATATAGACTCTTATCTGTAGTTTCTATTCTAATAAGGTACCTATCTGCTCCAGCCTCTTTGTAAGCTTTGTACTCTTCAAAAGTTTTTTCACCTAGACTCAATGTAACTGCCACGTTCAGTTTTTTAATCTCTCTTATTATATTTTGAAGAATGTCAACTGTATAGTATGAATCCTCACCAGATTGTAAGACTATACTTTTATATCCATATTCTGCTGCCTTTTTTGCCAAATCAAGTATTTCTTCTGGCATAATTCTGTATCTTTCAAGATTTTCATTTGACTTTCTTAGACCACAGTAAAGGCAATCTCTCTTACATATATTAGAAAACTCTATAATACCTCTTAGATGGACTTCTTCACCCATATATTTTCCTCTAACCTTATTTGCCGCTCTAAAAAGAGCAGCATCGATGCTATCATCCTTCAATAAGGATATTATTTCTTCTCTATTTAAAACATGATTTTTTTCAGCTTTTTTAATAAGTTCTATACTCATAAATGTTCCCCCATAAAGACAATCTTACAAATTAATTAATATTAAAATCTTGTATTAAATTTAAATATATTTAATACAATTTCAATTTATATTATAGCTATTTAATTTTGACATCTATATTCTATATTAGAAGTAAATAAAAGTCAATCTTTAGATTCATCCCACCATGCATTATTTCTATGAAACACTGATATTTTGATTAAATATAATGTAAAAATTATTTTTCACTTCTAAAGTATTACTTTTTTATACTTTTTTTATATATTTTTCTCTTCATATAACTTACCTTCTGTATTATAACTCTTAGTCGCTTAAAATCTCAATAGTATAAATCTTTATAATTGATTTAAATGTAATATATAATATGGATGTGCTTTAATATATATTAACCTAATAAAAGCTTGATATCATCCAAATTTAATCTTGTAAAATTTTTTTAATTTTTTCTTATATTATCTATTTAATATTAATGCATAATTTGTATAATATATAAAAATCTAATTAATTATTTTTGAATAATTAATTGTTCACAGAATTTTCAAAAATAATTTGACCTAGCATGAATAACAATGTAAAATGGAAGCAAATAACTTTGTAAAAATCTTTTGTTTTTCATTATTTTATAAGGAGGTACTTACTATGAAAAAATCTTTTAAAGCTTTGGCTATATTTTTATCAGTAGTTTTATCCGGAATATCTCTAATTAACCCTGTGTTTGCAGGCGAAATAAAATCACAGTATAATACTGATGAAATTTTATCTAATGAATTTTCTGGAGAATGCACTTTAAGTTTAGATAACAAATTTAATTACAATAATATCTATTCAATAAATGATGACTTCTATTATCATAAAAATCACTTCAGACATGATGTGCAAAGTATCAATTGTACAAACTATGTTTATCAAAGTCTAAGCTCTCAAAAAAAACATATGAGAGCGCACAAGAGCATGAGAGAACACAACAACATGAGAGAGCACAGCAATATAAGAGAGCACAGCAACATGAGAGAGCACAGCAACATGAGAGAGCACAGCAACATGAGAGAGTAGAAATTTGAGGATAAATATTTCACCCCCTCTCTTAACTATAAAACATTAAACACAGTAGAGAGAACTACCACTAAATGATGAGTATAACTGCAAGTATTATATAAATTAATAAAAAAGAAGTAGCTAAAAGCTACTTCTTTTTTATCTTTGTAACAATCTAAACTTATAGAAAACTCTAGTTCTTCTCTATAAGTGCTACACTCTCAATGTGAACGCTATGAGGGAACATGTCAACTGCTTGAATTTCCTTGCAAACAAATCCCTTTGCATCAAGATATTTAAGATCTCTGGCCAAAGTAGAGGGGTTACAGCTTACGTACACTACTCTATCGGGATTCATTTCTACAATTGTATCCAATACCTTTTCATCGCATCCCTTTCTTGGAGGATCCACAACTACAACATTAGCAGTTTTGCCATCTTTATATAATTTAGGTACTACTTCCTCTGCCTTTCCTACAAAAAACTCCACATTATCTATATCATTTAATTTTGCATTTTTATTAGCATCGTTTATTGCATCTTCAACTATTTCTACTCCAAATACTTTCTTAGCTTTTTCTGCTAGAAATAAAGAAATTGTTCCTATACCGCAGTAAATATCAAATACAGTATCTTCTTTAGATAGATTTGCATACTCAAGAGCCTTATTATATAAAACTTCTGTCTGAACAGGATTTACTTGGAAAAATGACAATGGACTTATCTCAAATTTGAGGCTTCCTATATTATCAATAATCTTACCCTCTCCATAAATATTTATATTTTTTCTTCCCAAAATAACATTTGTTTTCTTGTCATTTATATTTATAACTAATGTTTTGAATCCATCTATATTAACTTTTAAGGATTCTACTAATTTATCTATATTTGCTATTTCTTTCTTAGTTGCAACTAATACCACCATTACTTCTCCAGTAGTATAGCCTACCTTTGTTACTATATGTCTTAGTAGACCCCTGTTACTCTTTTCGTCATATATACTTATATTGTTTTCTTCTATAAATTCTCTTACTATTTCTATTACTTTGTCACTCTTTTCATGCTGAATCACACATTTATCCATATCTATTACATCATGGCTTTTCTTTTTATAAAAACCTATTTTTACTTTACCATCTATTTTTTGAATTGGAAATTGTGCTTTATTTCTATATCTAAAAGGTTCTTCCATACCTATTGCATCGTGTATTAATACATCTTCTAAATTACCAATTCTTTTAATATCTTGTCTTACTTCATCAGTTTTTATTTCTAGTTGTTTTTTATAATCAAGTTCTTGTATCTGGCAACCACCACAATTTCTATACTTCATAGAACAGACTCTATCAACTCTAAAATCTGACTCCTTTTTTATCTTAGAAATCACACCTTCAGCATATTTCTTCTTAGATTTCGTAATTTTGACATCTACTATTTCTCCTGGAAGAGCCGAATCTACAAATACTGTAAAGCCATTGTGTTTTCCTATTCCTACTCCACCTTGACCTATATCTACTATTTCACACTCATACTTTTTACCTTTTTCAAGCATTTTTACACCATTCCTTATCTATATTTAACTGTTTCCATTAATTATTAATATCGCCTTATATATTTTACTCTATAATCTGTATATATACTACTATATTTTAAATTTAGCTATGTCCATTTATTATAATATATATTTACAAAAATAAAAAGCCATTGTAAATATAGACACAATCCATATCACAACAGCTTTTATATTATCATAAATTATATTTTATATATTACTATCTTGTTATAGCACCACTTGATGGCTCTACTCTGATTTTTTCTCCGCTCTTAAGCTTAGTTGTAATATCATCTACAGATACTACTACTGGAGTATTTAAAGTTATACCTGCTATTGCAGCATGTGATGTCATTCCACCAGTTTCAGTTACTATTGCACTTGCCTTTTCAATATACTTAACCATATCTCTATCTGTACCTACAGTTACTAGTATATCACCTTCATTAAATTCAGGGCAATCTTCTCCTGGAATAACTACTCTTGCAACACCTTCAACTACATCATCGCCGATACCTATACCTCTACCTAAGAAGTCTGCTATTACACTTACCTTGATTAGATTAGTCTTTCCAGTCTTACCTACTGGAACACCTGCTGTAACAACTACTGTATCTCCAGAGCTTGCAAATCCTGCCTCTCTTGTAGCTAAAATAGAAGCCTTTACAACCTCATCTGTATTTTCTCCAAGATCACTTTTTACTGGATAAGTACCCCAGTTAAGTGATAGTCTTCTCATTACCTTGTCACTCTGAGTAGCTGCTATAATTGGAGCCTTTGGTCTAAACTTTGATACCATCTTTGTTGTATATCCTGAAGATGTACAAGTTATAATTGCCTGAGCACCTAAATCCATAGCTGTTGTACAAGTAGCATGGCTTATAGCATCTGTTACAGTTATACCTCTCATATATGCATGCTTTGATACTGTGCTATAGTCAAGTGTTTCTTCAGTTCTTATAGCAATTCTATTCATTGTTTTTACAGCTTCAATTGGATACTTACCTGCTGCTGTTTCTCCTGACAACATGATTGCATCTGTTCCATCATATATAGCATTTGCTACATCTGTTACTTCTGCTCTTGTTGGTCTAGGATTTCTAATCATAGAGTCCATCATCTGAGTGGCTGTTATTACTGGCTTAGATAATACATTACATCTCTTTATGATCATCTTTTGAACTATTGGAACTTCTTCACTTGGTATTTCAACACCCATATCACCTCTTGCTACCATGATACCATCAGATACCTGTAGTATAGAATTGATATTTTCAACGCCTTCTTGACTTTCTATTTTAGATATAATTTGAATATCTGAAGCATTATTTTCTTCTAATATTTTTCTTATTTCTATAACATCAGCTGCTTTTCTAACAAAAGAAGCTGCAATAAAGTCTATACCTTGTTCTATACCAAATTTGATATCAGATACGTCCTTATCTGTTACTGCAGGTAGATTTATCACTACACCAGGTAAGTTTACTCCCTTTTTAGAAGATACCTTTCCTGAATTTTCTACTGTTGTTATTATATCATTTCCCTTTATTTCCACAATCTTTAAAGCCACTAAGCCATCATCTATTAGTATAGTGTCTCCTACTTTCACGTCATCAATCATACCCTTATATGATACTGTACATCTATCTTTGTTGCCTATACAGTCATCCATTGTAACAACGAATTTTGCACCTTCTTCTAGTATTATTGCTTCTTCAAAGTCACCAGTTCTTATTTCTGGCCCCTTTGTATCTAATAATATTGCGATTGGTTCATTTAATTCTTCTCTTATTCTCTTTGTACGGTCCATTCTTTCCTTATGTTCTTCATGAGAACCATGAGAAAAATTGAATCTACAAACATTTAATCCATTTAATACCAATTGTCTCAATATTTCATCTGAATCAGTAGCAGGACCCATTGTACATACTATTTTAGTCTTCTTAAACTTTACCATCATAATCACCTCTAATTTAAACTAAGTTGAGTGTCTAAACCAAGATACTTGCACTCAATTTTATATTTCCATAATCATATTTCATATTAATTTATACCATTTAGTAACTATATAGATAGTACCTTTGCCATTTCATATATATCTACATTAAATTCTTTTTTCATAGATAGTGCTTCTTCAATATCCATATCTATGATCTTACTATCTTTCATACCCACAACTTTGCCTGATTCACCTTCTATTAAAAGTTCTACAGCCTTATTTCCTAATTTGCTTGCAAGTATTCTATCAAATGCAGATGGAGAGCCACCTCTTTGAACATGGCCAAGTACAGTTACTCTTACATCAGCGTCATCTTCTTCAGTTAATATTTCTTTAAGAGCCAAAGCACCACCATCAACGTCAGCACCTTCAGCTAATACAATAATACTGTGTTTTTTGCCTCTTTTTTGTGTTGTCTTTAATTTATTTACTATTTCATCGGTTCTTATTTCCATTTCTGGAACTATAATCGTTTCCGCACCACCTGCAAGGCCTGAGAAAAGCGCTAAATCTCCACAGTTTCTGCCCATTACTTCTACAATGTTTACTCTATCATGAGAAGATGATGTATCTCTAATTTTTCCTATAGCATCTAATACAGTGTTCATAGCTGTATCAAATCCTATTGTATAATCTGTATAAGCAAGATCATTGTCAATAGTACCAGGTATACCAATAGTGGCAACGCCTAGCTTACTAAGCATCTTGGCACCTGTAAATGAACCATCTCCACCTATTACAATTAAACTTCCTATTCCATAGTTTTCCAAAATCTCTACTGCTTTTTCTCTTCCTTCTGGAGTCTTAAACTCATCACATCTAGATGATTTCAGTATAGTACCACCTCTTTGGATAATATCTCCTACTGAAGACAGGTCCATTTCGATGAATTCTTCATCAAGAAGACCTTTATATCCCTTTTCAATACCGTATACCTTATATCCATAATATATAGCAGTTCTAACGACAGCTCTTATAGCTGCATTCATTCCTGGAGCGTCTCCTCCACTAGTTAAAATACCAATTGCTTTCATATATCTTCCTCCCATTGCATTAGCAAATAACTTAATCTATAACTAATTTACTCAAATCACATAACAATTTAATAAGCAATCTAAGTTTTTAAAGGGACTGTTTAAGACCCTGCCGTACACTCAGCAGCCCATAATGGTTAAAAAAATATTGCGATTGCATCTTTTGTTATTATAACATAAGATAGGGATTTAAAGAATAGCTTTACCATATTTTTACATTATTTTGAACACTTTTTGCCTTTTTAAATAAGGATATTGTTTTCATAACATAATTTTAATTTATTATATCTATTTCATAAAATAAAGTAAAGGTTAGTTTATAGTTATCAATGCTTACATTATTTGCATTAAAAAATAGACAGCAAATATAAATTTACTGTCTATTTAAATATTTTTATTTGATTATTATATCTGATTCTGGTAAAAAGTTAATTAGTTCATCTTTTACTTTTTCATCAGCATATACTCCTAATCCAGATAATTGGTAAGTTTTCTTACTTCCATTTTTGTTTTCATCAGTGGGAAATAATACAACTGTATCTGTACCTTGGTTTTTTCTAACTACTGAATAAATTTCGTTTACTAACTCTTCATCCTGCATAGAATCTATTCTTATAAAAAGTTTTTTACCTGTTCCGTTATTTCTTTTTTTGGTATTGTAATATCTAAATCCATTATCCTTTTTTTCTTCAAATGGACTATCATCATCTATATCCTTTATGTTATTTGCTATAAAAGATACATCATCATCGCCCCTAACACTCGTCTTGCCTTTAACCAAAATTATTGAGTCTTCATTTAATAAGTTTTGATATTTTTTTAATACATTTGGAAATATAACCATATCAATACTCCCAAATAAATCTTCCACTGTTATAAATGCCATTAACTCATTTCTTTTAGTAGTCATCATTCTTTTGGCTATTATCATACCACCTATAATATTATCTTGGTCATTTAGTTCTTGGAGCTTCTCTGGATCTTCTCTCAATTTATTGATTTCACCATTATCTATTGAAGTTTTTTTTGAAAGTAACTCTCCATATTCTGCTAGCGGATGCCCCGTAACATATACTCCTAATACTTCTTTTTCCATATCTAACCTTATTTTTTCTTTATATTCAGGAATAAATTTAAGAGGAACTTGTTCCTCTATAATATCTTCTTCGCTATCATCAGCAACTATTTCAAATAGGGAAATCTGACCCTCAACATTCTTTTTTCTATCGCTATTAATACTTTCCAACAAATCTTCAAAACCAAACATAAGAGTAGCTCTATTTTCTCCCATAGAATCAAATGTTCCACATTTTATTAAGCTCTCAATTACTCTCTTATTCGTTAGCTTTGAGTCCAACCTTTTGAGCATATTTGTAAAATCAGTAAAATCCCCGCCGTCTTCTCTTTCCTTGACAATACTATCAATGACATTTGATCCAACATTTTTAACTGCTGCCAAACCAAATCTAATGCATTTGTCATCAACAGAAAACTTTGAATAAGATTTATTTATATCTGGTGGTAACACATCTATACCTATTGCATCACATTCTCTAATATATTCTACTACTTTGTCAGTATTTCCCATAACTGAAGTCATAAGTGCTGCCATAAATTCAACTGGATAGTAAGTCTTTAGATATGCAGTTTCATATGCCAACACGCCGTATGCAGCGGCATGTGATTTATTAAAGGCGTATTTCGCAAAATCTATCATGTCATCAAATATCTGATTTGCAATATCCTCTGGCACTCCATTTCTTACACAGCCCGAGATTTCTATCTTCCCTTCATCATCTAGCTTACCATATATAAAATATTGACGCTCTTCTTCCATCACGTCCATTTTCTTTTTACTCATGGCACGTCTTACTAGGTCACTTCGTCCAAAACTATAGCCACCTAACTCTCTAACTACCTGCATTACCTGTTCCTGATAGACTAGACAACCATAAGTAACTTCTAATATTGGCTTTAATTTTTCATGAAGATATGTTACCTTTTCAGGGTTATGTTTACATTCTATATATGTTGGTATAGAATCCATTGGACCTGGTCTAAACAAAGATATTCCAGCGACAACATCTTCAAAACTATTCGGTTTTAGTTGCTTCATAAAGTTTCTCATCCCGCTGCTTTCTAACTGAAATACTCCTAGTGTATTTCCTAGTGCCAACTGTTCAAAAACTTTTTGATCATCATATTCCATTTTTGAGAAATCTATATGTTCAGTATATCCTTTTTTTTCTCTATTAAGCTCTATTAAATCAAGTGCATCTCTTATAACAGTAAGTGTTCTAAGACCAAGAAAGTCCATCTTTAATAGACCTAACTCCTCAAGTGTAGTCATTGTAAATTGAGTCGTTATTGAATCTTGATTCTTATATAGTGGCACATATTCATATACTGGATTTTTGGATATTACGACACCTGCTGCATGTGTAGATGCGTGCCTTAACATTCCCTCCATCTTTTTAGAAGTATCAATTATTTCCTTGACTTCTGTATCACTTTCATACATACTCACAAGGTTTGGATTGACATCAAAGGCCTTGTCTATAGTCATTCCAAGTGCAAATGGAATCTCTTTTGCTATAGAATCTACTTTATTATATGCTACATCCATTACTCTTCCTACATCTCTAATGGCTAGCTTGGCTCCCATAGTACCAAATGTTATAATCTGAGCTACATGATCTTTTCCATATTTTTCTTTTACATAGTCAATCACTTCTTCTCTTCTTTCATAGCAAAAGTCTATGTCTATATCAGGCATGGTCACTCTTTCTGGATTTAGAAAACGCTCAAACAATAAATTATACTTTATAGGGTCAATATCTGTTATATTGAGCGTATAAGCAACTATAGAACCCGCTGCTGAACCTCTTCCTGGACCAACCATTATATTATTTTTCTTGGCAAAATCTATAAAATCCCACACTATAAGGAAATATTCTATATATCCCATACTAGAGATTACATCAATTTCATATTCTAATCTATCAATCTCTTCTTTTGTAGGACTTGTATATCTTTCGTAAAGACCTTCATAGCACAATTTCTTTAAATATTCCAAAGGAGTAAGTCCATCAGGTACATCAAAAGATGGTATGTGGTAAGTATCAAAATCAAACTCTACATTACATCTGTCTGCTATTTTTAATGTATTATCAATTGCCTCTGGAGCAAATGGAAATAAGGACTCCATCTCTTCTCTAGACTTTACATAAAATTCATCATTTGGGAATTTCATTCTACTCGGATCATCTATAGTCTTTTGCATCTGTATACACAATAAAGCATCATGATTTTTGGCATCTTCCCTGTTTACATAGTGCGAATCATTTGTCGCTACCATTGGAATATCCAATTCCTTTGAAATTTTTAATATCCCAGCATTTACTTCCTTGTCTTCTGCTAGCTTATGGTCTTGTATCTCCAAAAAGAAATTATCTTTTCCAAAAATATCTCTATATTCAATAGCCAAATCTCTAGCTAGATCATAATTTCTTTGCAAAAGCGCCTTTGGAATTTCACCATTTAGGCAGGCTGATAGACATATTATTCCTTTAGAATACTTTCTAAGTTGTTCTTTATCCGTTCTAGGTTTGTAATAGAAGCCATCTACATAAGAGTCAGACACTATTTTTATTAAATTTTTGTATCCTTCATTATTTTCTGCTAGCAGTATTAAGTGTGATGAATACTTGTCTAGATTAGGGTCTTTGTCCTTCATAGATCTAGCTGCAATATATACTTCACACCCTATTATTGGCTTTATTCCTTCTTTTTTACAACTTTTATAAAAATCAACTACTCCAAACATAGATCCATGATCAGTAATTGCACACGAAGTCATACCAAGTTCTTTAACTTTTGGAATAAGCCATTTTAATCTAGAAAATCCATCTAGTAAGCTATACTCTGTATGAACATGTAGATGTGCAAAATCTTTATTTTTCGCAACTTTATTTTCTACTTTTTTGTCATTTAATAATTTACTCATTATATCCTCCTTTCTTCATTTTTAATTTAGTATACATTCATATATATTTTAAATTCATATTATTATTTTTACCACTAATTTTTTAATATTTCAAGCAAAAATAAGTCGCACGGACCTATCTAAATAGTTCTTCTGGTGCGACTTGATCTCTATAGCGATCTGCTATTTCTTCTATTTTTTTAAATCTATGATTTACTCCAGATTTTCCAAGTGGAGGATGTAGCTTTTCTCCTAATTCTTTGAGACTCATATCTTCATATTCCATCCTCAACATTGCAAGCTCTTGTAAATTCATTGGCAACTTACTTATACCAATTGTTTTCTGTATTATAAGTATGCTTTCAACCTGTCTTACAGCAGCATCTACCGTTTTTGATAGATTAGCTGTTTCACAATTTACTATTCTATTTACTTTATTTCTCATATCTTTGACAATTTTAGCATTTTGAAGTACAAACATCGCACTGTTAGCTCCCATTATTGTCAGAAGATCTGAAATCTGCTCACTTTCTTTGAGATAAACCACATGATTATTCTTTCTTTCCACTATTTTGGTATGAAATCCCATAGAATTTATTAAATCACTGAGTTCATATGAATAATCTTCATTATTTGTCACAAATTCCATATGATAATTTTTTTCAGGATCATTGATTGATCCACTACCTAAAAAGGCTCCTCTTATATATGCATTTGCTTCATCGGCCTCTCTCACAATTTCTGAAGGAACATCATTTCTAGGGAAAAAGCTATTTCCACTTTTCAATATTCCTAATCCGATCAGTAAATCACTTGCCCCCATTTCTGGAGTTACAGTGAGTACATAACTATTATTTCTTTTCAACATTTGATTTTTATTTACAGTGATACTAGTATTGATATCGAAGTTATTTTTTAACATCTTAAATACTTTTCTAGCTATTGCATTTAGCTCAGTAGTAATTTTAAGGCTTATCTGCATATTACCAGATAATTGTATTGTACCTGAAAGTCTTACAATTGCGGAGAGTTCAGCCAAATCTAGACGTTTTTCTTTGTTTTCTATTCTAGATAATTCATTTTTAGTATCTGTTGAAAAAGACATTACTTAGCATCCTTCTTATTTTCTTTTTCTATTTCTTTAAGAGCTACCTTTATTATTTCTTTCTCATCATCATATCTAGCAATATCTAAAACTCTGTCTATATGTACAAACTTAGCTTCTACAAATCCTTCTTCTCTCTGCGGTACTGTTTCCATATTTTTTGTATGCATTAGATACCAAAAGACTATTTTATGGACTCCCTTTTGGTGATCCCAGTTTTCCTTGTAAGTGTAATGTATCTCTCCTAAGTACTTTACTATACTGGCTTTTACTCCGGTTTCCTCTTTTACCTCTCTTAGGGCTGTTTGTTCATGATTTTCACCTTTTTCAACCTTACCCTTAGGTAAAACCCAGTCTCCGTTATATTTTCTCAGTAGCAATATAGTATTACCAAGGACAACTACACCACCTGCACTTACCTCTTCTCTCATAATATCACTCCTCACAAAATCAAATGTTGTTTGTATAACTGTGCTTTATTGCTATTTTCATTACAGAATTGGATACCAACTCTGCGTCATGTCTTATATATCCATTTTTTATTTCTATCAATTTTTGTTCTACGTATGTAATTCCCATTCTGTTTAATTCATCTTTTTGATCATCATCTAACAATACCAACTCTGCACCATCATTTGCATATCTTTCAAATACGCCTGCTGGGAGTCTTTCATTGTTTGCGACAACATAATCTATAAAGTTGATTCCTGCATGCTCTATTAGTACCTTTACGTGGTCCAAAACATCTTTGCCATCTGTTTCTCCAGGCTGAGTCATAATATTACACACATATATCTTTGGAGCCTTTGTAGTTGATAGTGCATCCACAACGTCATCCATCAGTATATTGGGAAGAATACTTGTATATAAACTTCCTGGTCCAATTACTATTGTATCTGCATTTTTTATTGATGAGATTACTTCATCTAATGGTTTTACGTCTGTTTTATCTAGACTCATTTTTTTAATCTTAGTGTCCATTTTTTTTGCTTCAGTAGGTATATTGGATTCACCTTTTATAACCTTACCATTTTCTAGTTCGGCTACCAAGTTAATATCGTCCATTGTTACTGGCAATACCCTACCTGTTATAGCAAAGATTTGACTCATTTTGTACACTGCTGTTTCAAAATTATCATAAAGTCCAGTCATAGCAGCTATAAATAAGTTTCCGAAGCTTTGACCTTTTAAGGCTCCTTCTGGAAATCTATACTGCATCACTTCATTCATAGTTGGCTCAATATTTGCAAGTGCCAAGAGACAGTTTCTGATATCTCCTGGTGGTAGCATTCCTAGATCCTCTCTTAGTGCTCCAGATCCTCCACCATCATCTGCAACAGTTACTATTGCCGTAATATTCTTTGTAACATGTTTTAAACCTCTCAGAAATACTGATTGGCCAGTTCCTCCACCGATTACCACTACATGTGGTTCAAATATTTTTTCTTCCATCTTTTGGAAAGTCATTTGACTTTGACGTAGTGTTTTTCTATATAGTTTTAAGAACTTATATGAAACATAGAGAGCTACTATAAAAGCTACGACTCCCAAAAATGCAAGAAGTGACAATACTAGTTCCACGCCGCTTATTTGTATCTGCATCTTCTTCCTCCATTAATCTAACTTTGAATCTCTGTGCTTCTTTACCGCTCTATATCCATGTTCACACAAATAATCATATGTAAAATTGGTAATTGTTACTGATCTATGTCTTCCACCAGTACAACCTATACCAATTACTAAGTGCTGCTTTCCTTCATTGATATACTGTGGAATCAAAAAATCCAACATATCAAATAGTTTGTCCAAAAATTCATGGCTGATGTCTGAATCCATAACAAAATCTCTAACTTCTTCATAATCACCCGTTTTTGGTCTTAATTCAGGGACATAGTATGGATTTGGTAAAAATCTTACATCAAATACCAAATCTGCATCAATTGGAAGGCCATATTTAAATCCGAAAGAAACTACTGATATAGTTATATTAGGACTTTCCAATCCATCACCTGAATCGTACATACTGGCTATTTCAGCCTTTAAATCCTTTGGTTTCATATTACTAGTATCTATTATCATATTAGAATATTTCTTCAAAGGTTCCATTATTACTCTTTCTTTTTTTATACCGTCTGGTATTTGAGCATTCGTTGCAAGAGGATGATTTCTTCGAGTCATTTTGTATCTTTTGATCAATACATCATCATCGCAATCCAAATAGATCATATCATACTTGTAATTGGCTGCACTCAATTGCTCTAAAGCAGTGTTTAAAGCTTGGAAGAATTCTCTTCCCCTTATATCTATTCCCAAGGCAACCTTATCAATATTTGAATTTGCCTGAAAGAATAGTTCTGCAAAGTTTATTATCAATGCTGGAGGTAAGTTGTCCACACAGTAAAATCCCATGTCTTCCAATGCATTCATCGCTTCACTTTTTCCAGATCCAGACAGGCCTGTTACTATTACAAACTTCATTATTTATTCCCCCAATCATCTATTATATTTTTATATTTACAATTCTATTTAAATCTAGTTGTGCTTCTTTTGCTATTGCTATAGCCCTATCGAAGTTTGCTATATTTTTAGGATCGTGTGCATCAGATCCTATAAAAAACTTGATATCTCTATGCTTTATCTGTCTTATCATATCTGCACTCAATCTATTATGGTGTCCATTTATTTCAAGACCGGTACCTGTTTGTTCAGCTACCTTAGCTATTTCTTCTATATCTACCCTTCCTTTATCACCAGGATGAGTAATATATAATAAATCATTATTCTTCATAGCATTTACCACAGATCTTGTATTGTAACTTTTAGAAAAAAAACCTTTAGTAATGAAATTATCTATGTGATGAAAAAGTGACTTTAAAGATGTTGGCTTTGATCCAAAGTGGTAGCCAGCTAAAACATAGTCAAAATGTTTTTTCATATCATCTGGCATATCAATTCTTCCACTATCATCTAATATGTTACACTCCATCCCCATCAGTATTTCAATTTGTGGATATTTCTTGTTTAACCTATCTATTTCATCTCTTTCCTTTTTTGCATTTTCCTTAGAAAGACCATAAAATGCATGATTAAATCCATGTTCTGAAATTCCTATTTTGTCCAATCCTTTTTCCAAAGCTGCCGATACATTATCTTCAACTTTTCCTGTTGCGTGCCTTCTGTTGTCATTACCACCACAGCTAAATATAGTGTGATTATGGTAATCTGCAAGAATCTTCATAAGTATTCACCTCCAGATTACTCTTTATCCTCCCCAAGAATCTTTACCTCTTCCTCAAGCTGTACACCATGGATATCGTAAACTCTAGTCTTGACATGCTCTATTAGACTTATTATGTCATTAGCTGTAGCTCTATTGCTATTTATAACAAATCCAGAGTGTTTTTCAGATACCTGTGCACCGCCTATTGATGCCCCCTTAAGGTCTGAATCCTGTATCAACTTACCTGCAAAATATCCTTCTGGTCTCTTAAAAGTAGAACCTGCACTTGGATATTCTAATGGCTGTTTGCTTCTTCTTTGATACGCTAAATCGGCCATTTTTTCTTTTATTTCTTCATAATTTCCTTCTTCTAACTCTATCACTGCAGATATAGCTATTTTCTTTTCATCAGTAAGTCTACTGTGTCTATATCCAAAGTTCATTTCTTCATTAGTATATTCTGTTACATTTCCCTCACAGTCCATAAGTCTTGCTGACTTCACTATGTTCTTCATTTCGCCACCATATGCTCCAGCGTTCATTGCTAGGGCTCCACCTAAAGATCCTGGTATTCCTGATGCGAATTCAAATCCAGTTAGAGATTCTTTCATTACCTCTCTTCCTATTATTGATAATAGTGCTCCTGTTTGGACTGTTACAAGCTTTCCATCTATTTTATAATCACTGAAATTATCTGCTAGCTCTATTACCAGCCCTCTAAATCCACCGTCTTTTATTAATATGTTAGTACCGTTCCCCTTTACAAAGAATGGTAATTTATTTTCTGTAGCAAGCTTAAATACCGCCTGTATTTCTTCTTCCGTTCTAGGTCTAACCAAAATATCCGCTGGCCCGCCTACTCTGAAAGAAATATGGTCTTTCATTGGCTCATCTATAAATATTAAATCTTCATTTAGTATTCTTCTTAAAGATTCGTACACTTCCTTCTTATCCATCATATCCTCCTTTCGTATTTTAAACAATACATACCAACTTATATAATATCTAAAATATGTAAAAATAACAATACTTTTTGTGTTTTATTTTTCTTTATTTCGCTTTATTTTCTATTACATCTGTCAATTTATTAGAAAACTCTATAGCTGCATCATTCCCCAACTGTCTTTGCCTGTAGTTCATTGCTGCTACCTCCAAAACCATAGCAACATTTCTACCTGGTTTAACAGGAACTACTATCTTTTCTACTCTAGTACCTAATATATCTTCATAATCCTTGTCCAAACCTAGTCTATCATAATATTTTTCTGGATTCCACATTTCAAGATATGCAACTAGATCTATTCTCTTTATTGGATTTATACTTCTCGCTCCATAAAGACTCTTTATATCTATTATTCCTATTCCCCTTATTTCTATATAGTTTCTAAGTAGTTCTGGCGCTTGACCTGACAAAACCCCATCATCTGATCTTTTTATTTCTACTGCGTCATCTGCTACTAGCCTATTTCCATTTTGTACCAATTCAAGCGCGGTTTCTGATTTTCCAATACTACTTTCACCCTTTATCAGCACCCCAACTCCATTTATATCAACCAACACTCCATGAACTGTTTGTCTCGGTGCCATTCTATCTTCTAAATAAGAAGATAGTTTATTTATAAATCTAGTTGTTTCTTTTTTAGTAGAACAAACAATTGTGCCTGTTTTTTGAGCCCATTTATAAAAATCAGCCCTTAGTGCCATATCTCTTGTCACTATAACTATAGGTATTTCATGTGAAAAATATTGGCGAAGTGTATTTTCTCTATCCTCATCTTTGAATATCCCAAAGAAAGTATATTCGGTCTTTCCAATTATTTGTATCCTTTCTGGAGTAAAATAGTCAAAATACCCTGCAAGTTGTATACCTGGTCTATTTATTTCTTTCTCTGTTATAATTGTTTTTTCTGCCTTACCTTTTGGAGAGATTATTTCTTTTAACCCCAAGTTATCTATTAAATCTCTAACGGTCACTTTTTTCATAGCTTTTCCTTTCATATATTACTTTTATTGAAATTTCCTGTATTTTTCATTGATTTTTATATAATTATATTATTTTCAATTTATTTACCTAACTTTTTTAAGATGCAGTACTATATCTTGAGCCAACTGTTCATTTATTCCTTCTACTGTCATTATTTCTTCTACAGTAGCCCTCTTAATATTGTCAACGTCTTTAAACTTTAACATAAGAGCCTTCTTTCTCTTTGGTCCAACTCCAGCCACGTCATCTAGTGCTGACTTGGTCATTTTCTTATCTCTTAGACTTCTATGATATGATATAGAGTAGTTATGTACCTCTTCTTGAATATTTGCCACAAATCTGTACAAACTTGAAGTCGTATCTAAATCTATACTTTTTTCTATGTTTGTAAGACCTTTCGTCCTATGTTTATCGTCTTTATACATACCCCAAAGCGGTATGTCTTCATCATTAAATTTCATTACCTCTTTTACTGCAGACACTTGTCCTTTGCCACCATCTAATAGTATCAGATCTGGTAGGTTACCATGTTTTAATCTTCTATCTAACACCTCTGCCATAGATGCATAATCATCTGGACCTTCTACTGTTTTTATCTTAAACCTTCTATATTCTTTTTTATCCTTTACTCCATTCGTATATACTACCATAGTTCCTATAGAGTCAACACCTTGTATATTAGAGATATCATAGGATTCTATTCTATGAAGTGGTTTTTCTATTTCCAACAGCTTTCTTAATTCTTCAAGAGCACCTACACTTCTTTCATACTTTTTCTTATTTAAGTCGTCAAACTTAACTAGATATTCATCAGCATTTTTTCTTACCATCATTACTAATGCCCTTTTTTCTCCTTTTTGTGGAACTCTAACATATACATTGTTTCCACGCTTGTTAGAAAGCATTTCTTCTACAATTTCCATATCCATAAAATCTTCTTCTACGATTAATTCCTTGGGTATATACTCTTGATTCATATAAAATTGTTTTATAAAGGATCCTAAAATCACTGATCTTTCACTGTCTTTTACCCCTTCTAACATAAAGTTTTCTCTACCAGATATCTTGCCATTTCTAATAAAAAATACCTGAACACAAGCTTCTTCATCAAAATTAGCCATTGCTATAACATCCTGATCTGTATCATTTTGTACATTTGATATCTTTTGTCTTTCTATTACGTCCCTAAGACTTGATATTTTATCTCGGTAATCTGCTGCCTCTTCAAAGTCAAGATTTATAGATGCTAGCTTCATTTTTTCTTCTAGTAATAATATTAGGCTTTCTTCCCTACCAGAAAGAAACAGGACTATTTCATCTATCATTTTCATATATTCTTCTTTTGATACCCTTCCAGTGCAAGGACCCACACATCTTTTAATATGATAATTTAGGCAAGGTCTCGCTTTGTTTTTTATTGCCTTTTGAATATCTATATTACAAGTCCTTATAGGATAAATATTTTTTATGATCTCCAAAGTATCATTTACAGCTGTAACATTTGTATATGGTCCAAAATATTTTGCCCCATCTTTTAACACTCTTCTTACCTTCATTACTCTTGGAAAATCTTCCTTCATCGTAACTTTAATATATGGGTATGTTTTATCATCTCTCAATAATATATTATATTTGGGTTTATATTTTTTTATTAAATTACACTCTAGGATTAATGCCTCTAGTTCAGAATCAGTAATAATATATTCAAAGCTATCAATATGTTTCACCATCGATTTTACTTTGTCAGAATGATTTTTAGACGATTGAAAATATTGCCTCACACGGTTTTTTAGTGAGATGGCTTTTCCTACATAAATCACTTTTCCTGCTTTATTTTTCATCAAATACACTCCTGGGCTTGCAGGAAGTGTCTTCAAATGTTCTCTTATATCAAACAATCTATTCACCATCTTTTCAAATAATCTTACTATCTATATTTCTATTTTTTATCTACTATTTTAATTTTTTATTTTTATCCTTTTTTATATTATTTTTATTTTTATTTTCCTCAGCTTATTTTAATTTCATTGATTTTTGTGTTTTTTTTACAAATCAATCATTTTATAAATATATCATTTGTAAAAATATAATCATTATATAAATACCCTTAAAATATAAATGATTAACTAATTTCAAAAATTACCTTTCAATTTTTCATCTTGTTCTGTTTTTATTTATATGATTTTACAAGATCTTACTTTTTTATATATTTTTTTTGTTATATTTTATTTTCACTTATAAGATTTTAATAGCCTTTTTTCTATTATTATTTATAATCAATTCGTCGTTTTATAAAATATTTTCTATTTATTAATATAGTTTTTATACTATTATTTTTTTTAAGATTTAAACATAAATATTTTCTATAAATATTTTTTTTCTTTATACTATATTATACACTAAATTTTATATTTTTTACATCAAAAAGGACTGATAAAAAACCAGTCCTTTTCACTTTTTTACATAGTATCAGATTATATGATAATATTTAAAAACATCTATTATCTATTAAAATTTTAATAATATTATTTAAATATCATCTTTGATAGATATTGTCCAGTATAACTTTCTTTTACCTTTGCTATTTCCTGAGGAGTTCCTGTTGCAACAATTGTTCCACCCTGACTACCACCTTCAGGACCTAAATCAATAATATGATCCGCTGTTTTGATAACATCTAGGTTATGTTCTATTACCACTACTGTGTTTCCAGTGTCTGCCAACCTTTGAAGGACCTCTATTAATTTTCTTACATCTTCAGAGTGAAGGCCTGTAGTTGGCTCATCTAGTATATACATAGTCTTACCAGTTGGTCTTTTACTTAGCTCTGTTGCAAGCTTGATTCTCTGAGCTTCTCCTCCAGACAATTGAGTCGATGGCTGTCCCATCTTTATATAGGAAAGTCCAACCTGCATTAATGTCTCAAGCTTTCTTTTTATGCTCGGTATATTTTCAAAGAATTCCAAAGCTTCTTCAACATTCATATCCAAAACATCTGATATACTCTTATCTTTATATTTTACTTGTAAGGTTTCTCTGTTATATCTCTCCCCCTTACAAACTTCGCATGGTACATATACATCTGGTAGGAAAAACATTTCTATTTTTAATATTCCATCGCCCTTACAAGCTTCACATCTTCCTCCCTTTACATTAAAGCTAAATCTTCCTTTTTTATATCCTCTTGCCTTAGCTTCATTTGTAGAAGCAAACAAGTCTCTAATCATATCAAATACGCCAGTGTAAGTAGCAGGATTTGATCTTGGTGTTCTTCCTATAGGACTCTGATCTATATTTATTATCTTATCAATATTTTCTATACCTGTAATTTCTTTATGCTCTCCTGGTCTTACTCTAGATCTATTAATCTTGTGAGCCAAGCCCTTGTATAAAATCTCATTTACCAAAGTAGATTTTCCAGAGCCTGATACACCTGTAACACATGTAAACTTACCTAAAGGAAATTTCACATCTATATTTTTCAGATTATTTTCTTTTGCGCCCTTAATCTCTACTACTTCTCCATTTCCTTCACGAAGAGTTTCTGGCATTGGAATTGTTATTTCACCACTCAAATATTTACCTGTAATAGAGTTTGGATTTGCCATTATTTCATCTACATTTCCTTGTGCTACAATCTTTCCACCATGAATACCCGCCGCTGGTCCTATATCAACTATATAGTCTGCTGCTCTCATAGTATCCTCATCGTGTTCCACCACTATTAAAGTATTTCCTATATCTGTAAGCGTTCTTAGTGTCCCTATCAACTTGTCATTGTCTCTTTGGTGAAGACCAATGCTTGGCTCATCCAATACATATAGCACTCCTGTTAGAGCTGATCCAATCTGAGTTGCGAGCCTAATTCTTTGTGCTTCTCCTCCTGAAAGTGTCCCTGCTTTTCTTGATAAAGTAAGATATCCAAGTCCAACATTTTTCAAAAAACTTGATCTTTCTCTTATTTCTTTTAAGATATCCCTTGCTATAAATGCTTTCTTCTCACTTAATTTTATGCCTTCAACAAATTCAAATAACTCTTCTACTGATAAATCAGTAACTTCCATTATATTTTTATTGTCTATTTTCACTGCCAAAACTTCTGCTTTTAATCTTTTTCCCTTACATTTTGGACAAGGCTTTTCTGCCATAAAATCTTCTAGCCTGTCTCTCATAGCTTCTGAATGAGTCTCTTTATATCTTCTATCAATATTTACAATTACACCTTCATAATAATTTTTATATTCTTTCAATCCACCAAATTTTGAATCAAACATAAATGATACTATTGTGTTCTCTTTTCCATATAACAACTCTTCTACAAAATCATCTGGCAAATCCTTGAATGGTGTATCTATAGACACTTTAAATTTATCACAAAGTGCCAAAATCATCTTTGAATAGTATGTATTATCATTTAATCCATTCGAAGACCACGCTGCTATAGCTCCCTGTTTCAAGCTCAAGTCTCTATTCGGTACTACTAGATCAACATCCACTTCCATGCTCTCTCCTAGTCCATTACATACCTCACACGCTCCAAATGGTGCATTGAAAGAGAACATCCTTGGAGAAAGCTCCTCTATCCCTATTCCGTGATCTGGGCAGGCAAACTTTGTTGAAAATAATACTTCCTTATCTTCTTTACCATCTCTTCCAAGCTCTTGAACTATAACTAGACCTTCAGATAATTTCACAGCAGACTCTATAGAATCCGCCAATCTAGTTTCTATTCCATCCTTTACAACTATTCTATCAACGACTACTTCTATAGTGTGTTTTTTATTTTTTTCTAAAGTTATCTCATCTCCTATGTCATAGTTTTCTCCATCGACCCTTACCCTGACATAGCCTTCCTTTTGAATATACTCCAATGTTTTTTTGTGAGTTCCTTTTTTTCCTCTAACCATTGGAGAAAGTATCTGTAATCTGCTTCTTTCACTATATTCCATTACCTTATCTACAATCTCTTGTACAGTCATTTGACTTATCAATCGATCACACACAGGACAATGAACGTCCCCAACTCTAGCAAACAAAAGTCTCAAATAATCATATATTTCCGTTACTGTTCCAACTGTAGATCTAGGATTTTTAGATGTAGTCTTTTGATCAATTGATATTGCTGGAGACAATCCTTCTATAGAATCAACACTTGGCTTGTTCATCTGACCCAAAAACTGTCTGGCATATGATGACAAGCTCTCAACATATCTTCTTTGACCCTCAGCGTATATAGTATCAAAAGCTAAAGATGACTTTCCAGATCCAGACAAACCCGTAAAAACAATGAATTTATTTCTTGGAAGTGTAAGGTTAATGTCCTTTAAATTATTTTCTCTTGCACCTTTAATTATAATTTGATCGTTCAAATTTTTCCTCCTTATATATTATTAACTTTTTCTTTTATATTTATCTATTTTAAGCAAGAACACTCGTGACCGAAGTCATGAGTGTCTCAATTAGTCTATTATATTATTACCTTATTTTAGTAGTTTTTAAACTCCTGCAATATTACATATGTGTAACCTCTTCAGCAAGATTTTACAATATCAAGTAAGATATTACAAGATTCTTTTTATTATAACTTTTTTTCTAGTTCCATGACCTTATCTCTAATTTTTGCGGCTTTTTCAAACTCTAACTTTTCTGCTGCTTCCATCATATCTGATTTCAAAACTATTATCATATCACTAATTTCCTTTTCACCCTTTAACTTTTTAACATCTATTGAGTCATATGAAGTTTCTTCCTCAGCTATCTTGGTTGCTTCTATACTTGCTCTTATTTGTTTTGAAATAGTTTTTGGTGTTATTCCGTGTTCTTCATTGTAATCACTTTGAATTTCACGACGTCTTTCCGTTTCTGAGATAGCCCTATTCATAGAGTCTGTAATTTTATCTGCATACATTATTACTCTACCTTCTGAGTTTCTAGCTGCACGCCCGACAGTCTGTATTAAAGAGGTCTCAGACCTTAGGAAGCCTTCCTTATCAGCGTCCAATATTGCTACTAGAGATACCTCTGGAATATCAAGACCTTCTCTTAAAAGGTTTATTCCAACCAATACATCAAATTTACCCAATCTCAAATCTCTTATTATTTCTGTTCTTTCTAGGGTTACTATATCTGAATGAAGATATTTTACCTTTATATCTAGTTCTTTTAGATAATCAGTCAAGTCCTCACTCATTTTTTTAGTTAAAGTTGTTACTAATACTCTTTCCCCTTTTTCGATATTTTTATTGATTTCAACAACTAAATCATCTATTTGATTTTCAACTGGTCTAACGCTTATCACAGGGTCTAAAAGTCCAGTTGGTCTTATAATCTGTTCAGCAAACTCTTGACTATGCTCCATCTCGTATGGCCCTGGAGTTGCAGTGGTAAATAGTATCTGATTTATATTTTCCTCAAACTCACTGAAATTTAAAGGTCTATTATCATAGGCAGATGGAAGTCTAAATCCATTTTCTATTAATGATTTTTTTCTGGATTGATCCCCTGCATACATACCTCGAACCTGTGGTATTGTTACGTGAGATTCATCTGCTATAATTAAGTAATCATCTGGAAAGAAGTCCATCAGTGTATATGGTTTATCACCCTTATCTCGACCTGTTATATGTCTAGAGTAGTTCTCGATACCTTGGCAAAAGCCTATCTCTCTAAGCATTTCTATGTCATAGTTAGTTCTTTGCTCAATTCTTTGTGCTTCTAGCAATTTATCATTTTCTTTAAATTTTTTGACGGTTTGTGCCAATTCTTCTTCTATTGTTATAATAGCTGCCTCTATACGTTCAGGAGTAGTAACATAATGTGATGCTGGAAATATTACAACATGACTTCTCTCACCAGATACTTTTCCTGTAACATAGTCTATTTCTGTTATTCTATCTATTTCATCTCCGAAAAATTCTAATCTTATAGCTCTTTCATCGTTACTTGCTGGAAATATTTCTAAAATATCTCCCCTAACTCTAAATGTTCCTCTAACAAAGTTTATATCATTTCTTTCATACTGTATTTCTACCAATCTCTTTATTACTTCATCTCTATCCTTAATCATTCCCGGTCTTAAAGACAACATCAGTTCTTTATAGTCTTCGGGATCACCCAAACCATATATACAAGATACAGAAGATATTATTATTGTATCCCTTCTTTCAAGTATTGATGCTGTAGCTGAATGTCTAAGCTTATCTATTTCATCATTTATACTTGCATCTTTTTCTATATATGTATCACTATGTGCAACATATGCTTCTGGTTGATAATAATCATAATAGCTGACAAAATACTCTACAGCATTTTCAGGGAAAAATTCCTTAAATTCACTATAAAGCTGTGCTGCTAAAGTCTTATTATGAGCCAAGATTAAAGTTGGTTTTTTCACATTTTGAATAATATTTGCCATTGTGAATGTTTTTCCTGATCCAGTAACACCTAGAAGCGTCTGAAATTTATTGCCTTTTTCTATAGACTCCGAAATTTTTTCTATAGCCTGTGGTTGGTCCCCCGTAGGCTTAAAATCTGAAACCAATTTAAAATCCATTATTATTTCCTCTTTTTATTTTCAATATATTCTATCATCTGTAAAGCTAGCTCTCTAGTTGTATCGCTTTCTATGTTGAAAAGATACTCCTTACCCCAGTCACTTCTTAAGTGAAGAAACTCGTCACCATCTTTACTTACTAACTCAATATTTACTATATCCTCAATCGGTATATCTAACTTTGTGACTTTTTTAGGCATACTTCCATGAAGGCTCTTTCTACTATATTCTGCAAAGAAAGTTTCTTCAGTTAAGTATATAGTATACAAATCAGGAGCCGGTCCAGAGGTTCTACTATGTCCCAAAAGAGAATTAGCAACCATATTGGTACCAAGATTTGTACGACTTAACTTTCTGTGTGTTGTAAAGCTAACTAAAACATTTTCTTCATTATATTTTGCTGTCATAACTACACCTCCATTAAAAATCTTCTTTATTATATTTTATCATATATTTTCAACATTGTATTTACTTTTCATATATTGTAAAATAGAATATAACTAATTGAATAGGAGGTTTCAAAATGGAGAATCGGTTTAAATACAAGAATTTATGTACGATCTTTATTATGTTCGGAGTAGTGCTAGCTATATCGCTAAATGCAAAGGAATTTTTAGGTGGTGCTTCAAATTTCTTAAGTGTTTTTAAACCTGTATTTTTAGGATGTGTAATTGCTTTTATTCTAAATATAATAGTATCTCTTTGGGAGAAGATTTATTTTCCTAATTCTAAAAATAAATTTATACTAAAAAGCAGAAGAGCTGTCTGTATACTTTTATCTTTTTTATCTATAATACTTATAATATATTTGGTTTTTATGTTGGTAATCCCACAACTAATCAAATCTATGTCAGTATTTACAAATAAGTTTCCTGAGTTGTATGATGACTTAAGAAGAAAAACAATCGAACTTTCTGGCTCTGTTCCTGGTCTTCAAGAAAAGCTTTTATCCTCTGATAAAACAGGCCAAGAAGCTATCCAAAAAATATTAAAAACAGCTTCTCTTTGGACTAGCAGTCTATTTAATATTATCGGATCTGTATTTGCCCTAATTGCTAATTTTGTTATGGCAGCAATATTATCTATCTATATTGTTGGCAGCAGAGAAAAATTAGGAAGTCAGTTTGATAAGTTATTTAAAAAGGTAATACCTAATAAAATACTAAAGAAAATATATTATGTACTAGAAGTTGCAAACTCAACATTTGCATCATTCTTTGCAGGACAGTTTATAGAAGCTATTATACTTGGTTCTTTATGTACACTAGGTCTATTCATATTTGGTTTCCCATATGCACCTATGATAGGTTCTGTGGTTGGCTTTACCGCTTTGATACCACTTGTAGGAGCATATATCGGAGGAATTTTTGGTTTTTTCATGATATTTACACAGAGTCCATTAAAGGCATTTCTTTTTATAATCTTTCTAACAGTACTTCAACAAATTGAAGGAAACGTTATATATCCAAAAGTTGTAGGTGGTTCCGTTGGACTTCCTGGAATTTGGGTTTTAACATCGATAATAGTTGGTGGCGGACTTGCTGGTATTCCTGGCGTATTCTTTGGAGTTCCTATAGCAGCCACATTATATAAAATATTAAGACATTATGTAAGTAAGGATCAATCCTGCATTGTTGAAAAAAGTGAGACTTAGTGTGTATTTCATTCATTCTTTTCTCTAATATTTCAATATTATTTAGATTAGATCTATGATATAAAATCATTAATTTTCAGATAAACCACTTAAAGATAAGTGTTTAAATTATTAATAAGATACAAAAAGTAAGAAGGGACATACAATTGTATGTCCCTTCTTTGCTGATTAAATTTATAGAAAAAGTTTCCTATATAGCGTTTTTAAATTTCTTTCTATTTATATTCTTTCATCAACTTTTCAAATATTGGAAGTGCTTTTTCACACTTTTCTGTTTCAACACAATATGATAGTCTCATGTGTGCCTTTGAGCCAAATCCTGCTCCAGGTACTACTAGCATATCATATTCCTTAGCCTTTTCTGAGAACTTCTCAGAGTCTCCATCTGGAGCTTCAATAAATAGGTAGAATGCTCCACCTGGCTTAGCAACATTATATCCTAACTTTGTTAATCCATCATATAATATATCTCTATTTTTCTTATATACAGTAAGATCTGGTTCTACATCTACACATCTTTCTATTACCATCTGGAATAATGTAGGCGCACACACATATCCTAATGCTCTGGCAGCTCCCCCACAAGCAGCCATTATCATCTTATCATCAACCTTATTTGGTACAAGAACATATCCTATACGTTCACCTGGTAGTGAAAGTGATTTTGACCATGAATAACAAACTATTGTATTGTCATAGTAGTTTGGTAAAAATGGAACTTCTAATCCATCTATTAATACTAATTCTCTATATGGTTCATCTGTTATTAAATAAATTGTATGTCCAAATTCCTTTGACTTATTAGATAGTAACTCTGCCAATTTCTTTATTTCATCTTCTGAATAAACAACTCCTGATGGGTTGTTTGGAGAGTTTACTACTATTGCCTTAGTGTTTGGAGTAATTGCACTTTCAATTCCTTCTATATTTAGCTGCATATCTGGCTGAGCTGGAACCAAAACTTGTTTTGCTCCTTGCTGCTGGATAAATACAGTATATTCTGGGAAGAATGGTGCAAGTACCATTATTTCGTCATCCTCAGAAGAAATCAATGCTTTAAATACTATGCTTAAAGATGCAGCTGCACCGCAAGTCATCAACAAATTATCTAATGTATAATCTGTATTATATCTCTTATTTAAGTTATCTGCTATTGCTTTTCTAGTTGCATTTAATCCTGCACCTGAGCTATAGCTATGATATACCTTAGGTGGATTATTTTTAATGATATCAATTATAGCGTCTTGAACCTCTTTTGGAGCTGGAACACTTGGATTACCTAAGCTGAAATCTAATACATTTTCTGCTCCTATTTCTTCTGCTCTAACTGCACCAAATCCTGCTAATTCTCTTATTACAGATTTTGCTGTACCTAACTTTACCATATCTTGAGAAATCATATTACTACCTCCTAATAACTATATAAAACTTCCTCTACTTTACTCTCAATCTCCACACCTATCATTGAAGTAAATATATTTTAATGAATATTATTGTCTTATTTAAATTGTATTTATATTTTATAGCCAATATTTACTAATATCTCTATTAAACTAACGGATCGTCTATTGTTTTACCAACCTTAGCAAACTTACTTATAAGTGTAAGTATGACTGAGCAAGCTACTGCAGGTAGTATCCATTCAAACCCGAAATTAGCAAGTGGTAATGTCTGTATAAATGCTGTTGGACCAGCTAATAAATTTCCACCTCTCATTACTGATGCTAGGTTTAAACTCTGTATCAAAGCTATTACAAATGCACCTATAACTGCGCCTGTATATGTCCAGTTATACTTAATCTTACTGTTAAATAATGACATTAAGATTAGTACTATAATTACTGGATATATAGCTGATAAAATTGGAACTGCTATTGAAATTATTCCATCAACTCCCAATAATGAAATTATAAACGAAATTATAACAGCTACTGTTACAACATGCTTATATTTTAGTTTTCCATCCGAAATAGTTGAGAAATAGTTACCACAAGTAGATATTAGTCCAGTAGATGTTGTCAAGCAAGCAAGAGCTACTGCAAGACCCATAAACACCTTACCTACGTTTCCAAGCATAAGTTCTACCATTCCTATTAGAAGAACTGTTCTTTCAGTATCTCCATCGAAGAACTTACCAACTGTTGCACCTGCATAAGTTAGTCCACCGTATACTAGTGCTAGAAGAACGAATGCTACCAAACCAACCTGTAAGCTGGCTTTAAGCTGTGTTTCTTCATCTTTATATCCACGTCTGATTAGGTCAGATATTACTATACCTGCCATCAATGGAGATCCCAAGGCATCCATTGTCTGGTAACCTTCCTTGAATCCTAATGTAAATAACTTAGTAGTTTCAGTAGCAACCATCTCTCCTGGAGGGTTTACTATAGAAGTTATTACTATGAATCCTAGTATTACCAATAGGCAAGGAGTAAGATATTTACCTATTATATCTATTACCTTTGTTGGGTTCAAAGTTATATAAAATGTTATTGCAAAGAATACCAAGCAAGTTAACCAACTAGGTACTGCTGGGAATAACGGTCTTATAAATATTTCATGAGTTGTAGCACCTGTTCTTGGAACTGCGAAGAATGGCCCTATTGTTAAAATTGCTACTGTACCTACCAACTTGGCGAATTTTGGACCAACTCTTTTACCAAGGTCGTCCGCTCTACCACCCAACTTAGCTGTTGCAATAACACCAAGAATCGGTAGTACTGGGTCTGATAGCAAGAATGCAATCATTGCTACGTACCATCTATCCCCTGCCAATACACCAAGATATGGTGGGAATATTAAGTTACCAGCCCCAAAGAAGATTGCAAATAATGCAAAACCACAAATAATTATGTCTTTTCTTTTAATTTCCATATTCTTTCACCTTTTCTAAAATACTCAGCAAAGTGCTTTCCATCAAAGCACATCACGCTTTTAAATTGAAGTACTTAACTTCTTAAGAATAACCATAAACTTTTTCAAAAGCTTATTTAAACCACGACCTGAGAATCAATTGATATCAACAAAACGATTTTTATTTTTACTACTTACTTAAAGTGCGGAGTTTATAAAAATATTCGCTGCATCAGATTAATTACATAAAGTCTAAATTTGGAAGATCTAGTATTTGGCCAATAAATATAATACTATTGTAATCAAATATATAAAATTGACATACTTGTATACAAGATTACCATTATCCAACAAGTAAACTCGCAATTACTTTTCATATATCTCAATTCTTAGACATTCCTTAACACCTTAAAATAATTTTAAAAACGGATTTATATAAACAATATTTAATCAGTTTTCTTTTACATATTTCAATTTAAAATTTAGGTTATTACTACTTTTTTCTACATTTAATCGCTTTGCTTATCTGAAGTTTTTATTAATAATGAATTTTCAGATAATTAAAATTGCATTTTACTAATTTTTTAACTTTTATAACCATAGTTATAAATCGTTTTCCTAAATAATAATGAAATATTTTTATAAGGCATTGCTAGGTTAACTTGCAGATTCTAGTTGACTCACTATATTAAAATAACTAACCTTCTAAAATTTTTCAGTTTAACCTCCTTCTTTTTTTATTATTTTAAAGTTGTTTATTCTTTAATGTAGGCACCCTATATGATTTTTCGTTTATCTTTATATAAACAAAATAATAAACCACTTTACTAAAAGTTAATTATCAAATAGTCCCCTTGTCTACATATATTATTATACTATATATTACTGAATTTTTCTACCTTTTGAGTTTTATTTTATTAAGTTTTCCGAATCTTATCAACTTTCTATAAACAAATTGTTTATTTTTTAATTTCTGTAGCTATTCTGTTTAACCCAATCATTTAATTTAATAATATAAACTCTCCTTAATTCAATACTTATATACTATACTAATTTCAGGTATAGTCTTTTTAATATATTACTTATAGTATAAGCGTTAACGATTGATTTTTCAAATAATAGAAATAGTAAAACTTTTAGTAGTTATTGTTTGCTTTTTAACGACTTCTTTTGCAGCTTTAATTTTAAATACTCTATTACTTTTTTATACTTACTTTTTTTACTTAATTTCAAATATAAAATAATATCTTTTTATTTATTATGCTTTTAATTTTTTTTTATATCTATTTTTTTAAAAATTATTAGTATGTTTTTAGTCTATTTATATAATATTTTTTATATTATTACATCCTAATACTTTTACTCTTATTATTTTTGTAAATCACCTAATTATGTTAAGTTTAATTTTTATAATTTATTTCGATAATATAAATTTTTGTAATTAAAAAAGCAGGGGGAATTCCCCCTGCTTTTGGCAAAATAATACTGTTAAGTTTATTTAAAAGTATTCTATATTGACTACTTGTAGTCCTTCATTAGTTCTTCAAATATTGGAAGAGCTCTTTCACACTTTTCAGTTTCAACACAGTATGATAATCTCATATGTGATGCTGAACCGAATCCTGCTCCAGGTACTACTAGCATATCATGTTCCTTAGCCTTATCTGAGAACTTCTGTGAATCTCCATCTGGAGCTTCGATGAATAAGTAGAATGCTCCTGCTGGCTTAGCAACATTGTATCCCATCTTAGTAAGACCATCATATAGTAAATCTCTATTTTTCTTGTAAACTGTTAGATCTGGTTCTACATCTACGCATCTTTCTATTACCATCTGGAATAGAGTTGGTGCACAAACGAATCCTAGTGATCTTGCAGCTCCTGCACAAGCAGCCATTACCATTTTTTCTTCTACCTTGTTTGGTACAAGAACATACCCTATACGTTCACCTGGTAGTGAAAGTGATTTTGACCATGAGTAACAAACTATTGTATTATCATAGTAATTTGGTATAAATGGTACTTCTAATCCATCTATTAATACTAATTCTCTATATGGTTCATCAGTTACTAGGTATATAGTATGTCCATATTCCTTAGACTTTGCTTCTAATAATTCAGTTAAAGCCTTTATTTCTTCTAAAGAATAAACAACACCTGATGGGTTATTTGGAGAGTTTACTACTATTGCCTTAGTATTTGGAGTTAAAGCTGCCTTTATACCATCAAGGTTTAACTGCATATCGTTCTGAGCTGGAACTAATACCTGCTTTGCTCCTTGAGCCTGAATAAATACAGTATATTCAGGGAAGAATGGTGCAAGTACCATTATTTCATCTTCGTTAGAAGCTACTAAAGCCTTGAAAACTATGTTTAATGATGCAGCTGCACCACAAGTCATTAATAGATTATCTAATGTATAATCAGTTCCGTATCTCTTATTTAAGTTATCAGCTATTGCTTTTCTAGTTCCATTGTGTCCAGCACCTGAACTGTAACTGTGATATACCTTTGGTGAATTATCTTTAATTATATCTATTATAGCGTCCTGAACTTCCTTTGGAGCTGGAACACTTGGGTTTCCTAAACTGAAGTCTAAAACGTTTTCTGCACCTATTTCAGCAGCTCTTACTGCACCAAAACCTGATAATTCTCTTATCACAGATTTAGATGTACCTAACTTTACCATATCTTGAGAAATCATAATATTACCTCCTAAATTTACATAAAAAATATGTGTTACTCTCAACCTCTAGCCGTACAAACTCAACAACTACTTTTGTATGTATTGAGTAACTATTCTTAAAATTTTACATATATCTTTTTCTAATAATTATTGTACTTTAAACTCAACTATACTTTAAACTGGATCTGCTATTGTCTTACCAACGCTAGCGTACTTACTAATTAATGTAAGTATAACTGCTCCTATTACTGCTGGAAGCAACCATTCAAAACCAAATTTAGCAAGTGGTAGTGTTTGTATAAATTCTACTGTACTTGACAAGAAGCTCCCACCTCTCATTGTAGATGCCATATTCAAGCTCTGTACTAAAGATACTGAAAACGCACCTAAAACAGCTCCTGTGTATGTCCAATTATACTTAATCTTACTATCAAATAATGACATTAAGATCAACACGATCATTACTGGATATATTGCAGATAGAATAGGAACTGCTACTGATATCAAGCCGTCCACTCCTAAGAATGAAAGTCCGAATGATACTAGTACAGCAATTGTTACAACCTGCTTATATTTAATCTTACCATTTGATATGTCTTCGAAATAGTTACCACATGTAGAAGTAAGTCCTGTAGATGTTGTCAAGCAAGCAAGTGTTACTGCAAGACCCATAAATACCTTACCTACATCACCTAACATAAGTTCAACCATACCAATTAATAATGCAGTTCTTTCTGTATTTCCATCAAAATGACCACCAACTGTTGCCCCTGCATAAGTTAAACTTCCGTATACTAATGCAAGAAGAACAAATGCTACTAGGCCAACCTGTAAACTTGCCTTTAATCTTGTTTCTTCATCATTATAGCCACGTCTGACAAGGTCCGATATAACTATACCTGCCATAAGTGGGGCTCCCAAAGCATCCATTGTTTGGTAACCTTCCTTAAATCCTAATGTAAATAACTGAGGTGTTCCTGTAGTTACCATTGGATCTGGAGGATTTATTATTGCTACTGCAACTACTAATCCAAGTATTAATAATAGACATGGAGTAAGATACTTACCTATTATTTCTATTACTTTTGTTGGATTCAATGCTATATAGTATGTTATTGCAAAGAATACTACACTTGTCAACCAACCAGGAACTCCTGGGAATAGTGGTCTTATTAGTATTTCATGCGTTGTAGCACCTGTTCTTGGAACAGCAAATAAAGGTCCTATTGTAAGTATTGCTATTGTACCTACTAACTTAGCAAACTTAGGGCTTATTCTTTTACCAATGTCATCTGCTTTGCCGCCTAACTTTGCTGTTGCCACAACACCAAGTATAGGTAGTACTGGGTCAGATAATAAGAATGCAAACATTGCAACGTACCATCTGTCACCTGCTAATACTCCAAGATACGGTGGGAATATCAAGTTACCCGCACCAAAGAAGATTGCAAATAATGCAAACCCACAAATTATTATATCTTTCTTTTTAATTTCCATATTCTTTTTTTTCACCTTTTCTAAAATAGATAATCAGCAACTATTTTTTAAAAATATTTAACTTACAAAGTTCTTATAAACCGTTTACTATGTTTATTGGTCTTTCTCCATCCATAACTCTAACCATATTTTCATATGACCACTGAGACATTCTTATAAATGCATCATCTGTAGTACCAGCAATATGTGGAGTTATAGAAAGTCTAGCCTTACCAGCTTCAGTTAAATTGAAGATTGGGTGATCAGCTGTTGGAGGTTCTGGAGCTATAACATCTAATCCAGCGAATACTCTTCCGTTGTTTAGAGCTTCTGCTAAATCTTCATTGTTTACTATTTCACCTCTAGCAACGTTTATTATTATTGCATCTTGCTTCATCTTGTCTATAGTTTCTTTACGTACCATATTTCTTGTAGAGTCCAATACTGGAACGTGATAAGAGATAATATCACAAGTCTCAAGTATTTCTTCATATGTACAGTATTCTAATCCGTGTTCTTTTTCAAATTCCTCAGCTCTAAATACATCATAATACTTGATTGTGCATCCAAAAGCCTGAAGCATCTTAACTGCTGCGTGACCTATAGCGCCAAGTCCTACTAGTCCGATTACTCTAGAACTTAATTCACTCTGTCCCTTAACCTGGTATGACTTAAAGCTTTCGTTGAATCCATCAACACCCTTTGCCTTTATTAGTGCATCAGCTTCAGGCATTCTTCTTAAACAACTAATCATATGACCAACAGCTAATTCAGCAACTGGTACAGCGTTAACAGCTCTATTATTACAAACAAAGATTCCCTTTTCCTTAGTAGCTGCAAGATCTATCTTATCAAATCCAACACCTAGTGAATGTATTAGCTTACAGTTGTCAAGTTGTTCAACAACTTCTTTTCTGAAATGGTCTACTGGACCACAGAATATTATGTCAGCATCCTTACACTGTGCTACTAATTCTTCATCGCTACATGGGTAGTTAATATACTGGAAATCCCATCCTTCAGGCTTCTTTACACCGAATCTTTCAATAATGTTTTTGTTACAAGTGACTCTAACCTTAACCATTTTTGCTTCCCCCTTAGAAATTTGAGTTATTTTCGTTATTTATTTAACCAAACTGTTAAAAAATTTTACCTTCTTTGTTAACAATCCACACTAAAACAAGAAAATAAATAACATTTTATTTTGATTATAACTTATTGATTATATTTTATCGATTATAGTTAGTATCTAGGAGATTACGCTCACCTCCTAGACACATTAAACTATAAATTATTGCTTGTCTTGCATATAAAGTAGATATACTTTATATTATTTTGAATCATTTCAAGTTTTTAAACTACTTGTTTATTATAAACTCTTTATTTAAATGCTCTTAGTTCTTAAGAACAATGAATTACATCATTGCTTCTTCAGCACTCTTAAGGGCTTTTACTTTTTCTATTAATATTGGTATAATCTGATGTAAATCACCAACTACACCTAGGTCTGCAACACCAAATATAGGAGCATTTTCATCCTTGTTGATTGCTACTATAAATTCAGAGTCTTCCATACCAGCTAAATGCTGTATAGCACCTGAGATACCACAAGCCATATATAGGTCTGGTCTAACAGTCTTTCCAGTCTGTCCAACCTGTCTATCTCTGCTTATCCAACCAGCATCAACGTTAGCTCTTGAAGAAGTAACTAATCCGCCAAGTTCATCAGCAAGTTCCTTTAATACGTCAAAGTATTCAGCGCTTCCTATACCTCTACCACCTGATATAAGTACCTTAGATTCAGTAATATCTACTGACTGATTAGTTGACTTAACAACTTCTCTTATCTTGATATTCATATCTTCTGGCTTGAAGTCAACCTTGAAGTCTTCTACTTCACCAGTCTTAGAAGTATCTCTTGGAAGAGCCTTCATAACACCTGGTCTAACTGTTGCCATCTGAGGTCTGAATTCCTTACAAACTATTGTAGCCATGATGTTACCACCAAATGCTGGTCTAGTCATAAGTAATAACTTAGTTTCTGGATCTATTTCTAACTTAGTACAGTCAGCTGTAAGTCCAGTATGTACTCTTGCAGAAACTCTAGGAGCTAGGTCTCTACCTATTGAAGTAGCACCGAATAGTACTATTCCTGGGTTCTTGTCCTCTATTATTGCATTTACTGCCTTTGTGTATGGTTCTGTTGCATATATGTCTAATATTGGATCATCTACGCATATTACCTTTTCTGCTCCATGGTATATTAATGTGTCAGCTAATCCCTTCACATTGTTTCCTAATAAAACTGCAACTACCTTCTGATCTAGGTCTGCTGCTAGTGTATTTGCTATACCGATAAGCTCGATGCCTACTTTCTGAATGACACCATCTATCTGTTCAACTACTACATAAATATCTTTGTTCATTGGGTTATCTTCCTTTCAAATTATTGTATTAAAGTTATCTTTCAAAATTTACAGTATTATATTAAATACTTTTCTTGTAGCTTAGCAAGAATTGCATCTGCTGCTTCTTCTGGAGTTAAACCTTCTAGCTTAACACCCTTGCCCTTAGCCTGCTTAGTGAATGACTTTTTAACATTTGTAGGTGATCCCTTTAAACCGATATTTGCTACATCAAGTTTGTCTTCTATGTCTTTTAGTCCCCAAACCTTTATGTCCTTCTTATAAGCGTCAAATATTCCACCAACTGACATATATCTTGGAGTTATTTCTTCGCTTAAAGTAGTTATTAGACAAGGTGGCTGTATTTCGATAATATGATATCTGTCCTCGAATTGTCTCTTAACTATGAACTTTCCATCTTCAACCTTTAGGCTTTCACAATAAGAAATCTGTGGTATCTGTAAATGTTCTGCTATCTGTGGTCCAACCTGAGCTGTATCACCATCTATAGCCTGTCTACCAGCTATGATTATATCATAATCTAAGTTTCTTAAAGCTCCTGCTATTGTTGTTGATGTTGCCCATGTATCTGCTCCACCGAATGCTCTATCTGATACTAATACACCATCATCGCATCCCATAGCTAATGCTTCTCTTATTGCTAACTGTGCCTGTGGAGGTCCCATTGATACTACTGTTACAGTACTTCCTGGAACATCTTCCTTTATCTGAAGTGCTAATTCCAAACCTGCTTTATCATCAGGATTTATTATACTTGGTACTCCGTCACGAATTAAAGTATTCTTAACAGGATCAAGCTTTACCTCTGTTGTATCTGGTACTTGCTTAATGCAAACTACAATTTTCATTTATACTACCTCCCCTTATTTCAATACGTTTGATGCTATTACCATCTTCTGTACTTCTGAAGTACCTTCATATATTGAAGTTACTCTCATGTCTCTATACATTCTCTCTACTGGATATTCCTTGATATAACCATAACCACCATGAATCTGTAATGCCTTATCTACAATCCACTTACCTTCTTCTGTAGCAAATAATTTTGCCATTGAAGCTTCCTTATCGGCTGGTTTACCCATATCCATCTGATATGCAGCATCGTATACAAGGTGACGCATAGCACAAATCTTAGTTTCCATTTCAGCTAGTATGAACTGAGTGTTCTGGAAATTAGCTATTGATCTACCAAACTGATTTCTAGCCTTTGCATACTTAACAGCTTCTTCCATAGCACCTTCTGCGATACCTAGTGCCTGGCAAGCTATACCTAATCTACCAACTGAAAGTGTCTTCATTGCGTTGATAAATCCTCTACCTTCTTTTCCTAACATCATTGCTTTTGGAACTCTAACGTTTTCTAGAACAACGTCACTAGTTGGGCAACCAATTACACCCATCTTATTTTCTGGCTTACCAAATGATACACCTTCTGCCTTTGAATCTACTATAAATGTAGATATTCCCTTAGTTCCTAATTCTGGATTAGTCTTAGCAAATAAGATTACATAGTCAGATACTGGTGCTCCAGTTATAAATGTCTTTCTACCGTTGATGATGTAGTCATCTCCATCAGCAACTGCAGTAGTTAATATTGAACCTGCATCAGAACCTGCGCCTGGCTCAGTAAGTGCGAAACAGAACATTTTTTCTCCTGTAACCATTGGTCTTAGGTATTGTTCCTTTTGTTCTTCAGTACCATCTCTTAATATTGGTGTTGACTGTAGTGAGTTTGGAGATGATATCCATATAGTTGAAACACCAGAAGCCTTAGCTAACTCTTCCATAACTATTGCATATGAACGGTGATCTCCTCCTGATCCACCATATTCCTTTGGTATCTTGATACCTAAAAATCCAGCGTCAGCCATTTTGTGATATATTTCCATTGGAAATTCGCCTGTTTCATCTACTTCTTCAGCAGTTGGCTTTATTACTTCTTCAGCAAATTGCTTTGCTAGCTGACGAACTAATTCGTGTTCTTTTTCGAAAATCATAGATTGCCTCCTTAAAATTTTTAATGTTTAATTAAATCATATCTGCAAATGTCTGCAATGCAGTCTTTGCTTGTTCGAAGTTAGTCATTTGCTGATCCACTTCAACTAGAATGTTCATTATTCCAGCTTCATTAAGTTCATCTCTGATGATTGGATAATCAAATTCATCTGATTCACTAAACTTAGTCATAAGATATAATACACCGTCGGCCTTGTGTTCTTTAACCTTGTCTATTACTATCTGTCCTCTAAGCTTGCTTGGATCGTACAATAATGCACTACCTTCTATATCTGAAATCCATTTAGCTAAAGCTCTTACTGGATTGTCAGTAGCTTCATCAACTAAATAATCAAACTGTCCAGATTCGTGGTTAACGTTATCATCTACTATACCTAGCTTGAATTCTTCTAATATTTTCATGATATCAGGGCTGTTTGCTAGTATACCAGTAGTAACTATCTTCTTACCTTCAAACTTTTCTTCTGGAGTTGACTTTAGTGTATTGTTTATTTCTTCTACAATAGCTAAGTGTTCAGCCTTGTCAAAGAAATAAGCACTCGACATTACTCTTGCTCTAAATGTTGGTGTTATAGTATTTAGATGAGTTGATGCTAGTTGGTTGAATTCCTGCATAGCCTTTCTATGTCTATTATATAAAACTATTGCTTCTTCAACCTTGCTGTCTTCTATCTCACAACCAGCAATTTCTTCTAATTGCTTTTTAAGCTTTATATACTGCTTTTCGTTGTAATCAATACCAGCCTTTATCTTTCTGTTTTGTCCATATCCTATGTATAGGCAAGGAACGTTCTTTACTGCTCTTTTCCAGTTCTGGCTAAGACCCTTTAGTCCGTCACTTAAACCGCCTATTATCATTCCTGACATCTTGTCAAGCTTTCCTTCTAAACCTAAATCCATAAGTCTTAATATTGGAGCTGCATAGAACGCTGGGAAATATTCCTTTGCTGAAGTTACTTCACCTTCAGCTCCCCATATACCCATTGGTATCATTCCTGCTGCATATACTAATTCTTCTGGTGCATATACTGGTGCACAACCTATTACCTTCTTGCCTTCATTTGTATACTTATCCAATTGTTCAAATGGACATACATCTAGCTTTTCTAATAATAAATTTATATTACTCATGTTTTTGTGCCTCCTTTGCTGCTTTACTTGCTTCCATTACTTCTATAAGACCTTGTACTCTTGTATCATATTGTGCTTCTGAGAAGTTTCTTGGATCCGCCTGGTCACCATCAAATGTAGCTGTTGGTATTCCAGTCTTTTCTCTGATTTCTCTTTCCATTTCATACATAATAGCACTCCACTGCTTACAGCTTCTGTTAATGTGGAATAACATACCATCTATGTTGTTTTCTTCTAGCAACTTAAGTCTCATATCTGTAGCTCTTTCGTAAGAAATAGCATTAGGAGTTCCGCAGTAAGCCTGCATCAATTCATAAGTATTATTGTAAATGTATCCGAATGCGTCTGCATATACAGTACCACATACGTTTACACCATTATCCTTTAGTTGTTTGAATGTGTGTCTTAAGTGTGGCCAACAAGCTATACCTTCAAACACAATTCTATATTTTTCATCAGCCTTGAAAGTAGACTTACCTTCCTTAACGTTTTGGTCAAATTCTTCTGCAAGTTTTTCAAAAGCTAAAGCTGACTCTAACTTACCTCTTGCACATACTGCAACTGCCATATGGTTAAATACATCAAAACCACTAAATGGTGATGGAGTATATTTAGCATATCCAGTAGCCTTTAACCAAGCTCTACCAGTTCTCTGAGATATTTCCATAACTTCATTAAACTTATCTTCATCCCATTTCTTACCAGTTAAGTCTTCTAACTGCTTGATAGCATAGTCAAACTGACCCTTTAGGTATTCAACTCTGTCATCTCCAGCTTCATATTCGTTATTATAAGGTACATCTATTAATATTAGTGGAATATTTAATTCTTTCGCTATATTTTCGTACCACTTGATCATACAGTTACATATATTGTTACAGCAAGCAACGAAGTCTGGCTGAGGCATGTTAAGTTCTGGTGCATCCTTTACATCCATATAAGCCAAGCTTATTCTAGCATATGCACAGATATCATTTGAATATCCATTATTTTCTGCAACTTCACATAATCTCTGTCCACCACCCTTAGCAGATATTGCAGCTGCCTGGTTTTCAGGGTAAACAACCTTTATGTCTAGTGTTTCAAATATTTCCTGAGGGAAGTTAGACGCGCACCAACCAACTTTTTCCCCTCTCTCTTTTGCATCCCATGCTTCCTGATAGTGCTTTGCAACAATTTCTCCCAACATTTTCTTTGCTGGTTTTTCTTCTACCATTCCTGTATTACTCATGATAAGCTCCTTTCTAGCCTTTTAAATATTCTTCATATGCGTATAAGGCCGCCCCTATCGCACCTGCCATCTGTGAATCTTCAGAAATCATTATTTCAGTTTCTAATTCTTCACTTAAAGCTCTAACGATTCCAGAGTTTTTTGTAACTCCACCAGTCATAGCTACAGGTTGTGTAAGTCCTCCCCTTTTAGCAAGTCCAGCAACTCTACTAGCAACAGAGTAGTGGATTCCCCTTACTATATTTGGGATTGGAATTTTCTTTGCCATACAAGAGATTACCTCTGATTCAGCAAATACTGTACAAGTAGAACTTATTGGTGTTTTTTCTGTGGCTTGTTCATCTAGTTTACCTAAGTCCCCTAGTTCAACGTCTAGCACTCCACACATTACTTCTAAGAATCTTCCTGTACCAGCGGCACACTTATCGTTCATCAAGAAATTCATTAGCTGCCCTTTATTGTTTAATTTTAAAACCTTTATATCCTGTCCGCCGATGTCGATTATTGTTCTTACATCGCCGAATATATAAGATCCGCCCTTTGCGTGACAACTTAATTCGCTCATTGTTTTCTTTGCATCGTCGTAACTGTTTCTACCATAACCAGTAGAAACAATTACTTCAACATCATCTAAAGTCAAATTTGCTTTTTTTGTCACTTCATCTATTACGCGATCTACGCCCTTTGTTCCTGCGCCTAAGTTGACCACGCCTTTACTTACTATATCTTTTCCATTTTTGAGTATTACACATTTTGATGAAGTTGAACCTATGTCAATACCCATTGTATATATTTCACTCATTTTTTCATCATCCTTCACTATTTAAATTAGTTACAAACACACTCTACTAAAATACTTAAACGGCGAATTAGTAATACTCATAAAAAGTATTATTTATCTTCCCAAATGTATAGAGTTTTGTTTTCTATCATTTCATTTATTTGATCTTCCTTGTATCCAAGTTCCTTCATTACTTCAACACCGTGTTCACCAATCATTGGTCCCTTGTTGTATGGAGTAGGTCCCATTTCAGCAAACTTAATTGGATGCTTAACTAGTACTCTTTCTCCATTTGGATATTCCATCTTATGGAAGCAGTCATTTGCCCAAGCCTGATCATCTTCAAGAAGTTCTTCCCAAGTCTTTGCTAGTGCAAATGGAATGTCAGCGTCAGTTAATATCTGTGCCCATTCTTCATGGCTCTTTTGTTCAAATGTTGACATTACTCTGTCATATACTGTTGTTCCTAATCCGTTTTCGTGTAGGTTCTGAACTGGGAAGAATCTTTCGTCTTCAACCATTTCAGTTAATCCTAAAGCTGTAAGGAATTTCTTGAAGTAAGTATTGTAATCAGGCATACAAGTCTGAATATATCTTCCTTCACTTGTTCTCCAACAAGCATTGAATGGATTACTTGATTCTCTAATATTTATTGGATACTTTACTCCGACATCAGGATACTGAGCTGCCTGAATCATCATACCCATGTTGAATATTGCACTTTCGAATAAACTTGTTTCAACCTTTTCACCTTCGCCAGTAAGCTTAGCATGATATAGTGCTGCAAGAACACCAGCTGCAAGATTTATACCAACATTGTGATCACCTAGTCCAGGAGCAACGTTCATTGGAACATCTGACTTCTGTCTAAGGTTTTCTAGGTATCCACCTCTAGCAAAGAATGCTGTAAAGTCAAATCCTGGAAGATCCTTATCTGGTCCAAATTCACCATAACCAGTACATAGAGCATATACTAAGCTTGGATACTTAACTTTTAGAGTTTCATAGTCAAGACCAGCTCTTTCTAATGCCTGAACTCTCCAGTTTGTTATAAGTACGTCAGCATCATCTAATAATTTAAAGAATGCTTCCTTACCTGCTGGGTCTTTCATGTTAAGAGATATACATCTCTTGTTTGCATTTTCAAGTTCCCAAGTTGTATTTTCATACATATCTAAAGGTCTACCTTCTGTAGGTGCTGTATATCTTAATGGATCCCCCTTAGCGCTTTCTATCTTTATTACGTCTGCGCCCAAATCTGCTAAAAATCTACCTGTTGTAGCTGCAGCAATAAAGTTAGCAAGTTCAACGACTTTGATCCCCTTTAATGGTTGTTTTCTAGTGCTCATCACATTACCTCCCACAAAATATTAATTAATTTAATGTAATTATGTCTTGAATGTCTTTGATACTATCAATATTAAGTTTAATATTATTTTTTGTTACAAATTTTTATTTTACTTAACATTTTAAACATATCGTTAACAATCTTAGTTATATTTAAACAAACACTTAGTTTGTTTTTTACTTATCTAATAGCCGCAATTAAAACCATCATCTTAGTGTTTCTCATGATGATGTTTTTCTTTGTGTTTTTTCTTTTCTTTCTCCATTTTTTCATGTATCTTTCTAGCTTTCTTTTCTTTCTTCTCTAATCTTTCCCTGTTTCTTCTTGCAACCTCTTCTTTTAACTCTTCTGTCGCAATTTTTCTTATTTCTTTCTCATTTATCTTCCCTGTAGGATTCTTAGGGAACTCTTCTATAAATAGAAAGTAACTAGGTATCTTATATTTACTAATATTTTTTTCCAAGTATTCTCTTATCTGTATTTCTAAATTCTCGTCTTTTTTATGTTCTATACAGGCAACTATTTCTTCTTGAAGTACCTCTGATTTCATTCCAAATACATATACTTCTAAGCCTCTTTTAGATTCTTTTATAAACTGTTCTATCTCAACTGGAGATATATTCTCTCCACCTCTTATTATCAAATTCTTTCTTCTTCCTACTACATATAGGTAGTCATCCTCGTCCATATAAGCAAGATCCCCTGTTCTGAGCCAACCATCTGATTGAACTGCATCACATACTACTGGATCTGATGCTAAATAACCTTTTGTGACACTGTATCCTTTGACAAATATTTCGCCGACTTCATTTCTTTTACATTCTTCCATTGTGTCCAAATTAATTATTTTAACTTCTACATTACTTACGACTTTTCCTGATGACTTTGCTTTCAAATCTATAGGATCATCATACCCTGCTATTGAAACACAAGGTGATGCTTCTGTCAATCCATATGAAGTTTGCAACTTCATTCCATTTAGCTTGCTGCATACTTCTTTATATTCATGAGGATATATCGGAGAACCTGCTATTATTCCACTCTTTAGACTGCTAAGATCAAAATCTTGCATTCTTGGGTTTTTAACCATGGCTAAAAACATACTTGGAACACCATTTAATATGGTACATTTATCTCTTTCAATAACATCACAAACGTGCATTGTTTTATATTTATGTATAAGTGATATTGGCATTCCAGCGATTATGCTAGTTAATAAACTAACTGTTATACCGAAACAATGAAATAACGGTACAGCCAAGCACATTCTGTCATTTTCATCCCATCTCATCTGTTTTACTACTTCTCTAGCATTATTTACTATTGAATGATGGCTCAACATTACACCTTTACAGTTATTAGTTGTACCTGATGTGAATAAAACGCATGCCAATTCATGAGCGTTTGGTTGCTTTGGCAATTCTCTTTCTGTTGGAAGTTTACTCTCAACTAACTTTAACCACTGCTTATAAGTTCGCTCAATATTGTATATCTTAACATGACTGGACTCTCTATCTTTTCTAACTTTTTCCATAACATCTTCAGTTGAATCACCACCACAAAGATTTGTATAGAAAAGATGTTTTATATCAGCTATTTTGATACAGTCTATCAATTCTTTTTCCTTAAAACAAGGATTTATCAACACTGCCACTGCACCCAGCTTCTGTAATGAGAGAAATGCTATTATCCAACTAGCGCTGTTGACTCCTAAGATTCCAACTCTATCACCTGGTTTAATACCCTGTTCTATTAAAATTTTCGCCACTTTATTGGTTACATTATTAACACAACCCCATGTAAAAACCTCTTCTCCATGATTCATGAAGATACTATTCGGTGTTTCGTGCGCTCTTTTCTCTAAACATTCGCTCACCGTCATGTTTACCAGTTCCATATTTTTACCCCCAATGCTACAAAACAACAACCAAGTTCTAACCCCCATTAGTCAACCGTTATATATATGATTTACATCTATAAAAACATGTCTTTCCTTGGCTACTTGTATACTAGTTCTTTTTCTCAACAACAGTTTAACATTTTTTTATCATCAAGTAAAGCAAATTTAAATAATTGTTAAAAAAAAATTAACAAATTTATTAAAAACAAAAATCCACTCTAAACCTCACCCTAAAACTTACCTCTTGCCAGATTCAGAACTCATGAAGTAGTGTTTATACTCAGGATCAATATGTATTTCACCAGTTACTGTTTCTATGTGGTTTGTCATACATTGTAATGCCATGTCCAAATCATCTTCTTCAATATATTTCAAAATCAGTCTGTGTTCATCAATTAAATGAGAAACTTTATATCCTAACCTTATATATACATTTCTCCATCTTGATATATGCAATAAATGCACACTTATCAAATTAAGTATATTTTTATTTTCTACACTAACAATTATATACTCGTGAAACTCTTCATCTAACCCTTGAAACTCTTCCATGTACTCATTAGCATAATAAAAGTTCTCTTGTTTTTTAATGTTTAATTTCATCTTTTCTATTATATTAGATTTGTCCTTTTTCTTCATAAAGCGATACAGCATTTCTTTTTCAATCGATATTCTAATCAATAATGCTGTTCTAATATAGTCTAAATCTATATAGTTGACGTATGTTCCCCTCTGAGGATAAACCGTCAAAAACATATCTTGAGTAAGTCGTGCAAACGCATTCCTAATGACTGACCTTGAAACGCCATACTCATCTGAAATTCTATTTTCGCTAATTTTACTACCAGGTTCTAACTCAAGATCAATAATTCTATTGAGAATATCCTGATAAATTTCCTCCGAAGAGATTGGTTTTTCCATAACATCATCTCCAATCACTTTACATATACTAGTATACCACAATTTACGGTTTAATCAACTATTTTTAACAATATTTTTAAGCAATTTTAACATATTTATTTTAATTATGTCGTATACTTCTTTTATGGTAACGTTTCTTACTTTTCATTATAAAAAAGGCTTAATTGCTTATCTTATAAAAGAAGTTAAAGTATTCATTAACAAAGCCCGTTTATTTTTTTGAAATTTCGTACAATTTAATCAATATCAATTTCTTTTACAATAAATTGAATTTTTAGAATCTAAGCCCATTTGTACATCATTAAAATACATTTTTTTCATAAATACGAAAAAAGACCTAATTTTTTAAATATAATTAGGTCTTTTAAAGCTTTTATTTCATTTTTACGAAAAACTATATTTTTATTGCTTTTGATAGCCCTTTACTAGTACTGTAGACATACAATTTGCCCCCTTTCATCATAGGAAATCTTACTTCAGATGACTGTTCAGGGTACATTCTGTAAAAATAAACTCTATCATTTTTAACATAGGCAAAAAATAATATATAATCATTCTTTTCCATTGGATGCTTTAGACTTACATAGTAGTCCATATCCATTAATTCGACACTATACTCACTTTCTTCTACCTCCCAAGTTGACTTTACAGCTTCAAGTTTTTTACCACAACAATATATTGTTGAACTTCCTGTACTAATCAACACATTGGAACATACTGGGCACACATAAAACTTAATCCTGTTAATATTTCCTATATCTGGCTCATTTGCCGTTATTTCACCTTCCATTACTTGCATCATATCCACACCTAATATCTGAGATAGATCTGACCATACAGATGAGTCCGGAAATCCTAAACCACACTCCCATTTTGAAACTGTTTTATTTGTAACACCTATGGCATCTGCCAAGTTCTGTTGAGTAAACTCTTTTTCTTTTCTTAATTGGGCTATTAATTTCCCTGTTTTTGCACAATCCATATGTACCTCCTCACAAGTTTGCTATAACTAAGCTCTCATGTATCACTTCCTAATACAAGATTAAGATGCAACTCATAAGCTAATATAATTACTTCCTCACGTCACAATTTTATAAATTTATAAATACAACTTTCAGTATATATAATTATACCCATCTTTTAACTAGTAAACAATCCACGTTCAGTAGACCTTTATTGTTTTAATATTTAGAATTTTTATATTTTTATTCACATAGTACAATATTTTTTGATTTTATTTTTATTACTTATTTATATATTTTTCTTTTACATTCCTATAGGTTTTAAATATTTTTATTATAATCTTATTTTTAAAATATTTTTTCTCACTATAATATGATAATTTCTTTTATTATATATACTCTCAGCAAAATTAATACTAGTGTTTAATCTAGATATAAATATATTTTACGATATAGTTTTTATTTAACATTTTTCCTATATTAAATAGCGGTATTTATATGCTATCTTTTATAAAAAAATATAAGCCCCAAAAAATAATCTTGGGGCTTATTTCTAGAATCCTAATAACTTCTCACCATACTTAAATAACACTGAATTAATTTTAAATAGGTCATAATTTTTACTATCTATAAAATATTTTATTATAATATCATATATGCTACTATCAGATAAATTATATCCATAATCCCCTAATAGTGTTATTAAATCAGCTATATTCAATTTAAGTGCTATAGAAATTGAAATAAGTACATTTTTACTAGGACAATATAGCTTACTATTTTTTAATTCTTTCAGTAAATCTTCATCTATATTTGCTTTTTTGTATAGCTCATCTATAGATATATTGTTTTTATCTATTAAAACAGCCAATTCTTCAGTAAAATTCTTTCGTTTTTTCTCTTTATATACCTTTTTTTCCTTGTCATTATCTATATTTTCTTCGCCATCATCTAATTTTTTTTGTGAACTATATATATTGTCTTTTTGATCTACTATTTTTTTTCTTAAGATATTTGATATTTCATCTCTAATCTTGCTATCAGGTATTATAAAGCTCTCTCTATTAAATATAACCAAAATAACCTTCATATCATTTTCTTTAAGGAATTTTTTAATTTCTGACATTGCTATGTCTATGGCAGCACTCATTGGATATCCATACACACCTGAGGAAATCAAAGGAAATGCTATGCTTTTTAATTTTCTTTCTTTTGCAATCTCAAGAGATTTTTTATAACAACTTCTCAACAGTATTTCTTCTCTATAGTCACCACCTCTCCATATGGGACCAACAGTGTGTATTACATAGCTCGCTAAAAGATTATAACCCTTGGTTAATTTCGCATCTCCAGTTTTACATCCGCCCAAAGTACTACATTCCTCTAACAAGCCATCTCCTGCAGCCTTATGTATAGCTCCATCAACTCCACCACCACCTAAAAGTGATGAATTTGCAGCATTTACAATAACATCTACATCCAATTTTGTTATATCTTCTTCTATAATATTAAAAGACATCTATACCTCCTTGATTTTAAATATAATATTATTTTTTTATTAAAGCGAGTATACTATACTATAAATAGTAGTTTTAATTTTTTCAAACTGTCAAATATAAATATTTTAATCTTCTTTGACTAGCTCAAATCTAAATTTTTGTTTTATATTAGGATATTTTACTGAGTCCACTTCACTCATAAACATATCCTGTGGTCTTATAAAAGTTTTTAGATCTCCATATAATTGCTGATATACCACATATTTTTCACCAGTCTCGCTGTGTATGGCAATATCTTTTACATAGTAAAGTCTACCTTTAAAATGTTTATACAATGCCCCAACTACTATTTTTCTATCTATCATAAAATCACCTAACTTCTTTAAAATTTTCTTCTTTTTTTAGTTCTTCACTTCTTTTTAATGACATTTTAATATTTCCATCGAATAATTTACCTATTCTTCCTATTACTTCCTCTGGATTCTCTTTCATTCCATCCAATATCCATCTCAATACCATTTCTGTTAGTGCGCACTGATAAAATGATGATATCAGAACTACATCCTCTTCATATGAATCTATTGATTGACTCTGTTTCTCTACATATTTTCCCATTATATTGCCTGCTATATTATAAATATAATTAACAAGTTCTTCTCTTTGCATAGAATTATATACATGATATACAGCTTTTTTATTTTTAAGAGCAAACTCTGCTGCCATTACAAAGCTTTCTTCCCAGGAAAATGTATCATTATACTCATCTATTACCTTTTCAAGTTCTAATTGAAACAACTCAGACAATAGTTCGTAGACATCTGAATAGTGGTAATAAAATGTATTTCTATTTATATTACACTTAATTGACAGATCTTTTACTGTAATTTTATTTATCGGCTTTTCATTAAGCATTTCAATAAATTCTTTTCTTATCATCGCTTTTGTATACTGTTGAACCAAAAAAATCAACTCCTTAATAAATGATTATACTATCCTTTACTTAATTCTAAGCTTACTCAACAGTATAAGTCAACCATTTATAGAGATATAGAACCTTATTATCTGATTATTATCTGATTATTCTCATTTTTGCATCCAATTTTATTTTTATTTGCCTTTTACCTCTAATATATATAAATAAAAGCTACCATGGACATGGTAGCCTAAATAAATATTGATTTCATATTTAATCTTATCAGTTTCAATAGTTCTCTTGGAAGCCTATTAACCTCTTCTCCTAATATTATTCCTCTTTCCTCTGTGCCCTCATTCCATATAAAATTAAATGTTTCCTTACTCTTTTCACTAATTTTACCAATTTGAAATCCATACACAAATACATTTTTAGATTTTAAACTGTCTATTTCATTTTTCGCTAATCCAGGAAAACTTGAAGCTCCATCTGTTATTTCAAAAATAATTTTAATTTCACTTCCTTTTTTTAGATCCTTTTCTTGTTTTTTAGAAATTGAGTCATTTATTTTTTTCAAGCAACCAGCATCATCGGTTGCTCCGTCTGATGCATTTAACTTTATAATAGATTTTATGATATCACTTTTTTCTTTTTCATTATTACTTTTCTCGTTAAATTTCTTAACATTATAAAATCCACTTCCAAAAAACCAAGTTTCTGTATATACCTTTATGCTTTGATTTAATTTATCTGAATTACTCAATAAATATCTATTAAAATCTTCAATCGATAATAATGTTACCGATAAAGCCTTTCTTGCTGCATCAATTTTCATTGGGTTCATTGAACCTGAGTTATCAATCAAAAATGATATTTCTATTTTACTTGGAAGTATATTTTTCTCAACCTCTAAAAGGTATCTGCTAAATATAGGTAAATTTCTATAGTTTGCCTTTTTTTCTGCTTCTACAAAATCTGGATATGCCTGTATAAAGCTATCTATATCTATTTTACCCTTAGCTTGTCTTTTTTTCTTTTTGCTTACTTCTTTTTTTGCATTTCCTACTAACTCTCTCCAAAATTTTTGCATTTCATCTCGTTCATACTTCATTTTATTTGCATAGTAGTCAAAAATCTCTTGATCACTTTGGCTTATGCCATATGATACAAGGTCTAAATACTGAGTATCTCCTATAGCTCCTCCTACTCCTGTATCATCTAACATTTCTTCTAAAATTTCATCTTGTTCATCTCTAGATAACTCAAGATTTTGTGGAAGTTCCTTTTCTTCACCTTCAATGCTAGATTTGCCTTTTTTAAGTTCATCTTTTGTCTTTCCCTTAGATTTGAATAGTGTCATAGCATCTATTTCTTCTTTCCACAATCTTTCAAATTCACTATAGACAAAAGTTCTTACAAATTCTTCTCGAACTTTTATACCTTGAGAAGAGTTTATCTGCTCAATAAAATTCGATCTTATAAAATCGAAATAATCCATATTGAATACTTTGGATTTAAATGGATTTTCTGTATTACTAATATCCGGTCTCTCATTATATAGCTCATATAGTAAAAATCCCTTAGAAAAAGCATAATGCTTTGGTATCGCTGTTATACTATCCATTGTTCTACCAGTCTTTTTCATATAATCAACTATATTTAAAAAATTTTCTTTTTTTCTATATGTTGGGCATAATTGTAAAACTCTTAGAAAACTTATATATCTATCAATAGTATACAGAAAATCCATAATTTCTCTTTTGACATAGTTTTTTATCATTGAAGCTTGATATGCCTCATCATCTTCTAAACCTACTTTTTCAACTTTTTTCATAATATAAAAAGTAACAGATTCTATTTCTTTATCCCAATATAAATATCTCTTAGCATAGTTTTTTGTATTTTTTTTCCAATCAGGATACAAGGCAAGCTCATAATATATATGCCATAACATTTGCTGGTGATCGATCTTCTCCTCTAAAAAACTTGCTAAGGGCAAATATAGAATTCCTTTAGATGCTTTAAATACAAATTTTTCTAATTTAGCTTCAGCTACATACATAAGACTTGGGTCCAATGTAAAACTTGCCAAAGATCTGGCTTCGCTATCCAGGAACTTTTCCAAATTCTTTTTTGAAATCTCTATTAATCTCTCTTCATCTAATAATTCAACCATATTATCACCTAACTAAATTTTATTTTATTATACAAATCATCAACTGAACTTATTCTATCAACCTGCAATATGTATATATTACTATCTAAATCAAACAACAAATATTTGAAATCTTTGTATCCCAATACTTTTATAAAAAAACCTTTTGTAATATTTTCATTTATATACCAGTTTTTATTGTTTTCTTCTATAATATAAGTTCTCCCCTCTTGACTAATCATTACTCCTGTAGATTCTCTAGACTCCAATCTAAATACTTCCCCATCAATACTACTACTTTTTTTAAAATATATTTCACTTTCATTAAAAGAGTATATCCTAAAATCACCTTTTGATGAAAATACTATTATATTTTCATCATCACTCTCAAGTTTAGATATATTAGATATTGGAAAATCAAATACATTGCGTTTATCTTCTAAAAAATATCTATTGCTATCTCTTCTATAGCAGTACATATTTCCAAAGTGAGTACCTATAAAAATTGTTTCTGTGTTAAAAACTAAAATTGAATCTATTATTTCTTTTTCTATATATATATCAGATCTTTTTTCTTCTACTACATCTATGTTCTCTAAAGATACTTCAATGTAAAAAACTTCTAGTAAGTTTTCTTCTTTCTTCCTTATATAGCACTTTTCTCCTATCTTTGAAATCTCTAAAAATCCATACTCATCCACTTTATCTCTACGTTTAAGTATTTTAAAATATTTCCTTGCAGTATTATTTTTTATATTTTCTAGAATTTCAATAAGAATCATTTCTCCAGATTCTCCTAATAGTAGTAATTCTTTATCAGATATCTTTTCTATATATGATATTTTGGCACCTATATTTACTAGCTCTGACCATTCCACAATATATTGGTTAGAGTCAATTTTTACTATACACAACTCACCCTTTGAATTACTTACTATTAAAGTCTCTTCATTAAAGATCGCAACAGATTCAATTATTGCCTTATTTTCAAAACTCCCAATTTTTTTAAGCTGATTTAAATATATTTTTGTCTTCTCTATGTTTTTATTTCTATAGTATGGTATTAATTTTTCTAGTAGTTCATTTTGAATAAATCTTGTTTTTTTGATATTTTCATCAAAATCCTCCAGCAAAACTCCAGTTTTTTTGATTTTATTAAAGTTCTCTCTTAATTTCTTTACCTCATTTTTATAGTCATCTATCTCATCACTTAGTTTATCCTTCATTACTTTCTCCATTTCTTCCTTTATCAAGATAATCCATAATGTCTTTTGAATACTCTAGATGATTTATTTCTTGATCCAAACTTTGTAATTGATCTACTGTAATAGTTTTATCTTCACCCTCTATACCTAAAAATTCTAAAAGTTTTTCATCTTCATGAAATTTGCTTTTCCCAAAGATAATATCAATAACATCTAGGTAACTTAATGCCTCTATTCTAGGGCGTACATACTTATAAGGTCTAGTACGAACCTCATCAAAGGTAGTGCTTGCCTCACCTATTGACTTTGTTTTAATACTCCAGCCTTCACTTTCTGAAAAGAAACCAAATCTTAAACATTGAGATAATATATAGCTCTGATCATCTGGATATGTAATCGAACTTATAAATGAATCCCATAGTGCTAAATCTATATTCTTTTCTTCTCCTAGGTTCCAATCATCTAGTACATGCAATATATTTCTAATTGATAATACTGATTCTTTCAACTCTAATTCATCAAAAGTAGACTGTTCGTCACCAGCATCTTTCCATTTACCCATAAACACATTTTGTGTCACTCTACTTAACTGAGCAAATCTAAACAGTTCGTCCAAAGTTTTTTGAGGATTAGGTATATATAAATTCCCATTGTCATCAAGTAATCTAGTAATTATGATTCTAAATAACTCATTTTTAGAGTTATCATCTTGGTCAGACAGTGATCCAATCAAACTTTGTGGAAGATAATTGTACTCTATAGTCATAAATCTTGATTTAAATGCAGGATTTAGCTCATTTGTCCCCTCATAGCTAACCAATCTAGTTGATAAGTTACCTGTTCCTATAAAGGCAAAACCTCTTTTTATTCTGACAGGTCCAACACCTGTTATATATGCCAAGCTTCCTATATTTTTTTGCAATATATCATTTAAAGCTATTAAATTTTGCATAGCAATAGCATTTAATTCATCCACTATTACAGGCCTGCCTTCTTTTACAGCTATTAGTATCTCTTTTTCTATTTTTTTAATTTCTGTACCAAAAGCACTATTTTTAGCAACAAGTAAATCTGATAGAGACTTCCAAATTTGCATTTTTATTTGAAATTGTTCTTTAATCGGTACACTTTCAAGTTCCTTTTGATGATTTTCAATCCAACCAAAAAAATTTTCACTTAGATAGTTCAAGTAATACTCAAAGTCTTCACTTGAAAAATTACTGTTTAAAATTAATGTTTTTTCAATAAACATATCCTCATAAGTAAGATTATGGGAACCTGATATAAACAAGGGTTGTATTTTTTCCAAATCTTCTTTACTTCCATTTATCAATATATTTTTATAATGATTCCTAATATCTTCATTGTTTTTTTGAAAAACTTCTAAGACCTCTTCAAAGCTAGTATTTTCATTGTCAAAATACCACTCTTGCATCTTATTTTCTAAAAAATCTTGTATCTTATTTTCTATAGTAAACTCAACTGCTGCCTCTGTCGCAAGAGCAGTTTTACCACTTCCAAGATGTCCTATAATATTTACAGGTACTCCCTTCCTAAGTGATTCCTTTATTTTGCCTTTAGCATTTGATACATAGTCTACATTTACTAATTTTTTATTTTTTTGATTTTCTATATCACTCAATAATTTTTCTTTATTAAATACTATTTTAGCAATATTCGATTTCGATATTGTTTCTTCTAACTCTATTTCTAACTTTTTAATCTTATCAACTCTGTATCTAGTTGCAGGATTAGATCTAATGCTGGAGTCTTCACTCTCAAATATAACCCTTCTTTCCCACTCTAAAAAGAACTTTTCATATGCTATACAATTTTTTATCCTTGCTATTTCTGCTTCTTTAGTTTCATACTCATTTTGAATATATTCTTTATATTTATTGTAATATTTATTTTCATAATCAAATTTCTCTATATCTTCAATTTCAGATTCTCTGAAGTAATTAAAAAAAGAACCTTCCTTCTTAACTTCTTTTTTCATAGATATATTTTGTTCTTTTTCTAATAGATATCTTTTTTCTTTTCTATAGTTTGCTCTTAATTCTTTAATTGAGGGAATATATGAATTATGATTTTCATAGCTATTTGTCATAACTTAATTCTCCTTAGCCAATACATATGTTAAAATCCCGAATTTTACAAAACGGGATTTTAAACATTATATATTTTTATATTTTATTATTAAATCTTATTGAAGGAATTAAATAATATTAAATTCTTTTAGTAACTTTTCTATATCAGTTCCTGCCAACTGTTTCTTTATCTTTCTCTTTACCAATGGTGACATTGGAATATCTGGTTTTTCACCATCCAATAAGCTGTGAGCTCCATTTAATAGGTATCTAATGTCATATCTTGATGCATATACCTCTGGGACACCCTTTTCTACTCCAGTTAGCACATATACAGCTTCCATAGCAGTACGTCCAGAGTATTCTATAGTAAATACTGTATCACGTCCTGGATCATCTAGTGTCTCTGCAAACTGTCCTAAAAATGCAAAGTTAACTGCATGTTTTGGTACTACGAATGGACGATCTCCAGCTGCTCTAGGCATAAACTGTGCTGTAATGAAAGGCATCATAACTGGAACAGCTGTACAAGAATTTGCCAATTCTTCTATTTCATCATCTGGAACACCTATATGATATAGCCATTCTTTTGTTATTTCCTTACCTGTACAGTCTCTCAATGGTTTCTTAATATAATCACCTGGTACATCTGTAAATAATCCATATACCCAAACAACTATATCTTTCTCAGGCTGACCAAAATATTGTTCTTGACGATTTATAGTCCAGCTCATCAACCAAGAAGAATCCATAGCAGACACTATACCACCACTGGCAGTTTTACCACCATATGGAGACCTCTTAATTATTTTTTCTATATATTTTGGAACTCTTTCATCATGGCAAGTAACTGTACAAGACTCCCAATTTGTTTTTTCTGTATCTGTACAGAAAACATCTGGATGACCAAATTCATCACACTGAGCTGCTATATTTCTCCATAGTTCCCAGCATCCCTGTGGTTCCTTTTTAAAAGGTGCTGGATTGTTATCATCACCATATCCAGATCCCTCTGTAATAGAACCATTTGTTATAAATACCAAATCATTTTCTGTTAGATCTATAGATATCTCTTTACCAGCCTTATCTGATGCATGTATTCTATTTGCTACCTTCTTATTGTCTGATATAGTAAACTCAACATTGTCAACTGTTACTCCATATTCAAAGTTTGCACCATGTTCTTTCAAGTAATTGACCATTGGTGTAACCATTGAAGTAAACTGGTCATGACGAGTAAATTGAAGAGCTGATAAATCAGGTAGTCCTGCTACATGATGGATGAATCTATTCATATATAGCTTCATTTCCAAGGCACTATGCCAGTTTTCAAATGCAAACATTGTTCTCCAATAAGTCCAAAAATCTGTATTTAAAAGGTCTTCTGAGAAAAATTCTTCTATAGATTTATTTTCAAGTTCTTCATCGGACATACTGACAAAACTTGCAAGTTCCATAGCAAGTTTTTGTCCTAGATTAAACTTACCATCATCATGTCTTTCACCTCTATTTTTAGTGATACGGCAATTACTATGATTTGGATCATCATAATTTGTATAGTACAAGCTATCAAGAACTGACATATTTGGGTCTTCTGCAGATTGAAGTGAACTAAACAAGCTCCACAAGCATTCAAAGTGCTGTCCCATCTCACGTCCACCACGAGCTACATATCCTATATTAGCACGTAACTCGCCATCTAGTGAACCACCTGGAAGTTCTAGCTGTTCTAGAAATGTTATCTTACTACCATCCATATGTGCATCTCTTATTAGAAAACAACCTGCTGCTAAGGATGCAATACCTGTACCTATCAGATACGCACGTTTATCTTCTATTCCCTTTGGCTTTCTTGTATTTACAAGTGCATGATATACACCATTTGTAAGTGTCAATCTTTCATCGTAAGTTTTGAGTTTCATAATAAATGCCCCGCTTTCATAAAAATATTATTAAATAATAGATAAATAACTATTTGATCTCAATATTGAGGAATCTCTAGTTGTCTATTTATATATATGATAAGGGTTATCGCTAAAACTTTCATTAGATATATTATCTTGTTTGTTTAATTTTTAGGCATCTAAGTTTATTTGTCTAACAATTCCGAACTTTAAATCTTTTAAGCTTTTTCTTATTAAATAATAAAAAACTTAAAATAAGCCATACTTTATAATTTTAAAATATGGCTTAACTAATTATTACTTATTATCTATATTATGAATTTTAAATATTACCAATTTGTAATATTTCTAAAGCTACTCATTACTCTTAGATCATTTTATTTTTTAGATATCTATTTTATTTAATAAATCCTTAAGTTCGCGAACTTCTTCATTAGAAAGAGTTATTCCCTTACTCATCTTGCTATGATCCTCACTCCACTCCCTTATATCAAACTTTACATCTCTATCATTCCAGCTAACTAAATTTAGTTCTTTTAGCCACCCTTTAGATGAAGTTGATAAAGTTCCTATATTTTCCTTGATTTCGTATTTAATAGCCATAGCTACCTCCTTTTTATATTTTAGTAAACAATTATCCATACTTATAAACTTTCTTATATTATTTTATCATTAATAGAATAATTTTGCTATTTATTGAGCTTAAAAGTAAGCATAAAATTTTAGGGATGATTATAATATTTTTCTACTATCAAAATTTATTTCAAAAAAATATTGACATTTTATCTGTATCGTTGTATTATTGTATTAATCAATTAATACAGTGATACAACGACTTATATGTATTTGGATTTTATATTTTACTTATTCATAAATATATGTTATACCACTTACATAGTCAAAAATATTATATACAATATATAGGAGGCTTTTTATGCAAGAATTTGATACAAATATACCTATTTATATTCAGATTGCTGAAATGATTAGGAACCAAATTATCTCTGGAAAGCTTGAACCCAATCAAAAGTTAGAATCTGTAAGGACTTATGCTGACATGTATGAAGTTAATCCAAATACAGTTCAAAGGGCTCTTTCAGATCTTGAAGCATCAGGTTTAGTTCATTCAAAAAGAGCGGTTGGAAAATTTGTTACAGATGATAAAAACTTGATTTTATCTGTAAAAGATAAACAGATTGAAGTAGAGATAAGAATTATGTTAGAAAAACTTTATTCACAAGGATATTCAAAGGAAGAGATTTATACATCTCTTAAACACTTACTGAAGGAGGATATATAATGAGTAAAATTTTAGAAATTCAAGGACTTAAAAAATCTTATGGTAATAAAAATGTTCTTAAGAATATAAATTTAAGTGTAGACAGTGGTAAGATTGTAGGTCTGATGGGTCCAAATGCAAGTGGTAAATCAACACTGATAAAAATAGTAAATGGGCTTTTGACACCAGATTCAGGTACTGTATTAATAGATGGTCTTGCGCCTGGTACAGAAACTAAGAGCTTTGTTTCTTATCTTCCTGAAAGAACTTATATTAGTGACTGGATGAAAGTTGAAGATATAGTAGAATACTTTGAAGATTTCTATGAGGATTTCGATGTACAAAAAGCTCACGATATGTTAGAAGACCTAGATATATCACTTGACTCAAAGATTAAAAATCTTTCAAAGGGTTCAAAAGAAAAAGTACAATTAATTCTAGTAATGTCTAGAAAGGCAAAACTATATATCCTTGATGAACCTATAGGGGGAGTTGACCCTGCTGCTAGAAGTTATGTTATAAAAACTATATTAAATAACTATCCAGAGGATTCTACACTTATTATAGTTACTCACTTAATTTCAGAAATAGAAGGCATATGTGATGAAGTGGCATTTTTGAACAATGGTGAAATTGTACTACATGAAAATACAGATGATATAAGAACTGAAAAAGGAATGTCAGTAGATGCATTGTTTAGGGAGGTATTCAAATGCTAGGAAAACTTATAAAATATGAATTTAAGGCTTGTGCACGATATTTTTTACCACTATATGCAGCACTTCTAGCCATCTTTTTAATCAATGGATTTACAATTACTAGTGGTAGCCAAAATATTTTTACAGGCATTATGATAACATTATTGATAGCTATTATTGCAATTTTTATATTTGTTAATTTGTATGTAACTATCAAGAGATTTTCAACTTCAATATTTGGAGATGAAGGTTATCTATCAAATACATTACCTGTAAGCCCACTTACACTTATGTCTTCTAAAGCAATAACAATGCTTCTATATACATTTATATCTATAATAGTATTTATAGTTGCTGCATTATTGTTTGCGGCTCCAAGTGCTTCCAAGATCAATATATTTAATCTACAAGAAGTTTGTTCTGGAATGTTTACTGAGGCTAATAAATTAAATATCAGTATACCTTTATTGGTATTTGAAGGTTTTATAGGTATGGTAATATCTACTATATCTTCAACATTGGTACTTTACCTTTCTGTTGCAGTTGCACATTTAAGACAGTGTATAAACCACAAATATATATATGGTTTTTTAACTTACTTTGCGTTTAATATTTTGTCTTCAGTGTTATCAAATCAATTATTTAAAAATATGTCTAGAGATTTTGAAACTGGACACAATGCTGCTACTCAGGGAGGACAGTATTTAGTAGAAATGACTTCATTCATGCAAAATGTAATGCTTAAAGGAAGTTTACTTTCACTAGTTTATATAGCAATTGCTGGTGGTTTAGTAATATATATAATGAGTAAAAAGCTAAACTTAGAATAAAACTAATCTAAAATAAAAACTAACTTAATATAAAAAGAGATATTGGAATTCCAATATCTCTTTTTATATTTATAGTTCATAATATTTATTTATGAACGTTAAAAGGAGAGCAAAGCTCTCCTTCATACAGAATAATTTAAGTTATAGATTGCATAATATTTCGTTACAACAACCATATCTAATAATATAAAATATCATCAGTCTTACCACATCAATAACTTCTCAACACCTTAATTATAGCAAGCTTTGTCCTTTTAATCAATCACTTTATCTATAATCATAATAGTTATTATCAATAGTACATCCTACTTTAATAGTTATCAAACTATACCCACATAATTTCATAATAATTAGAATTATCCTACATTTTTGTCATATATAGAATTTATTTTATTAAATTATTGATAAACAAATAGACCCTTTTAAATTAATTTTCACATAAAAAAAGAGCCACTCAAAAGAGTAGCTCTTGATAATTTCAATTACTTACATTGTTCATAATACTTTTTGCCTAAGATATCTGTTGCTAAAACGGCATCTCTCAATACTTCTGGAGTCATATTCCCTACCATATTATGGATAGTTTCTCCTTCTGCACAAGCTTTCTCACAGGCTATTATTACTCTAGACAAGTCAGTAACCCCTACTTCTTCTAATGTTAAAGGTAGACCCACACTAGCCATAAAATTCATTACTTCTTCTATTTCTGCTTTTGGTGCATTTTCTAATATCAACTGAACTACTGTACCAAAGGCTACCAACTCACCATGATTAGTTTTCTCACATTCTTCTAGACTTGTAAATCCATTATATATAGAATGTGCTGCTGCTAGTCCACCATTATCGGCACCTACTCCACTTAGATATGTTGCAGCTTCAACTATTGATTCTACTGCTGGAGTCACTAATTTTTGTTGTGCAGCTTCTTTTGCCATAGCTCCATTTTCTAATAGTATTTCATAGCAAAGTTTACATAGAGCCATTGCAGATTTAGATATTCCTCCATTTTCAAGAGAAGGAGCACCAACACGTACACAAGCCCTTGCCTCATAATATGTTCCTAATGCATCCCCCATACCTGCTACCAAAAACTTAGTTGGAGCATTGGCAATAACTTGAGTATCCACTATAACAGTGTCTGGATTAGATGGATAGAATATGTATCTATCAAATGTTGCGTCATCATTGTATATTACTGATAGCCCTGTACATGGAGCATCAGTAGCTACTACTGTTGGAACTACTACTATCTTTTTATCTTCAAAGTACGCTGTTGCCTTAGCTGTGTCTATTGCTGATCCACCACCTAATGCTACAACAACATCTATTTTATCATCTCTAACAATTTTTCTCATTTTATCTATTTCACCATTTGAGCTAATGCCAGCAAAAACCTCAAATCTTGTATATGCATCTGCATCTCCAAAGCTTTTTTTGATATCCCCACTACAATACTTATTTCCACTATTTGAGCAAATAAATAAAAATCTCTTTCCCAAATCCTTTGTTTGATTATAGAAGTCATTTAAGGCTCCCTTACCCTGAACATACTTGTGTGGTGCACGTATTAACTTTAACATATCTTTCTCCTCCTAGTTGCATAATAAATTCAAATTTTTGGGCTAGCCAATAAATTATTACAAAATATTGCATTACAAATGTATAAAAATCTCATTAAAATACCTTTTAAAATAGTTTAAAGCAAGATAATTATTGTTAAAAAGCTAACTCATTATCTACTATTATATACTCATAATACATAAAATTGCAAGGTAAATCGCAAAATTTTATTACTTTTTTATAATATATATTTAAGTTTTTTATTTTATATTGTAAATATATATTATATATTCTCTAATTATTGCTATTTTCTATATTTATTTACTATATTTAGTTTATTTAATATTATTGTATAAATATGTAAAACAATATCATTTTTAATTGTTTTTTTAATAACTTTGTTTTTTAAAATAATCTTATTTTTCTTTATAATAGTTATTTTTAATATATAATATTATTTAGCAAATTTTATATTTAATATTTTAATTTTATAAGTTTCTTTAGAATTAATAGCCTCTCCACTATTATTTTGACATATTAATTTACCCAAACATAAGAAAATCTCACCTTAATATCCTACTGTTATATTCTAATTTTTCTCTATTTCATTTTCAGTTTCATATCTAAATACCTTATAAACTTGCTCTTTGAAATTTTTATCTTTATAAAATAAAAAACAACAGTTTGCACTGTTGCTTTTTATAAGTTTATATACATTCTTTCTAAATATCTTAATTTCATCATTTAAATATCTTAACTTTTTTGTTTAAATATCTTAGTTTTATTATTTAAATATATCAGAAAAATCATTATATACATTAAATGCTTTTTCTAAATTATTAGCAATTTCTTTGGTATTTTTTTTATTTTTCGTGCTTTTAGTGTTTTTACTTTTAGTATTTTCTCTGTTTTTGCTTTCTTTTTTCTCTCTAGTATAGTCTAGTTCCTGTTCGCTGTCCTTTTTCCAATCTTGAAAGCGATCTAAAAAAGTAAGCTCTCTATTATCTGCAAATTTATCGACATGTTTTTTATTATAACCAAATATAGATGCATATTTATTGGCCAGTTCTTCTGCACTTGAATATCCCTTTATAATATCATCATCACTTCTTCCTCTCTCAAGTTCAAAATCATACTTAATCTCTATTTCAGATATAATTTGATCTACCATATCTCTAGGTAACCTGAATGAAATAAGTCTTGTCCTTACTTTATCTAAAAATTGTTTCTTTTTTATTTTCATTTTTTCACCTTTTTTCTATATATCCTTACTATACTTCAATATAATTTCGAATATTCTTACCTTAATTTTAACATATTGTATATATAAAATCAATTATTCGCACAATATTCAGATATTTATTCTTTTAAAGAAATATTATAACTGATAATTCATTTCCCATATATCTCAGTAATAAATTTTCTTTTTGATATAAATATAAAAACTAAATATGATACTTATCATAGACTTAAATATATCTTTTCTTACTACTTGCAAAGTATATCATTTTAATTTTTAATAAGTCTCTCTAAATAAAAAACAGACATAATTTTATGCCTGCTTCTTTCAGATGATATACATACTATCTAGATATAATATATATTTAAAAATAAGGTCTACAACTAGATTTGTTTTTTCTAATTTTCACTTTTTTTATTCCTATTTACTATTATTTTACTTACTACTATTTTTACTTACTACTATTTTTACTTACTACTATTTTTATTTTCTTTATCGATATTTTCCCTATTATATTTTTCAACATTTCTTATTTCCTCTTTTGATAAAGTTTTTGTATAAGCAATAGAAGCCGTAAAGAAAACTGCCAGTGAAATAACAAAAAATACTCCTAATGTCCTTCTCTTTACTTCTAAACTTTTTATAAATATACTTCCTATTAGTAAGAACATACCTATGCAACTAGCAAGCATTCCCGCAACAAATATTACCATAAATATCCTATTTAATGTATACAATAATACCTCACCTTTCTAATTATAACCCCTATCTATTTTTTCCACTCCATAGTTAGTTCTTTTTCGTCATTACTATCATCAATTCCTTCTTTAACTACTGTGAATTTTTCTCTAGTGTAAAATTTTACCGCTCTTTTATTATTTTTGTAGACAGAAAGTGTTAGTACATTCTTCCTACTTTTTATATAATCCAATAATTTTTTACCTACTCCATATGATTGATATCTCTCTGATACAAATATACCCGCAATGTAATCGTTCATTAATCCAACAAATCCATATATTTCATTATTTTCTTTATACACATATATTTCGGATTCCTGCATCATTTTTTTCACCATATCAAAATTGCTTTTCCAATAGTTTGAATCAATAAAACTATGTGCCGATATATTAGTTTTTAGCCATATATCCATTATCTCATCTAAATCTTTTAATTCCAACTTTTCAATCACTTTTGATACTCCTTTCAATAATTATCCTTTATTTATTTTTTCTGATTTTTTCGAATTATTTTATATATGCTTTTCTAATCAAAATAATATATTATGTACAACTCTTAAATATTTTACGTTATAAAATTTTTCATATATATAAATACTATCTTAGCAAATTAAATCTCCATTTTTAACTTCTTCATCTAACCCTAAAAGCACTATTCCCTGCTCAGAATCAGACCCCAATATACGAACCTCACTCTTTACAGATGATACATGCATCGGTGTTAGATTCACACAACATATTACCTGTTTATTTAATAGACTTTCCAAAGTATAAAGTTCTGTGATCTGTGCAGATGATTTTTTAATTCCAATCTCATCTCCAAAATCTATTTTTAGCGCATAGGCTGGCTTTCTCGCTCCTTTATTTATTTTCGCATCAATTATTGTTCCCACTCTTACTTCAACCTTGTTAAAATCTTCAATTCCAATCATAATATCCTCCAAATTTTTATTTACTTATATTTATTTACTTGTGTTTATTCAGTTATACATATGTATAAGTTTTTTAATGTTAAAATAACATTATTTTCCACACCATTTTTATTAATAATATTTATTTTAAATTGCTATCTTTAATACTGTTTTTTTCTTAAATATATATAATAATTAATATATCTTCCTTAATATTTGATGTATTTATAGTGCTATACCAACTTCCAGTAAGTATTAAAGACACCCTCTTCCATACTAATTTTTGCTATTAGATTCTCCGCTATATCATCTCTTCTCTTGCTACATAAGAATTCTGCTATAATCTTTACCTTTGCTTCAGAAACGTCTACGCTTTCTAATGATACCAACTTAAATATTGAGGTTTCCATTTCATTAAGTATCATTGCTCTTACAAAAAATTCTTTTTTATCATCACAAGTAATTGATATTTGGTAAATATTTCCATCCTCATCAAATTCATAATTTGGATCTAATTTTTCTGCTAGAGGTTTTAGCAATAAATTACTAAGAATCAAAAGAAGTGTAGAAAGAGCTGCAAATGTTATTTTACCTGAACTAGTAATCATACCGACACCTGCTGTACACCAGATTGTGGCAGCCGTGTTGATTCCCCTTACATTTCGTCCATCTTTGAATATTATACCACTACCTAGAAAACCCACACCTGTTATAACCTGTGCTGAATTTCTCACCACATCGGGTGAGCCTACCACTGTTGGGAACAATACAAACATACAGGAACTCAAACACACCAACACATTTGTTTTGATACCAACAGCATGTCCTGTCATATTTCTTTCTATACCTATTATAAGTCCAAAAAATATTGCTGCCAATAGCCTTATTGCAAAATCATAAATGCTCATACATACACCTCCTTTTCTAAATTTTCAATAATAAAAAACCACAAACCTCAACGAGATCTGTGGCTAATAAGCAGATTCATCTCGTATGAGCTTTAACTCTATGAGGCAATGTAATTGTATTATTCAAAGCCTTAAAATCGACCTTGACTGTTCAAACCTACTTATAATGTCTCCATTATTTCGCGGCAACAATCCGTATCCTCATAGTAGCCTTACCTACCGAGCCTATTTATATCATTAATTAAAGAATATCATTGTTTATTTAAAAAGTCAATTTTATATATAGCTATCTTTTTAGCTTATTTTTCTATTTTACTCATAAGATATCTTTTTATTTTTGTTATCTATAGTCTTTACTGCTTACTATCTTAAAGTTATATCAATAATTTTAATTTATATATAGATATAGATTGGTAAAACTATATCTATTTTTTGCCTCAATAACTATATTTTAATATTATTATTTTTTTCTATAGTTTATATCTTTTTCTATATTCTAGCTTTTTCTAGCTTTTAGTTTTTTCTATATCCTAATTTTTTCTAGCTTTTAGTTTTTTCTATAGTCTATCTTTTCTAGATCTTAGTTTTTTATAAATTCTAGCTTTTTCTATGTCATATTTTTATATTTTCAACACCGCAATTTCCACTTAATATTTTTAATAGTTCATTTATCTTATAATAGAACTATTTTATTATACTTACCAAATTAATAGAATTTTTTTATTATCTGTAGTATAATAAATATAATCAGAGTTTTGGAAATTGTATATACAATAATTTATATTACAATAAAAACTTGATTGATTTATAGAAAGGATGATCATGTTGAGAATCAATAAAAAGTATAGAAATGTTGTATTTTCATGTCTTGCAGCTGTATTTATATCAGTTCCTATTTCTTTGGCAATGGTAATTATAAACTATGGATTTAGAGATGGCTTTCTAATAGCATTTTTGAAATCTGCTCTAGTTGGTACCGCTATCTCTGTACCATTAGCTAATATTTTTATACCACTAGCTGAAAAGATCGTAAATAAAATAGTAGATCATTAATTTTTATTTAAGTTAAATAAAATAGTGGTGATACAATTTTGTATCACCACTATTTTTATATTATTTTAATGAAGCAAGCTTATAAATTTTATACGTTATGTCTATACTCATAAGGAAGTATCTTTGTAGTATTAAAGCTTGGGCAATCTCTTACCCACTCCAAAGATTCCTTTAATATAGCAGTTTGCATAGCCTTATTATTTGGTTCTCCAGCGTTTGATCCTATTGGAACGTGTGGAGCTGTTATTCTTGGAGCACCCTGCTGACGAGCGATTGGAGGAAGTGCAGCTATTACTACACAGCTCATTCCAGCCTCTTCACAGCAACGAGTTACTATTGTAGCTGAACGGTGACAAGTTCCGCATCCACCTGTACAAACTACTATATCAACATCCTGTTCTTTTAGCTTTCTAGCTATTTCTGGACCAGTCTCATTTTTAAACTTTTCGACGTTTCCGCCACCCCCCATAAATGTATATGTTTCCTTTGGCAATGATCCTATGAATCCTTCCTTTACTAATTCATGTAATCTATCTATAGGGAACATTGCATTTACGTCCTTATTTATATCAGAGTTATCAAATCCACCATGAGTAACCATCAATTCTGATGAAGGTGTATCAAATGGTATAGCTCTGTATGAGAAATCTCCGGATGTGTTAAATGGTGTCTGTGACTTTATATGAATTCCTCCTGCAGTGATAAATGCTACCTTGCACTCACTTAAAGGTTTCTTTAGTTCTACAAATACTGGCTTAGGAGTCACTGGAACAAATATTTCTGATTGCATTCCTTCTTTACCTGTTAATTTCATGAAATTTTCCTCCTTAAATTTATATATAGATCGAGTAATATTAGCTTAGTACCTCTATGCAGCTTAAATAAAACTCGCAGTTAAATTTTTCTTCTAATTCTTTTTCTGTAAAAATCCAACGACGTGGCACTGCTACAGATCCCTGTCCATTCATTATGGATACTTCAACGGCTGTATCATTTACTTTTTCAAATACACCACCTAGCAACGTTGGCTCTACTCCATATTCTGCATTCAAATCCGAATCATCAAATTCTAAACAATCATCAACAACCTTTATATAACTAAAGAAAAACTTTAGTCTTTTATCAACGTCTAGCTGTTCACTGTTTACAACCAATTCTTTAGGAATCTTGATAACCCCTAGTCTACCATTAAGATTTATCTTTACGATTCCGTCAGCAGATATACTTTTTACTTTTCCACCCATCAAAACTGGATTAATTTGATAGTTTATCATTTTAGTGAAGAGTTCCGCTATCTAGTAACTTTGTCTCTGGTAGACCTAATATTTTATTATTTGAATTTATTACATCATTATTCCATTTCTTTGGAGCTGGCTTAATTTCTATTCCCAACATTTGATTCTTAAGCATCTGTATAGCACGAGCAGCTACTTCTGGAGTTACACAAGAACAACCAGCTACGTCATTTTCAAATCCACCCATATCCATATTTTCTTCAATCATAGCTGTAGCATATTCGTTACCTACAACCAACTGTCCTTGATATGCACAGAATGATACGCCAACTACTGGTATATTACGCTTTCCAGCCTGACCAATATGTTCTATAAAGTCTATATGGTTATTTCCAAATCCTTCTGTAGTGATTATACAACCATCAACATCTAGTCCTTCTAGTAATGATCCTAGTCTTTCAGATACCCAAAGTTTTTCATCATTTACCTGAGGCGAACCAACAAATACAACACCTATAAGGTCAAATTCACTATCTGTAGCTAAACCTTCTACCAATGGCTCACGTATGTAGTGACGAGTCATTTCCTTAGTTGCAGGTCCTATACAAGTAAGTGCGTGTATTGAACCATCCCTAACTTGGTTAGGAGTAAGTAATACTGGTACGTTTCCTATATCAACATTTTTTCTACCTCCAGATACTCCACAAGGTTCAAATGGGCAAAGTACATTATCATGCATTGCTCCCTGTCCCATAATTTCCTTAATTAAAACAACTCTTGGAGCACCCTTTCTTCTTACATCTTCACACACTTCTTCACGAACTACTTCGCCTTCATATTTTTTAAGCTCTTCTCTTATTGCCTGAATTATATAATCTTGGCACTTATGAGCTGCGAAAGGTCCTGGTCTAGTCATTCCTGAAAGTCTTTCTATTACTACATGACAACGAATAATAATATCGTCTTCATCTGCGCAACCAGGATGGCCAAAGTACATCTTTTCATCTAAGAAACCTTCTGAAGAACCAAACTCATGTATCTGGACTCCATCTTCATCTACTCCTGTTAGCATGAATACTACCCCATCCGCTACTTTTGTTACTCCACTACCTACTTCTCCTTCAACCTTTGTTGCAATTGGAACAACATCCATTATAGTTTCAGTATAGATATGGCGATCTTCAGGTCTAATCACATCCAAAGTCATATTCTTGCATAACTCATCTTCAAGAATAGCCTTTTTAACTATATCTTCATCTATAGTTATCTTACCATTTTTTATTGAAGTTTCTTTTCCTATTTCAGCATCATTAATTTTTATATGTTGCTTTAATAATTTTCTTATAACCTTTTTTTCGCCAATCTTTTCTTCAGCTATTACAGGTTCTCCAGCTACTGGCATACCTCCTAAAGAAGTTCCTGCTGGAATATCAAGAGTAAGTCCTTCTAATTTGTCGATTTTTACATGAATCATACTGTTTCCTCCTCCAAATATTTCCTTCTGTCCTGGGGCTATCGCTTCAATCGTTTCTTCTGGCTTTGCTACACTTTCAACTATTTCTTCAACTTCATTTACACCATCCAATACATCTGATGTAATTGGAGTTAGGGCTTCACAGTCATCAAGCAATGTTTTACCTATTACCTGCTCAATTGTTAAGCCTTCATCAGTCAATGTTAATAATCCTGCATCTACCATATCATCAAATAGACTTGGATCTTCTAGATCTGCTGGGCTGATAACAGTCCCCTTATCCCTACGGCAGCAGAAAATAGCTGGATCTTTCAAATGTGCTTTTACTGTTTCTTGTGTTATTGACACTTTCACCACTCCTTCCAAAATATTTATCTTAACATCCTTAATTAATAGGATGGAAAGTTCTATTTTTTACTTCATTCTTCTTACTAGCTTCATATTTACAGCTCTCAAAGCACCATCAGTACAGTGATATACTGGCAATTTTAATTGTGGCGCACAAGACATAACTGTATTTGAACAGTCTGTACAATTACTTATTAAAAGGGCCTGTGCCCCTTCTTTCTTCAAAGCCATAACCTTTTGTACTTGTCCTGGACATACTCCTGGATTTTCACACTTATGAGTTTTATTTTTCATTTCTATTGCTTGCTTACAATATTCAACCCCCACTACTTTAGATCCCATGCTGTCTGCTATTTCTTCTAATCTTTCCTTATTCGCACCACAAGCACACACCAACAGACCAATCTTTTCTGGTCCCTTCCAGAATTCCTCAGCCACTATAATTCCTCCTGTAGTTTTAACCACTGGAGAATCAAGAGTTGTTCTTTTACCTGTAAATGGTCCTCCCATTATTATTTCACCATAACTTGAAGATATACCACCAGCTCTTTCTATCATCTCTCCAACTTTTGTACCTATTGGAACGTTTCTAAATGTTTTAATAAGATCACCATTTATTTTCCCTCCAACAGTTAAATCCTTATCTATTAAAGGCTTCTTTAGATCTATAGCTTCTTGAATTCTACATATGGTTTCTAAATTTATAACTATCGCACCCGCTGCCATTGGAAGTTTATCAACTTCCAAAAGTTGTCCTAGTACTTCTCTTATCAAGGCTCTTTCTTCTCCCATTGGATACATGTTTTCCAGGCCTTTAATAGAAATGCTTTTATCATCTATATTTTCATTCAGTAGTCTTATTTCTTCACTATGTAAATTTTTTATACCGATTACCCCATCCTGAGCATTCACTATTTTCATAACTGTTTTTAATGCTTTGATGACATAATCAGGATTTTCATTTATAAATTCTATATTGTGATCTAGTATAGGTTCACACTCTGCTGCATTTATGATTACAACTCCACCCTTTTCAAAGGACGTGGCTAGTTTTACATGAGTAGGAAATCCTGCTCCTCCCAAGCCAACTATTCCAGCCTCCTTTATAATATCTAGAGGCTCTGTAGATCTAAGCTTCACATAATCATCACTTTGAACTTCTTCAGCAAGTATTGTAATCTTTTGTTCATCTACACTATCTACTAAACCTGTTACGCTAGAGTGAATATTTTGTCCCAGACTTTTATCTGGATATTTCGCTATTAATTGACCTCTCAAAACCTTTTCCCCCACTTTTAAAATGGGCTCACTAGGTGCTCCCACCCCTTGAACAAGTGGGAAATCATATCTATTTTGCATTTGAATACCCCCTATAAATTTATAACAATGAATGTATAGCTCCATCCTTACATTGATTCGGTGAAATCACATAAGGTAGATTGCTAGAGTTCATCATCTTTCTAGATCCAATAAATCCTCCAGGCTCAAACGGAAACATTGATGTGTCATACATATTGCCAAGCCCAGATACAATTTTTACTAACATTACTTTTCTTTTATTTGATTTTTCTAGATCATAAAATTCTTCTTTCTCATATGCCATATCGTCTATATTTTTAATTTCGTTTCTTATATCTGAAAGAATCATATCTGCTATTTTATGTGCAGCTACTATCCCCTCTGCTGTCCTAGCTTCTCCATCTTTAAATTCAATATCTACATGGATTATGTAATCAGAACGTTTAGGAGTTCCATCTTGATCAAATTTGACCATTTTATCTAGCATACCTTCTGAAGATCCAATATTTGAAGGTTGAAAGCCAGATGTTTTTTCAACACCTGTCAACATTAAAGTCACACCTGATAATACACTTGTAACACCTCGTCCCAACTCACCTCTCACCTTACAGGCAATTGGCATAAAATCTAAATTAGAATTAACTAAAATATTATGTTCAAAAGGATCTATTATATTCACCTTTATATTTTCTATTCTTTCTTCCATACCTTTAAATTTGTCTGCTAATTCACGATTTATAGTCAATATTTCTCTAGAAATTTTTGTACTATTTCCAAACTCAACTTTTTTTATATTGTATTTTTTAAATAATAATTTATTTAAAATCTTTTTTTCAAAATTACTTTCATCGACTTCTTTTCCTGCTCTTTTTAATTTTAATTTTAAAAGTGCTATAGCTTTCATTGCATCATACTCAGTAAGATTATTATCTCCTACAACACAATTTTCATAGCCGCTTTCACCTTTATTAAAATCTACTACACAATCTACATATTTATTAGTACACACAAGTCTTCCCTGTAGACCTACAAAACTAAGACCTACTGAAGGAATATTTTTCATGCCTAATTGTTCTATTACATTCACAAAATCAACATGGTGATTTCCCCATCCATCTATTGCTACTATAGCTCCATCAACTCTCATAGCCTGTGCCATATCTGCCGTTCTTTTTGCAGTATAGATTTTATCATCATAAAGCTCTGATACTCCATCTACTATTATCCCTACAAATTCTAGATTTTCCTCTTTGTTCAACAATCTTGTGACTGGACAGTTAAAATGATGTAATGTTGTCATCTTAATACTCGGACCCAAACCCATAATATCCCCCCCTATAAAAACTACTTCTATCAATTGTAATAGTAAACAGGAGTATTTATCGAAATAATAAATACTTATCATTTATATTTTCTATTATTACATATTGCAACTTTCATGCCAATAATCTGTTTTTTAACAGAATGTTCATATATTTCAAAAACTACTAAGATAAATAATTTTTTAACCTTTTAAATTGACTTAATAAGCTTGTTAAATCTTAATAATCTTTCACCTTGATAATAATCTGTCAGTTTTTGAAACATTTTATTTGTTTTAATATAAAAACAATTTTATTTTTATATGTTTTTTATTTTATAACCAGCTTATAGCAATGCTTTCACTTTTTTGTAGAAATTTTATATTCATAATGACAAATTTTTGACAGTTTTACAATTTTCTGACTATAGCGAATTTATAAAAAACATACTATTTTTTTCAGAATAATATTAACTACACTCAATTTTAGAAATCATTTTCAAAAACTATTCTTTTCAAATTTATTCCAGTTATATTTAAATAAAAAAATAGCCACCTAAATCATTATAAGCATTTAGGTGACTTCTTTTATCTACTTTCTATTTATCTACTTTCTATTCATCTACTTTCCATTTATTTACTCTCTATTTAATGTATGTCTGTTATTTTTATATAGCTTTATTGTTTCTTATATTTTAAGCGAAATATAATACTATCCAAACTGGGAGTTCTATTTTGAAATTACTTATTCTCATATCACTTCTCCAGTATATAATTTTTATATTCCTCTTTGATCACTTTTCTCTTTCTTCTTGATAAAGGTAACCTTTTTTCATTGTCTAATAATACAAAGTCTATATCAATATTTTCAAGATACTTATAGTTTACAAATACGCCTCTATATACTTCTCCGAAGTTTTTATTTTTTTCTATATTAAATGGTAGTTCTGTAAAGTATCTATAACTTGTAGTTATCTGCTCAGAATCCCTGTGTATAACTATTACTCCTGCAACTCTTTCTATATACTTTATATCATTTATAGTTAGCTTATATTCCTTGTTTTTAGTATTTATTAAATATCTATATGTATACTGACTTATCGATTTCATCAATCTATCCATGATTAAAGGAAAATCAATATTAAAATGATCTTTTCTAACAAATCCAAAGGTGTCCAGTGAAAATACTTCATATACCCTATCATTTTTATTAGTAATGAATATAAATATAGCATTTTTATTACCTTCTCGTATATAATTGGCCAACTCAATACCATCATCTTTACCTATTTCTATATCAAAAAAGAAAATATTATACTCAAGCTCTTCTGCATTTTCTATTAAACTTTTAGCACTATTTGCTATATTTATAGTAACTTCTATATTTTCATCTCTAAAATAACTCTCTATACTCTTTTTGACCTTTTTTGAAAAATCATAATCATCTTCACAGATTATAGCCTTAATCATAGTATCACCTTTCTAAATTTCTTATATTTTTATGAAAAGTCTCAATTCATAGATTCCTTTATCTTGTGAAATATCAACATCACCCTTATATTTTTCTACTATATCTTTTACTAGCTTCATACCTATACCTCTCTTTAGTTTCGGCTTATCGGCATAATTTCTATCTCCTAGAAGATTTTCTACATAGTTATTACTAATATTATATACCAAATTATTCCCCTTAGAAAATATATCAATATAAATTTTTCTCTCTCCATCAACATGGGAAGATGCCTCTATGGCATTGTCTATTGTATTAAATAATATAGAAGTCAAATCATAATCATCAATAGATATATCTGGCGGTATCGCTGCCTTAATATCATATTCTATATTATATTTTTTCATATCCTCAACTTTTTCATTCAAGACTATATCTGCTAATTTATTTCCTGTAATCACAATATCATCCACTTTGGCATTTTTTAATAGTGGTTCAATATACTTTTGCATCTCTTCCTTATTATCCGAAAGAGAATCCAATACCATTATATGATTCTTAAAATCATGCACTAGTTTAGACATTTTTTCGCTATATTCTTTTGCCTTATCTATATAACTAGCAGAATAATCTTTTAGTATATCTTCTGTATCTTTTTCATACAACTTTCTCTGTAAATTATTCGTAGTCAAATAAAAATACATATTTAACATTGCAAATAGCAATAAAATTATTTTTATAGTGAAAATTTTACTATTGATTAAGCTAAATGAAAATATTTCTTTTGGACTTTCATAGGCTACTAATGCTAAAATTCCATCTAAAACAGATATCGTTATTAAAAGTAAAATATTTGAAGTTATTATTATTATCTGATCTCTTTTTGATAGATAAAACCCATTTTTACTCATCCACTTATTAGCCTTATAAGCAAATAACATTAAAAATACGTCAGGTATCACTATCCAAGTTAATATTATTTCTATCAAACCAGATAAATCACTTAAATTTTCTGCAGGAAATAATACTGACCTAATAGACAATGATATATATACCACTATCAACTGTACTATTACAGATGCAAAGAAAAAACTAATTCCCAAAACAAAGGTATAATTCGTTTTATATCTAAGCTTAATATATACCATAGTCATTATAAATACTATAATATTTAGACCTCCACCTGGCTCTATCACTTTAATAACATAATATGGTATTATCTTGCTACTAAATATCCCCATTGCAATTGCTATAAATACTGCCACAAATAAAGCGTCTATTAAAACATTTTTTAATTTTATTAGATCTTCTTTTCTAGTAGCAATGAAATATATCATTGTCATAGCCACTAAAAAATTTTGAACATAGAAAATTATGCCATTTTCTATTATACTGTCTATCAACATATTTATCCCTCCTTATTATTTGTAAATACTTCAGTACTGATTTAATTTTATTTTACAAGTGAAATCCTAGTATTACAATCATTTATGGTCAAAAGGTCATATTATGTGATAAGTGGATATAAAAATTTCCTATATTCCGATATAAGTATGCTTTATATAGATATCTATTATATTTATTTTATATACAAAAGAGGAATTCAAATTTCTTGAATCCCCCCTTCACTGGTTTTATTTAAATTTTACTTCCGTGCCATATACTATTACTTATAATAATCTCATAAAAATACTTCCGTACAAAAATTAGTTATAGACTTATAAGTCTTAAAAATTCATATCTTGAACATAACAATATTGTTCAATTTTTTATAATTTATTACTAAATATATATTTATATTATTGTCTTGTTGCCTTTGTTACATTTCTTATTCTTCCCTTAATTTTTACCTTCTGCAACTCTTTTAAAACGTATTCACCCTTGCCGTTTAGAATTTCAACAAAACTAGAAACTGGTATGATATCTATTACCCCAATATCTTCTGCACTGACACCGTCAATATTTGATATTGCTCCTACAATATCTCCCGCTCTCATCTTTGTCTTTTTCCCAGCATTTATATGAAGTTTTATTATTCCTTTATTTAATTCTTTTCCTTTTAGTCTAGCTCCTACTTGCTTTTCTCTCATTTTTTCTTCAAAATCTTTTATATTTTCGTCTTCTATTGTCAGTTCTGATATATCTTTTTTAATTATTTTTCTTCCTGTATAAGACTCTACCTCAGATAAATACTTTCCTTGATTATTTCTATAAAATGATATTGCTTTTCCAGTCTTTTTCTTACGCCCAGTTCTTCCTATTCTATGGATATATGGCTCTATATCTCTTGGTATATCGTAGTTTATTACGTGGGTTATATCCTCAACATCAATTCCTCTTGCAGCAACATCTGTAGCAACTAAATATCTAAATTTGCCCATTTTAAAATCCTGCATTACTTTTGTTCTGTCGTCTTGCTCCATCCCACCATGTATCTTGTCAACTTTATAATCATTTTCATCTAGATAGCTATATACTTCTTCCACTGCGTCTCTAGTATTACAAAATACTATACAGTTATCTGGATTTTCCAATATAGTCAGATTTTTTAAAGTATCTAATTTATTTGACGCTTCAACTTTATAGGCGATTTGTTCTATTCTATCAAATGCATTTTCATTAGACTCTATCTCAACATACTTTGGATTATTCATATATTTTGAAGATAGCTTTTCAATATCTTCAGGCATAGTTGCTGAGAAAAGCAGATTCGTTCTATTTTTAGGAAGATTTTCTATTATTGTTTCTACTTGATCCAAAAATCCCATATTCAACATTTCATCTGACTCATCTAATACTAAATACTTTATTTTATCTGTTCTTAAATTACCTCTTTCAATATGATCTATTATTCTCCCCGGAGTTCCTACTACAACATGTGCTCTAGCTTTAAGTGCGGTTTCTTGCTTCATGTATGGTGATTTTCCATAGATATCCACTGTCTTTAGTCTTCTAAGTCTTCCAACTTCAAAAAAGTCTTTTTTTACCTGTATAGCTAATTCACGTGTTGGTACTATTACCAATGCTTGCGGGCTTCTTTCATCCCATACGACATCATTACATATTGGAATAGCAAATGCTAGTGTTTTTCCACTTCCAGTTTCTGATTTTACCACAACATCTTTTTCTTCTAGTATGTATGGTATTGTTTCCTTTTGAACTTTTGTAAGTGTCTTATACCCTAACAAATCTATTGCCTTCAAAATTTCTTTCTTTAATTTTAGTTTGTTAAATTCTACTTCTTTCATATTTCCTCTTTTCTATATATATATAATAGTATTATATACTATTTTGAACTTATTTACACAAAAAACCTCCTAGATAATTATCCAAGAGGTTTAAAGTTATATTTTTTTTACTACTTCTGATTTAAGATTCATACTTCCAAATCCTGAAATCTTGCAACTGATGTCATGGCCATCTCCCGCATCTCTTAGAAGTATTCCCTTTACTTTAGTACCTTGCTTTAAGACTTCAGACGAACCTTTTACTTTCAGATCCTTTATTATTGTTACATTATCTCCATCTTTTAATTCGTTACCAACAGCATCTTTAATAATTTCTTCTTCCACTAATGCTTCCATATCTTTTTGTGTCCATTCATGAAAACAATCTGGACAAACATAAGAATTTCCATCTTCATATGTATACTCTCCGTTACATTTTGGACAGTTTGGCATACTCATTTTATCACCTCCAAACTACCATTATAACCTATACAAAGTTAAAAAGCTCCTCTATTTTTAATTTTATTTTTAAATATTTTTACTTATATTGTAAGTCATCGTTTTTCAATAAACTACTCATTTAAAACTTTATTAATTCTCCGTCTAAAATTAGGTAATTTGCCTTTCTTCTACTAGGTTTGATATAACTAGTATTCTTTGATGGTTCTGTGGATAGGGATGACAAGATAGAAGTATTAGTTTAGATTGATTATCCTCTTTTGTAAAATGGCTCCAATCTGTACTTTCAATTATCTTTTTTTCAACTACCCTATACAAGAGTTCTTTGCCTTTAGTTGTTACTCTTATTTCATCACCATTATTTAATTTATCAATGTTTAAAAATGTCTGCTCGCCATTGTATCCGCCCCTATGCCCAGCCAATACACTTACTGTTGATAATTGATCAGAAGGATAGTCCGTACCCTCCACAAGTCCAACTCCATCTCTTAGTTCTCTGTCACTAGTTCCTTGAAATACTGGGAGTACTATTCCTAATTTATCAACTTCTAAAAAAGCTACAGTGTTCAATTTTTCTTTATTAGCACTTTCTTTAGACCTTTTTTGTGAGTTATCAAATCCTACTAAATTATCTACCAATATTTTTTCTTTATTATTTTTACTCACTTCATTGACAATTTCTTTATTATTTTTATTTTCGTTTATAAATTCTTCTTTACTTTGTTCAATACTATTTTTTCTATATGTTACTCTAAGCTTATAGTACCCTATATAGACTAAAGAGCTTAGAATTAATAGTATACCAACAAGTTGAATTAAAGAATTTTTATTTAATCTTTTTTTCTTTTTCATTCTTTTTCCTCATATATCCTACAAAGAATAATATCAAGCCAGATATAGCTAAAATTATCGCATACATCTTTGGATAGATTGCCTCACCTGTTTTAGGCAGTGTCTTAGAGTTTGAGTTTTTGCCTGAATTCGAGTTATTAGATGACGAGTTTTTTATATTGCTCTTTTTGGTATTATTTGGTCCAAACATAGCTTTTTCTACTCTTCTATTAGTAATCTCAAATCCATCCTTTATATTTCCAGAGATACTTACCTCGAATATATTTCCATCTAGATTAACTTTACCATCCTCAACATCTAGTTCTTTAACTGTATATTTAATATCTTCACCACTAGATTCATCTAACAACTTGACCTTTTCAAACTTAGTAGTCCAATTATTTGACTTATTTAACTCTTTTACCTTACCTGTGCCCTTACCGTTTTTATACAGCTCTACTTTTATACTATCCACTGGAGAAGATATTTTTTTTCCATCCTTGTCTTCCCATATCTTTATAACACTTATATCTTTTGAAATAGGAGCTGCATTCATAAATTTATCAACTGCTTTATTTGTTATCACAAATAAATTTTTCTTATTGGACTCAATACTTGACTTATACCACATATCTCCAAATTGGATATATCCATCATATTCTCCAACTTCTTTTATTGTATAATTATATTCTCTTTTTCCATTTTTATACTTATACTTTAGAGCTTCAAATTTAGATGACCAATTATTAGAGTCACTCAATTCTTTTGTCTGACCTGTTGCAACCCCATCTCTATATAGCTCTACTGTTAATTTGTCTACTGGAGGCTTTATTTCTTTATTAGTATCATCAATCCATTTTTTTTCAAATTTTATTTTTATAATAGAATTTGGTTTATTTGATTGACCTGGATCATTTGGTGTACCAGTTTCTTTTACTTTAGCCTTTCTATTGATAATCGTAAATCCACACCTCATGTTACCTGATACTTCTACGTTATATTTCTTACCGTTAAAATCTATTTTTCCATTCTCTCCACCAATCTCTTTTACAGTATAATTATGCTCAGATAGCCCCAGAGAATCCGAATATCTTAAGTTTTCAAATTCTGTTGACCAGTTGTTTGAGTTATTTAGCTCTTTCTTGATTCCTGTTGCTTCACCATTTTTATAAAGTTCAACTGTTATACCCTTTGCTGGTGAACTTATCTTATTCCCTTCACTATCTTTCCAATCCTTACTCACTGATATCTTTCTCAAAGATGGCTCCATCGGTGTCCATGGTTTTAGCTGCTTATTCTCTAAGTTGTATCCACTACTCATATCACCAGACAACTCGACCTTATACCACTTATTATCTAACTTTATCTTTCCACCTTCTTCTCCAACCTCTTTAATTGTATACTCATTTTCTTTTCCATTTAATTCCTCTGAGTATTTTAGTTTATCAAAATCAGCTGACCAGTTATTTTCTTTATTTAGCTCTCTTTTATACCCTGTTGTTTCACCATTTTTATAGAGTTCAACTTCCACACTATCTACTGGCGAGCTTATCTTATTTCCTTCACTATCTTTCCAATCCTTAATTACCGATATCTTTCTCAAAGATGGCTCCATCGGTGTCAATGATCTATTTTTTTTATTCGTAACCTTATAGCCTGACTTCATGTTTCCCGATAATTCTACCTTATACCATTTCCCATCAAAGTTTACTTTTCCATCTTCTTCCCCAACTTCTTTTACAGTATAATTATGCTCAGATAGACCCAGGGAATCCGAATATCTTAGGTTTTCAAACTCTGTTGACCAGTTGTTGGAGTTATTTAGCTCTTTCTTGATTCCTGTTGATACTCCATTTTTATAAAGTTCAACTGTTATACCCTTTACTGGTGAACTTATCTTATTCCCTTCACTATCTTTCCAATCCTTAATTACCGATATCTTTCTCAAGGCTGGCTCCATCGGTGTCCATGGTTTTAGCTGCTTATTCTCTAAGTTGTATCCACTATTCATATCACCAGACAACTCAACCTTATACCACTTGCCATCAAAGTTTACTTTTCCACCTTCTTCTCCTACTTCTTTGATTGTATATTCATTTTCTATATCGCTATCTTTTTCAGAATATTTCAAGTTATCAAATTCGTACATCCAATTATTCAAATTATTTAATATAGCTTTCTCTCCTGTGGGTTTTTCATTTTTATATAGAGCTATCTCTATACTGTCCACTGGTGAATTCATCTTATTTCCTTCACTATCTTTCCAATTCTTTGCTATAGAAATTTTCCTTGTCTTTGGTAATGTAGGCTCTGGTAACTTATCTCTTTTATTTAATATTTCAAATCCAGAATCCATATCCCCAGACAATTCAACAGTATACCATTCTTCATTTAGTTGAATTTTACCATTATCTTCTCCAATTTCTTTAACTGTGTATTTATTTTCCTTTCCATAATCATCACTTTGATCTAAATTTTCCCATTGATATTTACTATCACCATTTTTCAGTTCTATTTCTTCACCTTCTGGTTCACCATTTTTTAATAATTGTATTTTTATACTTGGTTTATCAGATGATATATTTTCCCATTTTTTCTCTACAGCTATACTTCTTTTCTTTTTTTCATTATTTATTTCAAGAAGGGTTCCAGTTTTATCACTACTTTTTACCTCAAATGTTTTTGTTATAGCATCTTCTTCTTTAAAGTTAATCCACTCTGGAGCTGATTTTTCTTTTATCGTATATTCGCCAACAGGAAGACCTTTTATATTTGCAATACCATCTTTATCTGTTTTTATATCTATTTTATTTCCCCTATCTTCGCCTTTAATAATTATATTTTTCTTATCGGCTCTTTTTAATTCAAATATGACATCTGGTATTCCAATGTCTTTACCTTCTATTCTTTTAACAACTTTTAATTCTCCAGGTTTAGTTCCATGTGCAGCTCCACCTTGTCTATATATTTTCGCTGAGTCACTTTTATCATTTGGCTCTACTTTCCATGTTTGATCAGCTCCGTTTATTATGACATCTGATTTATTATTTACATAATCAATACTATTATTTTCTAAAACTTCATCTTTTATTTTAGCTGCTAGTCTCACACTTATCGAGGTCTTGTCCAATATAGAAAAGTATGAAGAACCATTATAGACTGCTCTTGGAATTTCTATTCTTAACTTTTGTCCAGATATCTCGATTTTTATGCCTATTTCCTTAGCTTTTTCTAGACTAACCCAACTATCATAAATTCTACTTGCATATCCGCCTTCAAAGTTAACTATATATGGATTTGATTTTATAGTTTCTAAGTCCCATTCCATAGTGTCATCTAAAACATCCTCAATAACGTAAGATACTTGTTCACTGGGATAATTAACAGGCTTTTTTGCCATATTTGCATTAAATACCCAGTCTACTCTGTCAGGATTATCTGTAGATGTAACCCCTTTCTTACTATATACATTACTAGTTTCTGTTCCGCCTTTTCCACCATAATTCACCTTTATATTCTGGCTTCCATTGCCATAATTTATTGATATATCACCTTGACCAGGTTCATTTTGATTGCCAGTATAGATTCCTTGCCCATAAAAATAAAAATTACCTTCAATATCATCCAAACTTTCAGCATATTCATTAAAAGTGATTGTAGCTGTGTTTCCACTAAAATCTACCTTCCCTAATGAATTTCCTACAGAATCTTTCAATTCTATGGCTTTATCTGATAATTTAAGTTCAGCACTTTGACCATCAAATCTAATATCCACTTTTTGTCCATTTGCAACTTTCGTTCCATAACCACCAAAGTTGACTGTAATCTTTGTGTTTTCCATATGTGATATTTCATTTGATTCAACTTCTACTGAATTGACAATATTGCTCTGTGCATGAACCCTTGTATTTTCATAATTAAAAAATACATTATTAATTAAAAACACAAATGCAATAAAAACACTACTAATTTTCCTAAACATCTTTCTTCCTCCTAATTTTTTGATTTTCTAGCAATAAATATTTTTTTATTACTTTTAACTCACACTATTCTTAATTGATTATTGATTTAATTTTAATTACATTCTCAGTCTCAGAGTATTCATACCCTTATTATTTAATTTTAATAAATAATTCATAAATATTTTTACTATTTTTATATTTTCTCGATATTTATATCCAAAAACTATTTTACCTCCAATTTTTTTTTCTTGCTTGAAAATTTGAATAATTATCCTTACCTAAATTGTTATTCTTTACAATTTATTTGAAATAATTTTCTTCTTTTGGAAAATATAAAATAACATTTTTTTTTATATTAAATCTGTTATAATAGTTTTAGTAGTTTATTATGTTGTTTTCAATTGTTTTTATTTTAAGAAAATAATGACTATGATGTTTATTATTTTTTATTAAATTTTTTTGAAATCATATTTTCAAAAAATACCTGTATAATTTAAAAAGGAGTAAATGATGAAAATTTCAGAATTATTAGAAAATCTATTCAGTATTGCTGGAGTTCAAAAGACTGATTTTGCTATTGCTATGAATATATCACCTAGTAGCTTAAGTAAAATACTATCTGGAAAAACTATACCAATTGCCGAAGAAAAAAATCAATTTAGTAAAAAAGCTGCACATTTTTTTGCCGAGTCGATATATGAGTATGACTGCCACCTAAAGTTTAAAAATATATTTCCCCTTCTGTATGATTTCAGATCAATGTATGAACTTAAAGTTTTTTTAATTCATGCCATAGATTATGCTTTAGAAAATAATTATTCATCCAGAAAAAATGATGCTATCTTTGAACATAATAACAAAACTGACAGCTTTATAGGTCGTGAATCCGTTTTGAATATGGCATGCATAATAATATCAGATTATTATAGAAAAAATGTTGATAATCAAATTGAAATCAGTAGCAGCTTAAGGCTATTTAGTCAATTATATTACGATATATTTAAACACATTAAATTTACAATACCAAAAAAAATAAGAAACATTAACTACAACCATTTTTTTGATCTTGATACCTTCGAAAAAACATATAAAAATCATGATTTTTGTACTGTGGAAAAGATAGTGAATTCAAGAAAGAGCTTAAATTTAAACTTATTTGAAATGAAAATGGACTCAGATTCTTCTTTCTTATTAATGAAGGGTCAGTTTCTACTGCTATTTAATGTTTTAATGGATGGAACATTACTAATGACTTTTATTAATAAAGATAGCTATTTATCTAAATTTGAAAATTCATTAATTAAAAAAAATCCTCAAAAATTCAGTTACACTCGATCTGAGGCAATTGATATTTTGAAGGAAAATCCTGCTCTTTTTGAGAACGTAATTAAGGAAAAGATAGATAGAATATATAGTTTCTTACCACTAGGCTTTTTAATCGAAAAAAATGACTTTGAACAGATAAATGGACATAAGTATATATTAGATATAATAATGAAAATTTTTAATAAAGTCGTTACTGAAGACACAGATGTATATATATCCACAGATGCTATAACTGAATTTCTAATCACAGGAGAAATTGTCATACCCCTTATTGGAATGATTGATATAGAAGAAAAAGAAAGAATTAATTATTATATTCGGTTAGATAAATATTTGAATGAACATAATATTAATAAAGTAAAAATTGTGGATAGCAAGCTTCCTAAGTTGGCATTTTTGTGTGCTGAAGGACTTAGTATATTATATGTAATGGGTGACGAATATAAAGATGAAAAAATTCATATACTAAAAACAAATGTCTTTAATGAGGTACTTGAATCCAAAATTTCTAATGGAAATGTACATACAATTGAGCTTGATACTGTTTTAAAAGATACTTATTTAAAAAAGTTTTCTAAAAAGTTTTTTGATAACGAAATCGAAGTTGAAAATGTTCAGGAAAAAATAATAGATATATAATAGAGGTATAAATTTACTTAAATAACAAACATTCTAAACTTACTATATTAAAATTAAATTATAAGTAAAATATATATAAATTGATTTTTTTTCAAAATTTTCAATTTAAATAGGGAGACTCGAATAATCGAATCCCCCTTTTTGAGATTTTTGTTATATATTTAATATCTTATAAATCTAATAAAATTTCTTTATATATAAACTCGCATGTACTTTAGTACTAGTTCTGACTTAATTTTTTTATTGCTTCTTCTCTACTAGTTAGGAAAAATATATCCCTACCATTATTACATTCATAGATAAAATCTTTTAAACTCTTACTATCATATCTTGAAAAATCACCAACAATAGCTATTTTCTTTTTATAGTTTATAAATTTCTGTAAAATATCTCCTGCTATTTTTGTTTTTAGATCAAAAAACTCCTCACAAATTGCTTCCTTTTCTATAACTATTCTGCTAACACCAGTTTCATATTCAACTGTGGCAAATAAATCAATTGCAGATTGCACATCTTTTATGAGAATATCTCTACTCTCCACAATAGCTACTTCTACATTATTATTCTTTACTACATTAATTTTCATATATTTTCCTCCTTTGTAGTAGAATTTTTATTAAATATCATACTTTGATTTGATTATTTTTAATTTAATTATTTTTAATAAATCGCTATATAAATAAGTAATATTGAAACTTATTGTAACATATATTTATCTAAATATAAATATTTTTTTATACTTTCACAATATTATATGTATAGTTTTATTTATACATTCTCATAATTTTATTTATATATTTTTATAGTTTTTATTTATTTATTTTTATACAGCAGTTACTTATTCTTTAAAACTATATTATATGCTATATTATTTTTCGAAAATAGTTTAATTATCCGTCTTATAAAATATTTTCCTTATAATTTTCATATATTAATAAAATGCAAGCAGGGTTTCTTTTTTCCAATTTATATAAATCTATTCCTTTTTTAATTCTATACAAATCTATTTTTTTATCATATATAAAGACTTTCTTTTTCAAAAGATAAAACCTGTAAAATATTTTACAGGTTTTTGTTATTATATATTATTTTGTTATTATTGTATTAATATTAATTATATATAATACTATTAATTATATATAATTCTATTTCTTATTTATAGGTATCCATATTTCACTATAATAATTTTCATCCCTTATCCCATTTTTATATTTTGAAGGATCATCGTACACCTCTATGCAATAACCTGCTGCAATTTCATATTCTTTGCAATTAGCTAGCCATTCTGAATATATTTTCTTATTTATATCTTGCATTGCTTCTGGCATAGGGCCCTTACAAGTAAATGTAGCCCACAGAAACTTTGGTATTAGTTTCGTCTTAAAACCTTCTGGAATATCTCTAGACCCATCGTAATTGTCTGCAATCATATACTCAAAGGTATTACCTTGCATAGATTCATCCGTATTTATTCCATAAATAGGAGATATCTTACTATCCTGTGATTTTTGAAAGAACTCTCCCCACAACACAGGTACCTCTTTCATGGCATTTTCATACTTAAAACTTCTTTGCAATCCTAATACTTGAAATTCATCTTTTTCAATAATTTTATAATCCATAGAATATCCTCCTTCTAAAGTAAACTTAATTGACAGTGGAGCAAATGATTTAATTGTAGACTTATCCTTTCTAACTTGCGATGGTGTCTTACCATGAAAACGAACAAAGGATTTTGAAAAGCTATCTGGTGAATCATAACCATACTTCATAGCTATATCAATTATTTTTATATCACTCGACAGTAATTCTATAGCAGCGAGTGCTAGCCTTCTCTTTCTTATATATTCTGCTACAGTGTATCCACATAGCATAGAAAATCCCTTTTGAAAATAAAATGGTGATATATTTACTTCATTTGCTATCTTGTCTATAGTGAGTTCCTCTGTTATATTTTCTTCTATAAAAGTAATTGCATCACTTATTGTTTCCGTCCATCTCATATATTTACCTCCCTGTCATAAATCTATTATACAAGTTTATATAGTGAATCTTCCCGACATTAAATGCTTTCTTTTGTCAGTTAGTGTGTTTTAAATATTTATATACAAAAAACTTCCAAAATAACACTATTTGCTTTGGAAGTTTTGTAGATAAATCTATTATCTCTTAAATTGGCTATAAAGGAAAGTCCTTATCAAGATTTCATCTAAAATATTTTGTTTTTACTATTTTAAAACCTTAGCTTCATTAAAATTCACTTTCAAGATAATTGTACAGATAATATTTTATTACATAAATTGATTCTTATTTTGTAAATTCTTTTCTAAGTATTTCTTTAGGTGGCTCTATCTCATCTGCCAATGTATGTTCTGTCAATTCAGAAAGCGCCTTTAACTTTGTGTTAATGATTGGTCTCATACAGTTTGGTACATGCTCTTGATGAGCTCTGTGTATCGCTACACATTCCTTACAGTTTCCATGATATCGACATGCTTTCTTGCATGGGCAATGATCTTTCTCTTTATATTCTTCACGGAACTCTTTTGCAAATTCCTCTTGGACTTTTAGACCTTCCTTTCGATTTCCCTCGTGGAATAGCTTCATTGCGTCCAATTCTTTCTGATTGCCTTCAATTTTCATATTAATATCCCTTCTGTAAACATAATTATTTCTATATTTAAATTTTGATTGTTGACATATTAATTAGTAGTTCAAAACGCTACATGCTTATTCTAGCAATGAAATCCACTAAAATCAATACTATCTCTAATAATCAATCAATACAGAATAATCATGATTATCTAAATACTTATTTTTCTGAATACTTCTTATCATATAAAAATCTTAGTTATAAAGCTTCAATTTTGCTTTTGTTGATTACAAAAATTTGTAAATCTATAAAGTCTTTCAATCCAACTACATTCCTAGGAATTTCACGTACTCTTCTGTACTCATTAATGGCATCTCTAAATTTTTCAAAGACGTCTCGCTAACCTTTCCTTCAGATGCCATTTCATATCCACACTGCTTTACTGTATCAAGATATTCTTTTACAACTGATTTTACTGAAGGATTTTTTGACTTGAGTAATTTCCCACAATTTCTGTATATCTCCAAGCTTGGATTACAACATGAAAAAGCCGCTTTTATAATTTCAAAATTCTTTTCTCCTGGAAAGCCAGCATTAGATATAGCAACATATTTTTGATTTCTTACTTTACTATCTTCCATATCAAAGCTTCCTTCTTCTTGAGCAATCAAAGGACTCTTTAAAACTACCAATCTGTCAACAAAATTTTTTAATATACCTGTCATATTCCATGAAAAAACTGGTGATCCAAAGCACACCACATCAGCAGTTTGATAGGCCTGCAATAAATTTTTCATATCATCATTTATTACACACTTGCCAGGTGTTTGAAACCAACAGGCAAAACATCCCTTACACTGCTTGATATCATAATCTATTAAATTATACGATTCTACTTCGGCACCAGCATCTTTTGCTCCTTCTAAAAAAGAATTTATCATTTTCTTTGTTGCACTATTTTCTCCTGATGGACTTCCATTAAACGCTATAAATTTCATAATTTTTCTCCTTTCACTATAAATTATCTATAAATTAGTATACAAAAAATATATTACACAAACAATCCACGCTCCGTAGACTATATAGCTTTTTTTTAAAATTTTATACACTCTTTTTATTAAACTCACTTTCATATTTTATCTTATTGTTATTTTAAAGAACTTCTTATTCAAATATCAAAATTTGACTTTATCAACTATTTTTAGTAAAATTGTATCAACTATATGGAAGAGAGATGATTTTAATGAGATTAATTGCAAACATATTTTTGTTGCCTGTTAAATTTATTATGCTAATAGCTTTTATTCTATTCGGTTTTTTAAATTTAACAACATCTATTATAAAAGGGCTTGGTAATATATTTTTAAATATGCTTATGCTTATTACAGGAGTGATTTTTGTAGTTCAGCTATTTGCCCTTCCAAATATGAACCTATCTATAAAGATTCTATTTGTTTTTTCTATTATGTTGCTTATAAAGATTGTATTATCATTCTTTCCAGCAGCATTTAGATGTATAAACAGACAGGTTGGCAATTGCCTTAGTTTTTGGTTCTAATATATAAGTTTAGATTATAATAGGAATACATATCCTGCTATCAATACAGATAGTAGGATTTTTATTTTTAAAATAAAAACCCTCTCGATAATAATTTGCTATTATGAGAGGGAGTCACGTATTTTTATAGCAAGATACTATATACTTGCGCTATAATTTTCTATAAATAAGTTTGCTTCAATATTTTATAGTTTTTATATAATTAATTTTATTTATGGCTTAAATTATACTTCTTCTAAGGCAAATATTTCATCAATTGAAAATAGCGCTGCCTTACCTGCCAATTTCATTCTGTTTCCCTCTTGCCTACAATACAATGTTCCACCACGCTTACTAGCCTGATAGGCCACTATATCATTTTTCCCTAGCTGTTTAACCCAATAAGGAACTATATGGCAATGACCTGAACCACAAACTGGATCTTCTGAAATATTTAATTTAGGTGGGAAGCTACGAGATACACAGTCTACATCTGTTCCTGCTGCTGTTGTATGAAGTAATAATCCATCAAGTTTTTTTACTTTTTCTAAGTCAGGAGTTTTTTCCCTCACTAAGCTTTCGTTTTCTAACACACATACAAGGTCACGTCCCATAAATGCAGCCAAAGGACGAGCTCCGATTGCATCTTCCATTTCATCAGTTACTTCGACCTCTTTCAAATCATATGCTGGAAAATCCATTTCATACATATCATCTTTTCTCACAACAGTAAGATTTCCAGATAAAGTTTTAAATATTATTTCCTTTAAATCCTTTTCATAGAAATTAAAGTAGACATAGGCGCTTGCTAGTGTTGCATGTCCACAAAGGTCAACCTCTCCCCCTGGTGTAAACCAACGAAGATGAAGTAGATCCCCCTCCTTAACAATAAAGGCTGTTTCTGATAAATTATTTTCGATTGCCACTTTCATCATATAATCTTCACTAGGCCATTTATCCAGCACACATACAGCTGCTGGATTTCCAGCGAAAGGTTTGTCAGTAAATGCATCGACAACATATTGTTTCATCTTGATTCCTCCTCTAAACTTAAGTCTTTACAAATATTAGTGATTATAATCTCTATACAAATAATATTCTTTTAAAAGCAATATCTATCCACTTTCTATGCCATTTGAAGCTATCCACACAATTTTAATTGTATAAGTATATTTGTATATAATTTTATTGTAACATGTTTTTTGTTCTAAAAAAGTTATAATATTGTTTTTCTATCAATAACACCTTATATATTAATGAATACTATAAGCAATAAATATATTTTTTATCAATATTACATAATTTATCAATGATACTTTCTTTTATTAAAAATAATATTAACTATCACTCCAACTCATATTTTTTATACTAAATATTTACCTTTTTCCATTCATTATTGTTTAGAACATTTATATGCTCAGTCCGAATCTCATCCATCAGTTCTACATATACATTTTCTCTAGTAGTTTTATACTTGAAACCACATTTTTCTTGAACTCTTTTTGACTTTATATTTCCATCAAAATATCTACACCATATTTTTTCGAGATTGAGTTCTTCAAATCCATATCTAATCAGCTCATTCACTGCCTCTGGAACTAGTCCATTTCCCCAAAAAGGGACACCTATCCAAAAACCTATCTCACCTTGCTTGTCGGTTAGATTTAAGCTGCTAGCTCCTCCGATCATCAAGCTCACACAACCTATAGGTCTTTCATCCTTTTTTAAACAAATAGCATAGTTTTCTTCATTTGAAAGCAAATTTTTTATTATGTCCCTACTGTTTCTCACACTAGTATGAACTGGCCATCCTACAATTGGACCTACTCTTGGATCCTTGGCATATTCATATAGACTTTCAGCGTCCATTTCCTTCCACGGTCTAAGTAATAGTCTTTCTGTATACAAATCCATACTTGACTCCTCTCATAAAATAGCCTGAATTTTCACTGTAAATTACAACATTAACTTTATTTTAAAATCACTTAATATATATAATACAGCTTTAAAAATGATGAATTATACATATTTTCACTCCATTTGGATCTTCAATAAAGGCACAACTTCCAACTCCAGTATTAACTGGCTCTGCAATAATCTTTGCTCCTTTTTCTTTCAGTTCATTTATTGTAGTCTCCATATCATTTACTTCCATTCCTATTGAATAAAAGCCAGTATTATATTCATTATTTTTTATGAGCTCTACCATAGTATCTCCCTCAGATTTCATTAATGTAATACTACCAACTACAGGTTCGCCCTTTGGTGGTAGTCTATATACACTATCAATTTCAAATCCTAAAACCTCTCTGTAAAACTTTATAGACTCTTCCATATCATCAACAATAATAGTTGTATACTTTACTTGAATACTCATTTAAATGCCTCCCTTATTTTATACAATTAAAACATAATAGACCTATATTGTTTAACATAACTAACTTTAATTTAGAATAGAAAACATACTTACATAGTATTTAGTTTCTCATATTTTTATGCAATTTATTATTTAGTATAATTTAAAAACTATTGCTTTAAAATACTAGCAAACCATCTTTGTCAAACTTAAAATCTTCTCCCCACACAACTTCCCAGTAATATCCATCCAAATCTGAGAAATATGCATGATATCCTCCCCAAAATACTGATTGCGCTTCTTTTACAATCTTGCCTCCCGCATTTTTGACCAACTCAACTACTTTATCTACATCTTCTTTTTTCTCTACATTGTAGGCTAAAGTTATCCCAGAAAATCCATTGTTAATTTGTGGTGGGTTTGATTCATCAATATCTTTGGCCAGTAAATCAAGAGGATAAAGTTCAAATTTTGTTCCAGGCGTGTCAAAAAAGCATACTGCAGGATTGTTTTCCCTACTATCTGTTTTGAATCCAAGATCATCTCTATAGAACTTAACGGCCTTCTCCATATCTCTAACACCTAGACAAATACATGTTATTTTATTCATACATATCTCCTTAAAAAGTACTAATCACTTGCTTCATTTAGAATTTTCATCTGTTATTTTAATATTCAAAAAATTTACTCTTACCTAAAGTATATTCCTTTGAATAGACTAATACTAGTACATCCCTATAATCATTTCAAATTGATCAACATTGTGTTCAAATCCTAATTTTTTGAGACTTTTTATTGTTTCACTACCTTTACTATCTATATTGTTAACTGTAATATCATCTGAATTAGTGGCCTTAAACAAATGGTGCAAAATACATTTTGATATATCATTTCTTCTATGATTTTTATCGACTGCCAACTGCACTATATCACCTGTATTTTTATCTATTATCCCATATCCAACTATTTTATTATCATGAAAAGCAAATGAATAGGAAAAATTATCGGCCAGGGCTTTGACTGAATCCATAGAATTTTGCCATGAAGGTTCAAAATCCCAAAATGCCATCAACTCTTCTGTTTTAAACTTTTTAAATTCTGTCTTATCAACATTTTCTATCTTATAACTATTTATATTACAATCATCCTTATAAAGATAATCTTTTTTCTTCATCTTAAAACATTGTAAATCTCTTATTACTTTGAATCCTTCTTTTTTATATAATTCCACTGCAGAGTTATTTGTCTGTATTACCTCAAGCAAATATTGTTTTATACCTTCGTCTTTAAGTATTTTTTTAATATTTAAGAGCATACTACTTGTAATACCTTTTCTTCTATAGTCAGCCACAACTCCCGTTCCCATATCATATGCAGTTGTCTTTCCATTTATTACTCTAAATCCATTCATAACAAAACCAACCAATAATCCATTGTCAAATACGCCCATAGATATTTTTGCAAGATATGATTTTCTTTGCAACATATTTTTGAATTTTTCGAGTGAAAAATCCATATTAACCTCATAATCTGAAAAAGCATTTAAAAAAGCTTTATGAAGCGTTTCTATACTCGTTTCTTCTAAACTTCTATATTCCAACATATTTTTCTCCTCTAAATTTTTAATATTTATATTCATTTTATATTTATATTCATTTTATATTTATATTTGTTTTATATTTATATTTGTTTTTATCTTTTTTTATCTTTATTTTTTATGCAAATCAAACTCTAAATGTCTATCACATGGTTCAAGTTCGAATAACTCTTTATCAATTTCCTTGGCATCGACACAAGACATTTTTCTATAAAACAACTGGCTTTCTTCGGATGAATGAGCTGAAATATATAATAATGATGCACCTATATTTCTTGCAAATTCACAGCTTTTGTCAAACAAATTTTTTCCAATATTTTGGCCTCTAAACTCCTTGCTTACATATATATGATGCAAAACTGCATATTGTTTCTTTGAACCTATTAAATTAGATTCTACTGAAGAAAATCCCAATAATTTATCATCTAATAAAGCTACATAAACAAACCCTTTATTAGACACTGTTTCCCTTAGAGACTCTATTATTTCTAATTTTTCTTTTTCATCCCACTGCTCTATAAATTCTATATTTTTTAATTTCCAAATTCCATCAACTTTTCTCCAACAGTATTTAACATCTTGATATCTATCAAAATTATCCAACATGTTATCTTTTGTATCATTTTTTTTAAATATTTTATAAGTTATATTCATATTATCCTCTCAATTTTATTTTTAATAATAAAAATTAATTGCAGTAGTTTTTTACTAACATCTAGCAAATACAAGTATTTCCCATTTCCATAGTATATGAGATCCACATAATTGTACATATAGAAAGCTTTTCACAAAAAGTATTTTCATTTGTTATTTATACAATTGTCTGTATCTATAATAAGGCCTAGAAATCCACATCTAGGCCTTAAATATATCATAAAAATTATAATATTTCATAACTATTTTTATAGACAGGGTCTCCATTATAATTTACCAATACTATTTTGCCGCAACCTTCGCTACATGAATTGTCAAAATCATAATACCCACCAACAATAACTAATTCTCCACTTTCAACTAATGTTTTATATCTATTTAATGCATATTCAACTTGATTTTCAATATTATCTATGACATAGTTGCTGAGCTTTTTACCTGCATCTATTTTGGTATTCTTTCTGATTGGCTCTAGTGTGTTTTCAATAGACTCCTGAAGCTTTCCTCTATCGTCTAAGCTTCCCTTTATTGCGCCACAGTCTGAATGTCCCATTATAAATAACATTGGCGTACGAAGCTGATAGACTCCATAATCTACAGATCCAAGTGCATTTTCTATAACATTACCTATCACTCTAATTTCAAATACCTCATTGGTAGCATCATCCATCATTATATTTGTATGAATACGTGAATCACAACAGGCAACTAATGTAAGCCAAGGAGTCTGTATCCCCTGAATCTTATCAAAATATGACTGTCCTACTCTTTTTCGAAATTCTTCATTGTAGTTTAATAGTTCTAATAATTTATCTCTCATATCATTTCCTCCATAGCCATTTATTTATAGCAAAAGTCATTTTATTTTATTTATATTATAGCAAAATTTTCTAAAAAGTCTATACAATTTATTTTTCTTATAAATTTTTTGATCTAAAGCTCACAAGCAAAATATCTACTTAACTATAATAAAATTATTTCTTTGATATCTTTTACTGTATTCACTTAAATATCCATTCATTTGAATCACCAATCAAAAAATTATAAAAAATTACTAAATTATACTACTTTTTCGTTTCATAGATTCAATATGACAATTCAATTAAAAATACATTGAGCTCATATCATCAAAATATATATTTTGGTAAATAATTAGAAGCATTTTCAAAGGACTTTCATAAGAATATTTAAAAGCAAAAAAGACACTGATTTCAGTGTCTTTTCAAAAGTTATATAATTAAATTTCCAATGTATATTATTGTAAACTAATATTTTTTATTTAATTCAGTATACTTTTTTACTAAAGCATATATCTCTTCTTTATCAAAGCCCATATATCTTTTTACTAAAACCAATATACCTTTTTACTAAGCCAATATACCTTTTTATTATAAATAGATAATTTTAGTTTTTATTTTAATATATAGTTTCACCTTGTTCTATTATTTCTTATAGTTTATAGTTCGATTTCTAGAAGTATAGGTGTATGGTCTTGTCTAGGTCCAGAATCAACCATTTCAGATTTTTTTACCTTATCAGCTATTCTCTCACTAACTATCCAATAATCAATTCTCCATCCAGAATTGTTTATCTTGCTAGTTTTTACACGTTGTCCCCACCAAGTATAGACATCTGTTGTATCTCCATGAATATGACGGAAACTATCCACGAATCCTCTTTGCAAAAGATTTGTAAACCCTTGACGCTCTTCATCAGTAAAACCTGCTGAATTCTGATTGTTTTTTGGATGGGCTAGATCTATCTCCTTGTGAGCTACATTAAAATCACCAGTAGCTATTACATACTTTTCTTTATCCAAACTAGCTAGATAATCTGCATACTTTTCATCCCAAACCTGACGTTCTTCCAAGCGACTCAGACCATCTCCAGCATTTGGAGTATAAACCTGTGTTATATAGAATTCATCAAATTCAAGCGTGATAATTCTTCCCTCCAAATCCATAGTGCTAGGTGCACCTATCTCTGGAAAAGAAACTTCTGGCTTTAGATTGTTTTTGTACAAAAACATCGTTCCAGCATATCCTTTACGAGCAGGTTCTACTGAACTCTTCCAAGCAATTTCATACTCTGGAAACATCTCTTCTAAAATAGTTAGGTGCTTCTTGGTAGGTCCCTTACTTGATAGCTTAGTCTCCTGTAAAGCTATAATATCTGGGCCGTACTCTATAATTGTATTTAATACATCTCTCGACAAAATAGCACGTGCCGAATCAGATGTTAGTGCCGCATTTAGCGAATCAATATTCCATGAAATAAATCTCATAATTTTCCTCCCATTTTCTTTTAATATCTATCCAATATTATGATAGTTTACCCATAAACCATCTAATTTATTCATTTTACTTTATTATAATATTTTTCTATATTACTAATTTATATCATTCCTAAATCTAATAACAAATTTCTTTTTATACATATCTTTTTTTACATATCTTTTATACATATCTTTTATATATATCTTTTATACATATCTTTTATACATATCTTTTTATATAATTTGAAAATTTATTGTAGCTTATCCAAAATCAAATCATAGAACAATTCTAAATTGCTCTATAAAACTTTACAAATCTCTTGCATTTTATATATATTTTTATAAAGCTTTGTCCATAGCGCCTTGGATGATATGGTGACAACAGCTGCCTAGTGGATTTTTATTTTGACAGTCAGAATTTCTCATTGCACCTGTTATTTTCAACACCTCTTTCATATCTTTTGCACCATTTCTTACTGCTTCAATTACTTCTTCTTCTGTTACTTTACTACAGTAGCAGGCATATTTTGGATTGGCATCTTTTTTAAACCATATTGGAACATTTAATTCCTCTTTGTAAAACTTTTTATTGCTTTCTATATTATAATATGTAATATCACAATCTTCTGACATACATAAATAGTAATCCTCATTTCCTACATTACCTTTTAATTCGTCTAATACTAAATGTCTAACTGTAACATTTTTCACTAAAATTCCTTCTTTACAACATCTAGGGCACAAACTTTGTACACCATCATTTATAGATGTTTTTTCGCTACAAGAGCATTTATTTTCAGCGTTCATTTTTTCCTCCATTTTTTATTATATATTATACAGCTATATTGATATTATACTTATTATTTTATCTATGTGTCAAACAATTGCTTTTATGATTTTTTATTATATATTATTAAAATATTAGTATAGCTTTTCTTTATTCTTTATAAACAAAAAGGAGCAATCTATAAATCGCTCCTTTTAGATAATTATTTATCCACACTATATACTAAACTCGACAACTATTCCATCAGGATCTTCAACTGTAAAATGTTTCGGCTTTTGTCCTATGTCTATAATTTCTGATGGTGTATATCCAAGTGACAATGCCTTTTCTCTTAGTTTTTCAAAATCATTCTCTACTAAGAAGCTCATCACCATTCCTTTTGTTGATACTTTCTCTGCATCTTTAAATTCAATTAGCTCTATCATAGTTTCTCCCTTGACATTGGCTAAAAATACAATTTCACCATCTTCAAGGCTTATACTATTTACTGCCTTTAAATCTGCCAATTCTTGATAAAATGCAAGTGATTTTTTAATATCTCTTACCATAATGGTAATATAATTTAATTTCATATACATCCCTCCTTAACTTATATTAACAAGCTATATAAGATTAATCAAGTAAAAAGTTAGAATATTTTATATATTCTTTTTCTTTTTTCTTCCAAATAAATTTGTTCCTAACACACCTATTATTGTAACTGCGATTCCTATCACATGCTTGTAATTAATCTGCTCACTTAAAATAAATACACCTACAAAAAGTGTGATAATTGGTGTTAAATTTGAGAAGACACTTACTTTTGAAGCTTCCAATTTTGATAAGGCGTAATTTGTCAGTAATGAGCTTACAAATGATGAAAATACACCCAAATAAATTATGGCAAATAAAAATTTTGGAGATGTCAAAGGCTCAATAATAGAAATTGCCTTTGGATCTATGACATAGTTTCCTATACTCAAAACAGTAAAAATAATAAATCCAATTAAGGTCATTATAAATGTAAGTGTGTAATAAGAATAAGTTTTAGACAATTTTCTTGACATAATATTGTAAAAAGCCATCGATATTGTTGATAAAATCAAAAGAATTGTTCCAAATATAGAAAATCCTTCAATCTGCATGCTATTAACCACGGAAATATAGATAATACCACTCATAGAAAAACATATAAATAAATTCTGCATTCTTGTCGTTTTTTCCTTCAAGAAAATATTGGATAAAATTGCTGTAAAAATAGGTGCAGTCGCAATAATTATTCCAGCTTCTGTTGAACTAGAATATAGAAGCCCAAATGACTGAAATCCAAAAAATAATACTGGATAAAATAATGATAAAGGTAATATCTTGAGAATATCACTAGGCTTTATCTCTATGCTTACTTTTTTTATTATTATTGGCAATAAAGAAGCCAATAAAGCAAAAAAGAAACGATATGACAATAAAACTAGGGGTGAAACATACTCCAAGGCAACCTTAACGAACATAAATGAAAAACCGATTATTGTAACTTGTGTCAATGTAGCTATATAAGCTTTTTTAGTATCATTCATAATAAGAACCTCCTTCTTATATATCATTGTAGTGTAGATTGGAAAATGATACAATATAATAAAAAGAGAACTGTCCTAGGACAAAAAATAAAGGAGAAAATTATGTTTAAATACAATATAATTGTTGATAAAATTTCAAATAAAATACAGAATAATGAGTTGTCATCAGGTGCCAAATTACCTTCAATAAGACAATTAGCAGAAGATTTTAATTGTAGTAAACAAACTGTTTCTCAAGCTCTAAAAGTTCTAGAGGAGCAACATTTTATTTACAGCAAGCACAAAAGTGGATACTATGTCGTTGATAAACTATTTAAGGAAAATAAAGAAGATAATAATGTTTTTGACTTTAAAAATGCCTCACCAAATTGGGCCGATTTTCCATATAGTGATTTTCAACATTGTATAAATAGAGCTTTTGATATATATCAAAAAGATTTATTTAATTATAATTTATCTAACGGTTTATCCGCTCTTATAAAAGTTGTACAGAACTTATTATATAGTTCTCAAGTTTTTTCAAAAGAGGAAGATATTTTTATTACTTCTGGAGTTCAACAGGCCCTCAATATTCTATGCCTAATGCCTCTTCCAAATGAAAATAAAACTATACTCATAGAAGAACCTACTTATCCTCAAATTATAGAATTGCTTAAACTTTATAATATACCTGTTGTCACTGTAGCTAGAAAAAATCAAAAACTCGATATAGAAAAAATTAAAAATATTTTTATAGAATATGATATTAAGTTTTTCTATATCACATCAAGATTTCAAAATCCACTAGGTTTTTCTTTATCTAAAAAAGAGAAAATACAACTTCTAAATCTTGCCCAAAAGTACAATGTATATATAGTCGAAGATGATTATATGGCTGATTTTGATAGCAACAGCAAAAATGATCCTCTATACACTTATGATAGTTCTGACAAAGTTATTTACCTGAAAAGTTTCTCAAAAATAATGTTTCCAGGTCTAAGAGTAGGAGCCTGTATTTTACCACCACAGCTTTCTTCAATTTTTAGACATTATAAAATAAATGCTGATATATCAAGCTCTGTATTTTCACAAGCTGCTCTTGAAATATACATCTCTAGTGGAATGTATGAAAGTCATATAAAAGATATTAGAAAAAATTATACCGAAAAAACAAAAACTTTTGTAGATACTGTAAAAAGACATCCTATATCAAAGATTTTGGAGTACTTACCACCCCAAGCTCTAAAAACACATATTAAACTCCCTAAAAATATCAATGAAAAAAAATTGATTGATATATGTAAACAGGACAATGTCCATTTGATAAAGTCTGATCCTTATTATTTTGATATTGTAGATAACCCCAACCACTACTTGCTGATTGAACTATCTAATATAAGTAATTCAAATATTGAAGTTGGAACTAACTTGCTTTTAGATAATCTCGAAAAATTATTTTTTTAGTTTTAAAAGGTATCTGCATATGTACACAGATACCTTTTATAAATTATTTTATTTACTTTTCTTATTTATTTAATTAATATTTCTATGTTTAACTCTTTTTATTAAGATTTAAGCTACCTATGTATAAATGAATTACCCTATATAACATTCGAACTAATAATTTTTCATCTAACCTATATTATCTTTCAAATATAAGAGTGTTATAGTCACTCTCTGTTTTTACCTTCTTAGTAAGCCTGTAGTCACCTCCTATTTGTATACATTTATATTTGTATACATTTACATTTTTATACATTTATATTTGTATACATTTTTTAAAGTATATGATCTTTCTTAATATCCAAAATATCTTGAATATTTTTTAAAACCTTATTAGATAAGCGTTCTCTAGCTTCTTTCGTCCATCCAGCTACTTTTTCTGATATTATTATATTAGAAAATTCTTCAAATTTTTCTTTGTTAGCTCCTGACCCATCTCCATCAAAAATAGCATAGTTCTCTTTTCCCTTTATCCACTCTAAAAATGCCCCCACTTCAAACGGAACTCCTAAAGACGTGTTTATCAATATTTTACCTTCACCAAATAAGTCGAATTCATCTTTTCCAAGCAGTACTGTGTTCTTAGGTAAATGAGTGGATATAATTTCTACAGTCTGTAAAAGTTCACTAAGTGGCAGATATTTTATTCCTTCATTTTCTATGTCACTTTTTCTACTTCTATTAAAATAATAAACATCCATACCAAAATCAGATAACATTCTTGCTAACATTTTACCTGTTGTACCCATACCAATTATGCCGACTTTTCTTTGTGTTAATTCAACAGCCTCATTTTTCCATTGCTGATTTCCTAAGCCCTTTAATAATCTTATTAACTCACTTACAATAAATTCAACTAACCCCTCATCTCCATAATCTCTAATCCCTCTAACTTCAATACTATTTTGTCTTGCAGCTACAATATCAACATTTGCAGAACTTTCATCATAAAGACTACAACACATTCCTATATACTTTAAATCCTTACTCTCTTCTATAACCCTCTTACTTATTTGTGTATTCCAAGATACAAGAACACAGTCCGCGCCCTTTATTCTCTTAATAATTTCATCATCATTTTCTGGATAATCTTTGAAAATTTCAACGTCTTCTGCAGAATACTTTCCCAATTTTTTTATTGCCCAATTTTCCAATCCCGTATTATCCACGCAAACTATTTTTTTAAACTTCATAAATTATAATCCTTTCAATATATATTTATTCTACTCCATCTTCAATTATTGTTGATAAAATAAAAGTTGTTGAAGTATCCATTGTAGATTTTACTTTCCACAACTGATCAATAAAATTTGTAATATCCATCGTAGATTTTGCCCTTACCTTAAATACTACACACCAATCTCCATGTATTCTTTGACACTCCTCTACGACTAGATTAGGAACTTTTATTCCAACATATTCTTTTATGTCATCTTTAAAATTTGACATATTCACTTTTATATAAACATACGCTCTAGTACTTTCTCCTAGCTTATCCCAATCAATTATACTTTTATATCCTTTTATTACACCACTTTCTTCTAACCTTTTTACTCTTTGATGGATTGCCTGCCTTGAAATATGAAGCATCCTACTTATTTCCTCATGAGATATTCTAGCATTCTTGCTAATAATACTAATAATTTCCAAATCTAAATCATCCATTAGCCTCACCCCTTACTATATGTAATCTATATTATCATCAAAATAATATTAAGTCATCATAGTGAATCTATTTAGTACTATTCGTAACAAATAATCCTTTGTACAATAAATTTCAGATACCATTACTTGTTATTCTAAGCAAAACATATCTTTATAGTTACTATTCGCAACATAAAAGCAATCAAAAAATATTATCCCTATATTTATATAAATATAGGGATAATATTTTCAATTTATTTTTAATGATTTTAGTTATAATCTAGGCTGATTGATAGTTTTAACTAGAAATTTTTATATTTTTATCAATCTATATTTTTTTAGTTTATTTTCAGTAATATTTTTCAAATTTTAATATTCCCTTTCAATATATCCAATATGCTAATCTCATCTTTCAAATCACTGATTTCTTCAAGGCTGCTCCCGTTAAAACTCAAAATGCGGTTGCATGACTCCATTAAAAATTCATAGTCGTGAGAAATAACAATTACAATTTTATTTTTCTTCTTTAGTTCTTTTATTTTATTTGCAATTAAATGCATATTTTTACCATCCAAACCACTTGTCGGCTCATCAAATATATATACTTCTCTTTCTAATAGCTCTGCTGCAGCTATAGTCAACCTTTGTTTTTGGCCACCAGATAAAATCTGTGGGTGCAAATCACTGGTATTTTCTAATTGAAAATCCTCAAGAATTTTTTTGGCATCTACATCTATATCGTTCAATTTTAACTCTTCTTCAGGGGTAACTTCAAATAAATTACTATCTGGATTAGTCGACAAATAATAAATTATCCTTCTTCTATCTGATTTTTTTAGTTTTCTATCATTATAGTATATGGCCCCTTTTTTCTCCCTTAATAAGCCACTCAGAATCTTTGATAAGCTACTTTTTCCTATACCATTTTCACCAACTATGCCATATATGTTACCACTTACAAAGCTATAGTTTAAATTTTCAAGTATCTCTTTTCCCTTATATGAAAAATATAATTCTTCCAACTTAAAAGTGTTTTTTCCATTTATTTTTTCGAATGTAGGACTAATAGAATCCAACTCGTATGTCCGCAAACCTAATTTTTCATATTCACCGCTTGATTTTTTACTTAACTCTTCCTCTGTATAACAAGCAGTTATTTCTCCATTTTCTATAAAGTAATATTTATCAACAATTCCTCTGAGATAGTATATACGATGCTCAGATATTACCATAGTTTTCCCAGCCTTCTTTAAGGATGACATCAACCCTTTCAATGATTCTACACTTTCCATATCAAGATTTGCAGATGGTTCATCAAATACATATATAGGAGGGTCTATAGCATTTATTGATGCAATAGCTACTTTTTGCTTTTCTCCACTAGACAGTTGGAACAAGTTTTTATCAATTAACTTTTTCCCGTTAATCGAATCTAATGCCGATTCTATTTTCCCAGAAATTTTCTCAGCTTCTACTCCATTATTTTCTAAGCCGAAAGCTATTTCATCCTCAACAAGCTCTGCAAAAAACTGACTTTTTGGATTTTGAAATATAGAACCTACTTTTTTCCCAATTTCATAAAGTTCTTTATCATAAGGATTCATCCCATCAATCAATATGCTTCCTTCAACATTTCCTTCATAAAATTTATATGCAAGTCCATTTATTATTCTGGTCAAGCTTGTTTTACCACAACCACTTGATCCAATCAAGGCCACTACCTCTCCCTTTTTAACTTCTAAATTTATATCTTTAAGATTATAATTATCATTTTGCAAATATGAGAAATATAAATTCTGTAATTTGATCATATAATTACTACCCTTTCCATATAATATAAGCCTATCGTAAGAAAAATCGTAAGAAAAAGTACAATAAAATCTTTTCTTCTAAATTTAATCTCTCTTCTAGATGTCTGAACTCCCTTTGAAGATATCCCCCTAACTTCTGAAGCTGCAGCTAGTTCTTCTGCAATTTTAGATGCAGAAAACATCATTGGTACAAATAAATATTCCATAGTTGTAAAGGGCTTTTTTATAGAAATCATTCCTCTTAATTTTAAAGAATCAATAATCTCTGAGAACTCACTTTTTATAACTGGTAAAAAACGCATCATGAATATCAATGGAAGAGAAATATTTCTATGTACTTTTAGTTTTTTCATAACCGCCATAAGTTCTCCTGGTGGCGTTTTTATAATTGGAATCACCGATAAAATGATTACCAATGTTCTGAGTATAATAAAGAGAAACATTTCGGGTAAAAGTATACCGAATCCATTACCTCTAGATAGAACCCTTAGCACAGCTACTAAAAAAATAGCTATCGTAATTTTTTTTGTGAATTTGCCATATCCTGATACAAACAAGTATAAAAGCAAAATAGCGGTAAGTAAAAAAAATACAGTATCTTTGGATAAAATCGATGCCAAAAATACTGTACTTAGGAATACTGTAAGTTTGGAGCGAAAGTCCAATCTTATCACTTAATAATACCTGTCTTTTTAAAATGTTTTTCTGTCATTTTATTCCCTAAATAGCATCCAATTGTAGCCGCTACTACAGTCAGTGCAAGGGAAATTATAACCCATTTAACATCTGTATAGTACTGAGTTTGAAGATTAAACTGTTCAGGGGATACCCCAGTTTTTAAAAATGCTTTTTTAAAGAACCATATTTCACTCATTCCATGTGTTGCTCTTGCAAGTGAAGTAATAGTCCATGCTATTGTAATTCTTTTAATATTTCTATAGCTATCTCCACCTAACATAGAAAGCTCTGCAATGATACCTGCTCCAAGGAACCAAGGAATCATAAATGGTCCCATAAATACTGTTGCTAGAACCGCTTGTAAAATATTATAAATCAATGCTACTCCTGGCTTTCCTACTTTCATTGACATATAAACAAAGAAGGGTCCCAAAATTAATGCAACAAAAACAGCATTGAATATCATATTAAAAAATAATGATGCTCCTGTAATCATTGAAAATACTATAAAAACCACAATCATTATTGCTGAAAATATTCCTATCGTCGCCAAGTCTTTTACCGATAGTTTTTTTGATTTTTCCATAAACATTTCCTCCTATTTTCATTTCAATGTCTATATTATCATCATCAAAACTATCTTTCTTGTCTAATCAGACATCTTGTGCCCCATTAGATATTTTTCTATACTCGGATGGAGTTATATTATACATTTTTTTAAATGCTTTCGAAAATTTAGAGTGATCCGCATATCCTATTTTAATTGCTATATCAGTAACAGATATCTTAGCATTCTTTAATAAATTCGCAGCTGTTTCCAATCTTTTCTTTCTAATACTGTCACTTATAGACTCCCCATATATACTTTTATAGCAATTTTTCATAGTTGTTGTTCCAACATTAAATAATAGCGAAAGTTCTTCATAAGTATTTGTTTCATAATATTTATCTAAAATATACTCATGAATTTTTTTCATTACATCTACATTACTTTTTGTAAAGTAGGCTCTTTCATCGTATGCAATATTTTTATCAACTGTTGTGAGATATAGAAATAATTCCTGAAACTTTACCTTTAAATAGGAAATTATAATATCATTTGGAACTCTATACATTTCAAAAAATATATGTTGTATTTCTGGGGTAGCCCTTTTAATAAATAAAGTATTTTCAGAACACAAGCTTTCCAAAATATCATTATATTTTAATCCAAACATTTTTTCTAAAAACAACAGTTCTTCATCAAACTCTGATGGTATTATATAAAATGTAAGCCCGTGGTAATGACTTATCGGAAACACTGACTCTATTGCCCTATTACTTATTAAGTTAATTGCAAAATCACCAGCCTCCATATATGTAATAGTTCCATCTTTAAGAACACATTCAAATCGTCCTTCTCTACAATGATTTATTTCGTATCTTTTCCCACTTAAATTATCATTTGATACTCTATTTGTAATTTCACCTATGTGGATATCATTATAAAAAACCTTCACACCTTTAAACAATTCATACTCCGTCACAACATATTTTTCTTTATCATTTTTCTTATATTCATAAATAGTTCCGTCAGCTATTTCTTTTATCTTTTTATCACTCCTACCATAAAGATGGTTTATGTAATCCATTTGAATTAGTCTCCTCTAAACTTTATATATCCTTTCTTAATAGTAAACTACAATCTACTTACTACACAAAGTATACTGCATCTTTTATCTAAAGTCTAATGATTATTATTCTGAGTTAGGATTGATTAATCTCAATTTATAATAATATGTTTTTTTCATAATTACCTTAGAGCAAGTTATCTTTATATTAAACTTTAAACTTTTAATTTACTGTAAAATTTCTTATTTACATGCTTGTATTTCAATTAAATATTTACTTGACAAAAGCGTATAGCAACCATATACTATTGATATGGAAAAAATAACAAACAAAAAACATAAGATTGCATATGATTCTCTACAGTTAGCAATTTCTTTGGTAAATCTAGACAAAAAGACCCGTTACTATGGGACAGATGTTCCTATTTTTTACTCTGAAATACATGTAATAATGACTATTGCTGAACACCCTGGAATTCACGTTGGTGGATTAGCTGATATTTTGGGAGTGACAAAAGGGGCAGTTTCCGAAATTCTCAAAAAACTAGAGAGAAAGGCTCTAGTTCTAAAGGAAATAGATGATCTTAATTTATCTAGATATTCATTGAGTTTGACTGAAAAGGGAGAAATGGCTCATAAAAACCATATGCATTACCATTCTGTACTAAACAATATGGTTGAGGACGAATTGAAAGATGCTTCTGAGGAAGAGTTAGAATTTTTATCATCTTTTTTAATAGATATGATAGATAAAGTTAAAAATTTTGATGAATAATAATTTTTTATAACTATATTTTACTTATACTCTTTTTGATAAATCTTTTGATGCTACTAATTTAAGAACTAATTATCATCTTGAATATTTATAAAGATTTTATTAGTGATAATAGCCATCAATAATTAGTAGCAATAAGAACCATCAATAAGAATTAAGAGTAGTAATAATAGTTCTAGCAGAGGAATACATTTATATTGTATCTATAAAATAATATAAAACTATAATAATGTCTTAAAAAAGCACTAGAAAAGGTCTGATAAAGGGATTTTATGGGAAATCTTGACTAATTACCTATATTCTCCCTTTAATAAACCCACATAAATTTTCTATTATTGAATTTTTTAATAATAGAAGTTGAGAATTTTAAAATTAAAAAATAAACTAATATTTTTATCAAAGTGTATGGTACATATACACATAAGTGAATTTTAAGACTAAATTGAAAAAATAATAATAAAATTGAGATAAAAACGTACTTATATATAAATTATGAGTTTATATGTAACCTGTTAAATATGTATAGATGCATTTTGTAACTTTCATGACTTCTTTTAAGTAAAAATCGCCTTATTCAAATAAGTTTTAGTTATTAAACAGTTATTAATTAACTGTTATAATTTTAGATAATAGGAAAAAGGTAAAATTACTTACAAATATAGCATTTTTGGTTAAAAAATAATTTTATTTAGATAAATATTTTATTATTAGTAATAAATCTCACAAATTATAGTAGCTTTAAATATCATTAATTTTTGAAGTTATTCATCCCTTTTATTTAAGTAGTTTTTATTATTACTAATTTCAATAACTATAATGAATATTTTTTCTCATTATTTTAAGTGATACAATAAATTATTTCACAATAATTAACATTTTAAAAAGAATAATAATATTTTTAAGGAGAAATTTTACAAATGAATCAAACAAATAATAAAAACGGAAAGAATCTAGATTCACATTCAAAAAAAAGCAGTTCAATGATAATGATTATAGGTATTTTGTTTATAGCTGCAAACCTAAGGGCACCTTTAACATCTGTTGGCCCCTTGGTTAGTTTAATAAGAGAAAGTCTGCATATTTCAAATACATTGGCGGGGATGATCACCACACTACCTTTATTTGCCTTTGCCTTATTCTCACCTTTAGTACCTGCTATTGCTCGTAAGTTTGAAACCGAAGTGGTAATATTTTACTCAGTAATCATGCTTACAGTAGGAATTTTACTACGTTCATGGTCAGCTGGTTTTGGCCTATTTTTAGGAACAGTAGTAATAGGTCTATCCATTTCAGTGGGTAATGTCTTAATACCTAGTTTCATTAAAAAGGAATTTCCAGAACAAATAGGTCTTATGACTGGTCTTTACTCAGTTTTTATGAATATTTTTGCAGCACTTGCATCTGGCATCAGTATCCCACTAGCGCTAGGTTTGGGATTAGGTTGGTCAGGAGCTTTGAGAGTTTGGGCAATACTTAGCTTTGTATCAATAATAATATGGATTCCTCAACTAAAAAGAAAAAGACAAGAAAAATTTGACCTAGAAAATTTGACCAACACTAGCAAAATATCAGATGAATTTAAAGCAAGCACAGAAATTAATGAAGCAATTAATAAACATAAGCCTACTGCTGAGAAAACTAGTATGTGGAAATCACCTTTGGCATGGCAAGTCACTATATACATGGGACTACAATCCATGGTCTTTTACTGTATGGTTGCATGGCTACCAGACATCTTGATTCAACAAGGTATGAGCTCTGGAAATGCTGGTTGGATGCTTTCTCTTATGCAACTTGCCCTAATACCTATGACATTTGTTGGTTCGGTTCTTGCAGGGCGTAGAGCAAGCCAGCGATCTTTGGTCACTTTGGGTTCTGTATGCGTAATTATAGGGCTTTTAGGTTTACTTTTATTTGGAAATTCAGGATTTGTATTTTTATTTATAATTATACTTGGAATTGGAGCAGGCTTTAACTTTAGCCTATCAATGATGTTTTTCAATTTGAGAACGAAAAATGCAGATGAAGCTGCTAGATTATCTGGCATGGCTCAAGCAATTGGATATCTACTTGCTGCCTTTGGACCAATGTTCTTTGGATATTTACATGACTCCACTAGCAACTGGTCAATGCCTCTTGTCATTCTTATTGGATTTTCTGCTACATGCTTGATAGCTGGCCTAGGAGCATCACGTGATTTATACGTTGCTGATAATCACAAGCAAGCCATGTAAGTTTTATACATTATTGATAGGATATTTACACAAACTATATATTCTTATTAATAAAATTATACTTAACAATACAATTAAATTACAATACAGTTTAATTACAATACAGTTTAATTACAATGCAGTTTAATTACAATGCAGTTTAATTACAATACAGTTTAATTACAATACAGTTTAAGTTATGTACTAGATCAAAAGTATATACAATCATATTTAACTAGATCCATGACATATAGTAATGAGTTCAAATCCCTAGCTTTCTTAAATGAAGAGCTAGGGATTTTGTGCTTAAAAGTTTGAAAATTTCGTATCTAATACTCTAGCAATTTTTCATATTTTTCTATCATTTGAATTATGATTGCTCTGCATATGTAGTTATATACATGTTTCTTAAAAATAGTGATACTCTAAATCTATGCTTATATGTATGTATGTTTGTTTGTTTGTTTGTTTGTATAGATTTTTATATGTTTAGATTGATGTATTTTTTGTATATTTTTTGTATATTTTTGTATATTCTTTTGTAATATAATGAAACCTTTTTACTATTGACTAACTTTATTTAAAAGAGTATATTTTATTTAGTATAAAATTATTGTGTTTCAAAAGGAGAATAAAATGAAAAAAATAAGTAAAAAGATACCAATCTTTGCACTAGCTTCTCTTTTGTTGTTTTCTATGAATGCAACATCATTAGCAGAAGAAACTGCCAATGAAAATGTCGAGAGAATTTCAGGTAAAGATCGATATGAAACTTCTTTAAATATAACTAAATATTTAAGAAGTAGTGATTCAGATGTACGATACTGCGTAATCGCTGGTGGAGAAAGTTTTCCAGATGCTTTATCTGCGGGATTTCTAGCGAGTGAATATGATTCACCACTAATGTTAACTAAAAAATCCTCAATATCTGAAGATGTGTTATCTACATTAGGTGATTTTAAATTTCCAAATGTATTTCTAATAGGTGGAGAAAACACAATTTCGAAAAAAGTAGAGAAAACTATTAATCCTTATTCACAAATGCTAGAAAGAATTTCTGGAGAAAATAGATATAAAACATCAGAACTTGTAAATTCTCAGTTACTTAAGCTTTATAATACTTTTGGTGCAAGTGATGTAGCTGGAATATATAATGGAAAAATATTTGCTGATGCCTTGTCTGCCGTTCCATTTATGCATACATATAATGTATCAAACACTACTAAATTACCTTTAATTGCCGTAGATACAGATACAAATCGTGGAATGGCCTATATGGTATTTGGAGGAGAATCATCTGTTCCAAAAAATGAATACGAAAAGTATAGACTAGCTGGAAGTGATCGCTACAAAACAGCAGTTGAAGTAGCAAAGGCATATAAAAGTATATTAAATAAGGATATAGATACCATTGTTTTAACTAGTGGAGAAGATTTCCCTGATGCACTTTGTGCTGGACCTTTGGCTGCTAAAAACAACGCTGCCGTTTTGTTGACTAATTCAAATCATCTAAATAAAGATACTAAGGAATATATTCAATCAAATAAAAACATTAAAAAGGCAATAATAGTCGGTGGTGAAAACTCAGTATCCGAGGCTGTCGAAAAGGAATTAAATGAAATAATAAATTAATAATTTATAACAAAGGAGTTTTAATATGAACAAAATTTTTAAATATTTTACCTGTCTTGGATTGGCACTATTTTTTATTAGTGGAAGTGTTTTTGCTGAGGATAGTTCTGTCACTAGAATTTCTTCTAGTAACAGATACACTACGTCTGTAGCGGTTAGTGAGAATTTCTTTAATAATTCTAATGATGTAGTTATAGCTTCAGGAGAAAATTTCTCAGATGCACTATTTGGTGGTCGATTTGCTGCTGAATTAAACAGTCCTTTATTTTTATCAACTAAAGATACACTAGACTCTAAAGTTCTTGATGAGATCGGTAGACTCAATGTAAAAAACATTTATATATTGGGTGGCGAAAATTCAATATCATCAGAAATAGAAAATTCTCTTAAAAGAAATAATTTTAATGTTAAGCGTATCAGTGGTAAAGATCGAATAGAAACAGCCTATAAAATAAATACTGAATCATTTAATATAAGAAACCTAATAGCTATTGGTGATTCATATAGTGTTGTAAACTCACATAACTTTGCAGATGCTTTAGCTGCGGCTCCATTTGTCTATCAATATAGCTATAAATCTAATTTTTTATCGTTCTTCCCTTATAAAGGAAATGATGATAACGTAGCAAAAATGTCTTATATTATATTTGGAGGTACTAGTTCAATTCCAAAGCAGGCAGAAGAAAAAAATAGACTAGCTGGAAGTGATCGTTACAAAACAGCAGTTGAGATTGCAAAGGCATATAAAAGTATGTTAAATAAGGATATAGATACCATTGTTTTAACTAGTGGAGAAGATTTCCCTGATGCACTTTGTGCTGGACCTTTGGCTGCTAAAAACAACGCTGCCGTTTTGTTGACTAATTCAAATCATCTAAATAAAGATACTAAGGAATATATTCAATCAAATAAAAACATTAAAAAGGCAATAATAGTCGGTGGTGAAAACTCAGTATCCGAGGCTGTCGAAAAAGAATTAAATGAAATAATAGAAGTACAATAGTTTATAAATATAATATGAATTTTTCTATGATATGCTTGTAATTCAATATAGTTATAATTTAGCTTATCTACAACTCAGACTATTATAATATAAATTTAAATATATGAAACCATATATTTTATACATTTAAAACTAATCAATTCCATAAATGAAAAGAGAGCTATCGATTATTTTGATAGCTCTTTTTATTTTACATGTTTTACATAAACTATTCTACACGCTTTTACTGCTATAATAGTTTTTTAATTATAGAATTTACTCGTTTTTCTTCCTAAATAGAATATAATACCTATAAGTAATAGTTATATACAGTAAAGTAAAAATTTCTAAATTTTTTCACTTTATTTGAAAATAGTTACAGCCAAATTTCTAGCTATGAATATATCCATTAAGATATTAAATGTTTTATAGCATTTCGATAAATGCCGCTATTCTTGTCTGCATCTGACCGCTATCTGTTGTTGAGTAGTCTGTTTCAAGCTTCATGTAAGGTACACCTACATCTTCTACTGCTCTTTCCATTTTAGTGGCTTCTACATTGAATGTATGACATGCCTGAAGTACCAGCTCTATTACTCCATCTACCTTATACTCTTCAACCATGTTTACAGTATTTTTCATTCTTGCATCATTAGGTGTGAATACTGAACAATTTATTTCCATATATCTATCTGATATAGCTCTCATTATATCTTCAGCATTTTCATTTATCATCTGAGTATTTGTTCTTTCTCCTCCACAGTCATCCTTGCATACTATTACTCCACCATTTTCTTCTATTGCAATTCCCACCTTTTCAATCAATCCTCCAGATGGACATCCTGTTATCAATATTCTTTTTTCTTTTTTTGATACAGGTCTTTCTCCTTTTTCAAAATAACTCTCTTTTGATTCTTTTATCAACTCTTTTATATTTTCTATCTGAGTATCCACATCAAGGGCAAATGTTCCCTTCTGCATGGCTATCATTATGTCCGTACCCTTCATTACTGGAGGGATATTCTTTTGAAGCTGATACATTTCTACATATAATTTTCTTAACTCATTTCTTTTTTTAGCAGCTTCTCTAAGATTTTCCTCAGTGATCTCTATTTCAAATTTATTTTCTAGAACTTCTTTAAGATAGACACATTCATTGTACCAATTATCATATATATATGGTCTGTCTTTTCCCTGTGGAAGATGCATTATATGAACATCCTTTATTTCTCCAAGTAATTCATACATCTTCTTTTTTCCATCACAAGTTGTTTCTCCTATTATAATATCGGAAAAATATGTATATGGACATTTTTCAGTCATTGCAAATCCGTAAGTAGATTTAATTAGAGGACATAGATTCTTAGGAAGAACCTTCTCTGCATCAGGGATTGTCTCATTACTTGTGCCACAAAGTCCAACATTTCCTATACCACCTGCATCCAATATTTCTTGTGGAGTATATGTGCAAAGACATCCTGCAATTTTACCTCCCTTTTTTTTATAATCCATTGCCCTTATAAAACCTTCTTTTCTTACATCTATATATTCTTCAAATTTCTTTGGTAAACTTAAATCCTTCATTATTTCTCCTTTAATCATCAAAATTTTAATCTTCTAATTCTCCTGCATAAACTGCAGCCCCTATCGCTCCAGCAAATCTTGCTTTCGAATCTGAATAAACAGGTCCATCAAGAGCTTTTGAAAGCTCCTTTATAAAGTAATCATTCTCACAAAAACCACCTGTTAGTATATATTTATCTGCTGGAATCTGAGCAGCAAGCTGAACTACTTTTTCCACAACCGAATTTATTACACCGTTTGCGATATCTTCTCTGGGAGTTCCCTCACCTATGAGGCTAATTATCTCAGACTCTGCAAACACTGTACACATTGAACTGATTGTAGTTTCCTTGCCCTTTGCAGCTATTTCTTCAAGCTCATCAAATGTAAGCCCCAATCTATCTGACATTATCTCTATAAATTTTCCTGTTCCTGCAGAACACTTATCATTCATAAGAAATTTCATTACTCGACCCTTCTTTAGTGAGATAACCTTTGTGTCCTGTCCACCTATATCTATTACTGTTGCGTTTTCCCCAAATAAATAGTATGCACCTTTTCCATGACATGATATTTCAGTCATTATCTCATTGGCATATGGAACTGATACCCTTCCATATCCAGTTGCCATTATATTTGAATTTTCTATATCTATCCCACTTTTTTCAAGCATTTGTCTAATATCTTCGGCTGTTTTTCTTGAATTATATCCAGTTGGAAGCATAAAATTATTTTCTATAATATCATCGTCCATTACGCATACCTTTGCACAACTTGAACCTATATCTATTCCTATATTTTTCATATAATCCCCCCTTCTATTTTAATTACACTACTATTTTAACATTTTATCTTGATAGCTTAATCAAATCATAATGCTTATAGAGAAATGTTATAATCTTATATTTTGTTATAGCTAAAACTAATAGTATTCTTTTTTTAGAATTTTTAATTTTTTTTAAACACAAAAAAAGAGTGGGTATTTTTATCTACCCACTCTTTTTATCTATACAGTCAATTTTTCTTTTACATAATTAAGTGAAAAATCACAACCATATATATCATTTTAGATTATAAGATACTAACATCTTTTTTCTATAAAAGCCTATGCTTGATTTTGAAACTGACTCATATACAGCTTCTCATAAAAGCCCTTCTTTTCCATTAATTCATTATGGTTTCCTTGTTCAATAATAGTTCCATTGTTCATAACAAGGATTAGGTCTGCATTTTTAATTGTTGAAAGTCTATGGGCAATTACAAAGCTAGTTCTCCCCTCCATAATATTTTTCATAGCTGTCTGAAGCATTAGTTCTAGTCTAGTATCAACTGAACTAGTCGCCTCATCTAAAATTAAAATTGCTGGATCTGCTAAAAATGCTCTTGCTATTGTCAAAAGCTGTTTTTCACCAGCAGATATATTTGAAGATTCTTCATTTAGTATCATATTATATCCATCAGGTTGCGTTTTAATAAAATGATGCACATTTGCAATTTTTGCAGCATTTATAATTTCCTCTTGTGTTGCATCTTCTTTTCCGTACTTTATATTGTCAGCAATCGTTCCATTGTAGAGCCAAGTATCCTGTAAAACCATAGCAAATATTGAACGTAAATCATCTCTTTTCATATCTTTAATGTTGACACCATCAACTTTAATAGCACCTTTATTAACGTCATAAAAACGCATCAAAAGATTTATAAGAGTTGTCTTTCCTGCACCTGTTGGTCCAACAATGGCTACCATCTGCCCACTTTTTACATTGACATTTAAATCTTCAATAAGCTCTTTATCTTTATTATATGCAAAAGATACTTCTTCAAAACTAACATTTCCCTCTACCTTGTCTAACTTTATAGGGCTGTCAACTTTTGGCACTTCTTCTTTTTCTGATAAAAATTCAAACACTCTTTTAGATGCTGCCATAGCAGATTGAATTGATGCTGATAATTGTGTTACCTGCTCTAGTGGTTCATTTAGCTGCCACATATAACGTACAAATGCCTGAAGCTGTCCTATTGTGATAGCTCCTGTAATTGTAAATACAGCACCCAATATACAAACTGCTACAATTGCTATATATGTAATCAAAGATATTAGCGGAGACATTAGCCCAGATATAAATTGTGCCTTAAATCCATTTTCACAGAGATTGCTATTAATATCCTTGAATTCTTCTATAGAATCTTCTTGCTTTCCATAGAGTTTTATTTCATTTACTCCTGTATATCTTTCTTGAATGTATCCATTTAAACTTCCAAGTGCCTCCTGCTGGCTTTTAAATAAATCAGAAGAATGTTTCATAATAAATCTCATAATAATAGCACTTCCTGGTATCAGCAAAATTGCGACTATAGCCATAATTGGATTTATATAAAACATTAGTGCTATAGCAAAAGTAATAGACAAAAAAGCACTCAATATTTTCGACAAACTTTGCTGTAGTGCATTTGATATAGTATCTATATCATTTGAGATGATACTCAAGATATCTCCAACCGTACGTTTATCAAAATAACTAATTGGTAATTTTGCAATTTTCTTTTGCACATCATTTCTCAGATCACGCATAGTATTTTGAATAGCGTTTGTCAAAAAATATTGTGATCCATAGTTACAAATTGCATTTCCCATATATATAAGAAATAATATTTTTAATATATTAATAATATAAGCAAAACTTATACTTGCTCCCGGTACTTTGTTCATAATATCAACAACATCATCTTTAAGCCTTGTTGTAATAAATCCCTCAACCATCGGTGCTGCCGATAAAAATATAGAATATGCCAAAGTAAGAAATATAGCAACTATAAAAAATTTCAAGTATGGCTTTATATATGGATAGAGTTTCTTCATAGTCCTAGTTCCTCCTTTGTTAATTGTGATTCTGCAATTTCATAGTATATATTGCAAGATTTTAGTAGTTCATTATGAGTGCCTACTCCAACCACTTCTCCTTCATTCAATACTATTATCTTATCAGCATCCATTATTGTACTAATCCTTTGTGCAACTATAAAAACAATAGATTCTTTTGTTTCTTCTTTTAGTGCTGAACGTAAAGCCGCATCTGTCTTATAATCAAGAGCAGAAAAACTATCATCAAAAATATAAATTTCAGGCTTTCTTATCAAGGCCCTAGCGATAGAAAGTCTTTGCTTTTGACCTCCCGATATATTTTTTGCACCTTCACTTATATATTCCTCTAATTTATTTGGCTTGTTTTCAATAAAATCTTTTGCCTGCGCTATTTCAATTGCATGCTTTAATTCCTCTTCTGTTGCATCTTCCTTACCAAATCTAATATTTTCTTCAATAGTTCCCTTAAATAAAAAAGCCTTTTGAGGTATAAAACCAATTTTTTGACGTAGTTTATTGAGCTCATAGTAACGAATATCTAAGCCATCAATTTTAATTGAACCACTTGTAACATCATAAAACCTTGGAATTAAATTAATCAATGTACTCTTTCCGCTTCCTGTACTCCCTATAAATGCTACTGTCTCACCCTTATTTGCAAGAAACGATATATTATTTAAAACAGCTAGCTCTCCATCTGGATACTGAAAACTAACATTATCAAATTCTAGGCTTCCTTTACTTTTATCCAAAGTATCTACAACACTATTCTCTTTCGGACTTTTAACTGACGACTTTTCATCGAGTAATTCTTGAATACGGTTAGCAGATACCTGTGCTCTTGGATACATTACAAACACCATTGAAAATAGCATAATCGATAACATAGCGTGGAACTGATAATCTAAAAATGCAACCAACTGACCAATCTGTAGAGTACCCTTATCAATCATTAAACTTGATATCCAAAATACTGCTATCATTACAAAATTCAATAATAAGAAAAATGCTGGTTGCGTAAAAGACATTATTTTAAATAATTTCTTTGAGTTAGTCGCATACTCTTCATTAGTTTGTGAAAAACGCTCTGCCTCAAATTCACTTTTTCTAAAAGCTCTAATTTCACGAACTCCTGTTAAATTTTCCCTTGAAATAAGATTTAATTGATCCATTCCCTTTTGTTGTTTCTCAGAAAGTGGACCAGTTAACTTTGCAAGGATAATAACTCCCACAACTATAAATGGTAAACTTGCCCCTATAATCAAAGACAAGTCAACACTTGTTCTAACAGTCATAAAAACACTAATAACAATCATTACTGGTGCTAAAAGTGCCGTTCTAAACAACATATTAGAAAATAGCATTAATTGAAATCCATCATTAGTTGTTCTTGTAATCATTGATGATACACCAAATTTATTGTATTCTGTGTGTGAAAGCTTCTGTGAATGAGCAAAAACATCATTTCTAATATCTCGAATCATATAGGTTGAAATTCTTGATGAGGCAAAAGTTAGTAAAACCGTACCTAAACCTCCAATAATAGATACAATCAACATTACAATCCCCATATTTTTGACATATCTTATATCGCCATTCGCTATTCCATTATCAATTATCCATGCCATAATAGTTGGAATTCCAAGCTGTACTATAACAAAGCTGAGAATACCTATTATATTTAACAGGATTAGTTTCGGATATCTTTTTAGATACTTTAACATTAACTTCATAACATAACCCCTTTATCTTCTTTATAATAATTCAGTCATAATACTTGACAGCAGACGACTGTTTTTCTATTATAAACTATAAGGTTATCTTATAGTCAAGAAATAATTTTTTATTTAAAATATTGACCATAAAAATCAAATCTTTAAAATATAATTTAGAATTGAGGTTATTATATGTCTGAAAATAAAAGTGAATATTTGACAACAGGACAGTTTGCAAATATATGTGGAATAGCCAAGCATATTTTATTCCATTATGATGAGATCGGTCTATTTCAACCTGAAATCACAAAAGAAAATGGCTACCGTTACTATTCCTTCCGCCAAATAGATACTTTTTCCATTATATCTGCTTTAAAAAAACTAGGAATGCCACTAAAAGAAATTAAAAAATTTATGGATGAAAGAAATCCAACAAAACTAGTAGAACTCTTGGAGCAAAAATCTGAAGATGTAGCTAAAGAAATTGTAAAGCTTGAAAATACTAAACGTGAAATAGATTCTCTTAAAGAGCTAACGGAAAGTGCAATGTCCTCAGAGTACAATATAATTGAAATAGTCTATCATAAAGCTATGAAAGCTATACGCAGTACATCTATGAATGACGACAACTCCTTCTCCAACTTTGAAACAACTTTGATTGAATTTAGAAAAAATAACAATACAAGTATGATTGACTTTCTAGGAACATCACTTACCGTTAAAAATATACTAGACGGAAAGCTCGATAATTTTTCTTATATCTATACAAAGACTAACAATTATGATGAAGGTAATGATACTCTCATAAGAAAAGAAGGTTACTATCTACAGGTCTACTACAAAGGTAGCTATAATGATATTGATAAGATCTATAAAGAGATTATCAAGTACGCAGAGGAACACAATATAAAGCTTGGAGCCAACGCCTATGAGGAGTATATGATATTTGAGATTGGCACAAAAAATAGGGACGACTATGTTACATTGATATTGCTTGAAATTGATGGTGAACTGCAAGATAATTAATTATATATTAAACATTTAATTCTTTTTCTATCAACTATTCGCAATAATACTAATACTTTCTAAAAGTTTTTATAAATAAAGCTAGGCTATAAAGTATCTTAATAATTAAAATAACTTATATCCTAGCTTTTATATTTTTATTCAATTATATCCTTATTAAAGACTTCCACCCACACCTTTAAATTTATCTACAAAACTAGATATTCTTTGAAAAACACCTTGTTTCTTTGTTAGATATTTAGGGTTAAGAGGGCTCATTCTAGGAAGTACTTCATTGAGTTCAGTACCATTTTCACTAGCATATTCTTTCCTTAATGAATTTAAAATATATCTTTTCGCTGCATCTTCATTAAGCTTTTCATCCTCTATTAATTCATCTGCCTCACGACTTTGCTCAGCCTGAGCAAATGAAAAGAAAGCATCTATAATACTAGCCTTATCCTCTATTCCATCTAAATTCGTTTTATTTATAAAATCAACTACTAGACTTTCTTTTGCACGATTTCCAACACTAGAACGAATAAGGCGACGTACCTCTTCAACAAGTGTTTCCTTATCCTTTGTTTTTTTGTTATTTTCAAAAATAAGTTCAAGTATATAATCTAAATTAATTTCTTGAGATTTTAAAAGATCTACTTCAAACACTACATCATCCCATTCAATAGAACTCTCTTCCATTCTTTCTGAAAGTTTATCATGTCTAGCCCATTCTCTAATATCATTATAAGAAGACCTGTAGTCCTGAATTAACCTTTCACTAGGAACTTCTATGTCCCTCATATGACATATATCTTCATCTGTTATAGCATAGTGATTTTTTATATCTTCTATTTCTTCAGTATCCTCTATATCTATATCTTGTAAGCTCTTTAATATTGAAAATTCATCGTAATTTTGTAATATATTTTCAACACGGAGGTATTCTCCAAATAATTTAGTGAATTCTTTTTTATCCTTTTCAGTAACAATATCCTCTGTACTAGGAAACTTCTTATTTAACTCCCCTACAATATCGAGATACCCTCTATGTGTATCTCCAGTCAGTAAGTCATCAAAGCCTTCCATATATTCTTTATAACTTTTTTCAAGAACAACATTTTTTGTATTTTTATCTCCAAAAAGTGTAATTGTATCTACTGTCGCCTTTTCTAAATCTCTAAAAGTGACGATATTTCCAAATGTTTTAGTCGCATCATAAATACGATTTGTTCTTGAAAATGCCTGCATCAAACCGTGATATCTAAGATTTTTATCTACAAACAATGTATTTAGCCTCGGTGCATCAAAGCCAGTTAAAAACATTCCCACAACAATTAATAAATCAATCTCTCTATTCTTAACCCTCTTAGCAAGATCTCGATAGTAATTTTGGAATTGATTGCTTTCTACACTATAGTTTGTCCTAAACATTTTATTGTAATCTTTAATTGCATAGCTTAAGAATTCCTTCGCACTTGAATCCATTGCAGAAGGTTCAAAGCTCTCATCTAAAATCTCACCAATAGACATCTGCTCTTCATTTGCAGCAAAAGAAAAAATTGTAGCTATCTTAAGTGGATTATCCCTATCTTCCTGTAATTTATTGAGCGACTCATAATAAAGTTTAGCAGCATCTACACTACTTACAGCAAACATAGCGTTGAATCCTGTTCCATTCCCCTTTAGACGATGAGTTTTTGTCCTAAAATTATCTAAAATATACTCTGAAACCTCTCTAATTCTCTCAGGATGTAAAAGAGCCTCCTTGTTTTCAGCTGCCGATAGCTTCTTTTCATCTTGCTCCATCTCAATAGATTTGAATCTTAATCTGACGTCATTATAATCAACTTTAAACTTTAAAACTTTTTCATCTCGAATAGCATCAGTAATCACATAAGAATGTAGCTCTCTACCAAACACTGATGAAGTAGTTTCCGAACCTAAAGCATTTTCTGGAAAAATAGGAGTTCCTGTAAATCCAAACTGATAAAACTTTTTGAATTTCTTTTTAATATTTTTTTGAGCCTCTCCAAATTGTGATCTATGAGCCTCATCAAAAATAAAAACAACTTGTTTGTCATATATAGGTAAATTTATTTCACCTTTTATAAGGTTATTCAATTTTTGAATTGTTGTAACAATAATTTTATTATCATCTTTTTCTATATTTCTTTTCAGACCTGCTGTACTATCTGAACCATTGACACTATCAGGAGAAAAACGTTGATACTCCTTCATAGTTTGATAATCTAAATCTTTTCTGTCTACAACAAAAAATACCTTATCTATAAAATCTAACTCTGTAGCTAAACGAGCAGCCTTGAAGCTAGTAAGCGTTTTACCAGATCCAGTTGTATGCCAAATATATCCACCACTATCAGAATTGCTCCAAGCTTTAGAGATATAGGAACTCTTAATCTTCCATAAAATTCTCTCTGTAGCTGCAATTTGATATGGACGCATAATCAAAAGATTATCATTAATATCAAAAACAGAATACTTCAACAGAATATTTAATAAAGTATTCTTCTCAAAAAATGTAGCTGTAAAATCCTTTAAGTCTTTAATCAAAGTATTATCTGCCCTTGCCCAGTTCATAGTAAAATCAAAACTATTTTTATCCCTTTTCGTAGTATTTGCAAAATACCTACTATCCGTACCATTTGAAATTACAAAAATCTGCAAAAACTTATACAATGAATTCTCTGAATTAAAACTTTCCTTACTGTATCTATGTACCTGATTGAAAGCCTCACGAATAGCTATCCCACGTTTTTTGAGTTCAATCTGTACCAAGGGTAAGCCATTCACTAAAATAGTAACATCATATCTATTCGCATAGCTACCTACTTGTTCAAATTGAGAAATAACCTGCATTTTATTATTTCCAACATTCTTTTTATCAACTAGATAAATATTTTGAATATGGTCATCATCAAAAACAAAATCATAAATATAATCATTATGAATTTTTCTAGCTTTATCAATGGGAGTATCACTTGGATTATCTAAATAGCTATCACAAAACCTAATCCATTCAGCATCAGTAAACTTCACATCATTTAATTTTTCTAATTGTACACGAACATTTTCTAACATTTTTTCAGGACTTCTTAAATTTGGAAGATATTCATAGCCCTGATTCTTTAAATCTTCAATCAGTTCTCTTTCCAAATCATATTCATTTTGATAACTCTCACAAACCTGTAAAGACTTATCAAATTTGTCTAAAACTATAAAATTATTTGATTCTGCAACAGTCTTATAAGTATACATATATTTCTCCTTCAAATATCTTTAAAACAGATTTATAAAATTCAAGAAGGTCTTTAATATTTTAAAATCTATTTATCTTCTTTTTCTTTTGGAAAATTAAGCAACATATCTCTATAATATTCATATTGTTTTTGTCTTAGTTCTATCTCACGAGGCAAACCTTCAGTTATAGATGAAGTCAAAGTATCAAACTTATCTAAAATGGACACAATACGTTCTTGTTCTTCAAGAGATGGTATAGGTAATATTAACGACTTTATAATCTCTGAATTTAAATTACTTACTGAACCACTATTAATTTTACTTAACCAATAACTTTGAACTAAATTAGAGGACAATAAATGATATAAAAAATCCGAATTAAATTCATTATTAAAATCACTAATTGATGCCCACCCATCATGAATAGCACCATCAATATCCAATATGTATGGTCGTCCAAAACTCATAGAATTTGATATAATAAAATCTCCTTTCTTTAGTATTCTAGACTTTTGAGATCCTTCTCTTGTAATTTTTTGACTTGTTTTAATTACATATTTAGAATCTAATGTAGTATCTCCTATTTTTATCCAAGGAACACCATCATCACTATTCGTAATATATTTTGATATAGGACGTGGTGAAGCTCCTCTCTGTATTTTTGAAACATCTCCCAATTTTTTCCATTCTACTTCATTATCATCAAAAGTTAATAATTCATCTCTATAGTATTCATATTGCTTTTTACGAGCTGTAAGCTCTGCTGTAAGCTCTGCTGTAAGCTCTGTAAAATTATCTAAAATTTTGACAATTTTTTCTTGAATATCTAGAGGTGGGATTGGGATTAAAGTTTCTTTTGCTGAAGACCAATGCCTTTTGTAATTAAGTTCTTTTTTATAAAAATTTTTAAAAGAATAGAATATATATTTGGTATTATCTTTTTTAGAGTTAAGAATCTTTAACCCATCAGCCCCTTGAATAAATTCAAAATTTACATATTTAATATGCTCTGAATGATCTCCAAATATAATGCATTCTTCAAATTTCACAGTTTTTATATCTTCATCTGTGTAACCTGCTATAAACTTAATTCCCTGGTCAACAATAGGTATTTTACCTTTTTCACGATACATTTCTCGTTTTACTTTTTCTGGCGCTGTAATTACATCAATTACTTCTCCCAATGTCTTCCACTGAACTTCCACTCCATCAAGAAGTTCTTTCATAAATTTTTCATCTATCATGATTGAATCTCCTCAATTATTTTATCTATTTCTATTCTTAAAGTATCTATTTTTTCAACTGTTGATTTTATTTCTTTATTAAGTTCTACTATATCAATTACTTCTCTAGTGTCTTTTGCCTCAACATAGCTACTCACAGATAGATTATAATCATTTTCTTCTATTATTTTAGGTGTAACTGATTTTGAAACATAATCAATATCTTCTTTGCTATCAAATATATCTATAATATTTTCTATATGTTTTTCTGTCAGAATATTATTATTTGTTTCTTTTTTATAGAAATCTTCTCCACTTGCATCTATAAATTGAACATTATTATCCAACTTACTTTTTGATAACACTAATATATTTACAGATATTGAAGTTCCATAGAAAAGATTTGGTGCTAGTGAAATAACCGTTTCAATAAAATTATTTTCAATTAAATATTTTCTTATCTTCTGTTCTGCTCCACCTCTATAAAAAATACCTGGGAAACAAACTATAGCTGCACGTCCTTTACTTGATAGATAGCTAAGACTATGAAGTACAAAAGCAAAGTCAGCTTTTGATTTTGGAGCAAGTACCCCTGCTGGAGCAAATCTTTCATCATTTATTAAAGTTGGATCATCCTTTCCTATCCATTTTACTGAATAAGGTGGGTTTGAAACTATCGCATCGAAAGGTTTATCATCTCCAAATTTTGGATCCGTCAGTGTATTTCCTAAGCTTATATTAAATTTATCATAGTTTATATTGTGTAAAAACATATTCATACGTGCAAGGTTATAAGTTGTATGATTTATTTCTTGACCAAAAAAACCATCCTGAATTATGTGATCATCAAATTGTTTTTTTGCTTGTAATAGTAATGACCCTGATCCAGCTGCTGGATCGTAAATTTTATTTATTTTTTCTTGCTTGTGTATAGCAAGCTTAGCGATAAGTTCAGAAACACATTGAGGGGTAAAGAATTCTCCCCCTGACTTTCCTGCATTTGCTGCATAATTTGATATTAAAAATTCATAGGCATCACCAAAAAGATCAATTTGATTTTCTTCAAAATTTCCTAACTTTAGACCTTCAACACCTTTTATTACTGCAGCCAAGCGACTATTTTTATCTTTTACAGTATTTCCTAACCTATTACTTGTTGTATCAAAATCAGCAAAAAGTCCTTTTATTTCTTGCTCTGATGGATATCCATTTGCTGAACTTTCTATTGAAGAAAATATTGTTGCCAAGTCTGTATTTAAACTTTCATTTGTATTAGCATTTTTAGCTATATTTGAAAAAATTTGGCTAGGATATATAAAGTAACCCTTTGATTTAATTGCATCATCTTGTATATCTTTACCTATTGCATCATCTGAAAGATCCGCATATTTAAATGCATCACCATTTTCCATATGACTAGAAAAATGTTCACTTATAAATCTATAAAAAAGAGTCCCTAGGACATATTGCTTAAAATCCCATCCATCTACTGAACCCCTGACGTCATTGGCTATTTTCCAAATCTGTGCCTGAAGTTCCGCCCTTTGTTGACTACTTGACATATACCGTTCCTCCAATTATTTTAATAGTTTATTTTAACTATTTATTTTACTAACTACTTATATATTATAACATATACATCTATATATAAGTTACTTAAACCTTTAATCTATAGAATTAATGAAGCAAAATCATCCTATAATCGCTACATTGTTTGCTATTTTATCTATATTACTTATGAATAAGGCTATACCTATGTGACTAGCTTTGCCTTAGTGCTCTCATATCAATCAAAGTAAGGCTTTATACTATATTCTATAATCTAGATCTTTCCCCTTTACTTTTTAGGTATGAAATATCATTTCTAAAAATGTCAAACATCTTTTCTTTATGATCATCTGACTTGTCTTTTGTCCATTTACCATTACCCATACTTGTCATCTTTGCCATAATTTTCAACTTTAAGCTTTGTTTGATAATATTTTTATCTATTTCTATTTTTCTATCAGGAGATAAATTGGAGAGACTGGAGTTTCCAGATACTGTTATTAAAGCTAGATTTCCAAATCCATTTAAATTTTCATATTCCCAAACTTCTCCTTCAACTGGATGTTGTGGATAAAAATGTTCTATCGAGTTTCTAAATTGGAATTGCCAATCTTCTTGCATTGCTGATATAATTTTCTCCCCTTTGTATGAATAGCCATCCCTATATATTAAATAATCGAGGTAAGTAAATACAATTCCTTTAAATCCAAATCCACTGCTATTTTCTAAATCTGACTCAATAACTTTACCCCTGCAATAATCTTCTAGTATATTTATAATATCGGTTTTTTCATTCTTCAATAAGTTGGATAAAACAAGGGTAATCCAGTGCATAGTTTTTGCTGATGTATAAGTAATACGCAGGCAGGATTGAAGAGTTCTTAGCCTCTTATTATCGCCTTCATTACCTAAAGTGGCTTTGTACTTAGCTATGTGATCATCTTTCTTTAGGGTTTGCAAAGACCATCTTCCAGTACTTTTATAGTCTTTAGTAAATTCACGTTTCAAAATATACTTGTCAAATAAGACTCTACACTTCAGCAAATTAAATAAAAAATCTTTTGCATTTTCTTTTGCTTTTTCTTTTTCATTTGCTAGCCATATCCACGATAGACTTTTAAGGAATTCTTTATCGTCAAGGCTTACATCCTCTTCTTCATATTCTCTCATAACTGCATTTACCTGCAATAAGAAATCAGGAAATGAGAGAATTGATTCAAAACGTTCATTTTCATTTTCACTTTCATATTCATATTGAGAATCACTAGATAATTCATTACTTTTCAATATATCAATCAAAGATTTTTTACCACTCTGCTTCTCGTCTATAGAAATTTCTTTTTTTATTGAATCAAAATTTTCAATTGATTCACATAGGTCACTCCAATCCTTGTTAAATATGCTATTTCTTATGTTCACATCGAATTGCATCTGAACATACAAACTCATATCAGAACATTTTTCCCAAATCAAAGAAGCAGCCTTTCTATCATCATCTTCAAGTACTTCTAATAATTTAGCCTTAGCTATTTCATGAACTTCCAATTGTTCTCCACGTGTATTCATAATCTCAAAATAATGGTTTAAGTCGATATCTTTTGGGACTTGAATTTTTATAAGAAAAACTTGCTCTAACTTTTTAATAAATTTCTTTTTATCAATATTTTTCATCTTAAAATAGTTTTCTATAATTTTAAAACCATTCAAAATTTCTGCTGATAAGTCTTCCAAATTCTCTGCTCGTATTAATTTTTCAATTGATTCATGCTTACTATCTGTAAGGTAAGAAAGGGTACGGTTTGATATTTCACGTGCCTCGAAACGAAAAGCTTCTTTTCTAAGTATTATCCCTAGATATTTTTCTAGAAGGTATAAAGTTGTTAGTCTTTGCTGACCATCAATAACTTCGTAAACATTATTATCTCTTTGGTTCACAATTAAGTTTCCTAAAAAATAGTTACTTTTAGAGCTTTCTATATCCTCAATTAATTGTACTATTTGAGTTTCCTTCCAAGCATAATTACGTTGATAAATCGGCACTAGATAATTTTCCTCATCAAATATGTGTAATACAGATATTTCTTTTAAATCATCCTTCATTTTCACACCATCCATTCCACTCACATAATAAATCATACACTGCTTTATATTTTTCTCTATTATTATTCTTCTCATCAATCTTTGGTCGTTCAAGCACAAGCAACTTTAATTCTTCTGGATTTCTCATTTCACTAATTTTGGAAAACATATCAATTCCATAATTTGCTCTTTTATGTTGCCCTATTGCATATTTATTGATTGTCTTCGGATATACTGCATACATTGTCAATCTTAATGAGTAACTCCATGAATAAAGTAATTTCATAACAGATTCAGTTAGGCTCTCAAGCCCAAACCTATCTGCAAAGAATAATAACGAGCATTCATACAACTGCTTAATATAAATATCACCAGAACGTTTGCTTGGAACTTGATCTTCTTTAAGATAATTTTCAAGCTTTTTTTGTATTTTCTCTAATAATTTTTCATAATGAAGTGTGTAATTAAAAAACCTTTTCCCTGCTATTAAAGGTTGCGTTAATTGAAATTGATTCAAGTATTTTAAGTTATGCCATTCATTATTAGCATATTCTTCTACATATAAATTACTAGCTGTATGGTAGGTTAAATAATTGTAGACACTTGCTGCCTCAATTCCTTTGAAACTTACTTCCTTAATTCCTTTGAAGGAGTCAATTTTACTTGAAGAGTAACCTAAACCTTCTTTTCTTTTATACCATTGAGTTAATGGGTATAAATAAATTTTAAATAGATCATCTAAATCCTCTTGCTTAATCTCTTCCCACTGCTTTATAATTTCAACTTTTTGCTTTTCAGATTCGCTATCCATCTCTCTTAGATGATATGACTTCAATAAATCATGAGGTGACAATGCCTTTCCACGATAATTTTGTGAGTCAAAAAATTGAAATGCCTCTTGCTCGCTATCAGTGACAATTTGAACGACTGTGCATTGATTTAGTAGATATTCTTCATAGTCTCGAAGTTCATCATCTTTTAATTCCTTAATTCTTCTATCTAATACTTTGAAATTTCTGATAATATTCCTCTCAGATAGTTCACTATATCTTTCTTTCAACATACCTTTTTCATCAGACAGTTCACTATATTTTTCTTTCAATATACCATTTTCATCATATCTTAAACAATAAATCAAAATTGATAAAGTCGTAAGCCTTTGTTGTCCATCAACAATACTATACTTTTCAGCTTCTTCTTTATGTAAAATTATTGATCCAAGGCGATATTCCTTAATTCCATTTTTAAAAGCCTGAAATGTATCATTAAACAATGTATTACTTGCTTTGACACTCCAACTATATGGTCTCTGATATGAAGGCAAAATTAAATCCATAGTAAATAATTCTTTTATTTTGCTTATTTTTAAATCTTTTTGAACTAATGCCATTATACTCCCCTTACTTTTTCTATAATCTTAATAAAGCTAACCTACTTCTTCAAAGCTGTAACTATGATGCACAAAGTTACACGCATTTCTGAGCAATCCACAAAATTTATATATCAGACACTTATATATTATATTATATTTATTTAATAAATAATTCAATTATTTATTTTGTTCATCTTGATTATCGTTAGTATTTTTTACCTTTCCTAGATACTTTATACAAAGCAAAAATCCGTGATTATCCTTCTAACTCAAAAGTAGATTCAAAATCACGGAAATCATTTTTTACTTAACTTACTTTTCTATCCTTGACATCAACACTACCGTCTCAACATGCCTTGAGAAGTCAATAAAGATGTCGTAGGTTGATATTACCCCCTTGGCGTCAGATTATATTTTCAACAATCCTAACATTCAACCATTTTTATAAAATATCTACATAAATTCTATCATTGCCTTATAAATCAAAGTATTTCCTTGCCCATTCATGTACTCAAGCCACTGTTCCAATTCATTGACTAGCCCATAGCTGTCACCATCTGGTTCATACAGGAAATCACTGGTTTTTTTGGTAATACCTGGAATCATATAATCTATCGAAGTAAATACACACTCCTCCATTAAAAGTCTATCTCGGCAATAGAGTATAAGACTGCCTTTCCACCTAGTATTATCCTATCACCCTGATACTCGCAATATAATGTGCCACTTCTTTGAGATGACAGTAATGATGTCGTAAGGATATAGTATCCCCTTGGTGAAAAGATGTATTGCTAAAAAATTGTCTGGTATAACCCATTTAATTGTACTTATTGAAAAATACAATTTTCTCTAAATCTTTTTTCTTCCTACAAGTTGTCTCCTTCTCGGGATAGCCGAAGGCTATGATTTCTGATGGAATATGATTGTTAGGTAACCCTAACAGTTCCCCCAGCATCTTAACATCAAAATGCTATATCCATGTTGAACCAGTGCCATACTCAAGGGCTTGAAGTACCATATGAGTACCAGGTATTTTGGTTTGATGCTCCTCAAGATTGAGACAGGAGAACAAATCTTTATCCATATTTTCAATTTCTTTTTCCCAATGTGGGAATCGAGACTTATGGATATCTCTTTCTCCACGTTCATCCTCAACTAATCTAGTTACCAATACTATTAATAAAGGAGCTGATCTAATCCACTTTTGACTGTAAGTAATATCAGCAACGATGTCAATCACATTCCTATCAGTTATCACTCCAAAGATCCAAGGCTGTTCGTTTCCTCCAGAAGGCGACAATCTCCCTGCTTCAAGTATTGATTCTATTATATCATTTGATATTTCTCGACACCTAAAATTTCTTATACTTCTTCGCTTTATTAGTAAATCTTTTAACATATTCATACCATCCTTATAATTAAATAATTTTTTCTGCACACCAATCTATTCCATTTAATATCATTTCTAAGCTTTCTTCGCTAAATAATTCTTCCACTGTATGTGCTAAGGCTGTATAAAAAACTCTTCCCTGCCCATAGTTTCTAGTCCAAGCTATAGGCATATCTATGCCTGAAAAGTTTCCAAATGCCAGCACATCATTTGTAGGGTCACTCTGTAGGAAGTATTTTTCACTATGAATTATAAAGTCATTTTGCTCTTTGGTAACAACATTATTCTTATTTACTATCTTAATTTGATAGTCTTCCGATTTGGTATCATAAAGATAGAATCCCCCTATCATCTCATAGTATCTTTCTTGTTCAAACCAATTAATTCCTCCGTGAAAGGTAGCCAGACCTGTATATTTAAGTCGTGATCATAGAATAATTGCACATTTTACTACCTGTTTTATTTCGCTTATCATATATCGTCTCCTTGAAAAAAAATTGGGGAAAAATATACATGCCATGAAATTCTATCTATAAAGCAAACGAAAAATATTTTATAGAAACCAAAAAAAATATTAGACACTTTTAAAATATATAACAACCCTGAAATTTATTGTAATTACAATAGGTTTCAGGGTTTTATTGTCTCACAACTGTCAAAGATGAGATATACTTAACTTATTTTCAAATCAATAATAAAATAAAACTTAATTATTGTTTAATTAATAAGAAGTATTTAATTAAAAAGTAAGGTGAATGTATGCCTTTACCTTATTTTGTGTATTTAGACTAAGTAGGTTAAATTATTTATTTACCTTTTTTAATATTCGGTATAAAAAAAGAGCTACCTCACGGTAACTCTTATCAATAAATTATACTATTAACCTAGCTATTTCTTACCAAGTTTTTGAGCCGGCTTCTCTAAACTGAGCTACAGTTGGCGCATGAGCATTGCTTCCACCATCTACGTTTAAAATTTGACCTGTAATATACTCACTTTCGTCAGAACCTAAAAACAGAGCAAGGTTTCCAATATCCTCAGGATTACCATATCTGTTAACAAGAATATTGCTCATGAATATATCTATTAACAACTGAGGTAGTTGCTCCTTGTTCTCAGGTGTTACAATAAGACCTGGGCGAATGCAGTTGCAACGAATATTTTCCTTTCCATACTGTACGGCAGTAGATTCAGTTAAAAGATTTACACCTGCTTTTGCAGAAGCATATGCTGAAGTTCCTAAGTCTCCTGCACAAGAAGCCATAGAACCAATGTTTATAATGGAACCTTTTCCATTTGCTCTCATGTGAGGAATCGCTTCCTTAGTTGCTATAAATACACTTCTTAAATCACTTTCCATTATAGCATCCCACATTTCAGTGGTAAGCTCTTCAATTGTCCCATCAGCAAGGGTTACATTGGCAGCATTATTTACCAAAATATCTAATTTACCATATTTATCGACAACACCTTGAAGTAAATCTTTTATAGATTCAGGTTTAGTGATGTCACTATATAAATATGCCGCTTCTCCGCCTTCTTTAGTAATGGCATCAACAACAACTTGTCCTTTTTCTTCTCTTCTTCCAGTAACAACAACCTTAGCACCTTCTCTTGCAAACACCTTTGCGATTCCAATACCAATACCACTTGTTGAACCTGTTACCAATGCAACCTTACCTTTTAATCTGTCCATAATTACATACCTCCATGTTCATTACTGTTTTTGTGTATTTTAAGGATTAACAGAAAGTTAATCTAGTATATATAGTATACATTAACTAAGATTGTTAATCAATAAGCAATTTAAAAATTGTTTGACTTCTCGGGTCTTTGACAGTTGACCATAAAAATAATCGCTAAAGTCATTGAGATGGCTTTATTTTTTTGTCAAACTTAAAAAACAATTCTTGCGTAGTTTATCGTAATCTGTTGTAATGTAATAGATTGGAGGTTCTACCATTATGAGACTATATTTTTCTAAATCAAAAAATGCTACTTCTCTTTATGTAATTAAAGATATTGTAGAAGGAAATAAATGGACTACTAAAATTGTTGAAAAACTTGGCACCCTTAAGGATCTAGAGGAAAAATTAAATGGTCAAGATTCTATTGAATGGGCAAAGAAATATAAAGAAATATATTGATGGATTAAATAAGAAGAAAAATGAACAAAATAGGGATGTTCTTGTGAAATATAATCAATCAAAGCAAATTGATAAGAATATTCAACGGTCTTTTAATGGTGGATATCTATTCTTACAACAAATTTATCATGCTCTAAGATTACATAAAGTTTGCCATGATATTTCCGATCATCGGCCCCTGTAATTATTTTTTTGCTCTGTAAAAAACTAGTCTAGCCCAACCATCAGTTTTCCCAAACAATTCACCGATTTGTGAGAATGGCAGTTCTCCGAACACTCGTAAAGTAAAAACCTCTTTATATGGCTCATTCAGATTATGAAGTTGCACATGCAATCGCCGAGCGACGTCCTTTTCGAGATATGGTGTTAGTATATAGGTATGGACACTAAATAAGGTTTTATATATACTCAAACTAAGGAAGGAAGTTTCCGTAAAATATCTAAAAGAAAAATCTATACAGATGAATTTAAAACAATGATTGCCGAATTAGTAATATCAGGACAAGCACCAAAGGATGTAGCCAGTGAATATAGCATAAGTGTAACAGCAGTAAGAAATTGGTTATGAAAAGATTAGTATTAAACGAGTCCAAAGGCATATGAAATATCTTGGCATAAAATCTATTGTAATAAAGAAATATAAACCCTATAAATCCAAGAATAAGGTATATGATAAAGGTGAAAACCTGTTAAATAGAGACTTTTCAACAACTAAAATAAATGAAAAATGGGCAGCTGATATTACCTATATACATTCTATAAAAGATGGATGGACTTACTTAGCATCGATCTTAGATTTGCATACTCAAAAAATAGTAGGATATAGTTATTCAAAGACCATGGATACATCTATAGTATTAAAGGCATTAGACAATGCCATAGCAATACAAAAGCCTGATAAGGTTCTAATTATACACTCAGATAGGGGTTCGCAATATACATCTAATGAATATCGTGAAGCTGTAGAATCCAGTGCATTTAAATTATCATACAGTGCCAAAGGCTGTCCCTATGATAATACCTGCATAGAGAGCTTCCATGCATTACTGAAAAAGGAATGTGTATACCTGAATACATTTATAGATTATGACCATGCCAATCTAGTGTTATTTCAGTGCATTAAAGGATTTTATAATAGAAAAAGAATTCATTCATCAATTAACTATATGACACCAGATAAGTTTGAACAAATATGTAGAGCAGCATAGTTTGATTTAGACTTTAAGCCAGAAGTAGGTGTTAGCGACCCAACGGGGCTTGATAAGTAAATGCTACAATATCCCATTACCAGGCAAAACATAGCTTACTTTTAGTTTATGGCCTACGGGTGATAAATCACAAGCATTTATGTTTGGATTGCTAATGATGGCGGGAATTCAATAAAAACCTAAATTTCTGTCCAAAGTATTGACATAGATCCACTCATATTCAAGACTAAAGGTTGAACTGTAAAATGTAGCAGGGTGAACTAAAATATGAAGAAAAAAGTTGAAAAATACGATTTCAAAGCTTTGGGTCAAGCTATAAAGGAAGCAAGAAATACAAAGGGAATGTCGAGAAATCAATTAGCAGATAAAATGAACATTGCACCTCAATATATTGCATCTATTGAAAATAGTGGACAGCACCCAAGCCTGCAAGTTTTTTATGAACTTGTTACCATTTTAGATGTGTCTGTAGACCAACTCTTTTTTCCGAATAAAAAGGCGGAAAATCCAACACGGTGCAGACAACTTGAAAGCCTACTTGATGAAATAGATGACAAAGATTTAACCATTAGTCAACCTTTAATACAATGTAGAAAAGAAATAGGGTAGGTTTCATGTTGACCTGCAAAAGAAGCTCCTGGCAAATCCTCGGCAGTACCGGAGGAACGAACGGCAACAGGGGTAGTCCCCAAATGGTTGTAGGAAAATATGATTTCTTTTTCTATTTCGCTTGGAATGACACCTTTAACAAATAATTCACTAATCTTTTGTGATACCGCTTCAAGCCCGTTAGTATCACTTGGGTCGGTACTATCAAGTAGTGCAGTGATAGAATCACTGATTTCATTATCATTCATATACTGTTTATAAGCATCGGTGGTAACGTGGAAACCATCCGGCACAGGTATACCAGCCTCAATTAGCTTAGAAAGTGACATTCCTTTTCCACCAACGTTTTCAAGTGTCGCTAGTTCATCAAAAAGTGGCAAAGTATATATTTTATTCATTTATAAAACCTCCTTTGCAAGTATTTGAAGTTTTTTATTTATTTGTATTTTCTATGCCATATAAAAAAATGTTCATGGCTTCTTCCAACATTTCTTCCATAGTTCCGGTTAGTCGGGAAGTATAGGCGATAGAAATCATAGAATTTATAAGTAACTTTGTTGCTAGTAGTGAGTTAGTTTCTCGGAATAACCCTAAATTTATCCCCTTATCTATGACAGCCTGTATGATACTTTGATATTGATGCCTGACATCATGCAATCGCTTTTGGTATGGTTTTTCCAAATAACTTACTTCCGCATTCAACCATCCGATTAAGTGCTTGTTTTCCTTTGTGTAGGCTAGATCATTTCGCATAATCTCACGCAATGACTCATCCGGTGGCAAGTCTGATGCGGATATTTTTTTAGTTTTCTCAACAACGGCAACCATTGTTTCTTCAAATGCAAACACTACTATTTCATCTTTAGATTCAAAAAAATCATATATACTTGATTTTCCCATGCCAAGAGCTTTCGAGATTTCACGCATGGATGTTTTACGAAAACCCTTTTTTGCAAAAAGCTGTAGTGTAGTGTTTTTTATTTCACGTCGGCGTTCCAATTGCTGCTCTGGTGTCAGTATGGTTCCCTTAGCCATTTTACTCATCTCTGTTACGATATAATTATCTTAGCTTTTATCACCCATTAGTGAATTATGTATAAATGATATACAGCTATTTTCAAAAATATATTTTTTACCATTTCTTGCTTTTATAAGCTTTTTACCTTTAAAATCCTTTCAACCTGCCTTGAGAGGTCAATAATGATGTTGTAGGGAGATATTACCCCCTTTGTTGGTAAGGTGTATCCCTTAGAAAAAGCTTTAATATCCACTTAGAAAATATAAAACTTTGGTATCTTATTTACTAATTTTGACTCTCTATAATTTCTTTTCAAATAATTCAGCCATACTATATATTTTTCAATTATTTCAAATTGTAAGCAACAAAACCCTCAAAATATATCTTTTGAAGGCTTTATTCATTACAATTTATATTTCTATGATTATTACCAATCCTTTATATTATATTTATTCAAAAGACTTTGTGCTAATCTTATACCTTCTTCAGTTATTGCAACAGACTTGGAACGATAACTCCCCTGCATAATATAATCCTCTTCATCCAACTCATTAATAATATCAAAATTGTACCCTTTCCAAGTCATATCCATGCTTAAATCAAAACAGTTGCCTTCATTAAATCTTGATAAATACATTAATATAATTGTCAATTCTTTCATTGCTTTTTCCGGAGTTGTTTTATCTACTTTAAAATCCTCCCTTTACTATGCAATTCATATGCATGTTTTTGCAACCCAATTTATAGTTATAACATCATTTTATTAGAAACTTTTGTAGCACTCCATCCCAGGCTCTTTGCCCATGCACGAGCACTAAATACTTCTTCCTTATCTTCTCCTTCATAGATAGTTCCTAGTAAATCTGCAAATCCACTTAATCCCCCAACATCATCAAGCACGGATATACCTACTTTATTAATACAAACTGGTTTATGCTTACTTATTACAATATCTTCTGCTTCTCCAAGTTCATACTCATCAATAATATTGTTCTTAAGAAGGTCTTCACAATCTTTGTATCTTCTGTAGCAGGATTATAATCGACAGATAAACTATATATATCTTTAATCTTCTGATAAAATCTTTTTTCTGATGCCCTAATATCACGTATTCTTTCTATTAGTTCATCAAAATAATCATCACCAAATTTTTTAGGGTTTTTTAACCTTTCATCATTCATTACAAATCCTTTTTTCATATATTCCTTTAAAATTTTACTTGTCCAATTTCTGAATTGAATCCCCACATTGGAGCGAACCCTATAACCTATAGCTAGAATCATATCAAGATTATAGAATTTTATATCTCTTGTAACCTCACGACCACCTTCATTTTGAACTATTCGGAATTCCCGAATAGTTGAATCTTCTTGTAATTCTTCATCTGAAATAATATTTTTAATATGTTCATTGATAGTATTTACATTTCTCCCATATAATTGTGCAATATTTTTTTGTGTAAGCCATATAGTACCATCTTCCATATAAACATCTATCTTAGTTTCGCCTTTTTCAGTTTGATAAATTAGAATTTCACCTTTTTGATTTATATTCAAAACCAAACCTCCCTAATGTTTATTATCTTCAGACAATTTTTTTTGCTTTTACTTTATTATATAACATTTTCTTATCCAATTCATCAAACTATTAGAATTTTTTTTTATGATTTTGATTTAAAAATACTTCACCTTTAAAATTATTTGTTAAATTCTTTAATCTTTCTTTTAAAAAATAATTATTTATCTTTCCAAAGCATACTCTGACTAGATTCGTATATCTACATCTATCCACATTAATTTTCAAATCCGAACCAATGTATCCACATTTATGCCAGCTATTGTTAACATTACAATTGCATTCTCTAGCACCTCCTTCGCAGTTAAAATAATTATTGATCACTATACCACTTCTCCTTGGCTGGAAATTAGGAACCATAACCATCAATTGCTCTATTCCTTCCAAGGATGTTCCATACATAAATAATTTTGACATTGTTCTCATTTCTCTCTTTCTGTTTTTAGACATAAAAAAAAGAGGCACCACCTTTATGTTTACTACTCATTATAATTTTAGTATTCAAGATTATATAATATAATTAACAACAACCTACTGATGTACATTATATAAATATTGTTATTTAATAATTTATTATTATTTCCCTGAAAGTTTAACAGTATATAATCTATTCAAAGGAATTTTATCAACCATGTAGATTGAAATTGTATCAAGTATGAATTCATCCGATAACTTAGTTCCCATGATTTCTTCTACTTCTTTGTCGGATATAGGAGTTCTGCTTCTTAAGGTACAATATGGCCTATATGGAAATTTATTAGGCTTAAATTTAATACCAGATTTTATTATTTCTTCGTGTAACAATCTAAATCTCTCTTCGTTCTTTAGGGTAAATACAAATAAGTCTGTACCAGGAAACCTTAATACTTCTTCAAATGAAGCAAGTATTGGACTTGTGTTCATTGCTATGTTTTTTATCGTATTAAAAACTACCTCCTTATCTTGTCCAGGTTCAATTACCCCAACACCACTTGAACCAGCCACAGTTATTTCAACCGGTAATGAGGCCCTCAGTGTATCTTTATGATAGTCTCTAATATCATATATTTTTTCTTTTACTGGACTTGGTAAATCAAGAACTATATATGATTCATGTTGAAAATCCATTTAATACCCCCTGATCTTTTAACTTTACTTCGATATAACTTATTCTATAGTATATAATTCCCTTATCAATATATCAATCAAATATAACCATTTCCTCCCCAAATATGCCCTATTTAAAAGGGTCAAAAACCGGTGAAAAGACACCGTTTTTTGACCCAAATTCTACCCTCAAACCACCATATGTTGTGGTCATTCTCTATTATTTCCCCTCATCACCACAATACGTCATCAGAATTACTGCTTCAACGTGCCTTGAGAGGACTTTATAGCTATTTAGTCAATTTTTTGAGACCAATTTTTGTCCCATTTTTATCGAGATGCATATTAGGGAACATATCCAAGATTGACTGTCGTTTGGGGGAACTTATCAACTACCTATTTTCTAGGTGCTGGTCATGTTCACTTGTAACCCACTATAATTTATTATTCTACTTCTAATATGCTTTTTAATTTCGCGAGGCTTAACTCAATATCTGCTACATCAACAAAAAACAAATTTACAGTCGTCCCATCACCGCTATCGAATTTTATATGACTCGTATTTCTCATTTCGTCGTTAATCGGGTACAACAACCATATTTCAGCTGTTTCATATTTTTTGGAATAAGCATACATCTGATACATATCACTTTGAGAAATCCCATAATTGACTCTTTCATTATTAATAAGATTTTTCCACTTAGTATCCAGAATTATTGTACGATCATTCCTTCTAAGAACAATATCAGGTCGTAATGCAAATTGTCTTCTCGGTTCTACAAACAGATAATGCCCTTTATCTTGACTTGATATTTCCCAGCCACTTGGCCGAAATGCTTTTTTCATTTGTTGGGCTACATAACTTTCATATACACTTTCCATTGGAAACAGTAAAGCTCTTGATGTTGTAGCACCAGAAAAGGTAGTAAAACTCTTATTCATTAGAAATACTTTTGACCATTGCATTAACATTTCATAGTCTTTTGTATTCCTATCTATAACTACTTTAGAAAAATCCTTTTGATAATTTACAGATGATTCAACCAACTCAAAAGCAGTAAGTAACTGTCTTATCTCTTTTGAATTTTCTGCACTGGTAGTTATTTTCTGCAGTTTTTCTAAAGTTGATTTCACCAGCTTATTTTCTGGCCTATTCATTAAGAACTCTTCATACCCAACATAAAAACGTTCTTTATGCACTAAATTGTTACGTAAATGCTGTCCTACCAGAAGCTTTCCCTTGTAATACCGCAGATTATCCTCTTGAGAAATATAAGCTGACTTAATGCCTCGTTTCACCAAATGACGAACTTCCTGTAGATACATATTAATAAAAATTTCATATAGATTCATATGATCTATTTTAAGACTGGCGTCATTAAAAACCTTACTTGGAAAGTCTTTCATGCTACGTAACATGCGCAGAAAAACTCTCTTAGTCTTAACATTTCCTGGATCTTCTCCATCTCCAAATGAAATCTTTGGTAGAACTTGAACCTGAAACCCATCCTTCATCTGAATTAGACCAACATAATTCTTGATGGTAATTGTCTCACCAACATTTCTTCGATACCCTATACGCATAAAATCTAATACATCTGCATTTTCTTTACTTCCCGAAAATTCATAGATAAACGTTTCTATGTTATCAAATTCCTTTTTAATGAGGTACTTGTATTTATTTTCATTCTTATAATCACTATTGCAGATAATTGAATCATATTCTCTTACCTCAAACGGTTTACCCATGTTTTCTCACCACACTTTACAGTATCTCTATATAGCTTTGAATATTGGACAATGCTTCTTTATTAATAGAATATTTCTTTTCTGGCAAATCTATAATATCTTCAACATTACCTTTGAAAATATTCTTTGCAATCACTTTTTCATCTTTTATAAATTTCAAGTCAGGATTTTCTTTACCATCATCACCCAGGATCATCTGGATTTTTTGGTAGTCTTCATAAAAGTACTCCTGTAATAAAGGAATTACTGATTTTTCAAAAATACATTTCAATCGTTCAATTGAAGCGTCATCCTTTAAATCTGTAAAAAATGCATGGCCAATTGTATGCTCTCTATCATACAAAAAACCAATTCTTTCATTGATTACATCAAGCATATCTGCTACATTTAGATCTCCAACCTTGTCTGCTCCTATGGAACGTAATATTTCCGTTTCAGGCATCATTTCTAAAAAGCTAAATCTTCTTCTTAGTGCTGTATCCATCAGAGCAATGGATCTATCAGCAGTATTCATCGTTCCAAGTATATAAACATTTTTAGGTATACTAAAAGGATCCCCTGAATAAGGTAGTACAGCTTCAGTAGCTTCTGGCATTCCTTCTCGCTTTGTACACTCTATAAGGGTGATCAATTCACCAAAGATTTTTGATATATTTCCTCTATTAATTTCATCTATTATAAATACATATGGTTTCTCATTTTGCTCAATTTCAGTGTTATATAGATCAGAGTTATATTTTTTTGCTAAGGAGACGATGTCACTAACCTGCATGGCTGGAACACGGGCAACGGTCATCCTATGCAACATCCTATTCATATTAATGTCTTTTATATCTTCATCTATATGTGTTGCTAGCCACATTACATCTCTTGTAGTTGCATCATCTTCGCTATCAAGAGAATATGCTTCATCTTTTGTGATAACGGCAATACCATTTATCTTACTTCTCGAACCATTTGTAGTTATAATAATGTCACCAAGTTTCATGTCATTAACAAATGCTGAAGCACCTTTACTCTCTATCCCCCAATCAATACGTACACGATTATTCTTAAAGCAGTCTTCACTAACAGAAGTACGCACTGTTGCTTTCCATACCGATGCATCTTCTGGTATATCAAATTTATCCATTTTCACTTTTGTTTTCTTTGCAGTTTCACAGAATCTTTTAAATATGCCTGGCACAACTTTATAAGATACATCTCCGCTACCATCAGAACGTTCATCTGAGATCACAGGTTTAATACCTTCAATAAACTCTTCGTACCCATATGATTGATGAAATGTAGTGAACACAATACGTTGCTCATTCTTTAACTCATTGTAACGTTTCATGACAGCATCATAATCGGTTAACTCATCCAAAGACTTATTGTCACAAATTGCTACTGCATATGTGGCAGAATGATATGTCTTTCCGGTTCCAGGAGGTCCATATAGTATTAGATTTTTATCATACTCAATGTCTTGAGCTTCCAAATTGGTTAGATCCATTTTTGATAAGTTCATCTCTTCTAATGCCTCCTTTAACTCATCCCTAAGCTTCCATGAATATCTTTTATTCCCATCTTCTATGACATTTCTTCCCACAAAAGGAATTGGAAAATATCTATTTTTTTCTCCATCCGGGCATGGTGTGACGTGATCGATTGCATCTACAATTTTCTTGCCATAATTGCTTCCTCTCATATTGTATGATGAAGCAGTGTTACCATGCCTTGTAGCGAGATTCGCACATGTTGATTCTCCTCCCTCTAGAAGCATGCACTTGAACATTTTTAAATCTTCTTTACTAGTGATTCCTTCGTCTAATAAAATATTTAACCATTCATCTTTACTAATATTGGGATTATATTCTTCTAAACTTGGCCAGTATGTTATATTTTCGATTCCTAGAACGTGCTCATAGTAAGGGATCAATGATTCAATCGCCTCAAACATTACATTTTCATAATCATCATTGGTTAATTCATCCACCCACTCTTGGACTCTACAAAGTTGAACTTTTTTATAAACACCATCAGCAATTTTCTGATTTATTTCATCTACAGATTCACTTAAAACCTTTGTGGCACCAAATTCATTACTTCCAGAAACATAAACAAGAGAGTTTTCTTTATCAACTGGCAAATCCAAAAAACTATGATATTTTTTCATCTGATACTTATCCGAACTGTCATTCTTTATTTCCAAACTAAAACGATACCTACTTTTATTAGTTTCATCAGATAACTCTACAAAGATCGAGATACTAATAGGATTATCCCCATACTGTCCATATTTCATCTGGGCCCTTAGATATCTTCTTGTTTTTGTGTTTGAGCCGTCAAGCCATGACATGGGTTCACATTTATCTAACCCAAACCGTTCGTTACAAATAGCAACCATTTTTTTCATTTCAGCTACTGTAGCCTGACCTTTATGTTTAATTTCTAGTAAACGTTGTTTTTCTTTCTCTTCAACACCTTGAGCTTCAGGATTTGAGTAAGGAATATCTCGGTTGTTATCCAAATAATCAAGAACACCAATATAGTCAATATCTGTCTGTGAGTGTTCTTTTCCTATGTTCCAAGCAGCCATATCAAAAATTCTATAATTCTTTATATTAAATTTTTCGTCTCTGTATTTTTTTACTTGGCGACAGTTCCTTATATAAGTATGTACTTCTGTTTTCTTATCTAGATCAATTCCAAGATAAACGTATATATTGTCAGAACCCATATTGCTATTGAAAATAGGAAATGTAAATGGTTTTAAGCAGTGTAATACCATTGATGCAGATGCGGCTTTCATACCATGATATTTTTTATCCAACACTTTTTCAAATCTATCGAAAATCTGATCATCATCTTCAATATCAAGTATGTCTACACAGGCTTTTATAAATTTTTGAGGAGAATCTTTATCTGTCTTTCCCTTAAATGAAAAAAAACCAGTGCCAAACATTCCAAAAGACCCATCACTATTTGTATACTCTTTGTTTTGAGCTCTTTTCCAAATAAGATCAAGTAAGGCCTTAAGTTTCTCTTTACTTTTTCCAGGAAGATTACTAGAATCAATAATTTTCTTCTTTGATAAGACTTTGTGCTTCCATGTACCTACCGTCATAAGATAAACAAGATTTAAGTCATTGTAATCACAAACACTTAGATCATCCATTTCTGAATAAGCCCTTATAGTTTCTCTAACGAGCTCATAAGTACCATCGTGTTTATCAGGATCCATTTCTTCAGAATCCCTTAATTTTTGAATCAAGTCCATGTATGTTTTCAATTGTACAGGAAGTCGTATTGGACTCTGTGGTGAAGAAAATCCATAATTCTCTAATATCTTTCTAGAAAATAATGTTTCTGGAAATTCCTCTAACATTTCCAGTTCCATGTATCTTCCATAAGTTCCGTCAAATTCCCCTGAAACGTCAAATTTACTATCATCAATATCCGGCTGTTTCATATTAACTTTATTTGCTCTGCATTTAAAACGTACCGCTTGGATTGTGTCAGAAACGTAAATATAAACGATATCACCTTCAGAAATATTCGTACTCTGTTTCCAATCTACTTTACCTAGTTCATGAAAAGCACCAACTACATTATACTTTTTAGGATTTCCAGAAATAATCCATTCTGTTATTATGTTATCTCTCATGGTCTCATCTTTTCCCATCTAAACACCCCTTCAATTAAATTTTATTCTAAATTTGTTTATTCGGTCCTTCTATTAAGTATCCAGATCTAGCTGATCATATTGATAATACTTAGATAAATCAATATAGTTTTCATAAACTGCCTCCCGAATAATTGAATCTAAAATTTTCTCATCATCATGATATATGTTAATTGTTTCCCGATCGCTTGCATCAAATAGATGAAAAAACACTACATATGACCCCATAAATGAACTGTAACTTTTTTCAATGTATTTTATTTTTTTCTCCCATTTTTTATAATATGTAAGAACGATTAATTCCTCATTTTGTGGATAATATAACTTACATTCCAAATATTTGCCTCCTTTCAATTTGAGCCAAATAAATTGTAAACCTACTCATCATCTTCTTCCTCCCCAGCTTCCTCAATACCAAATAGCATCTGGAACTTATCGAAGTTATAAGGGTATGAGTTGTCACCATTAAATCTTACTGGCTTATAGCCATTGTTGTATTCAAATTCTAACTCCCATTGGGTACCATCACATACCGTGTATCCGAAGCGTTCAGTAGAATATCGTCTACGCCATTCACCAATGTGAAGATCCTTAAGTACATCAATAAAAGTGTCCTTTCTAAAAGGCTCTTCGTTATACTCATCCCATAGCGAGAGTAGTTTTTCACCTTCCCATATTTTTGTATAGGCTTTCAATCCATCTGTTAGTTCTACAACATAGCTCCGGTAGCCTCCAAAGAAGCCTCCGATGCTAAATGTAATCTTGCAGATTGCATCTATATTCGCATTAAAGTCAGCAGCCTTTTGTTCTGATTTTGATAAGGTATAAGTCCCACTAGCTTCAGCATAGGCTTGTCTCGCTCTTTCCAGGTATTCACGAGTACAGTGCAGACGCGTATCTTCACTCGGATGCACGATTTCTTTAATGCCATATTCAGGGCTTTCCATCGTATTTTTAAGGCGACCTATTTCTTGCTTAAGTCCCCGGATCGTCGACACTATCTGTTCTCTAGTTTTTCCTTTAAGGTACTCTTCATAATAACTTTCTGGACTGATCATCATATCAGGCCACCTCCTTTACTCATTACCAGTCTTTATTTCATTGCCATCAGGCAAAGTGAATACCTGCTCAAATTTAATATCCAAGGCGTCAGCTATGGCCTTCAACTCATCCAAGGTTACTGTTTCTCGTTGTAATTTTTTATTGAAATTCTGTGGAGTCTGTCCGATACGTCTAGCAAGTTCGGAAACACTTATATTCATTTGCTCACACAGTTCTTTAATCATTTCTGCCGTAGTCATACAGCACCTCCAAGTTTACGCTAAGAATATTATAAACCATTTGGTTGATAAACACAATAGTTATTAAAATATTATTATAATCAGCAAGCATAAGAAAACCCACAACTCTACTTCAGAGTCATGGGCTATTTACTTCTGTTTTTCATATTTCCATTTCAATACCAGATTTAAAGGATATGACGAAGTGGTCTTCATAGACTGTAACGTTCTGGATTATCTTCCTTACAAGCTTATCGTCATATTCTAAGGTGCGGAATTTGTTCTTGCGGATAAATTCAATCAACTCATTGATTCGCTCGTTCTCGCCACTAAGGGAGGCATCTTCTACTAAAAGGGTCTGTCGCTTGTCTCTCAGCTCATCAATCTCTTCTGCCAAGTGTTCATAGTCTTGCCCCTTATTAGCCAGCTTGATGAGTTCTTTTTGTTTTTCCTCTAGTGAGTTGTTAATCTCTGAAATTTGGTATTCTGTGGTTTCGCCAATCACCGCATGAATATTCTCTTCCAGTGTCTTTATCATATTGTTCCCACCTGCAAGCAGCTTATTAATTGCGGTCATTACAGCACCGTAGAGCTCATCTTCTTTTACGGTTCGGTTCTTACAAACTTCAGGACCTTGCTCGATTCTAGTCACACATCGCCAGACAAATTCTTTTCTTCCGTGGATATTCCAATAGACCCGTCTATAAATATCGCCACAATCTCCACAGAAGGTGATGGCACTTAATGCGTACTTACTACTATAAATTCGTTTGTTCTTGCCTTCTCCTGTGTAGATATTGCTTCTTCGATGAATTTCCTCCTGAACTTGCAAGTATAATTCTTTGGGAATAATCGATTCATGGCTATTTTCAACATAATACTGGGGAAGATGTCCTTCATTTTTCTTTTTAATAAATTCAGTATAGTGCTCTATTTGCACATCGTAGCTGCTGGACTGTTCTTCACTATCTGTGGAAACTCTGCAATATGCAGCTACTCTTAGTTTAGGTATTTCATCTTTATTACCGTTATTACCAGATCGCTTCATTGATGGAATAATAACTACATTCCTATTAGGTATCATTTGAATGCTCCTTTCTTCTTATTAAGCCATAAACATATTCAGCTTGAGTAAAAGGGTCTTCATAATCTTCATCTATAGAACCTATAGTAAAATCAAACTCTTGCTCTGGCTTTTCTTGCTCTTTACTTTCATATACTCTGCCTAGCTTCCTGGCTCTTTTTTGCCTTTCAATTTCCGCCTGTTCAAATATTTCTTTGTCAACTATGGCTGGGTAAAATCCATCTCCTAGATACTTTTTGTTTCTTAGCATATTTCCCGCTGTCCCATGGTAAGCATTAATACCTGCCTTCTTAGCTGCAGCACTTAAGGATAGTCCAGATAAATATTCCTTAAAAAAGGCTTGTATCCTATTAGCTTTTTCCTCATCAATAAAAGCTGCACCATTTTCTATCTTGTATCCATAAGGTGTATGTCCCATAAACCTCACATCCTTTCCCTAAGTCTAACTCCACACTTTAAAACAAAGCCTATCTCTTCTCTTGAAAAACTATAATTCTATCCACATGATGAATAAAAGCTTCATCATCAAAAGCTGTTAACATAGCCGTTTTATTTGTATATTTTATTAGACTACTAACTTCCTGTCCTTTTGATAACTCTCCATTTAAGTCTTGGATTAGACCTTCTTTTTCTTCTATAAGGTTATTTTCCTCCATTTGAAGTTTATTCTTTTCCTTGTTAAAAAGAGCTGGCTCTAAATATTTCTTGGCCATAAGGCTTACTAGTAAATCTTGTTGCTTTCTATTGCTTTCAATTTGTTTTTCTAGAGTCTCAATCTTTGAACGGTTGCCTGATTTGCTCATTATTTTAATTTTATTAAAGAGAGGTTTTAAAATAAAATCTTTGCCAAAGATTAACTTATTCATCATGGTTATAAAAGCATTCTTTATATCCTCATCCCTGATAAAGAGCATGGAACATTCCTCTTTATGCGTCAGATGCGTATTGCAGGTCCACGCTACATATTTGATTTTGCCTGTAGAATGGATTCCTCTTTTAAAGGTCCCTCCGCATTCGGAGCAAATTATCTTACTTGAGAAGCTGTATCTGTTTTGATATTTTGAATTCCTTTTTTCAATTCCCTTTTCCCTTGCTCTTTGTTCCAAGATTAAATCAGCCTTTTCAAAATCCTCTCGGCTTATAATTGTCTCGTGATGATCTTGAATAAGGTACTTATTTTTCTCTCCATAGTTGGTACGTCTATTAAAACTACTATCTGTGTATGTTTTCTGCAAAAGAGCGTCACCTACATATTTTTCATTTACTAAAATTCCACGAATAGTAGTTCCTGACCATTTGCCTCCTCTTTTAGAAGGAATGTTTCTATTATTAAGTGCATTAGCTATTTTCCCAGTTCCCTTACCAGCTAAAGCTTGACTAAAAATGTACTTTACTATTTCAGCCTGCTCTTTATTTACTACCATTTACCCATCTATATTTTCATAGCCATATGGTGGATATGCTATTTTAAAGGTCCCATTTTGAAATCGTTTCTGAACTGCCCATTTATTGTTTTCTGAAATGGATGTTGACTCGCTCTCTGCTAGACTACTTAAGATAGAAAGCATTAGCTCACTTTCCATGGACTGGGTGTTAATATTTTCTTTTTCAAAATATATAAACACTCCAATTTCAATTAACTGTCTAACCATCTCAAGGCAGTCCATTGTATTTCTAGCCAATCTACTTATAGATTTTGTAATTATCAAATCAATTTGCTTATTTTCACAAGCTGCTATAAGACTTTGTAGACCTTCTCTATTTTCTTTTTTAGTGCCACTAATCCCCTCATCATAATAAATACCTGCATACTCCCATTCAGGATTAGCTTTTATATGTTTTTCATAATAAGTTGTTTGTGCTTTTAGGCTTTCAAGTTGTTCATTACTATCTGTAGATACTCTACAATAAGCAGCAACCCTTAATTTGGGATTAGCAAACGGATCTGGTCTATTTGCTTCAATTTTTGTTATCTTTATCACTGTCTCACCTCCTCTTTGCTAGGTCACATGTTACGGTTAAAACCCTTATATATCAACGATTTAAGGGCATTATCTTTACTAAAATAGGTGAGAACGTTTCACGATTTAATTCAGTAATTTTGTTAAATTCCACCTCGTCTATTAGCCCCTTATTAAACATTTTTTTTAAGATTTTTTCAGCCTGTGAATAGTTAAATTCTCCTTGCAGCTGATCATCAGATATTCTTGTAGATAAATTTTCCTCTTCTAAAATTGCATTGGATATTTTACTTGTCTTTTTATTTTCTATTTCTTTCATATAGCACTACCTCCTACTTAATAGCCACAGGAAAGGCTAAAAGTTGAGGTTATTTAAAAAAGAACATAAAAAAATGCCTGCAGGAGTTTTCCCACAGGCTTTTATACGTTAATCATATTTTATAAAGGCATTAATCACTAGTAAAGGGTGGAGAATATTAGATGTTTACTAAATCAGTAAAGTAATTATTCTGTTATTAATTTCAATCAGTCCTTCATCCTTCATGTTTTTTAATTCACGAAATAAAGAAGGCCTTTGAACACCAAGATGGTCTGCAAGTTGTTTTTTACTTATGGGAAGATAGATTGTTTTAGAATTTTGAATATTGGCTTGAGCAGACAGGTAGTTTATGAGATTTTCTCTTAAAGATTTTTGGGTGTATATTGCAATTTTTCTATTAAGAGCTTGTGAGTTAGAAGATAAAATTTTTATAAACTCTATTGCAAAAAGCTGATCTTTCAACAATGTGTCTACAGCAGATTTGGGGATATATATCAGACTAGTTTCCTCTATACTATAAATATTTAAAGGATATTTGTTATTATCACCAAACAAAAGATTAGCCCCTACTACACCACCACTAGTAAATTCAAATACAGTTGTTTCTGAACCATGACTAGTTAAAGAGTAAGCAACAAGCTTGCCTGATAGAATTACATCTATTCCAGAACAAACTTCGTTTTGGTCATGAACAGTTTTACCCTTATTATAAATTCTATTTTGAAGATTATAGGTTCCAATCACATTTTTTAAAAGTAAAGTATCTACATTTCTAAAGAGTGATATATTCTCTAATATATTAATCATAAGTTCTCCTTTTTATTTTAATTATAACAAAAAGAAACATAGGTGTCTATTGTATTTAGTTTTATGATGGTAAGATTGAAATATAAAGTTTAATTTTAAAATAATAAAGGAGAGATTTAGAATGATAGAAAAAACATTTAATTTATCAAAAGGCAATGAAAAAGCAGTAGAAAAAGTTATATTCGATGAAAATATACATTATCTACACATGGTTTTTAATGAGAATGAAGGTTTACCAGAGCATTATTCAAACTCCAATGTCTATATGACTGTTATAAGAGGAGTTCTATCTATAGCTTTAGATGAACAAGAAGCTCATGAATACAGCTACAATACCTTATTAAAGATTCCAGAGGGGACAAAAATGAATGTAAAAAATCTTCATAAAGAAACACTAGAAATCATTGTTGTAAAAGCACCAGCACCAAAAGCTTAAAAGGAGGGCGATAAAAGTGGATATATTTACAATTATTTTATGGTTAATTACTCTTGTTTTTCTTTTCATATCCTTTAAAAAGGATGGTGCTAAAACGAAAAAGGCTTTAAAAATGGCACTTAATATGGGAAAAGGTATGGCCATAAGCATTTTTTCTATTATTTTAGCAATAGGTCTAATCCTAACATTTTTACCCCCTACAGAAATTGCAAGCTTTGTAAGCAAGCAGTCTCTTTTTCTGGCAACTGTTGGTTCGGCTTTACTTGGAACAATTACCCTCGTTCCAGCATTTATAGCCTTTCCTTTGATAGGAACTTTAGTAGATGCAGGAGTAGGTACTGTCCCTTCAGTAGCTTTCTTGACTACTCTTACCATGGTTGGACTTGTTACATTTCCACTGGAAAAAAAGGAGTTTGGTACTAAATTCACCTTAGTTCGTAACGGCTTTAGCTTTGTTTTTGCAATAGTTATTGCACTTGTAATGGGGGTAATTATATGAACATAATTAAAAAAGCAAAAGATAATTTATTTTTTATACTAGTTCTTCTTGTATACCTTTTAATAAGTATTTTTAGGCCAACAATGGCCTTTGAGTCAGTCAAAAATAGTGCTTATTATATAAAAGAAATGTTGATAATAATGCCTGTAATTTTTGTTTTAACAGCCCTTTTAGATTTATGGGTTCCTAAGGATAAGATAATGCAACTTTTAGGAAAGGAAGCAAAGGGAAAAGGGTTAGTCTTATCATTTATAATTGGTAGCATTTCAGCAGGTCCTATTTATGCTGCCTTCCCAATATCAATAATGCTTCATAAAAAAGGAGCTTCTATAAGAAATATTGTAGTTATTTTAAGCTCTTGGGCTGTAATTAAGATACCAATGCTTTTAAACGAGGCAAAATTCCTAGGTCCTAAGTTTATGATCATACGTTGGGTTCTAACTGTTTTAGCTATAATCATATTTTCTTGGATTACTAATAAAATAATAAAAGATGAAGATATTCCGAATAAGGAAGAATTAAAAGTTGGTATAGAAATTAATAAAAAGGCTTGTATTGGATGTAGCTCATGTGTTAAAACTTACCCTGAAGTATTTAAAATGGATGGGAAAAAAGCTTTTGTTAAGGATTATGATGAAGATACAGTAAATAAGGAAAAACTTAATGAAGCAGTAAAGGTTTGCCCAGTTAAGGCGATTGAAAGTGATTTATAGATTCATCAAACTAAAACCATGAATAAAGGCCATGCTGTCTAGATTTTAATCTAGACAGCATGGCCTTTATCATTTTGTAGTAAATAAATGTTAATCATAAAATCTGGATATAGATTTGGTGATAATCATATCTATATCACCATTCATACAATCATTTATTAGCCTTTGAAAATCCAGTCTTTTGTCTATCTGTGTGCCTGTGATGGCTTCATCAGCATAGATTCCCGCCATAGTCCAATCAGGATTTTCATTGATTAAGTCTGTATAATATTTGACCTGGGAATGATAACTTTGAAGCTGATCCTCACTATCGGTACTAACCCTACAATAGGCTGCCACTCTTTTTAATTTTATCTCTTCACCATTTCTTCTACCGTTTAAAAGACCTTCACCTTTTATAACTTCAACCTTCTTCATAATCTCACCTCACTTTTGTATTCTTCTATACAATCCTATTCTACCGCGACTAGTTAAATTTAGCAGGTCAAATCTGAAGAAATCTTATATTTTTCCATAAGAAGCTTTTTAATCTTAAAGTATTCTTGCTTGTTTATTAGCTTTTCACTTAATAATTGCCTAAGCATGGCAAGCTGAATGCTATATTCTAATATGTCCTCCTTTAAAAGACCACCAAGACTTTCTTTATTCTCATAAGGCTACTTAAGTCCCCCTATATATATAACAGTGAAAATATGACCCGCTTGATTCGCTATTTTAAAAAGTTTTTGAAAAGAATAAACAAAAATGCACACCAAAAGCGGCTAATCCACGCTGACATTTTATCCATAGTGCGGTAATATTAGAAAATAAATCAAATACTTAGCTTAATGCCTGCTTTTAAAAACTTTAATAAGCAAGCACAGTAAGTGTACGGACACTTACGAGAAAATTGATGAAGCGAACCCTTTTAGGTTCGCTTCTTTTTATCCAATTTTCTACTTGTTCCTATCGGAATGATTTAGGGGACACCCCTAATACCCTCTTATAAATAAAAAGAAAAGGAGGATTCATATGGCAAATAGATTTAGGAATGAACGTCTTGAAATTAAGTTAACAACAGAAGAAAAAGAACTTTTTAAGAAGAAACTTGAAATAAGTAAGTCAAAGTCAATGGGACATTTTATTAGAAAATGTGTCCTTGAAGCCCCTATATTTGTAATTGATATGGATGTTTTTAGAAGGCTACAAACTCTAATAGGGAAGAATTCTAGTAACCTTAATCAGATAACAAAGAGAGTAAATATTACTGGAATAATCTATAGAGAAGATATTCAGGATTTGAAAAAAGAAAATGATGATATCTCAAGAGAAATAATTAAAATTCAAAATATCCTGACAAGAAAATATATGAATAAGGCTGAGTAAAATGGCAATTACAAAGATATATGAAGACCTTGAAAATCTTCATATAAAAAAGAGTCTCTTATTGAGAAACTCAATCAGTCCCGCCTAGAGCAAGATAGATTATATCAGTATAAGGAAAACTATGATAATTATTTAGGTAAAGAGGTAGAGAGGTAGAAATTCTCGACCTCTTTTTATTTTGATTTAAAATAAATATCTCCTTTAGTCTTACTGGTTGTCCAATATATTCCATGAAATTCATCCTTATTATCAACTAAAAGCTTGCTAGTACCATATTGAATTGGATTATTATCACTAAATTCATTCTTTGGCTGGGTAATATAGGTATAGTATAGTATGAATTGATTGTTTTCTTCTATTAACTCACTTGTTATACTATTACTTGTAATTTCATCACTTTTTATTGAAATATTTATAGTAGTTAATGTTTGGAAAATCTCTATATCTACATTCTTAGTTCCTCGGGATCCATTAAATTCATATTTTATTATTCCATCATATTCTTTTTCTAATTTAGGTATTTTAATTAAAGGGTCTATTCTCCAAATGAATTTTTCATATACCAAAGTAAATATAGCACTATATCCTGCCGCCTCTGTAATTAGCTCCCAATTATCTAACAATGAACCTGATCCTTTAAAATATTTTAAAATTAGGAAGATAACACCACAAACGATTGCTGATAACTTTAATAAGTAATTAATTTTAGATTTCATATTCATAAAAACCTTTCAATTCTTCTATAAATCCTTTGTAAATGTCTCGTCTATCAGGTGAATCATCACATAACTTTTTTATGTTATTAACTTCCAGAAAATTAATAACAGAATATCTATTATCATATAGGTACCCAACAATCTCATCAAAAGCGTAACGATAAGTACTGTATTTGGTAAAGTATTCATTTGGAACATTCCACAAAAGACATTCTACACCAAAAGAACTTGCTTTTTGGGCATATGGATATCTTAAATCTTTCATTTGGTATCTAAGTTCTTTAGCAATTCTAACCATCTTTTTAAAGTAATAATTTGTATCATTGTTTTTTTCTACTCCATTTTTTATGTGTTGCTCTGGGTAATTAATTATTTCTTGGCCATCATCAGCTTTTATTAAAATACCACCGATATAGTTTTCTTTATCAAATGTATAATCTTGCCTATAGTTTCTATGTCTCATTGATGGTACACTATCGGTATCTTTTCTATATGAGTTACCATTAATTTTTATTGATTTATTTTTTCTTTCAATATCTTTATCAAAATACTTTCTTAAAACATCCTCAACTTCATCTTTAAAGCTTTTAACCCTGGGAGTAGCATTTGTAAATCCATAGTCTGCTCCAGATACATTTAATCTGTATGCAGGTCGAAATATATCCTCCTGTACTACTGCAATGTCAACATCGCTATGTCCTCTTACATTTGTATTATTTGCATAAGAACCTTGCAAAAACAATTTAATATCATACCCACTAAGACCACCACTCATTCTAATTTGATATGCTGTAGAAGCACCATATATAGTCTCCATTTCATTTTCACTAAGACCCAAATCTTTTAATGCATTTGATACCATTCTTATAGCATTTTTACATTGATTTTCTTCAGTTTCACTAAGTGGCTTAGCATAATCTTTTAATTGTTCTTCAGTAAAAATCATAAAATTAAGTCAACCCCTTTCAACATTTTATAATGACAAGTTTTATTACTAATATATTCAAAATCACTCCACCCCCAAAGCTTTAAATACAGCATCTTCGGCACTTTGATATGGAATTATTTGAAAGGCACTCATTAGTTCTGCAGGTACTGTTCCAAAATCTACAAAGGACGTGCTAGGTATAAGAACTTTCTTTGCTCCACTATCAAGTGCAACTTGAAGACTATCTGCAATTTCTGTAACCTTCATAATACTTCCACCGATACTTATTTCTCCAAGTACCGCCAAGTTACTTAAAACAGGTTTTCCAAGGGCAATTGAGCATAATGCAATTAGAGTAGGAAGACCTAGATTTCCTGTCATTCCTATACCCTGTAAATCTTGATAGTTTATAATATAATTTTGGGTAGTTGTACTTATTGAACCACTAATTCTATTACCATTGGCTTTTAGATAATTAAAGGCTGTATTACTTGCTTCCTTAGCTTCACGATTAGTCCCAAGTCCTGTTCTATCAAATTTTCCATTACCAGGAAGCATTTGAGACTCCAGTCTATAGCAACCAATCATTCCATTTCCTCCACTAGCAATTGTATAAACTTGTCCTGGATTTAGCATACCATCAGGAATTAGTTTATCAGCTCCCTGTTCAGGAACGCCTACATATTTTTCCTCAAAAGTATCTAAATCTATATATGAGAAGTTTACATCATAAAATTCCATACCACCTATTTTCTTTAGTTGCTCCTTCACTCTTCTTCTCATCTCAAGAGATAAGCATAGTATTTCTTCAAGATCATCTTTTATAAATTCACCATGTGGATATACAATTTTCAAATATCCATTAACCATTTTTCTAACTGCAATAGTATCTCTTTGATTGAGATTCTTGCCTAATCTAAAATACTTGTCTAAGCTATCTCCATACTGATCCTTGCGAAGTTCCCTCATAAATTCTGCAAGATAATCAGTAATAAAACCGTAATCATTTGTAAAATGCTCAGGTCTAAATTTAGGAATCTCCCAACCCGGAAGATAACAATGCATTCTATCAAGAAAAGCTGTATCTATTGCCATTTCCTCTGGAAATGGATCAAACAAGCTGGAAGTTTTCAAAAGTACATCTACACTTTGATTAATATTACCTACAAATACCATTGAAGCCGATGCGGCTTTTTCTTCTTTTCCCCTTGCAAAAGAGCCTGATGCCATATAGTCTTTCATAATCTGTATACCATCATTATCTTTGAATTTTATTCCTGCAACTTCATCAAATGCTACACAATCCCAAAGCCCTACAAGACCAATTGTTTTTCTTCCCATATTGTAAAACAAATTTGCAACAGTAGTCTGTCCTCCAGACACAAGAATACTATTAGGGGAAATCTCCTTATAAATATGAGATTTCCCTGTACTTCTGGGACCCAATTCACATAGATTAAAATTATTTTCCACAAGTGGAATTAATCTTGTAAGCAACAACCATTTTTCTCTTTCTTCAAATTCATTAGGCTCCATACCAATAGAACGAAGCATAACATCTATCCATTCTTCTTTTGTAAATTTGCTTCTACCTTCTTTAAGCTCTTTTATATCCACCTGTGGCATTTGAATAGGTGTAAGCCTTGTAATGCTAATAGGATTTTTGTTCTGCTCATTCTCATCATAATCATAATCAAGTTGAATCATACACCATATACCACCACAAAGAAGCCTATCATATCTTGTTGGATATTCTTCTGGTACTGGAATATCACTAAGTCCTAGGTTTGAAAACTCCGCTTCATACCTATTTTTTCTTATGTTTAGTTTTACTGTTACCTTATCTATAATGGAAAAGCTACCTTTTTCTCTTAATATAGAAAGTATTTTCTGAGCTTCATCTGGTCTAACAAAGTTATCTGAAAGAATCTTTTTAACTGTAGCAACACCTTTTTCTATAATTTCTTCATCATCACTACTGCAATACTGCCCAAGCAAAAACTCCAAAACATATACAGGAACATTAGCTCCTTCTTTGATTTTTTTAGTCAAATCTTTTGCTACTATTTTCCCGTCAAAATTTTCTCTAAGTTTTTGCTTTATTACAGTTCTTGAACTCACATCTTCCATATCTAGTCACCCCTCCTTAACTAAAGAAATCATATTCACCTGTGGCAAAGGGAATATCTATTGCAAACTCAATCTTCTTTGGAAGAATCTGACCTGACTCTTCATAAATAACAAGGTTATAAGTCTTTTTATTATCATATTTCCCAGCTTTCAAGTTAAATGTTACATTAAATACTCTATCTTGCTCATTCTCAGTATTTTTATCAGCTATAATACGAACTTCATCAGAGACTTTCTCTCCATATTCATCAACAAAATAAAGAAGGAAATTAGCAGCTTCTCTATTTACTGAAAGCATTTCACTTTGATAGAAAGACAGGTTGAATATCATATTGCTTATTTTTCTTACTGTTGATAAAATATTAAGTTCTACAGGTTTAATATCATATTTATTCCTGTTTCTCTGGTATTCTTTGTTATCATTTCTTAAATGTCTGTATCTAATTAATGGAACTACCATTTCCTGAAGTGAGATTCCTCCATGAACAAAGTTGATTCCTCCACCTTGCTTTTTAATACGAATATTATGCTTCGGTGCAAATCCTTTAAGCCCCGATCCTTCATCAACAAATTTTATAGGCATCAAGAAACTTGGATTAGCGGAATTGTCCATTATTGCATATCTTCTACCGTAATCAACAACACCTTCAAAGCCTTCTTTAGATACCTTATCATCCTCAGTAAACTCTTCATAAGTATAAAGAAAACCATGATCTGAGGTAATCATTATATTTACAGCTGAAAACTCATGCACAAGAATTCTAACCAGATTCTTAATTTCATCTATAGCCTTATCACAAGCAGAGAAAACATTTGAATCTGATGTATGGCTGGCTGCATCTATTTGATCATGATATATATAAACAACTTCCATACCTTTTACTTGAGCTTTTCTCTCTTCTCTCTTCATATGAATCAAATCGTCATATTTAAGCACTCTAGAATCCTTATTAGCCTTTTGTAAAACCTTTTCTCTATTAGGCATATCTGTTGATTCGCCATCAATAAGAACTTTGAGATTATTATTTCTAATTTCAGTTTGAAGCCCATTATTAGGAAGCAATGCAGCCATTCCAAAAGGTGTAATAGTAGGGAATATCCCCGCCATATCATCAATTTCTATCTTACATTGCATATCCTGTTTTAATTCTATAGCAAGCTCTTTTGCCACCTCATAACGCATTGCATCTGAAATAATTACATAGACTTTTGTCTTAGCATTTTTAATATTATTGTCATAGAAGTCAACCTGCTGTTTAATCTCAGAAATTTTTCCATACTCTTCAAACTCTCTACCGCTAACATTAGACCAGTTAGTAAGGAGATCATCTAGGAACCAATGCTTATATATACCTTCAGCCCTATCTACCGTAAATTTAAATAAATCATCAAGCTTAGCATTTGAATTTCTAAGGCTTTTCTGATATGCCCTCTGAAATTTTCTATAATAGGTATCCATTAAATAAAATTTATCTGTATAGGATTTCCAAACTTCCTTCGCACTTGTCATATGGAATGATGCTTGGTTTTTATTATAGAAATCCTTCATTTTGCCCATGTTATAAATGCCTTCATAGTATGAATTAAATTCTTCATACCAGGCTCCAACTCTTCTTTTATCACATATACCTGAAATATCTTCAGGATCTATGATGTCATTTTTAATGTTTGTCATAAGCTTTATAAGTATAATTTCATCAACACATGGAAAAGCTTCGTTGCTCTCAAAATGTGATATATCAAGATTCATCAGTCTTTCATCAAGTTGAATTTCTTTTTCTACATAACGGACAAGTTCATATAGGCTCCTTTTCTCATTAGCATTTCTAAGCCAGTCCTCGACAAATTGAAAACAAAAAGCTTCATGTGGCCTAGAAATAAAATTATCAAGTCCTATAAATACTTCTTTATTTATATTTCTTGAAGCTGCAGTAAGCAGTATATGAATAGATAAATTTTCTAGGCTCTTTTCTTCACTTTGATAACCTGTTCCTTGTCCTACCATTCTCCAGAAAGTTTCATCTATTTCATAATTTATAAATTCCTGATAAATATCATTCTCATCATTTTCAATACCTGCTTTCAAAACTTCTCTGATAATAAGTCCTGGCTGCATTTCACATCCTGCAATCTCACTCATAATAGCAAGTTCTAAATGTGCGGGATTTTCAATTCTACTTGCCTTTTTCTTTATAAGTTCTCTTCTTGCTTTAGCATTAAAGAACTTCTTATAAACTTTTATAGATTTTCTAATAGCAATGCTATCTGGTAAATTCATTTCGTCAATCTGTATAGATACAAGATCCGCCCTAAATTCCTCACTGTATTTCATAACATCATTTATCCAGTTATCTTCTTTGATATTGAAAATAAGAGGACAGTAAACAAGAAAGTCTGATTCTTGATCATCAAAAGACAGTAGTTTTTTTACTCTGAACTTATTGTTTTCAGACATTTTTATTGTTTTTACATCTGGGATTTCAAGATTATCAATTTCATCTTCAAATTCTCTATCCCTATCCATCCAAAAGATAATTCTCCTATTATAAAATTCAGGATAGGGTTCCTTAAATCTTTTCTGCAAGTCTTTTAAAATTTCTTCTAAATCCAAACCTGCCACCTCCTCTATTTAATCTTAGCCAATACATCCTTAAATATTTTATAATTTTCTTTTACACCATCATCTAGGTCTATTTCTATATAAGAATCTGCTATGTGCTGGACTTTCTCTTCAAATTGTTGAGACTCAATAATTTTCTTTTTAAGTTCATCTGCACGCTTTTGAAGTTCTATTTTTTGACTACCACTTGATTTTGTTATGGTTTCTTCCACTCTTGCAAGTTCTTGTTTATATCTATCCTGTATTTCAAAAACATAGTTGATTCTTATTCTAGCAAACATATCCTTATCATATCTATGAAGGTAAAACAAGCCCCTACAAGCATCATTCTTACCAGAGTCATATTGCCAATAAATAGGGAGTTTTTGATACATCTTACAGTGATCCTTATAAAAATCATTTAAGAAATAATTTCTTATTCTTTTCCTACTGCTATCACTCTGCCTACCTTTAAGCTCTGAAGCTATAAAATCAAGATTTTCATTTAGATGTTCTTCTCCAAAAGTAACTTTTAAGAACTTAACAAAACTCTCTACAATATCATCTTTAAAATACTCTTGATCTGTTACCGGAAGAATACCTTCTTTATCTGCTTTAAAGCTATTGTATTTTGAAAAATCAAACTCTCCACCTGCAAATACAAGACCTTCTTCATCTAGAGAATACCTTCCCATGGCACAACCAATAAAGTAGGATAAGAAATTCTTCACCACATCTTCACGAGTCATCACATACTTATTACCTTTTATTTCGTCATCTATATCTTTTTTATCATCAAAGATTTTAGCTACTGTAATATCTCTATCAGATACTACAGGAGTAACCTCATCTTCAAGATTATATATCCCTATAAGTATACAATTTAGTTCTTCCTCATTTTCTTTAAGCTTTGTAAATCTTTCATTCACTTCAAATTTATATGATTCATAAGCTGTTTTGACTCTTCCATCCACTTTATTTGAAAGTAATGGAGACTTTCCAAAGCCCCATGAGGTTTCGTGCATATCCCAATCTTGATTTGAAATTTCAATATTATTTTTTGCTATTTTGTTAATATTATCAATGTGATTTGTTGAATAAATAATTGGGATTCTTCCAATATCCCCAGGTTGATAATTAATTGTTGCATTAGATATATCTAAATAGAATTGTCCTATTTTACTATTTAAAACAGCAAGCAAATATTCTATATTATCTTTTGCTTTTATACTTGATCCCCCAGAATCAAATAAGTGTCCATTTGATACATATCTACAGGAAAAAATGCTCGAAGTTATAGTAGACCATGTTATAATTTTTTTAAAATACATATCTTCATTTCTTACACTTGCCGCCTTTTTCCCATTAGGTTTAATATTGTTTTTTATTTCAAATCCATCATTTTCCCAATTTACAACATATTCATTATATCCATACCAACGTTTATATCCACCGCCTTTGCAATAAGGAAACCATTTCATCTTTGAGATTAATGCCTCCTCAGCACTTTTTGCATCATCTTTCATTTTGGTTATACTGATTTCATGCCAAAATCTTAAAAATCTATTATTATCAGCCGTTGTCATGCCAGTTTTAGGACTTGAAATCTCTTTAACTAATTTTCCTTTAACATAATTATCTATTGCATTCTGACTAATCCAATATGCTATTGGTATTCCAGGGATTTTTAAAAAATTATCTGTGTTTGTCTCATAGAAATACACACAATGTGGATTTTCTATTGCTTCAAGAACTTTTTCTTTCTGAACTTCCATACCACCCTTAAATTCCTCTAGCCTTATATATTTACCTGGATTATTTGAAGTCGAATTTTTAAAAACAAATGCGATAACATCAACTGTTGCTTCTTGAAAAAAAGCCCCTTTTGCTATCTGTATTAATGAGTCTATCGATTTGTTTTCAACAATGAACTTTCTCAATTCCTCGTATGATTTTAAAAACATCCATACATTGGGTGTCATAAAACCTGAATATCCACTTGGTTTACAAAAATCGAAGTTTCTATACATGAATACTGAAAATAAATCCGTCTTATAATCCCTATAATTTTTATTGACATATTCTTTAAGTTGTCCATTCATCCTATTTAGATATGGTGGATTTGTAGCTACAACATCATATTTTATAGTCATAACTTCAGCTACATCGATTATATTCTTTATCTCCTTTTGGAATTCGTCAAAATTATAAGTAAATAAATCTATTTGTCCTAAATCCATATCTTCTATAAATCTTCTACAAAGTTCAAAGTCAACTTTTTCAACTTTTAAAATGGAACCATAGTTTTTTCCATCTTTAAAAGTAGCTAATAGTTTTTCTATTGATTTTCTTGCTTCTTCTTTTTCTTCTACCGCTAAGCTATTCCCAAATATTTCAAAGTATTTTCTATCTATATTATTAGAATCAGGTATTGCATATATATGGGGCTCAATGCCTTTATTTAAAATTCTCCTACTGTAAGAACGGGCTTTCATCATAAGTGAAAAATATGCAAGTTGCCTTGCCCTCTCATCTATGTCTAAACCATATAGATTCTCACTTAAAATATATTCAGCGGCTTCCCTTTCCCTATATCCACATTCCTTGTATATCTCCATAAGAACATCAAATTCATATAAAGGAAAATGACCTGAGCCAACACAGTTGTCAAGTATCCTTAAATGCCTTGGATCTATTTTTTCATCAATATATTCTATTTCACCATTCTTTGGCATTATAAAGAATTCAAGTTTATCTTTTAAATCGCTATCAGGATTTCGTTCAACCCAATATCTTCCTAATGAATTATCAACTATATATCTAACTACCCAATCAGTAGTAAATATTTGTGTAGCAGCTGGGATATCCTTTTTTTCAATACTCTTCCTCTTTGTAACATTGATAACATTATCCTTTATTTCCTCATTATAATATTGATACAGCCACCCTATTATCTGAACTTGTTCTTTCCAGTCTTCCTCAGGTATTTCACTTATCATTACATCTATTACAGAATCATCTCTTAAAAGCCCATCTGGGAGAAGAAGCTCTGTGTAGTCATTTAGTTTTTGAAACATTCCTGGAAGAACTTCGTTTAAAGCATTACATTGAGTGATAAAAAGATAATTGAAAAGTTCCTCTTCCTTGTTACCAGCATTATAAAGTTCTAGAACCTTTGACTTATCAAGCCCTGGTAAATCAATATGTATAGCTTCTGACAGAATCTGAGGTTCAAACTCATTATTTTCTGAAGTGAAAACTCTTATATGGCTAGGCATATATCCATTTACTTCCATGAATCTTATGGCTATAAAACGGTTAAACCATGTATAAGCAACCTCTTCTATAGTTTCATAAAAGCCATCTTTATCTATTTTTTCAATTAATATTCTTCTTGCTTTTTTATCATCAGAAGTCAGGACCTGCCCATTAAGAGCAGTATCCATCTCCTTCATTTCTTTATCTTTTTCTATTCCATATATCTTTGCTTTCTTAGTAACTTTTTCGATAAGTTCTCTTCTTGCCCAGATTGCAAAGTTTTTTATCGCTGCTTTATTCATATCCTCCCATTCCTTTCTTTTTCTTATTCTTATTCTATTTCTACACCATCACAATCTCCTAAGAGAGTCATAAGGTTTTTTTCAATACTCTTTACATATTCCCTTATTTCACTCTCACTTTCAAGAGTTCTTGCAGGGAATATTGATTGCCTATAGAATTTCTTAATATGCTTTTTCTTTTGAGGCTTAGCTGATACTTCATTTTCTTTTACTATATAATTTTCTCTACTTTGCTTTCCTTCTTCATTATTACGTCTTCTTTCAGCTTCAGCATTACTTTTTTCAATAGCAATTATATCTTTAACAGCCCGATCCTTTTCAGACCAAAGACTAGGAATAAATCCATCAAGAATTCTAAGACTTTCTGTTTCAGCAATTTCCTTTTTCTTTTGTGTATAAAAATCATCAGTCTTTTTAATTATATCTAAGATAAAACTATCATTTCTATCTCCACTATGGATTTCTTCCATACACTGCCTTACAATTTCAAGGATTTTTTCACGCTTGCCATTAAGAAGCCTATTATGTCCTTCTCTTACAACCTTCATATAATTATTAAGTCTGGGAACATCACTATAATCAAAATTGTCTTTTTTGGGATTAATATCGACTATAAGTCTAATTTTATTAAGTGCATCGTTTACTTCGCTTTCATTTTGAAGGTAATCAAGGTCTGAACGAAGCAAGCTTTCCAGTCTTCTTGCTTCATCAAATGTATCTACCTGTGACTTAAAGAAGTCTTCGATAGATTCCATATCTTCCTGCATATCTTCAAGCTCATCTTCCATATCAATAAGTTTGTTTACAAGGGCGATATTATCTGTCTTTGCATAAAGTAAATCTGATACAGTAGCCTTGGCTTCAATTATTTTCTTTTTATCAGGATAGTTATTGCCCTCATATTTATTAAGTAATTCATCATAATGCACTTCTAGTTTTTCAAATTTTAAAATAATAAAATCTACAAGTCCATCATCATCTTCTGGCACATCCATAAGATCAAAGAATTCTCTTAAAAAGTCTCTTGCCTCTTTTATCTTTTGAATACTTATCATTTCACGTTTTTGAATCTTTGTTTTCCCTATTTCACTTCTCTTATATAAAAGTTCTGGAAGCCTCTCATCATCTGTTCTTATGGTTTCTCCACCGTATTTAACAATTACTTTTTGTTCATAGATTAATCTTGCAACTACAGCTGCAACATCTCTTTCTCGCCATCCATAAGGAATAGATGTGAATCTTTTCTGAACATCTGCCATATTGGTAGGAAGGTGTTGCTGGTTTTGAGCTATTAGGTAGGTTTCAATCTCAGTTGCTGCCTTTCTGTTGGACTCTAGTCCTGGCATTATACCATCATCTTCTCTTCCATCAAGAATCTTATAAATATCTTCATCTGAATCTGCATTTTTTGTAATCAAGTCAAGTTTATTATATACATTAGAAACTAGATACTCTAATGCTTCATCAATTTTAGCTTGTGGTGTTCCAGCTTTTACTGTAGCCCTATCTCCATTTATATAAAACTTTGCTTTCATAAAAGCCTCTTTAAGTTCCACTAAGGCATCCTCTTTAAAATGCTCAGCATCGTCTTGTTTACTTCTTATAATATCTTGCATTGATTTTGGAAGTTGTGGGATATTCTTCTTTCTTGCAAACTTATCTATTTTCATAGCATTTTCTATGAAGTTGTAGTATTCCGTATCCTCAAGTACCACAAGAACCTTGTTCTGAGATTCAGTCATCAGTCTAAGTTCCTGTTTATCTATTACGTTTGTTGCAATAGTAAGAATCTCTAGTTCCATTCCTCCAACTGGATTACCATAATTTACACCATCTACTTTTTTATCAAATTCAAAGTCATATTTCTTTTCATAACGGAATTTTTTTGTTGTATATATATTCCCAAAAATCATTTCAGAAATTTTTCTTGTAATCTCGCTTGGATCTACATATTCATCTCTGATTTCTCTTTCTACATCTTGCTCTGCATCAGTAAGAAAATTATATGTATCTCCTGTTCTTGCAATATAGTTCTGGTGAATAAGCCTATCTAGTGATTTTTGAATCTTGTTTCTTTCATCAATCTTATCCACTCTTATATCTTCAGCCATCATAATTATAATATTATCAAGATTTGCAGGTATATCTTCAACATACCTAATCATGTAAAGAAGCTTCAAGACATTAGCATCTATAGGTTCAAGACCCTTATCATCTCGTGCTGCTCTTTCTGCTCTTTCTATTACTCTTCTAATTGAACTATCAAGAAAAGTATGAACTGTGTCATAAAACATCCAAAAAGGAATTATTGCATACTCATCCCTATCCTGAACCCTTTGTGCAGCTTCCTGAAATCCAGAAAGCATAGATCTTTCTCCACCTGATAAATGCTTTCCTGCATTACCATGTTTTCTAATTTCAGAAAATACCTTCTGCATAAGGATGAACTGATATGGCACAAAGGGAAAGTTTACAGAGAATTCTCCCGGTCCTTCAAAACCTCTTATATCTCCGACTGCTTCTCTAAATTTAAAGAGATTGTCCATAACACTTTCCTGTTTATCATAAACATCTTCAAGATAAGCTTTGGACTCATTATTTTTCTTTAGAATTCTCTTTTGAATAACCTCATCTGCTGATGATGAAGAAAGTGAAAGCCTTGTCTTGAATCTTGCCTGTATTCTTGAAAACTCATCTGCCCTTGTTTTAATTATTTCATCAAGAGCCTCCTGTCCAGTACACATTACCCAGACTTTTCCCATACACTCAGAGCCTATCTTTTCAACTAAAGATTGAAGATTAAGAAGCATATCAGTATCAGCACCTACATACTGTCCTACCTCATCAATCATGAAAAGAAGCCTATAATTATCTGGCTTACTATTAACATACTCTTTAATTTCAGACACAAGCTGTGCTATTGAAATATCAATTTCTTCAGATGAGTCAAACCAGTTTCTCGCTGCTGTTTCACTCATACCAAGAACTTGCTTAAGTGTTTCAACTACTTCATCTTCACAGAAATCAAATACATCTCTTGAATTCATCCATGAATCACCATTTTTTTCTTCAAAAACACGTCTAAACTCTTCTGTTTTTTCTCTCCTATCAACATATTGTTCAAGTTTTGCAACTTTAAGATTTTCACCATAAAATCCAAGGTGTTTATAAAACATCTTAGCAAATACTCTTAAAACTGCTGTCTTGTTTTTTTCCATAGGCCCTTCTATATCAATATTAAATAGAATTGTTTCTGTAAGATCCTGTGTTGATTTATCAATCAGCATAAAAGTTGCTGAATCATCAATGAATTTTTCTCTGAATCTCTCTACAGTCTTAATTCTATTTACTTCTTTATTTTCTAAAATATATGAAAGTATTTTCAAGAAGTGAGATTTACCACTTCCAAAGAAGCCAGAGATCCATACACCTGTATCAGAAGTGGGTTTATCAAAAGAATCTGAATAGTAATTAAAGAAACTTATAAAGTGTTTCTTAAGTTCCCTCGTAATAACATATTCTGAAAGCTCCTGTTCTATTATACCTTGCGTATCTTGATCAACTTTAATAACACCATTTATCTCTCTATTGATGTCATCATAAAACATATTTTGTATTCTCAATTACATTCCCTCCCTACTTTTTAAATTATATTAAATGCCCTATAGTACTCATTTGGTGTAAATTCATTAAATAATATTACTGATCTACCATCAAAACCTCCTGGATAAAGAACAACTATAGGAATATCATCAAATAATGTCTGCAATTCTTCTAAAAGAGAATGAATCCTCATAAAAGGATATACTTCACCCACTCCCGTAAGTAGAAGAACATCTCCTTTCTCATGTGGCTCATACTGCATTTTTTTTGCAAAAGCTTTTGTTGTTGAAAACTTTAATATTTTATCTTTAAGACGTTCGCTTCCATTCTTTTTTTCCATATCTGGAATCTTATTAATAATATTTTTCTCCTCACATATTTCCAAAAACACATTATAAAGATTATAGCAAATAAGATTGCAATCCAGGGAATTATCCTTTTCAAGTTGCTTTGTAAAATGTCTTACAACCATCTCATCTTCGGGATTATAGCAAAACATGCGTATATTTACTTCGTTACTAAGCCCTTTTCCCGTAAGAAAATCTTGATCTTGAAATAAACTTCTTAATCTATCAAGTTTTTCATTTATATTACTCACTCTGCTACACTCCTTTACTCAAAGTAATTGAAAGCTGAAAGACAAGTTGCATCTCCACTTTCTATTATTTTATTTTTTAGTTTATAATCTAAAAGCACTTCATTAATCCTTTTAGAACTGGTTTTATCTATGTATCCATTTTCTTTTAATAGACTAGAAAATACCGATTTAAGCTTGTTAATTGTTGAATCACTCCAACTTGCTACAGTATCATTTTGTTCTTGAAGTCTATTAAAAAATATATTTAGATCCATTCTGCCATAAGAAAAATTCCGAGTTCTGTATTTCTCTCCAATAACAGTAACCATAAACTCCCATGTAAGCCTTGAATCTTTCATCATTGCAAATAGACAAATTTGTCTTGAGATATCTATTGGTCTATTTATAATCCAGGATATAAGTTCTTTGTCTTCAAGTGCATTTAATCTTCTTATACAAGCTCTTGCTCTTATTTTAAGGCTTCTTTCTGTAGGATACTGATAAAGATTTTCTTTAAATATTTTATCTATAGCTTCTTTTTCACTTAATCCTTCCATAAGTAACTTTGCAGTTACTTTCATTTCATAATACATAAAAGGTTCTCTTGTAAGAGAAGCTATATATGGCGCATTACTATCCATAAAGCACCTCCTTATTCATCTTAATTTTCATGATTTCTTTTTTTAGGACTGTAAGAAACTATGTCTTCTATGCTGCATTCAAAATAATCACAAATGCGAGCTAGAATTTCCATATTTACTGTCTCATTCTTACCTAGTTTTGCTACTGTGGTAGGACTCAATTCAACAGCTTTCTGGAACTCTGTCTTATTCATATCTTTGTCAATTAAAATCTTCCAAAGTTTATTGTAGCTGAATCCCATATATCCTCCTTATTATTTTCTATATATAATACTTCTACGTGTTTGCGTAAATTATATCCATATTTAATTGTATCATGATTATATAGTTTTGAATATATACAAATTTGAACCATTTCTTACATAGATTTTTAACCTTATTAGACTATAAGTCCTAGCTCTAAAAATTAACACATCAACTGATGATTCATTTACTACTAATCCATCCCAAGCTAATTGCAATAAACACCATTTCAGTTTATATACGACTTTAATAGAATTACTTTTTTTATTCTCTTCTAAATATAAATATTGCTCTATCAATCTAATCTTTCTATGGTAATTTTTTTCATTTTAATAGTTCTATAGTTTTCTCTTGATAGTTCTAAATCCATATATAGAAAAATCAGCAAGCTTTACCCCCTTGCTGATTTTTCATTTTTATCTTTATTTTTTTGTATCCACTAACTATAATTAACAACACTAAAATATCAAAATATTTTCTAAGCACTTTTGCTTAATGCTTTTACTATATAAACCTATCTCTTATTTTTATAATATCTTCCCCAGCTTTTTATCTTTTCTGGCAATAAGTTATAGTTATCTTCAGATAATGCAAAGTTTTTTATCACGTTGGGATCTGCCACTTTAATTTTTGCTGATACACCCTCATTTTGTACTGTTCCTTTAGTGGTTAATAACCAAACTTCACCGTTTAAATCTTTATAATTATTTGCATCTATTTTCGTAGATCCTTGTTTTACCTGTGTAAAAACATTTTCCCCAGTTACAGTATTAATCATAACATATTCATATAGCTGAGTAGATCTTTTATTTGTTGAAGGTATAGTAATATATTCAAATTCTTTATATAACCACAAGGCTAATAAATCTTCTAGATCTTCAGGCGATAGTAATGAAAAGAATGAATCTTTATTTATATCAAAATTAATACTAGCATATATTTCTTTTCCAGATTTTTCATTATATTTTAGTTTTGAAAATATTCCTATTGAATTATCGTGAATCCGTTGAAGTGTATAACCCATTATAAATTTATTAGCTAACGAGCCTGGCACTTTAGATACATCTCCTATTTCATACCAGTCTATATTTGTCAATTGATTAGTCGCATCATTTTCCAAAGTGAAGTCATCAACTTTATAAGAGTATAAGCTTTTCTCTGTTACTCTACCTAAATAAAAAACACCTTTATCTCTTAACCATATTAGATCATCTTGTTCCATGTTGGTAGTAAGTCTTTTAATATTTCCATCAAGCTTACCTCCATATATATTATATCTCTCTATTATTTTTGTATAATCGTCTAATGTTCTAATTTTTTCTCTTTCTTTTCTAATTAAACTTTCTTCATCATGATCTTTAATATGCAAATCACAAAGACTCCACCCTAATGCTATCACCTTATTTTCAATACAATACTTAGCAACATTTTTTCCATCTGTTTTTGTATGCAATCTCCAAATACTGGCCATTTCTATTCCCTCCCCATAGATTTAAAATATGATTTTAACTTATTAACAAATATTACTTATCTTTTTTTAAACATTTATAACCCTTAAAGCTTCACTAATTATAAATACTATCAAATCATTTTACTTTTATAGGATATCTGCATAATAACTGTCACCGTTTTTTGTAAACTTCACTTTTGATGGAAATACATTATCACCCATATTCGCAAAGTCTACACAAGTCATTGCCCATTCAAATAATTCATTCGGAAGTCTATAGCACAGAAAATTCTTATTATCAGAAACTGTTATCATTGCATTACCATCATTTGAAATACCAACTGACAAGATGTTAAAAATCTTAGATACTTCATTTATTTTTAACAACGGTTGCTTTGATGAATTAAAGAACTCTTTTGCCCCTCTTTGATTATAAAAATAGTCCTTTCCCCTCCTGGAATTGGATCAATTGGCAACTTCGATCCCATTCTCACAAAATAACTTTCCAATTCCTTGCAAGCATATGCATTAAAGTGTTCACCGTGCATTTTCTTATCTACAGCTTTAATTTCATTAACTGTATCAAAACTACTCATATAGTTAAGTAGAGAAACTAAAAGAATAAAATCATCAGAATAAATCCCACAAAACGACTTATACCAAGCATTGTTAACTTTGCAAATAATATATGTTAACTTTTTATATAGAAGTAATTGTTGTTCATTTAAATTGAACCAATCTTCCCTAAGATTTTTTTATTTAATCCGTCTTCAATAGAATTATATCTCAATTCCTCATATAAAGATTTAAGTAATTTAGAAATTATACCTACAAGCATATCAGCCATTCTAATCCCTGTTATTTCTTTTGAATCAACTTCTGTTACAAAAGTCAATCCTACTTGTTTTGCGGCCTTTAATGTATTACTATCGTCACCCTCTCTATCTAAAAATAATAAATACTTAGAGATATCCTTTTCTATCAGATAATTTTTAAAACCATAAAAAGCAATATCATAATTCCAATTAATATCAAATTTTGCGTTTATATCATCTAATAATATCAAAATTTGTTTAAATGCAAGAGTTTCGTGTTCTTTCAATTTTGGATTAGTTTTATTAGCATTAACTCTTTTATTAAAAAAAATTTTCAACAACTGAACTAATTCACCTGTATTTTTATACATGCCCAAAATAATTTCTTCTTGTTGATAGCTCACTATTGCTTTAACTATGGAATATCTCATCATATCCATGTCTTCCCAAATATTATTTTTATAATTTGAAAACAGTTGATTTATTATATATTCAATTTTACTGCTAACAGAAAAATACAATAATACATTATTATCAAATATAGAAAAAAGATCAAGAATAAATTCTATATTACCTTGATTTAAAGAAGCAAATACATTTTTAAAATATCTTTTTTTTAGTGTAGTACTTTTTAATTCTCCATCCGATCTTCTATCCGAATACTTCTTCTCAAAATCAAAATATTTTTTCAGCACATTTTTTTCATCCGCAGTCTGCCACCCGACAATTAAAGCTACAACCGTCTCCACGGTTGTACTATTTTGAAACATATCTCCACAAGCTATCATCATGGAACCCTATTAAAATCAGATAAATTATTTCATATAAAAATTAGAAGCCTTTATATTAATAAACATAATGAGAAGTTAAATTGTAACTCTATTCGATATATTCATCAATTATAGAGTTCATGATTTTTTCCAAAACGCTTACATCTAAAAGTTCGGATATTCCATTAAAATCACATATCATTGATCCATTTTCAGCATAGCTAAATCTAATTGTTCTTCCATTCTGTGATGTTGATATTTTGTACCAAATAGTAACATTACAATATCTCTCCTCACCATGAGCTGGATTATAATTAATCGAAAAATAAATGCGATCATGAGTAATATCATATAAGTAGTGTGCTGAATTATCCTCAACATTAATAGATGTATAGTCAATTCCATCTTTTGACTTTCTACAATACTCTTCATTAAGTTTTTCAATCAAATCAAAACCAGGATGTACTTGGGCTAATTCAGCCAGTGCTTTGACAAAGCACTGGCTGAAGTTATTAACCAGTAACCTGTTTTTTTCTTTTATCTCTAAAAGTTCCATTCCTCGCTTCTCCTGGTACAACTTAACTTTATATTGACGTTCTTCCTCTAGTGACAGCTTTCCAGTTTCGGAATAGTTCTCAATTTGTTTAATCAAAGTCGAATAGTTGCTCCTTTCATTTGGGTTAATATTTAGGCATGATGCAATAATAGTATTCGCAATAACCATGTCAAAGTTATCAGGGAAACGTTTTGTCAGATCGTATTCCTTTACAAACCAGAAATTAGATGGCATAAAGTCATCTTCTACACCATTGATCATACACCATATTACTTTTCCTATAGAAAATATATCTCCTTTTTCAGTTACTGCTTCTACACGCCCCTTTTCATATTCTGGAGCAATAAACATTCTAGGACCAACAGCTATATTGTCAGGGGTTATTCGTTCGCTTCCATCATTCAAAAAGCAGGTTCCGAAATCTGTTAGATGCAACGTGTACACATTATCTACTTTCAAAAGCAGGATGTTATCCGGTTTGATATCCCTGTGGTAGATCGGTGGATTACCCTCACAAAGGGTATGTAGTGCCTTAATAACTGGTAAAATCAGTTCAAATGATATTTTAACATTTCCCCTTGTTATTTCTAAAATATCATACAGAGAACCATCATATTTTTTCATTTCAATATAAGACTCAGAAACTTTATCATTATTAATATAAACATCTAATACTTCGACAACGTTTGGTATTGGATGTTTGCAAATTTCTTGAAAGAGATCGAGTTCTCGTTTAAATCGTTGAACCCGTTCTAGGGTAGAGGTGTTTCTCAAATACTTTCTAGCAGTACCAGCTTCTATATTAAATATTATATCACCATTACCACCTTTAACATCAGCCTTTCTCGCCATATAACCCCCCCTTATTATGACTCGTAGTATAAAATTTTATAATACTATAACTTTTCTTTATTATACATGTTTCATCAAAACATCTCCATTATATTGCTTTTTTTATTGTATATATTTATATTCTTTGGCTCTTTTCGCTATTCCATCAATAGGAATCTGCTCTTCTTCATTGCCAAACTCCACATTTATATTGATATAACTATCTGCATTTTCTTGACATCAACACTACCGTCTCAACATGCGGTGTATTCGGGAACATGTCCATCAACTGAACCTTCTCCACCTTATACCCCCTAGACTGAAATTCAACTAGGTTGTCTACCAATGACTTTGGGTTACAGCTGACATATACGATTTCTCCTGCTCCAAATTCAGCTATATCTTTTACACCATTTCCTAGTACACCCGCTCTTGGTGGGTCTACTATTATTAGGTCTGCCTTTTCTGGAAGTTCGCTGACTACCTTAGCTACGTCACCTGCTATGAATTGGCAGTTGTCTAGATTGTTTAGCTTGGCATTTTGATTGGCTGCTTCTACTGCTTCTTCTACCAATTCTATTCCGTATACTTTTCTTGCACTTTGAGCCATTAGCTGACCTATTGTACCTGTTCCACTGTAAAGGTCAAATACAACCTTGCCATCTCCCTTATCTCCTGCAAAGTCTCTGGCTATTTCATATAGCTTCTCTGCTCCCTTTGTGTTTGTTTGGAAGAATGAGAAAGGAGATACCTTGAATTTAAGTCCTAGAACTTCTTCATTAAAGTAGTCTCTTCCGTATATCACTCTTAGTTCGTCACATTGAACTGCGTCTGCCATTCCGTCATTTATAGTATGAAGTATGCTTACTATTTCATTTTCCAACTCTAGAGATCTCAACATATTTGCAAATTCATTCATATCAAAATCCATCTGAGATGAAGTTACTATGTTTACCATTATTTCTCCAGTGTTTTCACCTTTTCTAACTACAAGGTGTCTTAGGTATCCTTCGTGATTGAAGCTTCTATAATATGGGATTTCTTTTTCATCAAAGAAGTCTCTTGTCTTTTTCATTATTTCTACAAAGTCAGAATCTACTAATCTACAGTCATGTACTGTCAATATATCAATAAATCTTCCAGTTTTATGCATTCCCAAAGATAGAGGTCCGCCCTTGAATTCATCACCAAAAGTATATTCCATCTTATTTCTATACTGAGTAGATGATGGACTTCCCTGTATGCCAAGATATTCAAATCCCGATATTTCAGCTCCATCAAATAGTTCCATTACCTGTTTTTCTTTTATTTCTAACTGTTTTTCATATGGAAGAGAAAGTATGCTACATCCTCCACATTCTCTAAAGTGTACACAAGTTTCCGCTGTTTCTAGTGGAGATGGCTCTATTAGTTCAAGAAGTCTTACTTCTCCACTATCACTTCTAGCTTTTTTTACAGCTGCCTTCACTCTCTGCCCTGTGATTCCACCCTTCATCTTGATTCTTTTTTCATCATATATAGAGCGTGATATCCCTCCAAACTCCATTTTTCCAACTTCAAATTCTATAATATCTTTTCTCTTCATCAAGTTTCCTCTCAATATTTATATTGTTCTTTTTAGTATTTCTATAATTTCTGATCTTTATATTTATTTAAAATCTCTATTTTTCTTCCAACTTCTTGATTTCATCATCTGTCAGTTCTCTATATTCACCTAACTCAAGGCTTTCATCTAGCTCTAGTCCACCCATCTGTACTCTTTTCAGATATAGTACTTCTTTACCAACAGATTGGAACATTCTCTTGACCTGATGGAACTTTCCTTCGCTGATAGTGACATATATTTCATATACATCTTGTCCTTCTAGATTTATGTTTACTTCTTCATTGTTTTCTTGATTTTCTTCATCTGAAATATCATCCAAATCAATTTGACCTATTATTTCTAGTAGAGCTGGCTTAGTTATATATCCTTCACCTATATCTACACCCTTTTCAAATGCCTTGATATCATTTGAGTTTAGCTTTCCTGCTACTATTGCATAGTATTTCTTAGGGACATGCTTTTTTGGTGACAAGACTCTATGAGTTAGCTTGCCATCATTTGTTATAATCAACAGTCCTTCAGTATCTTTGTCCAGTCTTCCCACAGGTGCTGGTTCAAATGCATGATATCTCTCATCTATTAAATCAAGTACAGTTGCATCATTTCTGTCAAATGTAGCTGATATATATCCAGCCGGTTTGTTTAGCATCAAATACACAAATTCTCTATAATTAACTACTTCACCATTAAATAATATCTCATCTTTTTCTGGATCGACATGCTGATCTGCCTTTGTAGCTTCTTTTCCATTTACTATTACAGCTCCTTGCTTACATAACTTTTTTATTTCACTTCTCGTTCCATATCCTAGATTTCCTAGCAGTTTATCTATTCTCATTAATATACACCTCTTTGAATCTTCCTAAAAATATAGCAAGAAGCAAAATTACTCCTTGCCATACTTTTCTATAACTTTTATTCGTGTTTTTATTTTTTATAATTCTTTATAGATTTCTTCTAATTCTTCTTCGCTGAATTGATACTTTGAGTTACAGAACTGACAACCTACTTCTGCTCCCTTATCTTCATCAATTATAGCCTTTAGTTCATCTTTTCCAATTGCTGGGAATACCTTTGATACCTTTTCCTTTGAACAATCACATTCAAATCCTATTTCTGACTTGTCAAGTATTCTAGGCTCTAATCCAGCTAGAACTATCTCTACCATATCTTCTGGAGTAAGACCTTCTTTTAACATGTCTGTAACAGACTTAATATTTGCTAGATTTTTTTCTATAGTGGAAATAGTTTCTTCAGATGCATCTGGCATCATTTGTATAATAAATCCACCAGCCTCTTGAACTTCCTCTGCCTTAGTAAGTACACCTAATGCTACTGCTGAAGGAGTCTGCTCTGAAACAGTAAAGTAATATGTAAAGTCCTGTGCTATTTCGCCACTGACCATTTCATATTCACCATTATATGGTTCTTTTAGTCCTAGGTCCTTTATGACCTTGATAGTTCCGTCGTTTCCAACTGCACCAGCAACATTCAATTTTCCATTTTCATAGTTTTCTACTTCTACATCAGGATTTGTTACATATCCCTTTGCGATACCGCTAGAATCAGCAGTTGTTATGATAGAACCTATTGGCCCACCACCCTTTATTATTATAGATAATTTGTCTGATTTATTCTTCATCATTAGACCCATCATAGATGTTGCAGTTAAGGTTCTACCTAATGCTGCTGTTGCTACCTTTGTTGTGTGATGGTATCCTCTAGCTGCTTCTACCATATTTCTTGTAGTTGCAAATAATGCTCTTGCCTCTTTATTTCCAGTTGTTACTCTTAAACAATAATCCTTCATTTTTATACCTCTTCTTTCATACCTAATACATCGAAAATATCAAATCTCGATATATATTTTAAATTTTCACAGTTTTATTATTAGTTAATAGTTTTCTTTAGTTTAATATTCAATCTTATACTGTTTTTATTATATTATCTTTTTATAGCACTTACAAATATTCTCTCTGAATCTTCCCTTGGCTCATCCATGTCAAAATCTCCATACATTTTTATATCTTCAAATCCAACATCTCTTAGCAAGCTCTCCAACTCTTTTTGCGTATGTGCTCTTTGCTGATGATCTTCTCTATATCTTTCAAACAAGTTATCCTCTTCATCTTCATCAACATCTAGCTTTACAAAGAAGTCCAAGTCCATATCTATCAGTTGAGTGTCTTCATCAAAGTAATTGGTCCACATATATGCTAGATTTTCTCTAGTTTCTCCCATAAAATTATTTCCCAATATATTTTTTATTTTGTAGTATGAACTTACATCAAATAACAAAATTCCATCCTTTTTTAATAGACTATATGATTTTTCAAATACTTTCTTTAGATCTTCCAAAGATGTAATATAATTAAACCCATCGCAAGCACATAATATACAGTCCAAATCATATAGATCAAAGTCTAAATCAACAATATCTTGCTGTAGTAAAACTAGCGGTGTCTTCATTTCCTGTGACTTCATATAGGCTACTTCTAGCATTTCTTCTGAAATATCTATACCTGCTATATCATAATTTTTCTGTGCTAATAATAGAGTTACATTTCCAGTTCCACAGGCAAGTTCTAATATATTTTTTACTTTTACTCCATTGTCCTCTATTATTTCCTCAATATGAGCTACCCATCTATCATAGTCCACATCATCCATCAATTCATCATATATATATGCAAAGCTGCCGTATTGTTCCATGCTTCCTCCCAATCAAAATATAATCTATATTCTTCCTAAAGTGTAAATTATACTGATATTTTTCTCAAATGTCCAATATAACTTTGCACTTTTATATTACAGTTCTTAATAAATACAATACCCTTAATAAGATTAATACTCCATTTTTTACTTTTCAAACTTTTTGATTTTTATATATTTTTAATAAAAACATCAATACATAAAAGAAGGTATATTAAAAATATACCTTCTTTATTATACATCATATTTTATTTAATATCACTATAATTATTGAGATTAAAAGCCTTCTCTAGCATTCAAACCACTTAGCTAGTCCACCCTTTGAAGTCTCTCTATACTTGTCCATTAGATCCTTACCAGTTTCACCCATAGTTATAGTTACTTGGTCAAACGATATAGTGTGTTCACCTTCAGTATTATTTGCATACTTTGCAGCTCCAACCGCTCTGTCTGCTGCCATTGCATTTCTTTCAATACAAGGTATCTGAACGTATCCATATACTGGATCACAAGTCATTCCAAGATGGTGTTCAAGCCCTATCTCTGCAGCATATTCTATCTGCTGTAGATTTCCACCAAATAGATAAGAAGTTCCTGCTGCTGCCATTGAACATGCTGTACCAACTTCTGCCTGACAGCCTGCCTCAGCTCCTGATATAGATGCATTTTCTTTTATTAAATTACCTATCAATCCTGCAACTATTAATCCCTCTATTATCAACTGCTTGCTATATCCATTGTGTATCATCAATGAGAAAAATACGCCTGGAAGCACTCCTGCCGCACCACAAGTAGGAGCTGTAACTATACGTCCACCTGAAGCATTTTCTTCTGATGCTGCTAGTGCAAATGCATAGTTTAGATTAGTATAGTCTCTTGTAGCTAGGTATCTCTTGTAGAAGTTTGATGCTCTTCTCTCTAGGTGAAGCTTTCCTGGAATTACTTCTCTACTTTTTATACCCCTGTCTATAGCATCTTTCATTGCATCTGCTATGGTATCCATATATTCTAAGAAATCATCATCTTCTCTATCCAAAACATACTCTACAAAGTTTTTATTATTTTCTTTACAGTAGGCTATTATATCATCAAGTTTTTTGTGCTCATAGTATATTTTTCCATCAGGCTGATTTCTCTTACCTTCTTCAGCTAGAGTTCCTCCACCAACAGAGTATACTGTCCATGCATCAGATGCGTTTCCGTCTTTATCTATTGCTTCTATCATCATTCCGTTTGGATGGAATGATGGAGTAATATCTGATCTCCAAAGAATCTCTACGTTTTTAGGTGAAAATTCCTTTTCAATAATATAGTCAGTTAAATGCCCTTTTCCCGTAGCTGCCAAACTTCCATATAAAGTACATCTATAGCTCGCCGCGTCTGGATATTTTCCCTTATATCTCTTTGCAGCTCTCTGTGGTCCCATAGTATGAGAACTGGATGGTCCACTACCAATTTTGTACAACTCTTTTAAAGAATCCATATCTTATTCCTCCATCAAATTTTATAAATATATTATTCACTTTGCAAATCGTTTTCACAAAGTTATTCTATTTAATTAGCCTTAGCAAAGCTGTTCGCTGTTTATTTTAAAACAGATACACACTTTTCTACAATACAATTATACCACAAAAAATAGTAATTAATCAAAAAAACTTTATTTAACTAAAAATTAAAATAATTCTACCATTTTTATTTTAAATATATTAAACACTGTCCAATTGTTTTTTTCTATTATATTTTGTCTTATCTCCAATCTTTAAACTTATCCTGTATATTTTTATACCCATAATACTCTTCTTTTATATTATATAACTTTAAATTATTAGAACTATCTTTTTCTTGCTTTTCGCTTTTCACTTAATATGTTGATAACCAAACTTAAATAAAATCAATTCTTATGTGTATAAATTCAAAAAATAGGGTATAATAATATATGATAAAGTTTAGAATTTTATAGCATTTCACTATCAAAGCTTGCTTTTAAGGTTTTTAATACACTTAATTAAATGTCTTTAAAGATGCTTTGTTATCTATGCTAAATATATATAAGGAGAATAACTATGATTTTTAAAGGATGTGCAATAAATTTAGTAACACCATTTACAGATACTAATGAAATAGACTTTGAATGCTTAGAAAGATTAGTAAAAGTACACTTAAGCAATGGAGTAAGTGCAATTGTTCTAGGAAGATCCACTGGAGAATTTCAAGCAATGAATGATGATGAAATTATTTCTGTACTAGAGTCAGTAGTTAAAACTGTTAAACATAAGATTCCAGTAATAGTACAGACTGGTTTCAATGATATGGCTAGGTCTGTAGGGCTATCTATTAGAGCCAAAATGAGTGGTGCTGATGCTTTGATACTATCATCACCATATTACAACCACACCAACAAACACGGGCTTTTAAATCACTTTAGAGCTATGGCTATAGCGTCATCACTGCCATGCTATATAGAAAACGATCCAATTAGATGTGGATTTGATATCTCAACGGAAATTATTGAGTTACTTACTGTTGTTAAAAATATTGTAGGAGTAATAGAATCTTCAGAGGATATCAATAAATTTGCAAAGCTTAGAGCTGTCTTGCCCGATGATATAGAGTTAATTTGTGGAAATGATAAAATGGCAATACCTGCTCTTTCTCTAGGTGCAAGTGGATATATCTCAGTACTTGCAAATATTTGCCCAGAAATCTCAGTTGCTATTTATAAAAACTTTATGGATGGGGATATATCATCTGCTCGTGAGGTATTCTTCAATTATCTTTCACTTATGGAAGCACTTGATTTAGATCCAAACCCAATTCCAATTAAGACTACTATGAATATGTTGGGCTACGATGTTGGAGAGTTTAGACTTCCTCTTAGCACTATGGATCCAGACAAGGCTGCACAGATTGCCACACTTCTTATGGATATGGGAATAATTGACTTATAAGATATTTTTAGATAATTTATTATTTTATTTTCTAAAGTGTTCCTCATAGTAATTTAATGCATGAGGACATCAAATTAATCCAATTTTTTTGAGTGATTTTTCAGAAAATAATATTTAAACAAAAAGCGTTGGTGAATTCACCAACGCTTTTTTATTAGTATTAATTTAGTATTCGTCCTAGGTTAAATCTTTCATTATATTCTTTATTTAGCTCATCTGCTAGCTCATCGTTCAACGCCAATTCCAACTCAAAGAATATTTGGTCTTCAAATATATCACCATATTTTTCTATAGCTATCCTTTGCTTAGCTTCAAATATAGATTGACTGTCAATTCTTGCATATTTATTCATCTTGAACTTTCCATTTTTTTTAGTATCCATTTTTTCTCTCCTTTTGATAGGATTTTCATGACCTGTTTTCAAATCACTATACATTATTATATATGGAATATCAAAAAAAGCAAGCTATTTTTGCTAAATACTGACTATTTCTTTTTTGGTTGATTTATCTACGTATTCCAATCAACTTTCCTACTGCATCTAAAAGTCTGCTAGTTAATTTATCGATTAGACTATCTTTAATTTCATTTATTATATCATTTGGAGATCCAATATCTATATCTCCCAAATCCTTAATGTCATCTCTTATCTTTTGTATCATATCTTGTATTTCTTCTACCCTATCTGCAAAGTCCTGTGCACTTGGCCAATCAATACTTCTAAGAGTATCTATCGCATCTTCTACTTTTTCAATGTCATCTATTATGCGCTTACCACGTTCTTCGATGTCATCTAATAGTTTTTGCTGATCGCTAGTTAAATCATCAGTGTCATAGTCATCTCCTGCTGAAGGTTTTTCTATGTCTCCCACACCCTTTTGTATAATTCTAGATGCTGTAGAATCACTTACTGAGTTTTCTCCCCCTACAAAGAATACTTTTTCTACTTGTCTTGCCTTTCTTATTACATCATAGTAAGGATATTTTTGTACTGGCATTACAATTGCATCTTCAGATATTACAAGGTTTGTTGCTGAAAGAGCATCTGCATAATTATCTCCACTTACTACTGCCATAGACTTTGGATCCTTTACCATATTTGATATTTTTACAGCTGTTTCAAATCTAGATGTACCATTTATTCTTTCTCCACCATTTTGTATAACTGTCCTTGAGCCACCAAATGTATATTTAATAGTTGTTCCTACTGGTTTGCTATAGCTATGTTCACCATCTACTAATAATAAGCCACAGTTTTCTTGCTTTAAAAGTGCTGATGCTGAAAGCGCATCTGGAAATGTCTTTCCACTTGCTACACCAAGATTTGTATAGCCAGTTCTTTTAATTGTTTTTCTTGAAGTTTCATATCTATCTACTCCTGCTATTCTTTCTATGTCATCAAAAGATTCTCTTAATTTATTTTCTAAATTTTGTGGTATAGAATTCACTCCACCTACTAAGAAAATTTTCTTTACATTTCTAGATTTTAGAGTATTTATTATTTCTGTATTTCCATTTGTCAACATTGTACTAGCTCCATACTTGTTTGATATATTGACAGAACTTAATGCATCTGCAAAATTTTCTCCACTAGCTATTACCACGGTATCACTTTGATTTCTATTAGACACTAGCTTAGAAGTTTCATATCTATTTACCCCTGCTATTCTTTCATAGCTTGAATATGCAAAGGATGAAACAGAAAAAGTTTGAGCTACAGTGGCCACTGAAATAACACTTGCCATAATTAATGATCCTATTTTTTTGTTCATAATACTACCTTCCCCTCATATATTTTTATTTCTTTTGTCATATAATTCCTATATCATATTTCATTTTATAAATAAAACTCTTAGAATTCTAAAATTTTATGTATTAGAATAATTATCTATTTTTAAAAAAATGCAAACAATTAGTTAGAAAAAATACTTTTAGATTTCTACATAATATACAATTATATACAATTTCCATATGTTAGTCAATAAACTAAACTCTTATTTAAATCCATATCTTTTATCTCTTTTTTATAATTTTCCACACAATAAAAAGACCGCAATTGAATTTTAAATTACGGTCTTTTTTTCTTTAAATAAATAAGTTTAGATTAGAATCATCAGTATTTGATAAATAGCTTGCAACACCTGCTATTTCTACACCATCTACTAATTCTTCCTCTTTAATTCCCATAATATCCATACTCATTGCACAAGCAACAAAATGAACACCCATTTCTTTGGCACGGTTCATCAATAATTCAAGGCTATCTACATTTTTCTTTTCCATAACCTCTTTAATCATCTTTGTTCCCATTCCAGCCATATTCATTTTGGAAATCTTTAGTTCATCTACTCCTTTTGGCATCATCTTGCCAAACATTTTTTCTATACCCTCTTTTTTAACTGATACATCAGCTTTTCTAAGTATATTTAATCCCCAGAAGGTAAAAAACATAGTTACTTCTTTTCCCATAGATGCTGCTCCTGTGGCTATGATAAATGATGCTATTGCCTTATCTAAATCACCACTGAATACAACCATAGTTGCTCCATTTTTTGAGTTTATTGTGTTTTGAACTCCAAGCTTACTAGATCCTTCAAGCATAGAACAAGAGCTTTCATTCATACTTGATTTTTCTATTAAGGCTCTTGTAACTCCATTTTCCCTTGTCAGTTCGATCATTGGATAGTTCATTCTTGAACACCATGCTGATATATCTTTGCTAAAGCCAGGATCACTTGCTAAGACTTCTAGCAGCTGACCATCTTTGGCATCATTCATAGCAGCAAACACTCTGGCAATTGGACCTGGGCACTGAAGACCTCTAGCATCAATTTTTATGATTTCACAATCTGAATTTAAATCCGCTTTATCTTTAGTTGAATTTTCAGACTTTTTATTATTTATTTTTTTTTTAATACTTCAGTATTGTCAGTACAAGCTATCCCCTTTAAGTCTACTTCTTGATTATACTTTTGATTATCAAGATTTAAATACTTATAAGTAGTATAGCCACCATCGACATTTTTACAATTTATTCCATTTTGAGCAAGAACTCTACCTGCTAGATATCCTCTTAATCCTACCTGACAATTCACATATATATCTTTATCCTTAGGAATTTCATCCAGTCTATCTCTTAGCTCATCTAAAGGAATACTTACTGATCCCTCAATATAGCCTAGCATACGTTCTTCTGGATTTCTTACATCAATTAAATATCCACCCTTTTCTATCAAATCATCTATTTCATTTGCCTGAACTGAGCTATACAGTCCATCCAAAAGATTTGTCGCAACGTATCCTGCCATATCTACTGGATCCTTTGCTGAAGAAAATGGTGGTGCATAAGATAATTCTAAATCTTCAAGTTCTCTTACAGTTATCTTAGATGCAATAGCTGTAGCTATAACATCTATTCTTTTTTCGACACCATTTTGACCTATAGCCTGAGCACCTAATATTCTCCCTGAAGGAACTTCAAATATTAATTTTAGGTGAAGAGGCTGTGCTGTTGGATAGTATCCAGCATTTGAAAGTGGATGTATATGAACTACTTCATAGTTTTCAATTCCCATAGATTTTAATTTCTTTTCACTATGTCCAGTAGAAGAAGCTACAAGGTCAAACACCTTGGCAACAGAAGTTCCCAATACTCCTTTATACTTTACATCTATTCCATTTATTCTATCTGCTACTATTCTTGCCTGTCTATTTGCTGGAGAAGCCAATGCTATTGTTGCTGGCTTGCCATAGATTAGATCCTGTGTTTCTATAGCATCTCCTACAGCGTATATATGTGGCTTTGAAGTTTCAAGATTTTCATTTACCTTGATATGTCCTCTATCACCTAATTCTAATCCCGCTGATTTTGCAAGTGCATTTTCAGGTCTAACACCTATTGACAATATAGTAAGATCAGTTGAAATTTCTCTACCACTATTTAGTACGATTGTTTTTCCATTATCTTTAAAAGAGCTAACACCATCTCCCAGTACTAGGTCAATTCCATTGTCTATCATATGTTCATGAAGCATTTGAGCCATCTCAAAATCAAATGGAGCCATTACTTGATCTAACATCTCTACTAGATGAACTTTTATTCCTCTTTCTACCAAATTTTCAGCCATTTCTACACCGATGAACCCTCCACCTATTACTACAGCTTCTTGTGGATTTTGATTATCTACAAAGGACTTAATTCTATCTGTGTCTGGTATATTTCTCAAGGTAAAAACATTATCTGTTTCATCTAGACCAGGTATTGGAGGCTTAATTGGACTTGCTCCAGGTGATAGTATTAATTCATCATAATTTTCGGTATAATTTTCATCAGTTTTTAAGTTCTTTATCAATAACTCTTTTTTATCTGGATTTATAGATACAACTTCGCTGAAATTTCTTATATCAAGATTAAATCTTTTACTCATTCCCTCCACAGTTTGCACTAGTAGGGATTCTCTATTTTCTATAACTCCCCCAATATAATAAGGAAGTCCACAGTTTGCAAAGGATATATACTCTCCTCTTTCAAACATTATTATTTCTGCTGTTTCATCTAGCCTTCTTAAACGAGCTGCTGCAGTTGCTCCACCAGCTACGCCACCAACAATAAGAATTTTCTTCATAGCATATTCTCCTCTCATTTCTTACCTAATTTTATTTTATTTTTCATAATTTCATTAGAACATAAAGTTGTAGCTTTTCCTTAGTTACCCTTTATTTCAAATCTTCTAAATTCTTGACACAAAATATGCTTTAGTTACTTAAACATATATCTATTATTCTTATATAAACATCTATAAATATATTTCACATGCTTGCTTTTAAAATACTCTTATTACATGAACAAGAGGGTAATATTCCTTTTAAATGTATGTTTAATAAGTCATGGTATAACTGTGTTTTTGAATATTCAAATGTTTAGTTTTTTTAACTACAAATTTTATTTTTCAAAAACATAATATTTAAGTATATTTAATTTTTTTACATTATTTTATCTGCAATAATATTTTTATTTTGCATATTTTAAATCCTCTTTATAAAACTTTTAATAGAAACAATATTATAAGCTGATTCTATATCAGCTATATATACAGAATTACTAATCCTACAGATCTTCACATTTAGTGCTCTCTATCATACACTTAATAAGCTTTCTCGCTTCACTACTTTGAACTGAATATATTATTTCATTTCCATTTCTTTCTCCAGTTACAAGACCTTCTGACTTTAACTTTGCTAAATGTTGTGATATTGTAGATTGCGGAACACCTAGACAAGAGTAGATATTTGAAACATTACATCCACCGTTTTCTATTAGTCCTTTTACAATACACAACCTTACTGGATGTGCTATTACCTTTAAGATACGAGCATAACTCTCTAGCTGATCCATGCTTATATAATTTTCTGAGTCTACATTATTCATCATTTATCAAATCTCTCCTTTTAAAAATTGCTATAATTTATTCCTAAGTTGGTATTTTACTTCTAACATATTAACCTATTCAAGTAGATTCTTCAACTAATTAGTACTATTTCTTACAAGAATTTTACCAAGATATTATATTTTTAACAATTTTCAACATATTTTCTAGTTATTTGATATTCTGTATATTTATATATTACGATATAGTGATGTATTTTGTCAAGTAATTAATCTCGTATAAAATGCATTTTTTTAGATGAACAAATAATAAATATTGCTCAAATATTGTATTTTTCGGCATTTAACTATATTTATTGTATATTATATCTGAATTTATGGTATAATAAAGAATACTTAAATAAAATAATTAATAATTAGGTATTTTCTTGGAGGAATAAATGAATATAGAAGAAAGAGAATGGGAGATCATGTTTAGTGAAAGTGATCTAGACAAAAGAATCTCTGAGTTGGGCGAGCAAATAAAAGATGATTTCAAAGACAAAAATCTTCTTGTTATTGCACTTTTAAAAGGAAGTTTTATCTTCTGTGCTGATTTGGTTAGAAAAATAGATTTACATCAATTAAAAGTCAACTTTATGACTACTTCTAGCTATGGTGATTCATTGTCACCTGCAGGTAGAGTGAAGGTTCAGTCAGATATTACTCTAAGCGACATTACTTCATATGATGTATTGATTGTGGACGACATCGCTGATACTGCTAATACTATGGACTTCGCTATAAATCATATCAAAGCAAAGAATCCAAAAAGCTTAAAAACTTGTGTGCTTTTAGATAAGCCAAGCAGAAGACAGGTTGCTTTTGTTCCTGATTACTGTGGTTTTTCAATAGAAGATAAGTTTGTGGTAGGATATGGATTTGATTTCGAAGATAGATTTAGAAATGTTCCTTACATATTTAACGTAACAAATAAATTGCGTTAATATCTCACTATAAATAAAGGGATGCACTGAAAATTTTCAGTGCATCCCTTTTTTATATTATTTAATTTAATAGAGTTTAACATTTTAATTGTAGTTTTTCTTATTTTTAAGCTACTTAACTACACTTAGTCAGCTTTTATATATTATTATTAACATTATTTTATTATAATGATCTATGAAAATATCATGCATTTGCTTTTCATACTTATAGTCTATATTAATTAGCTTTATTCATATCATTCATTACATCTAGTATTACTGTATCTGTTATAGTCATACCTCTGTCACTTACTCTTCCTAGATTTCTAATAGTAGTATCTACATCTTCTGCAACTATACCATTTACTGTTTTGGCATAATTTCCATTTTTGGCAAGTAGGGCATTTCTAACTGCTGATGCTGCTGCTGATGAAAGCTTAATCGCACATCCAGACTTTGCTCCATCGCATATCATACCGCTAAGATCTGCCACTGCATTTCTAACAGCTCCACTGATATGTTCTACATCTTCATCCATCAGCCAAGCTATACCTGCTGTAGCACCCGTTGCAGCAGCTACTCCACATCCACACATTGCTGATAGCCTACCCGTGAAATTTTTTATATAGGCTGTAGTAAGATGAGATAATGCCAATGCTTTACAAAGTCTTTCATCGCTCTGAGGGAACTTTTCTACATAGGCTACTAACGGTAATATAGCTGTTAAACCATGATTTCCACTTCCATTTGAGCTCATAACAGGCATGTCTACCCCTGCCATTCTAGCATCTGAAGCACCTGCTGTTAACATCATTGCAGAATTTATAATATCATTTCCAATTATTCCTTCTTCCATATTTTCCTTGATACCATATCCTACTCCGATACCTAGCTTATGATTTAATCCTTCTTTTGCCATATTTAGATTCATGTCTACACCATTCTTTAAAAACTTTATGTCTTCATAATTTAGGGCTTCAACATTTTTTATTATCTCTTCTAAAGTTGCATCGTCCATCAAAGTCTTTGTAGCTTCAGTATCTTTTTGTACTGATTTAGACTTATTTTCCTTATTTAAAATAATATTTCCATCTTTTTCTAAGAATGTAAAGTTATCGTGTTTTTCTCTAATTCTTACTTTGGCAGTGGAATTTTGTCCCTTAAATTCTATTTCTATAAATACCTTTTCAGTTGTATCCGCTGGACTAATAGATAGTCTGCCAGCATCCATTAGCTCTTCCGCTTCTTTAATCTGTTCTTGACTAGTGCCTTCTAGCACGCTCAATCCGTTTTCTGAGTTTCCAGCCACTATGCCGATTGCTGCAGCTATCTTAAGTCCCAACCTTTCTGTTCCTGGTATTCCTACGCACATACCATTTTTATATATACTTGGGCTTACAAACATTTTATTTTCAATTACTTCTTCTCCCAACAATTCCTTACACTTAGCACATGCTAGTGCTAGGGCTACTGGCTCCGTACAACCAACTGCTGGTTTTACCTCATTTCTAAGCATTTCTATAAATTCATTATTTAAGTTTCTCATTGTAATCCTCCGTTTCAAAATAATAAGCTATCTTTTATACTTATATACATTGCAAATTCAATGCCAACTTTTCAATAAAGAGGTTTTTATTAATCAAACAGTTCTTAAAGGCTTGAATTTACAAGACTTAAAATTATATATATTTTAATAAAAAAGTTTTTATAAAAAATGAGAAAATATAATTATCAATTTGATTTTATATTTTCTCATTTTGAAACGCTATTATATCATTTTAGGATTTAATTAACACTTATTTTGCATATCGCTTAGTAAATTTATATATCTAAATTATATTTTTTAATTTTTCTATACAGGGTCGCTCTTGATATTCCCAATACATCCGCCACCATATCTTTATCATTTTTATATGGTTTATAATATTCAAGAGCCCTTGATATTTCTTCTACTTCTAGTTCTTCTATTGTCTTAAAATTAATTGATTCTTTTTCCTTTATGTTTTTTCTAGCCGACACACCTGGATTTTCAATCATTTTTATATTTTCCACTTTATTAATTTTATTTAAGTCGTCATAGCCATCTTTTCTCAAATCAGCTAAATCTGGCTTTACATTTTTTATATTCCTTTCCCTTTTGTCATACCCTCTTATATCAATGTCATATCTGTTTAACTCCTGAGCTTCTCCTTCTTCTAGGTAGCCTTTATCTTCAAGATACTCAATAAACTCATTTTGCTCATCCATAGAAAATCTATTTTTTAGAATTTCTACATCAGATATAATTTTTTCATTAGTCATATTTATACAAAATTCTATAACATTTTGTAGCTCTCTTATATTACCTGGCCAATTGTACATTTCTAATATTTTCATTATATGATTTGATACACCACATACATTTTTACCAAGTTTTTGAGAGTATACTTTGACCATATGATTTACTAAAAGCGGTATATCCTCTTTTCTCTCACTAAGATTTGGAATATTAATTGGCAATACATTTAATCTATAATATAGATCTTCTCTAAACATTCCTTTTTCTACCATCTCTAACAAATTTTTATTAGTTGCGGATATAATTCTTACGTCTATTTTTATTCCAGACTTTCCACCAACCTTTTGTATTTCTTTTTCTTGCAACACTCTGAGTAGCTTTGCTTGGAGATGTATACTCATATCTCCAATTTCATCCAAAAATATAGTCCCTTTATTGGCTCTTTCAAACATACCAAGCTTGCCACCCTTTTTAGCTCCTGTAAATGCACCTTCTTCATAACCAAAGAGTTCACTTTCTAGAAGTTCCTCTGGGATAGCCGCACAATTAAGCGCTATAAAGGGTTTATCTCCTCTATCACTATGAAAATGTATTGCTCTTGCAAACAACTCTTTGCCCGTTCCACTCTCCCCTGTAATTAAAATTGTAGAGGTGCTTTGAGATGCTTTGAGAGCAGTTTCTTTTACTTTTTTCATAATTTTTGATTCACCAATTATATCATCCATAGTCATTTTGTAGTCTATATTCATCTTATTATAGTTTCTTATGGCATCTTTTTTATCTACAAAGTCTATTACAAAACCTTTTAAATCTTTTTTATAATAAATTTTATTAATATTGTAAATACCTCTAACATTTGACCTTTCAGAATAAAAGGTTGCACTGTGCTTTTTATTATTCTTAAGACTTGCAAATACATCAGCATTGATGAAATCTAAGACCAAAGAAATTTCTTTCCCTATTGGATTTTCTTCTATTTTGAATGTTTTTTTAAACTTGCTGTTGCATGAATCTATCGTTCCATTTTCATCAGTAGACACCAAGGGTCTGTCCATACTATCGACAACTTTTAATATTTTTTCTTTTTCAATATTATATTGATAAGACTTAATTTCAGCCTTTAAATTTCCAGATATTAAGCTAGCCATCTTCTCAATAAACATAACGAGCTCTTTTTGATTGTCGGTTATCTTATTTTTTTGAACACCATCAAATGCTATCAAACCTATAACTCCAAAACACTTACCCTCAAATACTATTGGGCAACAAACCTCTGCCTCTTCCCTACAGTTTTCCAACTTGTAGCAATGTTTGCAAAGCACAGAGTTTCTTGGATCATCTATAACTAGAGTTTTCTTTTCTTCATAACATTTATTAAAAGCTGATGTTCCAGGTATTATTTCATCGATTTTATCTTTATATATACCTGTTCCAGCAATTCTTTTCATATCTTCATTTACTATAGTAACATCTATGTTTATAACTAGAGAAATTGCTTCAGCGACCTTTTGAATTTCTTTTTTTATAACGTCTAATTTCATAATCTGAGTAGGGCTAGTGCCCTACTCATTGTTCACCTCCAGCATATATAACTAGTATCTCTTTCTATGGTTTTCAATGTCAAATACTTCATCATTTTTTAATCTTATATCTCTTTTTATATCCCTTAGAATCACAAGAATTTTATTGAGAGTAATCTGTATTGAAACCAATATTACAAATAACATTACACCTGCTATTATTTGAAAATTAAATATTTCCATATATATCACCTTCATCTTTAAACATATAAGTTTTTTATAAAAACTCTAAAATTCTATTAAGTACAGTTCTTGCTTATAAGCATATTTAATTCAACTTTTGAGTTTAAATGAAACAATATTTTTTATAATTTACTTCACTAACTCTTCCAATTTGTCCACTAGCTCTCCAAATATCTTTAATGAATCCTCTACTGATTCTTTATTTTCCATATCAACCCCTGCACTTCTTAACTGATCTAGAGGATATTCTGAACCACCACTTTTTAGAAATTCAATATATTTATCTACAGCACCTTCTTCATTTAGTATCTTGTCACTAAGTACGGATGCTGCTGCAAATCCTGTGGCATATTTATAAACGTAGAAATTTGAATAAAAATGAGGAATTCTAGCCCATTCCACACCGCTTATTTCATCTACTTCGCAAGCTCCACCATAGTAAAGCTTATTTAAATTGTAAAATACTTCAGTAAAATCATCTGCAGTCATAGGATTTCCTGCTGCTACTTTTTCGTGTGTTATTTTTTCAAACTCTGCAAACAAAGTCTGTCTATATACAGTTGTTCTAAACTGTTCCAAGTAATAGTTCAAAAGATATATCTGTTCTGTCTTATCTTTTGAACTATTTAATAGATACTTAATAAGCAAAGTTTCGTTAACAGTAGATGCAACCTCTGCAACAAATATCTTATAGCTAGAATATATGTATGGCTGAGAACTATGTGACAAGTAGCTATGTATCGAATGTCCCAACTCATGTATTAGAGTAAACATAGAGTTTAAATCGTTATTATAGCTCATCAAAATATAAGGATGAGAATCATAGCTACCCCAAGAATATGCTCCTCCCTTTTTACCTTCATTTTCATAAACATCGATCCATCTTTCATCAAAAGCTTTTTGAATTAAAGAAGTATAATCTTCTCCCATTGGCTTAAGTGCTTCAAGAATAATTTCTTTTGCTCTTTCAAAAGAAATTTCCATATTGAAATCTCTTGCCATTGGAACATAAAGGTCATACATATGTAAATTTTTCAAACCTAGATATTTTTTCTTAATTTCTAGATACTTATCAAGTGTGTCTATATTTTCATGTATTGAGTCAATTAAATTATTATATACATCTACACTTATATTATCCTCATATAGTGATGCAAACAAGGCTGATGGATAGTGTCTAGTATTAGCATTGAATATTTCAGATTTAATTGCTCCGAATAGTGTCGATGCCATTGTATTAGAGTATTTTTTATATGTTCCAAATTCTGCTTCAAAAGCGTCCTTTCTTACTCTTTGATTCTTACTTTTAATATATGTAGAGTAATTGAAATGATCAAGTCTTACCTTTTTACCATCCTCATCTTCAATCTCTGGAAATTTCATATCTGCATAAGATAGCATTTCATATGTACTTTCTGCCACGCCTGTAAGATCTGCTACAGCTGCCATTATTTCTTCTTCTTTTTCACTAAGTGTGTAAGGCTTGTCTCTAAGTATTTCATCAATCATTTTCTTGTAATGAGCTATTTTTTCATCTTCCAAGAAACTATTCAATAAAGAACTTTCCATTGCTATGATTTCAGGTACAACAAATGCTGTTGCCTTACCAAGCTCAGCTGCTACCATCTCGCTTTTCGTTGCATCTGCAAGGTTTTCATTTATTCTTGTATCTTCATGATGCTTCATATGTGTATAAGCATAAAGATATGATAATTTTCTTGATGAATCCTCCATAATTTTCAAGGTATTATAAAAATTATCTGCTGAGTCAGACATTTTACCCTTGTAATTTTTTATTTCTTTGTACGATTTTTCTATAAACTTAATATCTTCTTCTATTTTAGAAGCATCAGTATACATTTTTTCTAAGTCCCATTTATATCTATTATCTATTTCATTTCTATTTTTAGTCATAATAACTCTCCTACCTTTCTCTGTATTATCTATATTTTAGCATAATTTTCTTAATATAGTCCAATATCTATATACAATAAAAAGAGACAAAGTAAAGCTTTGCCTCTTTTTTCATCCAATTTAACTTCAATTTTTTCATATATAATTATTTTTTATGATCCAAATTAAAACTATACTTATAAATTATTTTTCTATTTTTCACAGTATATATCCAATGAATCTTTTAAAAATTGTGCTGCACCTTTACTTACCTTGTCATAATAATTTCTAAATCGTTCATCAATTACATACATTTGCCCCATTGATTTGTGAGCTTCTTTTGAATATTTATTTTCAGACCAAAACATACAAAGCCATTTTTTATGTAACTCACATACTTCTTGAGCCATATCAGAGCTTGGATCTCCAGACTGCATCGCAAGCTTCAATTTTTCATTTATTTCTTTTGATAGTTTTTCTTGCCTTGACCAATCATTTTCAGACATTTGCATAATTTTCGAGTTGGACCTATCAATATCTAAGTCCCCATACAAAGATCTGATTTCTTTGCCATATTTTTTTTCGTTTTTTTCAATAATCTTTTTTTTGAATCCTTCAAATTTTTCTATATCACTCATAGTAATATCCCCTTCCATAGATAATATTGTCTTGTTAACATTTTTAATCAACTTATCAAGTCGATTTCTTTTTTCTTGGAGATTTATCAGTTGATTTTTTAGAGCATACTTAATCTCAAATTCTGGAGACCTTACTATTTTTTTTATATCCTCCAGGCTAAAATCTAGCTCTCTATAAAATAATATCTGTTGCAACATATCTATTTCTGACTCAGTATAGATCCTATATCCATTTGAGTCTATTCTTTTTGGCTTGAGCAAATCTATCTCATCATAATATCTAAGAGTACGGCCGCTTACTCCAGATATTTTGGCCAATTGACTTACTGTATACTCCATATCATCACCTCCACAAACTATATTAAAGTATTACGTAAGGTTAAGGTCAAGCCTTGATTTAAAACTTTTAAGCCTTACTATTTTTTTTGGTATTTTTATTTACTTGTAGTATTTTTATTTACTTGTAGTATTTTTTTTTACTCGTATTTTTATTTTTTATTACTTTCTTTATTTCTTACTTGTCATTAGATTTTTTTATCGCTTACTTGCTATTAGTTCTTTTTATTGCTTTTTATTTGTTACTTATTATATCACCTATATCCATATCCAATATCTAAGTTATGATTTTTTTCTTAAAAAGCTCAAATATTTGAACACTTTCCCTACAAACTTCTTGCTATATTCTATCTTTAATATTATTATTATAATTGAGATTATTTATCTTTATTTTTTAGGAGGAATTTTAATATTTTATGAAAAAAAATAATACAAAAAAATTAATACTTCTAAGCTTAATGGTCGCATATAGTTTGGCTCTGTATATATTAGAAACTCTAATACCTAATCCACTAGTTGCCCTTTTTCCAGGTGCAAAGCTCGGATTGAGTAATATCATCACACTTATATGCCTTTTAAATTTTGGATTTAAAGATACTTTTAGCATACTTTCTGTTAGAATTATACTTTCTTCCATGTTTGCAGGACCAGTATCTTACCTACTATTTAGTATTGCTGGAGGCTATCTTAGTCTGGGCGCAATGTACTTGGCAAGTAAGGTTAAGGGCTTTTCAATTATAGGAATAAGTCTGATAGGTGCTATTATGCACAATATAGGTCAGCTTTTGATGGCTGGGTTGATAATAGAAAATCTGTCCATGATTACTTATTTACCTTTCATGTTAGGAGCATCTATAGTAAGCGGAATATTTATAGGAATAGTTGTAAAATTCGCCGATAATAGTAAAGTCTTTTCAAAACTAAAAATACAGTAAAAGGGATGGCCTGCAGGCCATCCCTTTTACTGTATTTTTATATAATTTATTTATATAATTTATCAAAATTCAGTTTTAAATTTCTTATTATTACTAATATAATCCAAAAAATTCCAATTTTTAATTAATGCTTTTTATAAATTAGTTACATATTATATACATCTAAATATTCTTTCATTCTATATTTTGTATTGTATCTATATTTTTTATAATTATTCAAAATAAAATTAATATCATTTCCAATCCATATAAAATATCATAAGTTTTATTTTCTTTAAAGTTATAAAAATTTATAGGATTCCTAATTTAAAAGATTGTTTTCTGGAAAAAAGAAATCATCATCTTCCAAATCTTCATAAATACCTTTTTGATATCCATTCCCTTTTGTAGAAAAGAAATCATGAGTTTTGGTTTCAGTGCTTAAACCATTTAAAACTATAGCATTTACTGGTTCAACTTTGTAAAATTCTTCAAATCCTAAATTAGTAAGTGCTGAGTTTGCATTATACTTCAAGAAATTTATTACCTGTTCCTCTAGCCCTGTCCCTTCGTACAACATCTTAGTATATTTTTCTTCATTTTCCATTAATTCTTTTAATAGATCATATACTTTATCTTTCAATTCATTTTTATCATCATATTGAAATGAATTGAATTTTTCTTGGGCAAGAAGCCCTATGTACTTACCATGGAGCGATTCATCTCTCAATATAAGTGAAATAATTTCTCCACTAGATATCATTTTTCCCTGACCTGCCAAAAATAATGGATAGAAAAATCCACTATAAAATAAAAAGCTTTCCAAAAATACACTTGTAGCCATTGACAAATATAAGTTTTTTTCGCTGTCTGTATTTTTATACTGTCTTAGCACTATATTAGCCTTATTCTGAAGAAGAGGTTCTTCTTCTATCCAATCAAACAAGTCATTTATTTCTCTTTTAGATAGAAGAGTTGTAAATATATTTGAATAGCTCTTTGCATGTATTTCCTCCATCGTCCCCATAAAGGAAAGCACTGCTTTTCTCTGAAAATTATCTGTTAATTCCATCATAGACGGTATTCCATCATTTCCCTGTTTTGTATCCAAAAGAGTAAGACCAGCTAGCACCCTCTTGTATAGAACTCTTTCTTTTTCCGATAGTTCATTCCAGCTTGGAATATCCTTTGATACGGGGACCTCTTCAGGTAGCCAAAACTGCTTTACATTTTGTTCCCAAAATGCCTGTGTAAAATCATCATCCTCAGTATCCCAATTGACTGCCTTATGAACTGTATCTATTCTATCTTTCTCTTTGTCTTTCATACTCTTCTTCCTCCACTTCATTACACATATCCAAACTTTTTATGTACTCTTATTTTAACAAATATTAATACATATAGTAAATAACTTATATACTTTTTTTCTATTTATATATATTAATTCTTTAAATCAGCCATATATATCTTGCTTTTATACAGTTTTTATCATATATTTTATCCTATAACTCGATTTTTAACAAAATATATTGTAAATTTTATATTCTTCTACACTGAACAAGATATACACTCATTATTCAATTCTCTAAGCATTTTTGTTCTAGTATAGTAAAGGCTCTTCAAACCTTTTTTATATGCATATATATAATATCTTGCTATATCTCTTGTCGTTTTGTCATCTGTAACAAATAGTGTCGTAGAAATGCCTTGATCAACATGATCCTGAACAGCTGCCACTACATCTATTACCTTTAACATATCTGTATTATACGCACTTTTATAAAACAGCATATTTTCATTAGTTAAGAAAGGCATAGGGTATATGGTTGTTGAATCCCCATAAATTCTTACTTCTATTTGTTCTGTAATCGGCATTATTGAAGATGTAGAATTTTGAACATAGCTTATACTTTGAGTAGGAGCTATTGCCATTAAGTAAGCATTGTATATTCCCACTTCTTTGACCTCGTCTAAAAGTTTTGCCCAATCTTCTTTTGTTGGTATATAGATACCTTCAAATAGTTTTTTTACCTTGTCACTATTAGGAATAAAGTCTATCATATAGTATTTTCCAAGTACATCACTTGATGAACCCTTGGCATATTCTGACTTTTCAAAGCCTTCAAAGCTCTTTCCTCTTTCTTTTGCTATATTCATAGATGTCTTAATAGCAAAGTATCTCATCATAGCAAAAAATACATTGCAAAATTCAACGGCTTCCTTTGATCCATATACTATGTTATTTTTCATCAAAAACCCATGTAAATTCATAGCTCCTAGCCCTATAGAATGACTTTTATCATTGCCATTTTTCACTGTCGGAACTTGATAAATGTCTGTTTTATCACTTACATCTGTTAAAAATCTTATTGCAGTATCAATAGATCCTGAAATATCTTTATGCTCCATTACATTTGCAATGTTTAATGATCCTAGATTACAACTAACGTCTTGCCCCCATACACTTGCACTTGAACCATAGCTTTCTATATGAGATGGTACTTGATACTGAAATATTTCGCAGCATAAGTTTGACATTCTCACCATACCAAGATCCTTTAGTGTATGATTTTTATTAGCCGTATCTATAAATACTATATAGGGATATCCACTCTCCATCTGAGTTGCCGCAATACTAGTAAGCATTTTTCTAGGATTTATTTCTTTTTTCTTTATGTCTGGATCTGCAAGCAACTTTTCATACCACTCATCCATATTTAAATCATCAAGATGCAAGCCATATTTTTTATATATAGAGTGTGGATAAAAAGCATATGCCTTTTCATTTTTTTCAGCCAATTTCATAAATATGTCGGGTATGATCGCACCTATTGATAAAGTTGTCAATCTTACTCTTTCATCAGCATTTATTTTTTTGGTATCCATTAAGTTTTCAAAGTCCGCATGTAAAATATTTAAATAGACCGCTCCAGCACCTTGTCTTGCTCCCATCTGATTGAAGTAACTAAAGCTCTGTTCAAGCATCTTAGCAACTCCTACAACGCCGCCACTTGCCCCTTCTATACCTTTGATTGATTCTCCTCTTGCTCTTAATCTTGTCAGGTTTAGAGCTACTCCTCCACCTATTTTGGATAGATGATTTGCAGAAGATACTGCATAGCTAATACCTTCACAGCTATCCTCTACAGTCAGCAAAAAGCAACTCACCAGTTGACCTGCTCTTTCCCTTCCAAGATTCAAAAATGTTGGTGTCGCTGGCTGAAATTCCTGCCTTATAAGTTTTTCAGCTACCTTTCTTGCAACTTTTTCGTCACCATTGGCAATTGCTAGAGAACAAATTAAAATCTTATCTTCATAATTTTCAAGTATGTATTTTCCATCATCCGTTTTAAGTGCATAATTTTCATAAAACTTACTTGCACTCATATATGATTGAAAGTTAAATCCAAAGGAATTTATATAGTCATATAATTCAAATATAAATTCTTTTGAGTATTTTTCGATGATTTCTCTTTCATAGTATTTATTATCAATTAAATATTTTATTTTTTCACTTTCAGAACTGAATTTCTTAGTTCTCTTATCAATAGAGTCAGATAGATACGCACTTAATGCTTCTTCATCTTTATGAAGTTGGTACTTTCCGTGTCTATCTCTTACTATTACTTCATTGTTTAATTCAATATAGCTAGTCTCTCCCATTAAATCTATCTCCTTTACATATTTTTATAAAATAACTACTCAAAGTCACTCTACAAAAATTTCATATTATCGAATCCAATAAAAAAACCGACATACTATATTATACCCCATTAAATAAAAAATACACGGTAAAAATCAACATACTGATTTTTACCGTGTATTTTATCTGATTAGATACTATATTTAGTATTTATATTTTCAATATTTTAATACTATTTCGGCATCTTATTTTTAAATTAATAATGTACTGCTACTGGCATACCTTCTTTTGCATATTCATATATCTGTGCTACCTTATCATAAGGAGTATTTATACAACCATGTGATCCAGCATATAGATATCTACTTCCACCATATATTGGCTGCCAACTTGCGTCATGTATACCTATATTTCCATTAAATGGTATCCAGAATGAAACTGGTGATGCATATCCTGGTCCTCTAAGAACTGCATTTCTTGTCTTATATGTAATAGGATATATCCCTGGAGGTGTTGCATCTCCCTGATTTGGATTTCCAGTTACTATAGGAGTAGACACTATCGGTTCTCCATCTTTTACAAACCACATATGCTGCTTTGATAGATCTATTTCTATAAATTCATTACCCATATCATTTTTGTCTTTTGTTATTGCCTTTTGCTGGTATAGAGGTTCTCTTCCCTTTACATCCTTACCAGCCTGAATAATCTTTACTAGCTCGTCTGTTTCGCCATCTCTATCTATCAACCAACCATATACTCCACCACTTACCTTTAGTTTTCCACCAGTGGATGCTGAAGGTATTTCTCTTGTATCTCCATAAGTAGAATATTTTCTGCTTAGATTTCTTACAAACTCTCTAACATTTTCCTTACTAAATGTTACCTTGTAGTCATTTTCAGAATCAACATTAAACATTTTACTGATTTCTTTTCCATCAAGTATATACTTTTCATATCCAAAATCATATTCTACAGTCATACCAGTGTACTTTTCCATCTCAGCTATTGCTTTTGGTATTCTTGGATCATCTGCCTTATTCTTTTGAGGTTTGTATACTTCATTTGGATATTTTGTAGTTTCAGCCTGAGCTTTTACAGAATCATCTACAAACTTTACAACCTTAGATTCAATAGGCATACTTCCTAATTCACCTTTATCTACTATCATTTTCTTTTCTTTTTCAGAATATCTTGGATATGCACTTACAGGTTCTTTTACATATTCCTTCTTAAATACATTGAAGTCCTCAACAGCATTATTTAATTTTGCTTCATCGATCTCTACATTTAGTTTTCCATCGATTTCTTCTCCACTAAATAAAGCAACAGGCCATCCAAAGAATCCTTGCTCTGCCTTGACTTTTTTTGAACTTCCATCTTTAACATACTTCATGTCTACATCTGTTCCTTGAAGCTCATCTTTTACATTGTTTCTTCCATCAATTTGTATCTTATAACCATTTACTCTTTCCTCTGCCATACTATCTAACTGAGCTGGAGTCTTAAATGATACATCCATTCCATTTACTTTTGTATTTATAAAGAATCTATTATTAAATACCACACATCCAATCGCATATACAGCAACCAGTGCAATAGCAGCTACCTTTAAGAACTTCTTCATAAACTTTTTGAACTTTCCACCATTTTCAGGATCTTGATCAAAATCATTTACTGATTCATTTTCTTCATATATTTCTTCTATTTCCTGATCTTCTGTCTCTTGATCCTGATCTACTTCTTCTTTTGTTTTCTTTTCTTCTTGATTTTTATCTTCTAACTTTTCTTCTGATTTTTTATCTTCTTGTTTTTCTTTTGATGATTTTTTCTTTTCTTTTTCTGTTTCTGACTTAAGTTCTGCTAATTTCAATTCTTGTTCTTTTTTTATTTGTTCTCTTAATCCTTTTTCTTTTCTATCATGTTCTTCTTTTTCATTATTATTTAAATTATTATTGCTGTTTGAACCCTTATCTAGATTAGCCTTATCTGAATTATTATTTGAATCAGATAGCTCTGGTCCCTTTAATGTTTTCTTGTCCTTGTCTGCCACTTCTATTCCCTCTTTTTCCGCTAATTCTACCTTCTTTTGATTATATAATATTTGCTGTTTTTCCAACTCTTTCTTTTTTTCTAGAGCTATTTTCTTTTGATTTTCCTTCTCTGCTGCAAGTCTCGACTCCGCCACTCTTACAACATCTTCAAAAGGAGCTTCTTTTATATCTATTTTCTTGATCTCATTAATATTTTCTTCTGGCTTATCGTTTAAATCATCCATATCTTGAGAATCAAAATTTCTATTGTATTTATCATCTTCTGCAGTATGTATATCATTTACTGTTAATACATCATCATCATATGATAGGCCCTTTTTCATCCGTCTTTGTTTTCTTTCAAAGTACATTCTCTCATCTTCTACAGAAATTATATTGTCCGCTGTTTTCATTTTTTTGGGAACCGCGACCATAGTATCACCCGACGAAAAAATTGATCCTGAACTAGTTTCATTTTTCATTCTTTCAATATTTTTATCTAAAATGCCTGATTTTTGTTTCTTAGTTGATGGCAAATTCATAGCAACATTACCATCATTTAAGTTATCACTTACCCTATCTCCATTTTTTATAGTTTGATTCACATCCAGATTTTCATCATTTGAACGTGAGCCCTCAGATATATTATCTATATCTTCCATATCTATATTAAAGTCAGTAGAGCGAGCTTTTTTCCTTCCAAAAGGAAATCTTCTATTATTTTTTCTAGCTTCCTTCTCAAGTCTCTTCCTAGCAACTCTTGACATTTCTACTCCCTTTCAATAACAATTATCATTATTTTAAACTACACAACCATAGAATTTGCGCAGTGAAATTGCCATAAGTATTATAATATATAAAACTTACCATACTATAGTTTATCATAAATAAATCTCTATTCAACACTTATTTACCAGATTGTTACTTATTTTTGTACAGTTTGTGATTAGATGTCAATTTATGTAATATATGATAATTATCATTACTTTTTCGTATCAATGTTTTTTTACTTGTACTTTATATGTATTTTCATTTTCTAGATTAAAAATACAAAATCCTTGTATTTTTTAATGAATTTTTATTGAAAAATAATATTTCAAATATTTTTTCCATCTTTTTATAATACCCCAAATAGATGAAAATAATAATTAAAATCGTGAATTTCTATAATAAAAAAGAGAGTACCAGTTTTCAGATTCTCTCTTTTTATTTATTTTTAGCATTATACTATGAAATTATTGTAATCTTGGCTTTAGAAAAGCTACCAAATTATTCACTGTAGCCATATCTTTTCTCTCTAAATCAGTTGGTTGAAGCGATAAGCCTAACTTTTCTTCAATCCCCAACAAAACTTCTATAATTGCCAAAGAGTCTAATAACTCGTTTTCAAACATGTCCAAATCAAGATCATCTTTAATTTCATCTGTTCCCAATACTTCTTCAAATATTTCTATTACTTTTTCTTGTAAATCCATTAAATATTCTACCTCCTTCAAATTCCTTTGTTCTACCGTTCATTCTTTCTATTTATAGACTAATATTATATTATAAAAAGCTTAGCTATTCCATAATCGATAAGAAAATTTTACAACTCAAATAAATTAGAATTAACTTATTTTCCCTTAGTTAGGATATCTTTTTTTCTTAAGTATAGGATATCTATTCTAAAACTTTTTAATCTTCTTCCTAAAACTTCTGTATGATTTTTCAAATCAGTTTCAGCTATTATTTTTAATATTATATCATATCTTTATAGTTTTGCTTATTATATTATTATTTTTTACATGCAATATTTTTTTATTACTTTTTCTATATAAATTTAATATAATGATTTAAAAATCCAGAAAATATCAACATACCAAAACAAACTATATGGAAAGTTACTACAATCTGTAAATATTGGAACCATTTTTCTTTTTTATACTTTTTATATATCTTTGATTTCTTTGTAAATTCATCAGTCAAAACTAGAGCTAATCCCTGATATACACCATATGCTACATAGTACCAAGTAAATCCATGCCAAAATCCCATAGTCGTCATTGTAATCATCTGTGCTACATGTGATGCTGTGGCTCTTTTTTTGAACTTTTTCTTTCTCATAGCATTTAATACATATCTTGAAAATATATAATCACCGAACCATCTAGACAAACTAATGTGCCATCTAGTCCAGAATTCTTTCATATCTTTACTTAAAAATGGTTTATTAAAGTTGTCTGGAGCATGCACTCCGAATATATAGCTTGTTCCAACTGCGATCAAACTGTAGCCCGCAAAATCAAAGAACAGATAAAGCGTATATGCATACATATAGGATATTATAGAAATTGCATGTGGCGTTGGATGGACTTTACTGACCCAAAACAAGTGTATCAAAGTCGCTATCGCAAACTTATACAAAACTCCTTGAAATATTTTTTTAATACCAGGTATTAAATATCCATCTATATATTCTTTTCTAGTTATAAGCTTATTTATTTCTTCGTCAAATCTTCTTGATCTATCTATAGGGCCAGAACTTAATGTAGGAAAAAACAAAACAAAGTAAAGAGTGTCCAAAAATCCCAATTCTTCTATAGCCCCATCATATATTTCTATAACTATTTGTATAGTTCTAAAACTTAGGTATGATATACCTATAAATCCAATCACGCCAAATGATGTCATTGGAGAAATCTTATTGATTATTAATGGAAGCATGGTTGCAAATAAAAATATTCTAAAGGTCCATTTAGATTTTTTATTCTTCCTAATAGCCTTATATATAAATATCAGGGCCATCTCCCATAGCATAAATATCGCCAAATATCTAAACTGCACATCCAAGCCTACAATTAAATATATCATTAAGGCTGTAGCTAACATTCCATAGTACTTGATTTTTTTCTCAAATATACCAAGAGCAACTGCTGGAATCATAGTAAGAAGCAGAATATACATATATAGATATCCTTCATATTGTGAAAACTTCATGTCTCCCCCCTACTTAAACTTCTTCAGAAAGTTTTTTTCTATCTATTTTTCCATTTGTATTCATTGGAAATGAGCTTATTACAGTTATATTTCTAGGAATCATATACTCAGGTATTAATTCAGATAATTGTTTTTTTATAGCTATCTGATTTTTAAGATTGCTTTTATCATTTTCCTCTTCTAACTCAACAAATGCCTTTAAATAAGCTATTTTTTCATTTTTATAAATAGGCAATACAACTGCATTTTTTATATTTTTTAATTTTCTCAAATTATTTTCTATATCTTCTATTTCAATTCTATAACCATGTAACTTTATTTGGAAATCTTTTCTTCCACTATACTTAATATTTCCATCTGCTAACATCATTCCCATATCACCAGTTCTATAGGCTCTAAATCTAAGCTCGTTTAACTCCTCATCAAGACTATCACCTTTCTTATCCATATTTGCACTATTGTCTATATAAAAACTTTTTTTCGTTTTTTCTTCATTTTTATAATAACCTTTGGATACTGATGGCCCTATTATGGATATTTCACCCTTTTCTCCCTGTTTTACTTCATTTCCATCTTCATCTAATATCTTTATTGTACAGTTTGGCATAGGAACACCAACTGGAAGACTATCTCCTGAATTTATATGCTTATCCTCAATTACCACGTGGCTGATTCCTACTGTTGCCTCTGTAGGTCCATACCCATTAATTACCTCAATCTTTGGGAATCTCTCATATAATTTTTTTGCTACTTCAACTGGAAGTACCTCTCCTATAAATAGCATCTTTCTAAGATTTGGGAGAAGATTTTCATCAAAATCTTTATCAGCTAAACACATACCAGCAAAAGAAGGTGTTGACACCCAAACTTCCATATTTGACTTTTTCATTTCTGTAAATAATGACCTAAAATCCGCAACTATTTTTTTTGATAATGAGTATAAGCATGCTCCATTTGTAATGCCTGGATAAAGCTGTGATACACTCAAATCAAATGAGTAAGCAGGTTGGTCCATTACTACCTTTTCGCTTCCATCGAGACCCAATATAGGACTCATCCAGCTGATAAAGCTATCCAAATTATATGTGCTAATTTCTACGCCCTTTGGCTTACCAGTAGACCCCGATGTAAATAAAATATAGGAGTCTTCATCTCTATCCACCCACATATCTTCAGGAACTTCTTTTGATAGTTCTCCATCTAAATTTTCTATTATAAATTCTTCAAGTTTTTTTCTATCTATTATTTCTATATCTTTAAATTCTTCTTTAATACTTCCATCTTCATCAAAAAAGAACTCTTCATCGGAAAAATTAAATAAAATATTTGGTTTTACTGAAGACAATACATCTTTAACTCTTTGCTCTGGAAAACTTACATCCATAGGAACATATGCTCTACCTGACTTTAACGCTCCTATCATACAAGGAAGAATCAATCTTTCTTTGTTGGCATAAATCGCCACTGGGATTTTTTCATCATACTTATTTAGGATATAATTTGCTATCAAATCTGAATACTTATCCAAATCCTTATATGTCAAAGTATCACCTTCGCATATAACTGCAATTCTATCAGTTTTAGAATATTTTTTTACTCCTCTAACAATATTATTCATATTTTCACCTCCGACTAAAATTCATTATAAATAAATGGAAGTTCTTTAAATGGAAGAAAAGTAAATACCAATATACACATTATTATAGCTGCTGCTATTAGTATAGACATATAAATATATTTTTTATTATCCACTTAAATCACCTATCTTTCATAAATATTATACAATTGACCACAAAGGTCTACCCAACCAACTGTACCAATATGCATTACATCTCTTAAGTAATATCTTCTTGTCTCATTTTTTGTCAAATCTACCAAGTTGTAATCATATGGTTTGATTGTTTTTCTAACTTTATCAAAAAATTCTGTTCTATCTTTTTTATCTATTCCTGTGTAATCATAAAATTCATTCATTCCAGGTATTAATACTATTGTAGGTTTAACACCTAAATCTCTACAAGTATCTAAAAATATTGATAAATCTTCAAATTCTCTAGAACTTGTTAAATCTACATAGTCGTAAACATCCTTGAAATAATCATCCTTATTATGTATATACTGTCTATAGTATCCCTTATCTATATAAAGTCTATTTCCACCCAAAACTTCAGCTTTTTTGCCGACTCTTTTTTCTGCATCGCTTTGCGCTTTTTTCATTTCTTCTTCCCAGTTAATTTTACCCTTAATATTGTAGTTCACTTCTGTTTTATCATACATAGAATCTAATTTTTTATAGGTAATACCCTTGTCTTTTAGAGCTACCATCGATTCTCTTACAGAATAATAAGGATTAAACATTGTCCTCATCACATTACCTTTTGCTGATTCATCTAGATACATCTTTGCATATAGAGCTTCATCTCTATACTCTCCAGGATTTTTCAATAGCTCATCAACTCTTTTTGCATACCTATACTTTACATCATCAGATATCTTCGGATTATCTAAAAATCTATAAAATTGTATTGGCGAAAATCTAGTCTGGAAATGATGTGATGACACACCCTCTTTATCCATAAACCACTGCATTGAAAGCAATAATACCACCTTTTTTTCTGGTATATTATTGTCCAAGCTTCCAACTATACTTGCATCTTGCAATGTTTGAGTATATGCTCTTCCAACTGTAATTACCTTGTTTTTTGTTCTTCCAGTATTAAAATAGTAGTCTGGATGTTGTTTTGTTGAATGACTTAGCTCAGATGATCCAAGCATCATAATATCGCCATTTTTCATCAAGTGGTTATTGGCAAAAACCCCTTTATCCTTCACTAGACTCTTTGTATCGTGCAACATCATGTATAGGTCCTTTGTTTGCAACATTTCTGTGTTTTTTTTATTCAAATACTGATTAAGACCAAAAGCAAAAGCCACACCAATAAGAATAGGGAGGATTATATACTTTAGTTTCTTCATTCTCCATACCTCATATTATTCCATATTATTTTTTAAGTTTGTACTCTATTATATCACTATTTTTCTTGTGAATATTAATTTTTATCATTTTTTTCTTTATTGTAATAATTCCAAGTTATTTATTCGTTTTTTTTTCATTTTTGTAACTTCTCTATATATTTTTTTTATTTTTATCCAATTTAGTTATATATTTATATATAAACCTTATTTTTTGCTAGAGTTTAGGTTTTGACTAGTTTTTATAATGAAATTTATTTTTATATTAACCATCATTTATTTAATACCACAAATTGCTAGCTAATACACTTATTTGCAAATTCTAATTTAAAATTTGAAGTTTTCGCTTATAAATTTCTTGTTTTATATAAAGAAGCGTATTTACAAAACTTTAATATATTCTACAACCTTTCCTTTAATAGAGAATATAGAGTTTGTTCAAAGTTAAATTCTGCTCTAATTTTTTCCACTTCATCAATAGCCCTTTTCTTTTTTTCATTACTTATATTCGATTTCACCGCCCTTATAAGTATGTTTTTAGGAGAGTGTTCTATATCTATAAACTCTAATAGCTGCGTTTTATATCCCATAGCCTCCAATAAATTTGCTCTTATTGCATCAGTAAAGAGTGCTGATACTCTTTCTTGAATAATTCCATATTTTGTTATAATATCCAGACTATTTGGCTTAATTGTAGAGTTTATTTCATGCTGACAACAAGGAACTGAAAATATCATCTTTGCATTCCAATTTATTGCATTAAATAAGGCATAGTCAGTTGCTGTATCACAAGCATGCAATGTAATTACCATATCCACATTGTTCTCATACTTGAATCCATTAATATCACCTAACTCAAATTTTAAATTTTCGTAGTTATATTTTTCTGCCACTTCATTACAATTTTGGATAACATCCCTCTTAAGATCCAATCCTGTAATTTTGACATTCATTTCTTTTATTTCTGTAAAATAATAATATATAATAAATGTTAAATACGATTTTCCACAACCAAAATCAAGTATATGTAACACATTTTCACTTTCTTTTGAGTAATCTTTTTCAATATTTTTTACTTCATGATCAATTATCTCTACGAATCTATTTATCTGTTTAAATTTGTCGTATTTAGAATTTACTACCTTACCTTCTTTAGTAAATACACCAAGGTCTATCAAAGGAGGAATGATCATTCCCTCTTGTAATATATAATTTTTCTTTTTATTATGACTTGAGCTAATATTCACTTTGTTTTTTTGCTCATGTTTTGAGAAAAATACTTTTCCTTTTTTAGAAATTCTAATATCAAAGTTATACTCATTTGATATAGCAGACATCTGCTTAAAGTTCTCCATCAAAGATATCATTGTTTCTTCAAGATCTTCTTTCTCAATATTTTTATGAAAAACTTGCTTATCAGTAAATTTTTCAACTTGATATATTTCTTTATTTTTCAAATTTGTTAGATTTATCTTTATCTTTTCATATTCACTATCTTTATTTTTTTTATTACTAAAGACTATCCTAATAGGATTTTCTAAAACAATTTTTGCTATACTGTCATGTAATTCCATAACAACCTCCATTATATATTTAGATTCTAATAATATCACAAAATCCTTAAAAAAAACAAATGCATTTATTAAGATTTATTAAAGTTTGTTTGGTTTTTGATTGACTTAATAAATCTTTTCTTCTCCAATTTATTTTTTGATTATTTTTAAGCATTCTCTAATTAATTTTATAAGTTTTTATATAAATTCTATTGTACACCTATAAGAATTATATCACTATCTTCAATCTTTTGTTTGAAATTTAAAAGAGACATTGAAATTTCAATGCCCCTTATTATAACTTCTCTAATTATTAACTTTTATAGACAAACCAATTAATAAGTAAACTTATTTTTCTAGTTTTGATTTAACTGACTCTAGCTTCTGTTCCATAGTTGCTATTTTGTCACGTCTATCATCCACTTTGATTATAGAATACACTCTATCAACACCCTTATCAAATACGTCTTCTTGTATCTTTCTTATAAGTGCAAATATATCATCTATATTTCCTTCCATCACTGTTCCCATTGGGTTTAGAAGGTACTTCACTTTATTCTGCTCTTCTAATACTTGCTGAGCCCCTGCAACATACTTACTTGCACTTGTTGTTCCAGTTCCCAGTGGACAAACAGTTAACTCTACTACTGCCATTTAAATCACCCTTTCTTAAATAATATTTCCTATAATTAATTTACCCTATTTACTTAATGTTATTCTTTATTATATCAAAATATTAATACTAAATAACTTACTAAGCTTCCGTTACTTCCTCATCTTTGTAAGTTACTTCAATTCTTGATATAAAACGTAATTTAACCATCTGAAGAATTGCTACAAGCAATGCAACTATTACTCCATAAGAATATACAGCAAAATTATCAACACTTTGTGTCACACAGTAAGCAAATGCTATAGTCAAAAGCACTATTCCTGTATAATAAAACTTCTTGAGCTTTGCATTTTTAAGACTCTTATATACAAAAAATACTGCAAATACTACTATTATTATTTCAAATGCTATCAAAACACTGTTCGTCAATATTTTTTCACTCAAGAAAATATTTTGATCTATAATTTTCTGTCCGATTCCTTTGCCAGGTTTTGCCAAAATCATAGCTATCGAAAGTGCCATTACCAAGGATGTCTGAATTAGCGATATAATTGCTATACTTTTATCCTTTGATACTACTTCTGCTATCGGCTTTTGTTTTTCAACTTTATCTGCACCTAGATTTCTGTTTGGTTTAGAATTAGTCTTGTTCGCCTTTTTTTTGGATTTTTTCTTTTTTAAATCCTTCTTTGCTGTCATATTTCCTCCTACTACTTGTATTTGAATAGTTTCAAATGCTTATCCATATTTTTTAAGTTTATATGAATAGCTTATCCAAATATATTTTCAGTATATTTTTTTACTTACCATGCAATTATAATTTAATTACACTTATTTTTACTTTATTTTTTCTTTTCGGATGTTTCTTTAGCTATATAGATTGGTCTATTTTTGACTTCTAGGTAGCTCTTAGCAAGATACTGTCCCAATACGCCTATACTTAGAAGTTGAATACCTCCTAAAAAGAATATTGCACATATTATTGTTGGAAATCCCTGAACAGGGTCCCCAAATGCCACTGCTTTAATAAAGAATATCAAAAGCATAACAATGGATACCAGAAAACATATTATTCCAAGAAGACTAGAAAATATAAGTGGCATTGTTGAAAACGAAATAATTCCTTCTAATGAATACTTAAATAAACTCAACAAACTCCACTTACTTGTTCCATTTTCTCTTTCTACATTTTCGTACTTTATTTTGGTATTTTTATATCCTACCCAACTAAAGATACCTTTTGTGAACCTGTTATATTCTGATAACTCCAATACCGAATCAACAAATGACCTTGTCATCATTCTATAGTCAGTTGAATTTTCCTCTATATATGTATCTGATATCTTATTTATAAACTTATAAAATTGACGACTCAAAAAGCTTTTAATCTTGCCTTCACCTTTTCTGTCTTCTCTTATTGCACCTACACTATCATACCCTTCATTGATTATAAGCTCACTCATCTTTCTAAATAAGCTAGGAGGATGTTGAAGGTCTGCATCCATAAGAACTATCAAGTCTCCCTTGCTAGACTTTAAGCCAGCATATATGCCTGCTTCCTTACCAAAGTTTCTAGAAAAAGAAACATACCTTACAGAGTCATCCTTTTCTCTTAGTTTTTTTACTTTCGATAAAGTTTTGTCCCTAGATCCATCATCTATGAATATAAATTCATAACTAGAGAAATTTTCATTTTTTTTGATGTGTTCTAATACTTCTGTATAAAATTGTTCTACCATTTCTTCCTCATTATAACAAGGAACTATCACCGATAAAAACATATATTATCCCCCACTAAACTAAATATAAGTATTGTATCTAAACACATATCGTATTTGAATATTTCTTTTCATCAAACTACTAAACTTCCCTAGACTAACATTTGTTTGTCTGTAACAGTTCTCCCCCATGTCCAATCTAGTATTTAGTAATGTTAATACAATTTATTACTTATATACCTATATTAGACTATATATACTACATTATAAATTACAGATATTATAAAAACTTATCTGTATTTCTTAAATACTATCAGCTTACTAAATATATAGTTTAATATTACTACTATTACCGCTACTATCAGCTTTGATATCTTATCACTTACGCCAATCAATCCTACCATAACAAATAGTGATCCCGTTTCTATTGCTCCCGAAAGTAATCTTGCTCCAAAGAATAGGACTATCTCTCTAAATATAGAGTGGATAGAAAAATTAACTTTCTCAAAAACAAACAGTCTATTGGTTACATAGGCAAATACAACTGATAAAAACCATGCTATAACATTTGCTAGTAAATAGTGTATTGAAAACATACCTATACATGCAAAATATACAACAAAGTTAACCAGAGTTGTTAAGCCTCCAAATATTATATAATTGATTATTTCTTTGTATTTATCATATAAATCCAATATTTTTCTCATAAAATCTCCATTTTCTACCTTATATACAATACAATTTTACTATAAAACACTCTATTATACAACCGAAATCGGGCTTAAGTATTCCTATTATATATCTAAACGATTTATAAAATCAATCGCTAGCACTTACAATTGAATCCTATCTACTATAATACAATTTATTTTTATAGGCATTTGCCAATATTTTACAAATAAAATAAAATTATTTTATAGTTAATAATCATATTAACGCTACCTATTAAAAGCTGCTCTATTTACACATAACATTTGTAAACACTTATTAACAGCAATATGATATAATCAAATTAATATATAAAAAGGAGGTTGTACCATGAAAAAATTAACCATTATAGCTATGAGTATTGTCTGTTTGAGCCTCGTTGCCTGTAACAGACAGAATATTGCAAATAATAAGCAAGAAAACTTCTTAGAAAAAGCTATTTCTGTAAATAGTTCGAGCAATATGAAGACTAGAAGCAGGACAATTTCTACAGATGTCTATCAGGAATATAAAAATAAAGACAAGGTATATGGAAAAACTGTCCATACCATTGACCTTAAAAACAAACCAAATATCATAAAGATTGCTAATAAGGGTAGTCTAGGAGATGCAATTATCTATTATGTTATAAACAATAATAAAGTTGATGTATATAATGGAATTAATGATAAAGAAGCCTTTAACGTTCAGAGAGATCTTTCACTTTCAAGTAGTGAAGTTCCTTATATTTTAGATCTTTTAAGCTTAGAAGGAAACATCTCTGACTATGAAGTAATAAAAGAAGAAATAGTAGATGGTCATAGAACTATTAAGATTTCTTCCAATAGAAAACTTGATTATCTCAATGCAATCATTAAAAATATTTCTTCTCGTCCAGATCTTGAAAAAAACAAAGAAATAAAAGATACAATAAAAATTCTTAAACGAGGTACAAAATCATATTATTGGATTGACCAACAAACTTCTAAAATTGTTAAATACCAAGTGGACACAACTTTAGAAAACAAATTATCATACTATTTAGATCATAAGGGTGGAACTAATCCTCCTGTAAAGATCACTATGACTTCTAAAATTGATTATGACAACGTGAAAAAGCCAAAAATACCTAGCAATATTATAGAAACTAGTGATCTTAAAGAAACAGATAAAAATAATGATAATTAAAATTGCCATCTCGAAAAAATACTATATCAAATAAAAAGAGTGTATTTAAAATAAATACACTCTTTTTCATAAAATATATTTTATGTATATGTATATGATCTACTAATCAAATATCTTCGATTTAAAATATCTTCGATTTAAAATATCTTCGATTTAAAATATCTTCGATTTAAAATATCTCAGTCGTAAACTCTATATTTATAAATATTATTTAAAAATAGAAAGAATCTTATAATCACCATTAGCATCCCTAGCTAACATAAATATGCTTTCATTTGGATAATCTTTTTCAAAAGGCAATGCTAGTGATGCATTTTTCTTGTAATTAGTTTTAAATGAAACATCTAGTGTAATCGGATCATACAGTTTAACCGTTTTTCCTTTTTTATCCTTTATCTCTATTGGATTTTCATTCTCTTTTTGATGATCGTCCGTTTTAACAGATATAAGCTCACTGCTTTCTATAGCTTTATTGTAATCTTCATCCAACTTCTTTGATTCATCATCCTTTTTAGTATCGATAAAATTAACTTTCGTGGATTTTTTACTAGCGTCGATATCAATATCGGTATAAACGCATTCAACTCTTTTTTCATTTCCAAGATTTTCAACGTATCTTGACACCACATCAACAGGGTTTTTCTTCCATAGATTTTCAGAGCTAGTAGCAGTTTGCGTATTACTAGCACATGAAGTCAAAAATATTGACATCAAACAAATTGTAGCTAAAAATTTTTTATACTTCATAAAATACCTCCTTCAAATAGTATATTACTTTTATCAACTAAAATATTGCTACATCCCATAAAAATATTTAATTATATATCTACTTATAAAATTCATCTAGAGAAAAATATATTTTTATTACTTAAATAAAAACAATCTTGTATTTGTTCTCAATTACAAAATATTTTAGAATTTATAATATATTAAAATTTATTCTCAAGCTCTTGATAAGATTATACCATTTTTGAAGTAGTTTGTATTGATTTATAATCGAAATGATTTTTGTGCGATCAAAATTTTTCCACTTTATTTTTTAAATTTACTGCTTGTTGCTGAGTAACACAGTGAATCATCCCACCTTCTTTATATAACTCTCTAACATCGATCCCTACTACTTCTTTATTTGGATACAAATTTTCTATTATATTATTAGCAATATTGTCATTTGAATCATTGTAATTAGGAACAAGTATGACTTTATTTGCTATATAGAAGTTTATATAACTGCCTTTATAACCTAGATCTTTACCACCTTTTAATTTAACATTTTCTTTTGTCAAAGGTAAATATTTATATTTATATTTTTCTTTATCTATATTTTTGGCACCCAATAAAATTTCAATATCATGTTCACTTACTCCCCACTCTTTTAAGTCACTCTTATCTAGAGCTATAATTGTTGAGTTGTTGTAAAATTTTGCAAATCCATCAATGTGAAAATCTGTTATATCTATCCCAGGTTCACCATCTAACCATATGAAATTTTCCACTCCATAAATTTTTCCTACATAGTCTTCTAGTTCCTTTTGAGTGAATTTTTTATTTCTATTTTTATTTAATATTGAGCTCTTTGTTGCTAAAAAAGTTCCATTCCCATCTAGCTCAACTGCTCCACCTTCCAAGACAAGATCCTTTAAATCTATTCTTTCAATTTCTAACTTTTCACTTAAATTTTTCACTACTGCATTAGATTTTTTATAAGGTTCTTTCTTGCCCCAACCATTAAATCCCCAATCTAAAATTTTCAATTCATTATCCCTATCATAGACAAATATTGGGCCATTATCTCTTACCCAAACATCATCATTTTTTTCCACAAAAAAATCTATTTTTTCCATATTAATTTTTTCTTTTTTTAAAAGTCCGTCTATTCTATTTTTTTCTTTATTATTATATGCAATTATATGTACATTTTCACCCTTAGATAAGTGCCTTGTCATTGTAATCCAAATATCTTCTATACTTTTTTGATAGCTAGCTCCATATGTATACTTATGTGGCCATTGTAACCAAGTTCCTTCATGTTTATCATCTTCTGCAGGCATATAGTAAGAATCCTCGTTTATAGCTTTATAATTATTTGTATAATATTTATTCATAACCCCTCCAAACAAAATCAATACTGCTAATAGTAAAAAAAGAACTTTTATTTTTTTATTCATCAAAACCTCCTCTTGTCTATAAGTTAATTATAAAGCTTATCACAATATCATAGTCAACTATAATTTCAAAACTTTTACAATTATCTCTGTTACAAACTCACTATCCGAAGAAATCATTGATAAATCTATATTTAAAGTTTCACCTATTTTTTACATAGAATCTCTCTATAATTATTTATATATATTAACTTATATTAGTTTTTTATGATTCTTTAACATTTTATCTATTGCTGTATATTTTTGTAATAAAAAAGGAAATACCAAACTTTAGTTTAGTATTTCCATAAGCTTCACCATAATTTGGTGGAGATGAGGGGAGTCGAACCCCTGTCCGTAAGCCAATTCATCGTTGCATCTACATGTTTAGTCAGCTCTTCAATGTTCTCGACTCCTTTGATACCGAGTGACAGGTGTCAAATTTGTCCGGCCTTAATTGTTCTACTCTAGGTCAAGGCACCCCAAGAGCAGTTTCCTGCATAAATGGTGTCAGCTCTTAATCGGCAGGTAGACTAAGAGGGACAAGCTACACTAGGCAGCTAATAAATTTTCTTCGTTTGCGTTTGTTTTAAATTTCCCCAGTTTTTACGTGACCCAGAGTAACACGACATGCAGCCCCAACTTCAAAACCCACGTCGAAACCGGTGCATCCCCGGATAAAACCTTCAGTATCAAACGCATCAATACTAAGGCTATCTAGTAATACTATTTTACTATAAAACAATCCTAAAATCAATACTTTGGACTTAATTCCCTCTGAATTCTTCTCTGGGCATCCTTTTTTGCAAGATCTTGTCTCTTGTCATATAATTTTTTACCCCTAGCTAGACCAATCTCTATCTTTACTCTACTATTTTTTAAATATACTCTTAGTGGAACCAAAGAATATCCTTTAATGGTAATTGCCCCTATCAATTTTTTAATTTCATACTTATGTAAAAGCAACTTTCTTACCCTTAATGGATCAACGTTATTTATATTTCCCTGTTCATAAGGACTTATGTGTACTTGCTTCAAAAATACTTCTCCATTATCAACTGAAGCATATCCTTCTTTAAGGTTTATTTTTCCGTTTCTTATAGATTTTACTTCTGTTCCTTTTAGCTCTATTCCACACTCATATACCTCATCTATGAAATAGTCATGTCTTGCTTTTTTATTTGTAGCCAATACCTTTATTCCTGCCATCTTATTCACCTTCCTTTAGCAAAAGTATATACACAATATACTGCTGACAATTTTTAAAGGCCAGCAATATATTATGTTTTTATTTTTTTAGAATACAATTTTAATATTATTCTTCATCATTATTTGACCAACCCTCGGCCCTTGAATGCTTTCCTGTGTATTCTTCCTCTTCCTTTATACTTACTCTTTTTATTTTATAAAGTATAAAAAGTATTATACCCAATATTGATACAATATATCCCATACTTTGATACGGCCTATCATACTTAAATTCTACTGTGTGTTCACCTGGCTCTAACTTAACTGCCATAAACCCTACGTTAGCCTTATAGATTTTGGACTCCACTCCATCAATCTTTGCGCTCCACCCCTTGTCATAAGGAATAGATATAAACATAAGCTTATTGCCTTCATTAGATATATTACCCGTAAAACCATTATTTAATAGTTCAAGGTCTTCAAGATGTTCTTTTCCTAATTCTTTTGAATATTCATCTACTACATTCATCTCTCTAAGTTCCAATGATATATCTTCCATTATAAATTCAGATTCAGTTGGTAAGTTTAATGTAAGTTTTCTATGTCCCTTTTTTACAAACCCAGCATTTATAATTACATCTTTTTCGCCTGTGTACCATTTAGAGCTTGGCTTTGTAAGATCTATAGTAGAATAACTCTTACCATTTGTAAGATATATTCTTTCGACTCCTTTTATAGAATCTACGTCTGGAAGTTTAATATAGAGTTCACCGTCATTTGGAACATCACACTCTATATCTACATTATATCCTGAACCAGCCGTTACTTTTCCATTTAAATCACTCTTTACTTCTAAATCCCTTCCCTTTAGTTTAATATCACTCAAAACGCCAGAATTTAGATGCTTTACATCACCTATATTGTCTTCTATTAGACATGCTCTCATCATTGCTTCTTGCATGTCTAAAGTACTCAAAGAGGCAACTTCATATGGTTTTATATAGTTTTCATATGTAAAACCAAAAGGAATATAGTTTTTATTTATATAAAGATTTTCGTGTCCTACATTAACAAAACCATAAGGTACTCTATCATCATTTCCTTTTACATAATATTTTACTGACATTATATCATCTAGTATTGCTCTACTGTCAAAGTTATGTACTCTTGTTATTGGAGATGCCTTTGCATTTCTATAGACCATATTAAACTTTGAGAGATTCTTATTTTCTATACTATAATATACTGAAGAAGATGGATATCCAAATATATCTGAAAAATTCATACTTTTCTGATCTGAATTATCTACTCGATCTAGAGTTCCTTTAGTTGTTTTAGATACAGCCTTTAAAGTATCATCCTGTAGTATCTTATCCATTTGGCTAAAGTCCATCAATACATCTTGCTTCAAGGCATCATAGCCATATACACCCATATTTATTCCCAAAGCTACAAATATCATAATAGAAAAAGCTGATCTTTTAATTTTTCCACTTTTCCTAGATAATATAAACATTATCGCAATAGTTATTAAAACTGGTAACATATTTGCCAAAAATGTCTTTGATTTCAAATCAATAGATCTTGCATTTGCTGTATTTACCTCAACATATATATACATTCCCATATATGCAATAAGTATAATTCTTAAAATATTTTTCCTAAAACTATCCATATTTAAGAGGTTTTCAAACTGATCCACAAATATATATGCAAACATTAGCTCAACTACAAAATACCATCTATAATTGTCATACGAAAACCCTGTTATAGCGCTTTGAAGCTTTGGAACTGTTATTAACAATATTAATAGGAAAAACAAAATCTTTATTTTTTTATTTCCCTTATTTGAAAACAAACTTATAATTGCAAATAAAGTTACTACCGATATTCCTAACATTACAAAGCTCGATATATTAGGTGCTTTAAACATATCCATAAAATAGTGTATAAAATCTTCTCCACCTACCACCAAAGGTATATCATACGCCAAAGATTGATTTCTATAACTATTTAAAAATCCATATGCAACTGGAAGCAATACCGCCCCAGCTATCATAACCGAAATTATATAACTTATAATCCCTCTTCCAAATAAAATCATTGTTTTTGAAAAACCAATTTTTTTAAGTTGAAAAAGAATACTTACTATAGCATATACAAATGCTAGTATCGCTATTATATATGAAAAATATACATTCATAAAAATAGATAAAGTTGATACAACTATAAAAAATGTAACTTTGTTGTACCTTATCATTTTATCCACACCAACTATCATCAAGGGCATCAAAATCATCGCATTTACAAAATACGGATGCATCAGTCCACCTGATAGTGAATAGTTTGAAAATGTATATATCAACGCACCTAAGGCTATTGCTTTGTTGTTTTTTTGAAAATGTATACACATATATACAAAAGCAATTCCAGCGAGATACATTCTAAGTCCAAGACTAATATAATAAAGTAAGTTAGGATCAACCCAGCTAAAAATTCCTAGCAAAATATTTAATGGATCTGTTAGACCATAGTAATGATAAGTAGCCATTACATCCTGTCCTAGTCCAAGATTAAAGTTGAATTTTTCTGCGCCACTAAACAAATTCGCAAAAAAATCACTCAAATAAAACTGAGTTGGATAATGTTGTACTAATGCATCTGAATTGTACACTAGACTCTTGTTGTTCATATAGAAAATAGTCACTATAATACCAGCAAGCACTGCAAACCCCAGTGTATAATACAGATAGATAAGTATTTTATCTGTTTTTTTTCTTTCCATACAAAACTCCTTTATTTATTCAATTGTATAGTTATTTTGCTCCATATTTTCACTAAAATAACCATACTAGATATACCCTAAAAAGAGCACATCTAGTATTTAATAATTATGTAATCCACCAAAGGATCACATCTAATATTTAAAACTTCACATTCCTATTATATATCATTTTTTCTAATAATTAAATTTTTTATACTCTAAAAAAATTTAGTTTGCGTGAATATCCAATAGCAAATAAATCTTTTCCTGTTTTAATCTAAATACTAGATATTAATATATATATTTATAACTCTATGCTTAATTAAATTATTTATTTTCCTGTTTTTTATTAAATATATCTGTTACTAGGTCAAAGTCTATTTCTCTTGTTGGAATATCAACATTCGATACTTTTACTCTTAATCTCTGTCCCAACTTTAGGATTGCCTTAGTATGTTCACCTACAAGTATCATTGAATTTTCATAATAAGTAAAGTAATCAGGTAATTCTTGAAGTCTAATTAGACCCTCTACACCATTTGGAAGCTCTACAAATACTCCAAAAGATGTAACTCCAGATATATGTCCTCCAAACTCTTCACCCACATAGTCACTCATAAATACAGCCTTATAATAATCATCTACATCTCTTTCAGCCAATTCAGCCTCTCTTTCCTGAGTAGATGATTGATTACATACGCCTTCCAATAAGTCAGAAAAATGTTTTATTCTATCCTTAGATAAATTTCCATCGATGTGTTCTTTTATAATTCTATGTATCTGAAGATCTGGGTACCTTCTTATAGGTGACGTAAAATGTGTATAGTACTGAGCAGCCAATCCAAAGTGACCAAGACATTCTGGTGAATACCTCGCCTGCTTCAGTGTTCTCAACATAATCGTACCTATAGCCTGCTTTGCCTCTCTATCTTCTATACTTTCCAATACCTTTTGAAGATCTTTTGGTCTTATCTTCCCTTTGCTCATTGCCATTTTATATCCATACTCATTGATAAAGTTTTTTAATCTTTGAACCTTCTCTTCCTCAGGATCTTCATGGACTCTATAAACAAATGGGAACTTTAACCAATAAAAATGCTCTGCTATTGTTTCATTTGCCAAAAGCATGAACTCTTCTATCATCTTGTTTGAAGTTCTTCTTTCATACTCTTCAATCTTCATCGGATATCCCTTAGAATCTAAAACAATCTTTGATTCAGGGAAATCAAAATCAATTGCCCCTCTTTTTTCTCGTCTATCTCTAAGAATTTCAGCCAACTTTTCTGCATTTTTTAGATTTTCTACAAAATCAGCATATTTATCCATCATTTGAGAATCATCATTTTCTAAAAGATTACTTATTTCAGTATATGTCATTCTTGCTTTTGATTTTATTATTGATTTCTTTATTGTATGATTTTCTACATTTCCGTTATTAGGATTAACGTCCATAATACAAGATAGAGTCAACCTTTCTACATCAGGATTTAGTGAACATATTCCATTTGATAGCTCTCTAGGAAGCATTGGTATTACCTTATCAACAAGGTATACTGAAGTTGCTCTATCCAAGGCCTCTTTGTCAAGCGGAGAGTTTTCTGTAACATAATGAGTAACATCCGCTATATGAACTCCCAATCTGTAGTGTCCATTATCCAAAAGCTCCACTCCAATAGCATCATCAAAGTCTTTCGAATCATCTCCATCTATTGTATAAACAGTTTCTTCTACAAGATTTAATCTTCCCTTTCTTTCATCTTCTAATATATGATCTGGTATCTTAGCGGTCTGATTGGCTACCTTCTTTGGAAATTCTTCCTTTAATCCATGAGCCCTCACTATAGAGTCTATCTCTACATATCTTTCGCCAGACTGACCTATGATTTCAATTATCTTTCCTTCAGGTTTTTTGCCTTCTTTAGGCCAAACAACTATTTCGCACACTACTTTATCATTATTTTTGGCTCCACTGATGAAGTTTCTTGGTATAAATATATCTTGATCAAATTTCTTGTTATCTGGCACTACAAATCCAAATGCCTTGCTTTTTTGAAATAGCCCTACAACAGTCTCATTTTCTCTTTTTAATATTTTTACTACCACACCTTCTGGTCTTCTTGTTTCAGTGGCTTCTTTAGTCAGTTTTGCTATTACAATATCACCCTCAAAGGCTCCTTCTCTATCATCTTCTGGAATAAATACATCTTTTTCATCCCCCTCAGACTCTACAAATCCAAAACCTCTTTTTGTGGCTCTAAACTTACCCTTTTTCATACCGTATTGTTCTAAACTTCCAACCTTGCCTCTTTTATTTATAAATATATCTCCATCTTCTGCCAATTCATCTAATATAGCAAAAAATTCATTTTCGTCATTTTCACTTTCTACAAATATTTTTAATAGGTCTTCCTTTTTACTAGCCTTATAGGCTTCTTCATTTATTAGACCTAATATTTTTTCTTTAATATCATTCGGTAACATATCTTACCTCCTCTTCCATATGATTAAATTATACCTACTATTTTAGGTATTTACAACTTTTCTTTGCCTCAATTTCTTATTTAGGAATCTTCTATTATGTATTTATATTTTTTTAATAAAAATGTATAAAAAAACACCCAAACAATCAAGAGATTGCAAGGATGTTTAGATTTATTATTTCATTACGATTACCAACGCAATTGCATTTATAAAAAACAGAACAGACACTATCTTAGTCATTCTATTCAAGAATGCTTCTTTACCCTTTGGCTTAAAGTATGCCTGTGAAGATGAATCCTCTATAAATACCTGCGTTTGAGTTTGTTTGCTCTCTTGTGGCAATACTACTATAATCATTATTATACTCAAAGCTACCTGAATAGCCATCAATACATTTCCTAACATAATATCCTCCTCGTTACAATTACTTTCTCATAAAAATTCAAACATAATTATAACATAAAATTATCTAAAATACAATAAGATCAATACTTATATAGGTCACTTTTAATCCATTATGTATTCGTCTGGTATTCTTTCCCCGACATTGACAACATATTTAACCCACTCTTTTTTTATTTCCCAGATATTAGCTTGGACATCAAATATATTCCATTCATCTATTTCAAAAATTCTAGGCCAACTTGCCTTTATCTTTTCCACTTCTTTCGGAAACATTCTTGAATACCTTCCCTCTATAAATTCATATGAGTTATTAAATCCCTTTTCTTTTATATTTTTTTGATAAGAGACTAAATCTTCATTATTTATTGGAACATAATGAAGGTTTAATACATAATCCCACTTCATTCCACTGAAATACATAATCTCATCATCTGGAACCTCAATGATATAAGATACTTCATCCTCAGATGGTCTCATACAGTTTCTGGCACTCACCGAACACCATATCTGATACTTGACATCACTAGGCTTTTGTATCCGTTTAGAAGCTTCTACAACAAACCAATCATAGCTTTTAATGAAGTGTTCTGATATATCTTCAAAATGACTTCTTATATATTGTTTCTTATTAAAAAATCTTCCTGTTTCATTTAGTATTTGCCAAGATTTTTTATCTTGAGTTGTAAATAAAATAGTCTTTCCATTTTTAGAATATGGATTTTTAAATTTTTTATTCATAAGCTTACCTCCAGTTAAGTGTAATATTATCAATATTTATGTTTATATCTATTCTTTATATTTATATTTATATCTATATCTATATCTGTGTTTATATCTGTGTTTAAATTTATATCTACATCTTTGTATTTATATTTATATTTATATTTATATTTATATATTCATTATAACAGTATATCTACATTTTTATAACAGCTACAGAAATATTTTTTCATAATATTACAAAAACAATAAAAGGAGATACATATTTTAATATCTCCCTTTATCTAGATTTATATTAAATTAATAGACTAACCCTTAAAAAATCTATTAAACTTTATGACTTCTCCGTCATTAAATCTATATTTTATATACATTTCTCCTATTAGCAGCGAGACTAGACCAATTGCGCCCAACATTTCTCCATAATAAGGGTTAATCTTAAAGATGAAATAAGAGAATATGTTCCAGACGATAAATATCACAAATAATGTAATACCATAAAAATCAGTTTTTTTCACTTCTTTTTTCATATCTAGCCACCTCCAAAAAAATTAATATATATTTTTACAAATCTCTATAAGTACATCATATCACTATTTGTGAGAATTTTCTATACATTCTGAGATAAAGGTATAGAAAGCTCTTCATTAATTTTTAGTCATCCATATTTTCTATAATTTTAATCTTAATGTATACAACTATTTTATAACTTTTAAAATTTTTACATCACTTTTTATTTTTAAAATCAGCTTAAATATAAAAACATTTTCTTAAATTTCTCATATAATTCTCATATAAAAAGTAGGCTCTTAGAATTTTCTAAGAACCTACTTTGTTTCAAGAGTTGCCTAATATGTTTTAGACACAACTTATTTATATTTTAATATTTTAGATTACTTATCTAGATTGTAGAATGAATTTAACTGTTCATATCTAGAGCTTTCACCTATCATTTCTTCTATTCTCAATAATTGGTTATATTTAGCTACTCTATCAGTTCTTGATGGAGCACCTGTCTTTATCTGACCAGCGTTTACTGCAACTGCAATATCTGCTATTGTAGTATCTTCTGTCTCACCTGATCTGTGAGATATAACTGCAGTATAACCTGCTCTTTTAGCCATTTCTATAGCGTCAAGAGTTTCAGTAAGAGTACCGATCTGATTTACCTTTATAAGTATTGAGTTAGCTACTCCTCTTTTTATACCTCTTTCAAGTCTTTCTGTGTTTGTAACAAATAAATCATCACCAACTAGCTGAATCTTCTTACCAAGTCTTTCAGTAAGAGCCTTCCAACCATCCCAATCTTCTTCATCAAGACCGTCTTCTATTGTTATAATTGGGAATTCATTTACCCAACCTTCGAATAATTCTATCATTTCAGCTGATGTTAAAACCTTGCCTTCTCCCTTTAGTTCATACTTAGAAGTTTCACTATTATACATTTCTGAAGCAGCAACGTCCATACCTAACATTACATCTTTACCTGGTTCTAATCCAGCACCCTTAATAGCTTCAACTATTAATTCTAATGCTTCTCTATTTGAATCAAGGTTTGGAGCAAATCCACCTTCATCACCTACACCGCAAGCAAGTCCTCTTTCTGCAAGAACACTCTTTAGTGAATGGAATACTTCTGCGCCCATTCTTAGAGCTTCTGCGAAACAACTTGCACCTACTGGAAGGATCATAAATTCCTGAACGTCTACATTATTGTCGGCATGCTCACCACCGTTTAATATATTCATCATAGGAACTGGTAACTGCTTTGCATTTACTCCACCTAAATACTGGAATAATGGCAATCCTATCTCATCTGCTGCTGCTCTAGCTACGGCTAGAGAAACACCTAATATAGCATTCGCACCTAGCTTACTCTTGTTTGGAGTTCCGTCTATTTCACACATTAGGGCATCTAATCCTGGCTGATCAAAAGCATCTGTACCTTCTACTTCAGGAGCAATTATTTCATTTACATTGCTTACTGCATTTAAAACACCCTTACCTAAGTATCTACTCTTATCACCATCTCTTAATTCTACTGCTTCAAACTGTCCTGTAGAAGCTCCTGATGGTACTATAGCAGTCGCCTGAGCGCCACTTTCAAGTATAACTTCCACCTCTACTGTTGGGTTACCTCTTGAATCTAACACTTCTCTTGCATATACTAATTCAATAGCTGACATATAGTCTCTCCTCTCACTCAAATACATATTATTTAAATCTCTTAAAATACGATTGCTATAAGTAGACGAACTCCATATAAAACTTATTTTATACAAATAAATGATGGGTAAATTTGTAAAAGTAATAAAATTATATTTTGTTTTTATATAAAGTTTCGTCGACTTTTAGCTTTCCATATTATTTTTTTGTTTGATTTATATCTAATTTATATATTAAAATATTATTAGCTTTATAATGCACAGATTATTTTATTAAACTGTGTCCTGTCATTTCTTTTGGTTCTTCTAGATTCATCATAGATAAAACTGTTGGAGCTATATCTGATAATCTACCATCTTTCAAAAGTTCTTTATTCTTAAACTCTTCACCAACTACTATAAATGGAACTGGATTAGTAGAGTGTGATGTAATAGGTCTCTTTGTCTTTTTATCTATCATTAATTCTGCGTTTCCATGGTCTGCTGTGATTATTCCACTTCCGCCTAAACTAACTACTTTCTCAAACAATTTTCCTACACACTCATCTACTGTCCTTATAGCTTTTTCTGTTGCTCCTATGTCTCCTGTATGTCCTACCATATCAGGATTTGCAAAGTTTACAGCCACGAAATCATACTTATCTTCATCAAGTGCAGCTAGTAGCTTTTCAAGAAGTTCATATGCAGACATCTCTGGTTGCATATCATATGTAGCTACCTTTGGAGAAGGTACTAATATTCTATCTTCCCCCTTATATGGCTCTTCCTTTCCTCCATTGAAGAAGAAAGTAACATGAGCATATTTTTCTGTTTCTGCAGCTCTTAACTGATTCTTACCATTGTTAGATAAGTACTCTCCTAGAGTATTTACTATCTTTTCTGGTCCAAAAGCAACACTTACATCTTCCATTGTTGCATCATATGTAGTCATACAAACAAACTTAGTTGGAATCAAAGTTCTTTTGAAACCATCAAATTTTCTATCTGTTATTGCTCTAGTAATTTCTCTTGCTCTATCTGGTCTAAAGTTGAAAAATATTACTGAATCATTTTCTTCAAGCTTTGTTACCGGCTTTTGATCTTCTGTAATAACTGTAGGAACTACAAACTCATCATTTACACCTGCTTTGTATGAATCTTCCATACACTGAAGTGCTGATGTTGAGTAATTTCCCTTAGCATCTGCTATAGCTTCGTATGCCTTTTCTACTCTATCCCATCTCTTATCTCTATCCATAGCATAATATCTTCCAGATATGCTGGCAAACTTACCTAAACCTGTCTGATCCATATATGCTTGAAGTTCTTTTATATATATTTCACCACTTTGAGGGTCTGTATCTCTACCATCCATAAATGCATGAACAAATACATTAGAAACATTGTTCTTCTTTGCCATATCTAAAACTGCCTTTAGATGGTCTATATGTGAATGAACACCACCATCTGATAAAAGCCCTAATATATGAAGATTTTTATCCTTAGCATTTTCCATTGCTGATAATAGCACTGAATTTGTAAAGAAATCTCCATCTACTATTGCCTTTGATATCTTTGTTAGTTCTTGATATACAACCCTACCAGCACCTATGTTAGTATGACCTACTTCAGAGTTTCCCATCTGCCCATTTGGCAAACCAACATCTAGACCACTTGCATTTATTAGAGTATGAGGATACTCCTTGCACAAAGCGTCTAAGTTAGGTGTTCCAGCAAGTGCTATTGCATTGCCTTCTGTTTCTGGAGTATATCCAAAACCATCCATTATTGTTAAAACTACTGGTTTTTTCATAATCATCTTCCTTTACAATTTAATTAAAACTTTAATAATCCTAAGAAGTCTTCTGCCTTCAATGATGCTCCACCTACTAATGCTCCATCTATATCAGACTGTCCCATTATTTCAGCTACATTTGCTGGCTTAACACTTCCACCATATTGAATTCTTACCTTGTCTGCTAATTCTCCAAACATAGCTCTTATGATATTTCTTATTTCAGAAATAACTTCATTAGCCTGTTCAGCTGTAGCAGTCTTACCTGTTCCTATTGCCCATATTGGTTCGTAAGCAACTACTACCTTTTCTATATCCTTTGAATCTACATTTGCAAGACCCTTTTCTATCTGTCCCTTTACCTTTTCTATAGTCTTATTAGCTTCTCTTTCTTCAAGAGTCTCACCACAGCAAAGTATTGGATTTATTCCTACTTCTATAGCCTTTAAAACCTTCTTGTTACAGCTTTCATCAGTTTCATTGAAGTACTGTCTTCTTTCTGAGTGTCCTATAATTACATAGTCCATTTCTAACTCTACAAGGTTCCCTGGTGCTACTTCACCTGTGAAAGCCCCAGAATTTTCATAGTGCATATTCTGAGCCCCTATCTTTATATTAGTACCCTTTGTAGCTTCCTTTAAATCTTTTAGTAAAGTAAAAGGTGCACATATCAAAACTTCTACATCGCCTTCTGTCTTTCCCTTTATTCCGTCTACAAATTCAAGACCTTCCTTTATAGTTTTATTCATCTTCCAGTTTCCTGCAATTATTGGTGTTCTCATATCAAGTCTCCTTATATATTAACTTTAATCTTTTTATTTTTCTATTTTGTTACCCTTACTTATTATCTAGTGCTGCTATTCCAGGAAGTTCTTTTCCTTCTAAGAATTCTAGTGATGCTCCACCACCTGTTGATATGTGGCTCATCTTATCTCCAAATCCCATCTGATTTACAGCTGCTGCAGAATCTCCTCCACCTATTATAGTAGTGGCATCTGTATTTGCCATAGCTTCTGCTATAGCCTTTGTTCCCTTTGCAAAGTTTTCAAATTCAAATACTCCCATAGGTCCATTCCAAACTATTGTCTTTGATGATTTTATCGCTTCTGCAAATATTTCTCTTGTCTTTGGTCCTATATCTAGTCCCATACAATCTGCTGGTATATCTCTACCTTCAGATATATGAGGAGTAGCATCTTCAGCATACTTATCTGCATATACTACATCTACTGGTAATAATAGCTTTACACCCTTTTCTTCTGCCTTAGCCATCATTTCTTTTGCATAATCTATTTTGTCTTCTTCCAATAATGAAGTTCCTATTTCATGACCTAATGCCTTGATGAATGTATATGCCATACCTCCACCTATTATCAAAGTGTCCACCTTTTCAAGTAGATTGTTAATAACACCAAGCTTACTACTAACCTTTGCGCCACCTAGTATTGCTAAGAATGGTCTCTTTGGATTTTCCACAGCTGAACCTAAGAAATCTATCTCCTTTTGAATTAGATATCCACAAACTCTTTCCTCTAAAAATTCACCCGCACCTACAGTTGAGCAATGAGCTCTGTGTGCTGTACCAAATGCATCATTTACAAATACATCTGCCAAAGAAGCAAGTTCTTTTGAGAAGTTTTCTTCATTCTTAGTTTCTTCTATTCTATATCTCGTATTTTGTAGAAGTACTACATCTCCATCTTTCATTTCAGAGACAGCCTTCTTTGCATTTTCTCCTACAACATTATCGTCAGCTGCAAATAACACTTCCTTGCCAAGCATTTCAGATAATCTCTTTGCTACTGGAGCAAGAGTAAGTTCAGGCTTAGCTTCTCCCTTTGGTTTTCCAAGATGTGAGCAAAGAATTACTTTTGCACCCTTGTCAATTAAGTACTTAATTGTTGGCATTGCACCTACTAATCTATTTTCATCTGTTATTTCTCCATCTTTTAGTGGTACATTAAAGTCGCATCTTACTAGGCACTTTCTACCCTTTACATCGATATCTTCAATAGTTTTTTTGTTAAGCATTGTCATAAAAAATCTCCTTCGCATTATGTTAAACATATTATTTATTATATTACATACTATATATTTTTAAAAACCTTTTAAAAGCCTCTTAGATATACTAAAACGTATATATGAGTAATTATATCATATTTATACGATATTAGCATAGCACATATAAAATAAGTTATGTTTAAAAATAATTTTTAAATTCACCTTTTAAAAAAAGTCCGAGGCAATAGAAATCTATATTCTCGGACTTTTAATCACTGGCGCTTATTAGATAATATCTTTTTAAAGACAATCTTTCAGCCAGATTAATTTTAATTTTGCTTATTATTACTTAGCTAAGCTTCCTAATAATCCTAATGTTCTTATTAACTGAGAAGTGTAAGACATTTCATTGTCATACCAAGCAACAGTCTTAACTAACTGCTTTCCGCCTACTTCTAAAACCTTTGTTAGTGTAGCATCAAATAATGATCCGTAGCTGATACCTACTATATCACTTGATACTAACTGTTCTTCTGTGTATCCGAAAGATTCATTTGAAGCTTCCTTCATTAGAGCATTTACTTCTTCTACTGAAGTATTCTTGTCTAATACACAAACTAATTCAGTTATTGAACCTGTTGGAACTGGAACTCTCTGTGCAGCACCATCAAGCTTACCTGCTAATTCTGGTATAACAAGACCTATTGCCTTTGCAGCACCTGTTGTATTAGGAACTATATTTTCTGCAGCTGCTCTACCTCTTCTTAGATCACCCTTTGCATGAGGGCCATCTAGAGTATTCTGATCATTTGTATAGGCATGTATTGTAGTCATAAGACCTTCAACTATACCAAACTTGTCATTTAATACCTTAACCATTGGAGCTAGGCAGTTTGTAGTACAAGAAGCACCTGAAACTACTGTTTCACTTCCATCTATTATATCAGAGTTTACATTATATACTATAGTCTTAAGATCTCCTGTTGCTGGTGCAGATATAAGAACTTTCTTAGATCCAGCCTTTATATGAGCTTCTGCCTTTTCCTTTGAAGCAAATAGACCAGTACATTCTAATACTATATCAACATCTAATTCTCCCCAAGGAAGATTTTCAGGGTTTCTTTCTGAAACAACCTTTATTTCTTTTCCATTTACTATGAAAGCACCGTCTTCAACAGTTATTTCACCATTAAATCTACCCTGTGCAGTATCATACTTAAATAAATGTGCTAATGTATGTGAATCTGTCAAGTCGTTTATAGCAACAACTTCAAACTTATCACTTTGTTCCATCATCTTTCTTAATGCTAATCTACCTATTCTACCAAATCCATTGATTGCAACCTTTACCATAACTAATACCTCCAAAAAATTGTTTTTATTTAAAATTTAAAATATTGTTTGCTTACTTATATTGTTTCTTCTGATAGCTTATTTAATATTTCCTTTGCACTGTTTTCATCTGTTATTAAAGTTAGATTTTTATTAAGTTTATACAATGCTAAGAAAGAATCGACTTTATCACTACCTGCAAAGACTACTATTGAATCTTTTGCGTTTTTATACATATCTATATCAATTCCAACTGTATTCAGCTTCATCACTATTTCGCCATTTTTATCGAAATAGTATCCAAAGGCCTCTCCTATTGCTCCCTTGGCTTTTAGCTTTTCAATGTCTTCATAAGACATTCCTCTTCTCTTTCCCATGACATCTGCTCTACCTATACTAAATATTACTTTGTCAGATACTCTCAAATGATCAAGAGTTCTTCTTACATCAGGTATAGACATCAATGTTTCTCTAGCGCTTCCATCTAATTCATCTGGTACATACAAAAATTCAACTTGTGCTCCTAAGTTCTTAGCAAATGATGCTGCTATACTGTTCGCTTGAATCTCTATATCTGATCCAACACTTCCTCTAGTAGGCATCACTATTACATCGCTATAATCTTCCTCATAACCTTTATCATTTTTAAGGTTATAAGCAACTTGCCTCATTGTTGTACCACCCGCTATAGCTATTTTGTCATGAGGGTTGAGATTTTTCAAAATATACTTTGCTGCAGATTTTGCAACTCCATCTGTAATCATATCCTTAGACTCATTTACATTCTTGGATATAACAACATAGTTTATTCCTAATTTATCCCTCAACTTTATTTCTAAGTCAGATATTCCCATGATTTCTCCCATCACTGAATCCAACTTTTCCAATATTTCTTTTCCTTCATCAGTAATAGTCATACCAGATACCGCTATATCTATAAGTTTCTTTTCTTTAAGAAAATCAATCTCTGTTCTAGTAGTCCTTTCACTCAAATCAAGTATATTGGATAACATTCTTCTTCCAATAGGTTGACTTATTGAGATTTGCCTTAGTATTGCATATCTCTTTTCCATCAATTCTATCGCCTGAGGAATAATTTTTTTCTGAACCTCTATCAAACTATTCATTTACGCCCTCTTTTCTAAAAAATACGGGTTGTTATGTGTCCCAGACTTTCATTATCCGTCCCACATTTATGATTATATACTTGTGGGACAAAAACTTCAATACCTTTTTGGTATTTTTTTCATTTTTTTGTAAAATAAAAGCTATTTTTATCCACTGTACTATATGTATACCCGTTATTTCAATGTTTTCACTCTTTTTTCATTTTTAATATTTTTATTTTTATTACAGGGACATATATTGACCCTATCTATAAATAATACACTCTCAACAAAAAAATAGCAAGTATATTTAATCATATACCTGCTATTAGCTATTATTTTATATCATTACTATTAATTATAGTTCTTTTCTTTTGGAAGATCCAAGGTATCCTAGCTCTTCTCTATACTTTGCCACTGTTCTTCTCGCTATATCAACACCCTTTTCCTTTAGTAAATCTTCTATTTTTTTATCACTAAGTGGTTTCTTTTTATCCTCATTCTCTATTATAACTTTGATTTTATCTTTTATTGAATTTGAAGACACTGCATTTCCATCCTCTTTGACATAAGCATTCGTAAAGAAGTACCTTAATTCATACATTCCTTTTTCTGTAATCATATACTTGTCACTTACACCTCTACTGATTGTAGATACATGACAATCTAAAACTTCTGCAAGTTCTGTCATCATAAGCGGCTTTAAGTCTTCATCGTTATCAAAAAATCCTCTCTGAGCATCTATTATCATGTTGGCAATATTTACTACAGTAGTATTTCTTTCAGAAACATCATTCATCATTTTTTTCGCTGAATTAAGTTTTTCTTTTATATATTGTTTTGCTTCTTTATCATCAGTATTCATCAATAAATCTTTATAGTAAGGATTGACACTCAACCTCATCCTCTTTTCATTATATGCAACAGCAACCGACTTTCCATCAATCTTTTTTACAATTACATCTGGGTAAACATACACTGTAGTATCATCATAGTAATCTTCAGTTGGCTTGGGTTCCAAGCTTTTAATAAATTTTATAAAGTCAATTACCTCTTCTTTTTTTAGTCTATATCTAGATGAAAGCTGCTGTATATTCATATTTGCAATCAAATTGAGATCTTTTACTATCATCTCTTCAAAAACTTCACTATATATTCCATTTCGTCTTATCTGAAGTATTATACATTCCTGAAGATTTCTAGCACCTATTCCAGCTGGTTCCAGTGACTGTATTATCTCTAAGCACTCTTTAAAAAAATCGATACTAATATGAAGCTTTTTTCTTATCATTTCTTCGTTTTCTCTTAGGTATCCATCTCTATCTAAGCTATCAATAAGATACTTACAAATATTTTTCTGATAAAAAGGAATCTTCATCATACTAATCTGAGCATATAAACTATCATAAAGAGTATCTACACTCATTGTCATATTTTCAAAGTCAAACTCATCATCTTCATTATATGCAACTTCATTTTTATCAAATCTAAAAGAACTTCTTTCGTCCTTAAAATATTTCTCCCAGTCTATCTCATTTTTGTCTATACTTACATCCAGTAGAGGATTTGACTCAGATTCTAATTCTACGGCTTCTTCTAATTCATGACGCCCCATGTTTAGCACCTTTAATGATTGCACCAAATTATTTGAAATTGTTATTTTCTGTGCTAATGTCTGGCCAATTCTATTTTCTAACGCCATTTAATCACTCTCCTTCTACCAAAGAAATTATCGTTAATTATCATTTAAACAAACTCATTTCTATTTTTAACTTTTTTTTATTACTTATTAACATTTTTTTACATTTATTTTATTATTTTTTTTTAATTATAAACAATTCTCTTCTTCATTCTTCTCTTGTAAATCATTACTTTCACTGTTTTTCAATTTTTGTATCTATATATTATTATAACATAACTAATCAATATTTATAATAATAATGAGCACTATATATTTTACAAATAAGCAATTTTAGGAATATATATTTGATATTAGAATCTTTTCATTACTTTATTAAGAATATAATCCATTGGGCTAGTGCATACATATAAAAATAGCTCCTACACTCTTATTTAGTGATGAAGCTATATTAAAATTTATTTTTATTAACGCTATTATTTACATCCAAACAATATTATACTAATATTGTTTGGATGTTACAATAGCTTATTAAATTTTTAGATTATTTAATTTATCTTTGCTCAGTATTTTTTTATTTTTTCACCTTATTGCATATTTTTATTCATTTATATTTTCATTTATATTTAAAAACTCTTTATTTTCTCACATATGAAATAAGTGATACTATACCACTTATAATCAAAACTACGTAGAAATTCGCAATTCTAGTCAAAAGCATCCCTGGAACTACAAGACTACCAAAGAAATTTCTAAACATGTCTACAAATACAGATTCACTTGCTCCTACTGCACCTGGAAGCGGAAGTGATGAAACTGCTATATTTAATATTGCTTGAGTCAATATTAAATCCCAAATGCTAAACTTGCTAAGACCAAATCCTATATATATAACATACGGTATCGCAAATAACATAGTTACCTGAATAATAGTCACCAATATTACATAGAATAAAACTTTAGGATGTTTTTTCATATATATTGCCCCACGTTCATATTCTTCAACTGAGGATGAAATTTTTTCTCTTAATTTATCTTTATTTTTTATTAACCTCATTTTGTACAATAACTTGCCTGCAATATTTAATATTTTAAATATCGTTTTTGGCGAAAATATTAAAAATAAGATTCCAAATAATATTATGGCATTGGATATCAATCCATAAGCCAATAATATATGAAAACCAGCCTTATGTGAAACCATAAATTCTGGTTTTACGAACAGCGCTACTAGCCCATAAGCCATAATTACCAATTGGTGAGCAAAAAGAATTATCATCAACCCTAAAGATGATGATGTGATAGATATCCCTTTTCTGTTCATAAAATAAACCTGTGCTGGCTGTCCACCAGAAGACGATGGTGTAATTGAACTAAAATAAAATCCAACAAATCCATACTCAATACAATCTTTTAAGCTTGTTTTTTTGTTTAGGGCCTTCATAGTAATCCAAACATTGAGCCCCTCACAAATTACATATCCTAGCATTAAAGTTATACCTACTAATATATATATAGGCTTTACTGTATGAATTGCTGCCATTACGCTGTCTATTGATTCATCTTTTAGGACATATATTATAGCTCCCACCATTAGAATTACCATGAATCCTAAACCTAATAGCTGACTTTTTTTATTTTGTAATCCTTCCATATAATCTCCTTATAACATTATTCCGGTAAAATAAATTTATATCCCTTTTCTTTTAAACTTGGTATTGCTTTTTTTAGAGCTTCTATTGTGTTCAAAGGTGCGCCTTTTGCTCCACCTGAATTCTCTCCAGCATCATGTAGACATATTATGCTGTTTGAAGTTGTTCTTTGCATCAGTTTTTCATAGATCATATCTGGAGTACTCTTTGCACTCCAATCTTCTGCCATAACATCCCAGTATACTAGTTTCATATTATATTTTTTGACAAACATCAAAGAAAATATATTGGTATGCCCCCAAGGTGGTCTATAAAATAGATCATTTACACCTAGTTTTTTCATTATAGCTGTACTATTTTCAAAGTCTTTCTTTGTATACAAATAGCTATAAAGCATAGCATTTTTATGTTGCCAAGAATGAAGTCCTATCTTATGTCCTTTGCTCTTAAGAAAATTTACTATCTCTGGATTTTTCTGAGCGTTTTGAGCTACCATGAAAAATGTTGCGTGCACATTATTTTCTTCCAATACTTTTGCAAGCTGATAGATATATCTTTTGTCTGGACCATCATCAAAAGTAAGCATAATTTCATTTTTATTTTTTGTTTTTCTAATCGCTTTTTTATTAAATTTCTTATTATAATACGTTGGCACTACTGAGTGTAATATAAATACTACACCTAACCCTAACGTAATTTTCAAAATAGCCATATATAACATCTCCTTGACTAGACTTTTAATCAATTATCTCTCTACTGTCTTATTTGCCATCATATAATATTTTTATTACAACTTCCTGCAATATATAGTGTACTACATATACACAGAAGAAAACAGTTCTTATAAGCTTACTTTCATAATTTTAAAATAATTACTTTTTTATACTCTACTAAACTGTATTTCAAACAAAAAAGGTTGCCTGATACATCGGCAACCTTTTTATATTCTATTAAAGATTTTCTCATCAATGACCATCTAAGCAATTATTTATTCTATAAATTATCTATCTTTTTACCCTCGCTATTGATTACTTGTAAATCCATTGTATATTTATCAAAATACCTAGAATCCAAGCTAGCTACAAAATTATTCATAGATCTCTTTACTTCCTCTGTTCTAGATTCATTGTTTACAAATCTGACTATTCTATCTATACTTTTTTCTGCACTTTCATTTAATACTATACCAAAATTATTATCCTGTATAAAATCTACATTTTTCAATTCATTCGGAAGCTTTGTAAAGAAGGATACTATTGGTGTTAATGAATAAATCGCTTCAAACATTGTTATTCCACCAGGTTTAGTTACTACACAATCTGCATCTTCCATCAATTCACTTACCCTATCAGTATAGCCTAACACAGTTATATTTTCATAACTATTATATAACATATCATATAATTCCTTATTGTTTCCTGCTACGATTGTCGTATGAATACTATACACATCATTTAATTTCTCGTAAAATTCTTTATTATCAGGTAACATTCCAAGACCACCACCCATTATCAACAGCTCTTTTCTCTTTCTATAGCTAGACATCTCTACTATTTTAGATCTTTTTTCTATTACTGTTGGCTGCGATAATTTATAGTAATTTTCTTTAAATTTTCCTGATACAGGTATACCATAAACAACTATTCTATCCTCTGATACACCTTTTTCAATCAATCCCTTTTTACTTTCCATACAAGGTACCATGTACTTATCGGTATAATCTGTAATCCATTCATAATGACTACTAACATCTGTTATACAGGTAATTAATCCAACCTTAGATCCAGTTTTTTTCTTATAATAACTCACGCCTTGAGATACTACAGGAAATGTAGAAACCACTACATCTGGATTTTCTTCTTCAAAAAGTCGTTCACAATCAGATGCAAACTTTCTTGTCATCAAATCTTTGTTTTCTATTTTCTTATCATTTACTGAATAATACGCCCCATAAATATCTTTAGCATACTTTACCACCAAATTAAATCCTTTATATATATATTCTGATAGAACTGGCATAGAGTACTCAAATAAATCAATAATCTTTATGTCAGCATTTTTATCAAATTTTAATATATCTTCCTTTATAGAATTTGATGCAGATAAATGACCCATGCCAAACTTGGCTGTCAAAATCAATACTTTCATAATGCCACTCCTCTCTAATCAAAATATTTTTTATCTCATCTTCTAACTTAACATCATTATACCCTGTAAAACTAAATATATAGCGTATAAATTTCTTAAGTTTTTATAAAGAATTTAATTTTGAAAGTCTATATACTAATTTTGACATTTGATATAAAGTTAACTACAAGTATTAAAATCTCTTATTTAAATCAATTTGCAATATAAAAATAGACTATAAATATTATGAATTTTATTAGAATATATTAATTGATTGCTAAATAAATAAAAAAGGGAAGCTAATAGCTCCCCTTTCATAATTTTTATATTTTCTTTTTTGCTTTAACGTTACTTTTTAGAAGTAAATTAATAATTTTAAGTATTAACATCTTATAATACATCATATCATATACTACTTACACACCTTTATTTTTATATATTCTTAGCTTTAAAGCGATAAGTAAGGCAAGCTAATAATATTGCTATTATATATGCAAATATAGATATCACTGAAGCTTCAATACCAAATTCTCCCCCTGTAATCAAAAATGATTTAGTATCTAGAATATAATTGTATACAGACATATTATCAGATTTATTGGCTATATTTATTAAACCACCAATCATAAATATATTCCAAACAGAATGTATAATTGCACTATTCCAAACACTATCACTTACATAAGCTACTACAGAGAAAAATATACCTACTAAACTGCCTGACACTATTATTTGAACTGCATTAACTAAATTATAATCACTTCCTATAAGATGTATCATTCCAAACACTATTGATGGAATAAAAATGGCAATATACTTATTCCATTTAGCTTCAAAAGCACTGAAGATAAGTCCTCTAAAAACAAATTCTTCTGCAAAGCCCGCACCAATACCTATGAAAAAAATTCCAGCAATAATATTATTAATTCCGTCTTTACTTAAATTATTTAATTTAACTAGTTTTCCTGGAAACTGCATCATTACAAAAACGACTATCACTGGCATAGCTATTGCAAAAATAACCCAAATTGCTTTTATTTTCACACTTGTTATTCTATCTTTAAATAAATCTAATTTCACATATTTTTTGATATAAAATTTTGTTGCTATGAATGTTATGAGAGCATATAGTATCCCTGATAAAATTAGCCCAAACCATTCTCCTACACCAATTTTTATTAATAAATCTTTAGTTGAAATGGAGATTAACTGAGAAAGAATTAAAAAAATAATTGAAATAAATAAAATTAAAATAATTCTCAACAGGCTTACCCTTTTCAAATTTTCTTTTTCCATTTTTACTCCTAACTAAATGAATTAATATTTTTTTAGTTAATCATATTAGACTATCTTATCGAAACAGCAAATCTTCTATTATCATAGTTATAGCATCTATCGACATCAGCTTGAGATTTCCAATAATAAAATGCTTTCTTCCTGTTTCCTCCCGCCTTTTCATGATTGTATGGATCTGCTATATAAAAGCTTTTTTTCACAGGATCATATCCAGTAAGTAACAAAACATGATTATTAAATATTCTTCTTGTAGGCACTCCATCTATAGGTAAAATTTTATATTGTGGCTTGTTCCAATAAAGTGTCATATATGCTACTACGGTATTTCCATTTTGTATTTCTTTTATAATTTGATCTATGGGCTGACCTTGAATATTAACTACATTTCCGTACTTTTGACCGTACTTTGCCAGTGGCTCTGGATCTATTGTAAGAAAACGGAAATTTTCATTTCCATAGGGGCTTCCCACATAGCCATTTGCTGGATTACTGTCAGTTTTTGGCATTACATTGAGGAAGTCTTTTAATCCTATATTGGTATATCCTTTGCCCTGAAGTCCCATCAACATCGAAGTCGCTTCACAACCATTTGGAGCATATACTGGAGAAAGTTGAGAAATATATGGTACACTTGTTACTACTTTTCCAAATGAAACTGGATCATATTCATCAAGATTTTCATTGTCTACCCAACCCTCACGTCTGTCATATCTTATCTTCGTAAAAGAATCATTTTTTTCAAGTACGTCTACAATTTTTTTAGCTTCTATAATACCAACTGAGCTAGTCATATTTGTATCTGAATAAATATTTACACTAGACTTTGTAACTGCATTTTTATAAGTTGATTCTACAGGTTCAGGAGTGTCTGGTTGCAGCATTTCCTTACCTTCTATTAATCTTTCAATATTTTTCTCGACATCCCCTTGAATAGTCTTATCACCACCAACTATTATAGCTTTTTTAATATTTTTGTCTTTTATATAATTCGCTACTGATTCATCAATTCTATTTTTAGATACCAACAGTACTGGTGATTTTGTCATCTGAGCAAGCGTAGATGCTGCAAGGGCATCTGGAAAAGACTCACCGGATGCTATTATTGCCATATCCGATTGCAATCTATTGGCTACTTGAACACTTGTTGCATAGCGATCTACTCCAGAGATTCTATCTGTACTTGCAATATCATATATATTCATTAATTGTTTTTCTAGAGAGTTGGAAATACTTCCGTATCCTCCTACAATTTGCATGTTTTTATCCTTTATATTTTTCACTGTTTCCCTTAGCTCAGGACTTAGTGAGTATTTATCCGTAAGTAATAGTGCTGAGTTTGTAAGTAAAGGTGATGCAGAAAGAGCATCAGGGAAGTTTTGTCCAGATGCAAGTACTACACCTTCTTTTTTACTCTCCTCAAATATTTTTTTGCTTGTTTCATATCTATTTACTCCACCGATTCTTCTCACATTGAGTTTTCCTATTGAATTTAGTTGATTCTCTATATATTCGGAAACTGAATTCTTTCCTCCTAGGATGATTACTTCTTCCGTTCCTAGACGCCTGATTTCATTTTCTAACTCTTCTGTTATTTCATTTCCAACCAATAAAACAGGATATTTTCCATCTGTAATACCTGCCGCAGCAAGTGCATCAGGATAATTTCTTGAATCTGCTATAATTACTTTTTTTGAAGTGACGTTTTGAAACTTACTTATTTCTACAGAAGTCTTGACCCTTTCGCTACTTGATATACGCTTTACTATAGTATCATTATTCTGAAATTTCTTTAGATCGGAATCAATACTTTTATGAATATCTTCTTTTTTAAAATTTGTTACTTTCTCTTTTTTTGTAATTTCAGATCCATCAACTTTTTTATCTACATTATTTTTATCTACATTATTTTTGTCATTTTCATTTACTATCTTTTCAATTTCAACTGAATTTTCATCAGAGCTTTCTGACACTATATCAGTGTCTAGTGCAGATGAAATTGCTAGTGATTGAGATATCATAAAAATTGACATTATTATTGATAGCTTCTTTTTGTTCAATTTGATTACCTCCTTATACTTATATAATTTTCAAATATATTTATATTTATTATTCATGCTACTCAATAGATTTATTTTTCATATTACTTAATTGATTCATACTTTCATATTACTTAATTTTGATATTATATTTTAACAACCAGTGAATACATAATCAATTTATCTTGACTAAGTCAGTAATAATATTGTCTATATTTTATATACATACTCTTGTAAACCTTTATGCTCATTAAACCTTTATTTGATTTTCATAAAACACAAAACTTTTATAAGATATAACTTTATTATTTTTTAGTTTTACCAATATACTCTTAAAATAAGATCTCTACACTTTTTCTATATATAGATACTTACCTTTTATTTCAACTATTTTAACCATATCACCTATTGAGATATTTTTTTGATCTTTTCTTGAATATACCCTTTTTTCCTCATCATCAATTAACACTATATATGCATTATTATTTATGTTTTTTATGATGCTGGCCGTTTGATATAAATACTTTTTTAAATATTTTTTTCTTGAACGTCTGCCATATTCTCTACTAATTATCATAAAAATATTTACGATTACTATACTTTGTATTAAACCATATTTAAAGGCAGCTAAAAAAATAACCAATCCTGCACCAACAAAACTATTAACCACTCCTATAGTCTGTGTTTTTCCTGTTACAAATGGATCTCCGTTATAACTTTCTAAAAAAGCAAAAATTAAAACTATAACTCCACCTACCATTGAAATATAAGAAAACAATGCAATAAGAGACTTATCATCAATATTATTTTTAAGCAATAAATAAATACCAGATGAAATAACTGTCATCAACAATAATGATATAATATCTTTTCTTCTCAATTCAGTTAGATTCATCATAACCTCCTAAATAAAAATAATAACTTTATTTACTTGAATTTGTATTATATATCAAAATTCTAATTTTTATAATTGTAACACTAAACATTTCATTATACTTTATTATAATATTTACATTACAGCTCGCTAAATCATCTATATAACTATTCAACTTTTATATACTCATTTTAAGCTTTCATAATTAAGTGATAGAATCAAAAATCTTTTATTATTTGTTTTTATATTAATTTTTAAAATTATAAAACTATTATATATCATCAAAATAGATATGCTCACCTTAAATTCATTATGAAATAAATCACTTATTTTCTTAATTCAAACTTAATTAAAATATACAACGTTCTATTGTATTAGTCAATATATAAATGCTTAGTTTTTAACAATCAGAAATTACCTGAGCCATTCAGATTTTGATCTTTTTATTTTAATGCTAAATCTAGATAATTATTTAGTATCGTTTTCATAGCAAATAATCAATTTTTATGCTTGAAAATTTAAAATATCAACAAAATAATAGTCAAAATTACACTGAAATAGTAGATATTTCTATTTTTTTTGGTATAATAAGGTTGATGGGTAAGTTTTAAAAGTTTATAAGGAGGATATTATGGCATTAATTAATACTAATGAAATGTTTAAGAAGGCATACAAAGGTGGTTATTCTATAGGAGCTTTCAACATAAGTAACTTAGAACAGCTTCAGGGCGTTCTTCAGGGTTGTAAGGAAAGAAACTCTGCAGTTATAATACAGGCTTCTAAGTCTGCTATCGAGTATGCAGGTATAGATACTTTAGTAGCTCTAGTAAAGGCTGCTTCTGATGAAATAGGTGTAGATTGTGCTCTTCATTTAGATCACGGTCCAAACTTTGATATGGCTAAGATATGTATAGATGCTGGATTTACTTCAGTTATGATAGATGGATCTCATCTAGATTATGAAGAAAATGTAGCTTTAACTAAGCAGGTTGCTGAGTATGCTCATAAGTTTGATGTTTCAGTAGAGGCTGAACTAGGTGTTCTAGCTGGTACTGAAGATGATGTAACTTCAGATGTACATAAATATACTGATCCAGAACAGGCTGTTGACTTTGTAAATAGAACTGGTGTTGATTCACTAGCAATAGCTATAGGTACTTCACATGGTGCATTCAAGTTCAAGGGAGAGGCTAAGTTAAGATTTGATATACTTGAAGATATACAGAAGAAGCTTCCAAACTTCCCAATAGTACTTCACGGTGCTTCTGCAGTTGACCAGGATGTTGTTGCTACTTGTAATGAATTCGGTGGTGATATTGCAGGTGCAAAGGGTATTCCAGTTGAAATGCTAAGAAAGGCATCTTCAATGGCAGTTTGTAAGATAAACATGGATACTGACCTAAGATTATCTATGACTGCTGCTGTAAGAAAGTATTTAGCAGAAAATCCAAAGCAGTTCGACCCAAGAAAGTACATTGGTGCTGGTAGAGATTCTATAAAGAATGTTGTAGAAGGAAAAATAGACAATGTTTTAGGATCTAAGGATTCTCTTTAATAAATAAGATATAAATTCACAAAATAGGGCTGTTATTATAACGGCCCTATTTTTATTTGAATATTTCTGTTCTCTCTTTTTAGATATTTTTTTCTAGATATTTCTTTTTTTCATTTTAAGGTATTTCCATTTTAATAATCTATTATTCAAAACTTTTATCGTATGCCAGTCTTTCTCCATCATCATAAGATATTACTCCACAGTATTTAAAGTTATTCTTTTCTAAAATATGTCTCATTTTTAAATTATCAACAGCTGTATCAATTCTAAAGTAGTTTATATTTTTTTCTTTACTTAAATTTTCTACTAGCTGAAAAGCTTCCGTACTTAATTTTTTCCCACGAGATTCTCCTGCAAATGCCATCCTGTGAACAAGCACATAGTCTTTATCTAGGCTCCAATTTCCTTTTAGATCATCATATGCTTTCTCACCAGCATAATCAATACATACATATCCTAAAATATTTCCTTCTTCTATAATAAAATATCCCCTATTATTCAAAATATCTTCTTTAATAGAATTATTATTTGGATATCCATTTTGCCATTGATTTACTCCTTGCTCCTTCAAATGCGTCTTTGCACCCTCTATTATAGCTATCGCCATATCTATTTCTGATAAATCGACCCTTTTTAATTCAAGCATTTTATTTCTCCTTTTTATGATTTACAAATAGTAATATAAACGATAAACTATTTTAAGCTTATATACAAGTAAATATAAAAATTTAATAAAATATAATCATATCTTACTCAAAAAACTTTCATAAAACTTAAAAAATATCTAAAACAAAATAATCAAATTACTTTTAATAAAATATGTAAAAGAAATACAATTTCAGATAACTTTCTTAACAGCGCTAGGATTATCATTTAAATCCACATTATATCTAAATCTACATTATATTGATAATATATATTTTTCAGATATTTTTTTGCTGGCAGATATAAAGTATCCAATTGTAAATGTTATTATTATAGTTCCTATTCCAAATGGTCCAGAAACCAATATCATAACAATAAATCCCGTTATTTCAATCAACAATCTTGCCCATTTCATCTTCCATGAGAAAAAATTGGAAATTGCAACCATTAGACCGTCTATTGGCATCTTAGGATATCCCGTTGATACATACACACCTGTACTCATTCCAACTATGATATAACCTACAAAAAATAACAATATATTAAATCCTAATCCACTAGCAAGTGGTAAATAACTTACAAATGCCTTTGATACATCAAGCATTAATCCCTTCCAAAGGATTGGAAAAATACATAATAAATTCATTTTCTTGTCCAAAATAGATGCTATAATCCAAAAACTACTCTGTACTATAACTGACCATAGCCCCAAAGATATACTTGTCTGCACATCTAGTCCTGCCATCACTGCGTTCCAAGCATCTAAACCTAATTTACTCTCTATTATCAGTGCTACTCCCAAACAAGTACCACTCAAACCTAAAAGATATATAAATACTTTGTATAAACTCACACTTTCTACTCTTTCTTGCACTAAATTATTCCTCCTTTTTCCTGTATTAATCTATTTATCATTTTTAATAAATTATTATACTCCATGTTTATAATAACACATCTATACAATTTCAAACAAAATTAACTTACTTTGTAATAGGGTAATGATCTCACTTTGATTTTAATCAAGAATTACTATTTAAATATTTCTAAGTATTTAAATAAAATATTATACATTGCTATTTTCAAATAAAAAACAGCTGCCAAAATTAACAGCTGTTTCTGTATTAACTTACTTTACCTTCAAAGGAAAATTCATAGTTTGTTTCATCATAGTATGATGAAAATTCCACCCCTACATTTCCTTCTATCTTTTTCTCTAGAGCTATTATTATTTGAGCATCTAATTGTTGTTTACCTTTACCAACATCAATAGGTGACTTAAAGTCACTAACATCAACAAACCCTGAATATACATTTCCTTTACTATCTGATATAGATTCTGGATACTCCATTATTTTTTCAGTAATATTAATATTTTTGTACCCATAAGTTATTAATAAATATTGTTCAATTTTATGTTCGTTATCACTTTGAAGATTTTTTTTGGTTTCTTCATCCAACTCTTTTGTAATGTCCTTTACTGATTCAACAGATAAAGCCATTTTTTTATCCTTTGAATTTGTTAAATTTCCAAATCCATATTTTTCTTGTGTACTATTCTCTATTATACTACTATCTTCTGTCTTAGTATCTTCACTACTTTCACTATTTTCACTATCTTCACTTATATATTCTGATTCTATTTTAGTTTTTGCTTCTGAAAAATCTTCCATCACATATATTTTTGTAATCAAAACAATTGTAACTAAAGATAGTACTGATATTATCCCTAAAAACAGTTTGTTTTTCTTAATTTTTTTTTCTGATTTATCATTTCCTTTACAATCATCTTTTTTTTCTAATATTTTCTTATAATCTCGATTTATTTTCTCTAATTCTTTATTTAACTCTTCTTTCTCTTTTAAAAATAGTTTATCTATTTCAATTTTTTTATTTAATTTTTTTATTTCATATTTTTTTATATCTAATTCTTTATTTAAATTTATTACTTCTTCTAAAACTGATTCTTTACTTTTTATTATCTTTTTAAGACTATTTATTTCTTTATTGCTATCTTCTTTAAGAGATTTTAATTCTTTATACAACTTATCTTTCTCTAACTTATTTTTTCCATCTGACAATTCAAGAGTCCTCAACAAATTATCTTTTTCATTGATTATTGATTTTTTATCAGATATTATTTTTCTTAGATTTTCTACTTCTTCTTTATTTTCTTTTTCTGATAAACTTACACTATCTAATAAATTACTTCTTTCATCTTTTATTGCATCTAGTCTATCTCCACAATCCATACAAAAATAGTTCTCATCTGTAAACTCTTTTTTACATTTTTTACAAATCTTCATTTATTATTTTCTCCTATCTAGAAATTTTTTCAACCATTACAGATGGTATCGTTATATTTCCACTAAATGACGATTCATATGTTATAGTTCCTGCACTCATCCCAAATATAGTAATATAATCATCTTCTAATATTCTATTATTGCTAACTAGTTCACTAGGAACATTTAAGTATAATACATTGTTAGAATTTCCTCCTACTGCTAAACGATAAGACATATCGTCTTCACCTTCCATAACCTGTACTATCTTCCCACTAAATTTAACCTTTTTATACTTTAGATCATCTGGTGTTCTAGCTAATTGATTATATGTAATACCTGTATCATAACCTTCCTTTTCTTTTCTCTCTTGTGCTTCTTTTTCTTTCCTTTCTTGCTCTTTTCTTTCTCTTTCCTGTTTTTCTTGCTCTTCTTTTTTCTTTTGAGCCTGCTCTTCTTCTTGCTTCTTTCTCTCTTCTGCCTTCATATCAAACCAAGGTCTAGCTTCTTCTATTTTTCCTTCTAAACTTTTAATTTTTTCATCTTTAGAAAGCACTGTATCTTTAATTTCTAGCAATTGATTTTCTAATTCTTCGATTTTCATATCATGATTATTTGTATTTTGATCTGATTTTTCTTTTATTTTACCATTTTCATTCCCTAATGAAACTATCGTTCCAAAAGATATTACTATTATAATAGCTAAAATTGAAATAATTTTATTTTTTTTATCTGAAAAAATTTCTTTTTTATTATTTTTTAAATATATAAATTGTTTTTTTAATCTTTCAATTGAATTTTTTTTATATTCTTCTGACAGTTCTTCATCAGATAATTCTTCTTTCGATAGTTCTTCTTCTAACAATTCTTCTTCTGATAATTCTTCTTCTGATAATTCTTCTTCTGATAATTCTTCTTCTGATGGTTCTTCTTTTAAGCTTTTTTCTGGTATTTCTTCTGCAGTTTCCTCTAAAGATCCTCTTTCAGATACTTCCTTTTTTACTTTATTTCCCAAAGATTCTTTTTGAAAATATCTTTTATCATTTTCATCTGATACTTTTCTTTGTTCGGATAAATTATTTCCACATTTTGGGCAAAATTTAGCATCACCATCCACATCATTTTTACATTTACAACATACTTTCATCAAATTACCTCCATTTTTAAAGTCTTCATATATTCTAACATCTTTTTCATATCTTGTTAATATATTTTAACTTTTTAATTTTTTTTTATTATAATTTATAAATTTTATATAAATTATAAATAAAAAAGAATCTGTTAATAAACAGATTCTTCTCATATATAACTTAAAATTTAAACTTTTAATTTAAACCCTATCTCTTTCCAGTTATTTACCCTTATTAAATTATTTTTTATATTATTAAGCATATTTTTTATATTTTTATCCGAATAACATAATTTATTACTATAATCTGCTGATTTATAAGTGCTTTCGAAATTATCTTCTATTTCTTCCAATACTTCTTTATTATAGTTAGTATCCATAAGAACTACTTTATACCCAGCCTTTAGAAGACTTTTCACATTATTAGGGTCATCTTCTATGAAATAGTCACAGTTAAGTTTTTCAGCCATTTTTACCTTACCAGAATTACCACTCAAAGAGTAAACTCTCGATGAATCAAGCCCTTGACTTTCTATCCAACTTTTAGTTATTTCATCGATATCCTTACTTCTAGCTGTCACATAGTATACTTCATCACCATTTTTCAGGAGCTTGTCTACCACTTCTTTTGCACCATCTAATAGACTGGCTTCCTTATATATATGTGAATACTCCATATCAAAATTTTCATATATATTTTGATATTGTGGTCCATATGTGTCATTCCAATCTATTGAAGTATATTCATCCTTCTTAACGTTTTCACCCGTTAGCTCATTGAGATACGGTATAAAAAAATAAGGGTCTATCATAGTTCCATCTATATCTATACAAATATTTCTACTTTTTTTGCTCAAAATATCACCTCATATCAATATTAATCATTAGATGAAGGTTTTTATTACCTTCGCATTATTAACGATTGTAATATATTTTACAGTTTATTACAAGCTTAAAATAATTGCTATCTACTATTTTATTTCTTTAAGCTTAAAATCTAAATAATCACATGATACTAGGTGATAGTTTATTCCATCTACCTCACCTTTTATACCCAGTCCAAAGCTTTCTTCACCATGCAAATGACCATATATTACATGTTCAGGTCTATACTCCTTGATTACATCTAAAAACATAGTCTTTTCCATAGTTTCATTAGTAGGTGGATAGTGTAATAATACTATTTTTTTCTTGTATCCCGCCTTTTCAGCTTCTTGCAAAGACATTTTTAATCTATTTGCTTCTCTTTTATATATTGTTTCATCTTTTTCTTCAAATCTTATATCATTTGGACATATCCAACCTCTAGTTCCGCATACTGCATAATCACCTACCACCTGATAGTTGACATTCATAAAGTTCATCTTATCATCTTCTTTAAATATCTTATTCAAAGCAGATGCTGTACTCCACCAATAGTCGTGATTACCACGGATCATATATTTACTCCCAGGCATAGATGCTATTATATCCAAATCTGCTTTTGCTTCTTTTACCTTGCTAGCCCAAGATATATCACCTACAATAAATACTATATCATCATCTGATACCCTATCTTCCCAATCACTAAAAATCTTTTCTTCATGATTATCCCAATTCATACCAAAGACATTCATTGGCTTATTTACTGCAGTAGAAAGATGCAAGTCCCCTATTGCAAATATTTTCATCTATTTCCTCCATATTATTTTTCTATTTTATTTCATTCCCATCAAGTATTCTGCCCATTTTAACATCCTTTAATACATGATCTATCTCCGCTTTTAGATCTATAAGACCAGCGATATCGTTTGTCTGAGACATTTTATCCATTTGGTGTTTATAGTAAAAATAATTTTCATTGTCCCCTAGCTCTTTTAATTTGTTAATTCTTGCATATACATCCGTAGTTGCATACTCTTTTTCTGTAAACATTTCTTGAGCCTTTATTATATCTTCTCTTATCTCTCCCATTTCCTGATCTAACCTAAAGGCAGCATCAGCAGCTCTTTTTAATCTTTTTGCCAATTCATCAGGAATATAGTGGTCGTATTTGTACTTCAAAGAGTGTTCAATTGTTGCCCAAAAATTCATTGCTAGAGTTCTTATTTGAACTTCACACTGCAATTCTTTTGGACCATCTATAGTTTCTATCGGATACATTATTATTAAATGATAACTTCTATAACCACTTTTCTTAACATCATTTATATAGTCTTTTTCATTTACTATTCTCATATCCGTTCTTTTCTTAATAATTTCAACTATAGCATATATGTCCTCTACAAACTGACACATTATTCTAATGCCGGCTATATCTTCTATGTCCTCTTCAATATTTGTAGTGTTTAATTTTTGCATTTTAGCCATAATAGAAGATATCTTCTTTGTACGACCTGTTACAAACTCTATTGGAGAGTGTTGCCCTTGTTCAAGGTAATCTTTTCTGATATTTTTGAATTTTATTTTTAATTCTTCAACAGCATTTGAATATGGAGCTATAATTCTCGTCCAACTCCGATAATCCATAGTTTCACCCACTTTCACTTTCTTTTAACTTTTAAATAACTGCTTTTAAAGTAGTAAATATTTTCGCATTATTTAACATATCTCAGCTTTTGAGATATAATTTTTTATTTTAAAAAACTTTATAAAAGCCCAACTTGAGCTTTTATAAAATTTATATAGTTTTTCTAAATTGATCTACTTATTGTTCTATAACTTCTCATGTAGATTACTCTAAAATATCGCTTAATTTCTATGAATATAAAATATCATAGAATCTCCTATACATCACAATACAATAAGCCACCTTCGCCTTTTAAAACATCCTTATTAATAACATATTTTAGTATATTATTATCTAGTCTATACTCAATAACATCAGTATCTAGTAAATATGATATAGTAGCATTAAGAGAATTTCTATATTCTAAATAGGCTATATAGTTACACATCAACTTCCTTCTATCTAAAAATTCTTTGATAAGCTCATCAAATGTTCTTGGACGTTCCAAGAAATCAAGCACAAATTCTACTAGACCCATTAAGGCTTCATAATTATAATTTGCTACTTCCATCATTTCTTCTTTTGAATATACTTTACTAGAATGACCTAACACTCCTAACTCAAAATCCAAAATTCTTACTCTATCCAAAGACTTTATTTGACTTGAATAATCGCTCATAAATAAAAATTCAAACTTTTCTAAGGAATTTTTTGAAATCATTAAATCTGCAAAAAAAGCAACTTTATCATCTGTAATAACACCAATACAGCCCTCTGTGTGTCCTGAACAATCCACTATTTCAAAATCATGTCCATTTAGCCTCAGTGTTTGACCTGGATAAATTACTTCATCAATTTTTTTGGGATGAAGTATATATTTACTTAATTCTTTTTCTAAGATCTGGGTTCTTCTCCCCCCAGTTAAGAAATCCATGTATATATCAGGATTTTCAATATATAACTTGGATTTATATGAAGAAAATATCTTCACATCCTTGTATCTTTCCTTTATTTGATGATTTCCACCACTGTGATCTTCATGCTCATGAGTACTGATAATATACTTAACTGTGATATTGTTATCATCTAATATTTCGATCATTCTTTCTTGTCTTTTTCCGCCCAGACCTGTGTCTATTAATAAAGCAGATCTGTCCTCGAAAATATACACTCCTGTATTAGTACCTCCTCTAATCCAGAAAGTATTACCTTTAATGTTCTTCAACTTCATCATAATTATACCACCAATTGTATTTTTTAACCTTCTAATAGTTACATCGTCACTAACCTTTTTCAATCTATTCATAGTTACATCACCACCTTTATTTTACCATAGTTTGCCCGTAAATAACAAAATAAATATAGATTTCACGATTAGACTATTTAATTTTACGATTTTTTTCTTTATATTAATTTATTATTTACTATAATCAATTTTCTTGGTATTATATAATAACAAAGATATGAGATTGTATCGTGTATGTTTCAGTAAATTCTGAAATATATTTATATAAAACTTAGTTTCAAAAGGAGGAAATATGAATCGTTATACAAAAATAATAAACATGATGGGAAGCTATTATACAAGAGATTTTGAAAAAGAGAAAAAAGATGTTATAAAGGTGAGAGAAGTTCGAGAAGAAACTGTCAAAAAATCCTTTTTACAAGGTGATTGTGAGGTTTTAGTAATATTTGAGGATACAAAAAAAGAATTTTTAATAGATGATTTCTCTCCAGTAGATGAAATTAAAAAATATCTTGGTGCATCATTTGTCGCAAAAAACAGAAGATAGTAATATTTGAGTATATTTAAGAAATATTTATTGATATTATGAGATAGATATTTCCTAAATATTTCTAATTTTTTATTTGAATTAATTGTAACATTTCAAAGTTAACAAGTTCATTTAAAGTCATTATATAAGCCCTTGCATAATATGCAAGGGCTTATATAATGACTTTACTATTTACCAATAAAAAAACCTATCTCTGCCTCTGCACAAATTTCTCCATCACATAATATTTTTCCCAAACCGACACCATAATTTCTTCTCATCTTAGAAATTTCTACAAAAATATCTAATTTGTCCCCTGGTCTGACTTCTCTTCTAAATTTCGCATTTTTTATAGATGAAAAAAATGCAAGCTTGCCTTTATTCTCTTCCATGGACAGTATAGATACTGCTCCTGTTTGAGCTATAGCCTCAACTAATAAAACTCCTGGCATTACATTGTGCTCTGGAAAGTGTCCCTGAAACCACGGCTCTGTTGCCGTCACACATTTTACTGAATGAGCACTTTTTCCTATCTCCATATCACATATCTTATCTATTAATAAGAACGGATATCTGTGAGGTATTATTTCTTTAATTTCTTCTATATTTAACATATTTTACCTTTCTGAGGGTATGAATTTTTATTTATTATACCTTTTTAAAAGTATTGTTGAGTTATGACCACCAAATCCTAATGAATTACTCATTGCATATTCTATTTCTTCATATCTTGTCCCATCTGTCACATAGTCAAGATCACAACTTTCGTCCTTGCATTTATAATTGATAGTTGATGGAATAAATTCCTCTTTTAAAGCATATGCACATACTACTGCTTCTGCAGATCCAGCTGCTCCTAGCATATGACCAGTCATAGATTTACTTGATGAAACTGCTATATTTTCACTGTGATTTTTGAATAATTTTTTAATTGCATTTGTTTCTATTTCATCATTTAACGGAGTACTTGTTCCATGGGCATTTATATAGTCAACTTCTGTAATATCTATTTCTGCCTCTTTTATTGAATCTTTCATAGACTGAATCACTCCCTTACCATCTGGATTAGGCGCAGTGATATGATAGGCATCACTTGCTTGTCCATATCCCACGATTTCACAGATGATATTTGCATCTCTTTTTATAGCTGAGTCCAAAGACTCTAAAAGAAGTATCGCAGCTCCTTCTCCCATCACAAACCCATTTCTTTCTTTGTCAAATGGAATCGATGCTCTATTTATATCATCTGAAAATGAAAGTGCCGACATAGCTTCAAAACCAGAAACAGCAAGCTCACATATAGATGCTTCACATCCTCCTGCAAATACAGCATCTTGGTACCCATCTTTTATTAGTCTATAGGCATGTCCTATGCAGTCAGTTCCTGTTGCGCAAGCTGATACATCAGATATACAGACACCTCTTGTTCCTAGCTCAATAGACACATGCCCCGCTGCCATATTAATAATTGATTTTGGTATAAAGTGAGATGACACTCTCTTTGGACCTTTACTTAAGTATTTTTTATGTTCTTCTTCTATACTAATTATTCCACCTATACCACTTCCAACTACCACACCTGTTCTAAACGAATTTTCTTCAGTAATTATGTAAGCACTATTTTTAGATGCCTCTTTGGCTGCTACTAAAGCAAACTGCAAGAATCTATCCTTTTTTCTACTTCCCTCTATATTAAATTCCTTAGGATCGAAATTTTTCACCTCAGCTGCTAGCTTAGTCTTGTACAGAGAATTATCGAATGCACTTATTTCTCCAATTCCATTTACACATCCTTTTATATTTGATATGAAATCCAATACATTATTTCCAACTGGGCTTATCACGCCTGCTCCAGTAATTACAACTCTTTTTTTCATATATTATCCTCCTCTATATTGCTGAGAGACCTCCATCTACACTGATTACTTGACCCGTAATATATCTTCCTGAATCACTTGCAAGAAATGATACTAGATTTGCAATATCTTCTGGGTGTCCAATTGTCTTTAAAGGAATCATGTTAATTATATTTTCTTTAATATTGTCTGGAACGGCATCTGTCATATCTGTCTTTATAAATCCTGGTGCAATCGCATTTACAGTTACACCATAAGATCCCAACTCTGCTGCCAAAGTTCTTGTAATACCTATTACTCCTGCCTTAGATGCTGAATAATTAGTCTGACCTACATTTCCTACAACTCCCGCCAGTGAAGAAAGGTTTATTATTCTTCCATGTTTCTGTTTAGTCATTTTTCTTGCTACTTGCTTAGTGCAGTTAAATACTCCTTTTAAGTTTGTATCAATAACATCATCAAAATCAGATTCTTTCATCCTTACAAACATTTTATCCTTAGTTATGCCTGCATTATTGACCAACACATCAATGTCACCATATCTATCCTGTATTTCTGATAAGGCATGTTCCGTTTCAGAAAAATTTTTCACATCAAATTTTACACAAAATGCCTTTATCCCTTTATTTTCTAACTCTTCAACTAGAGAATTTGCCTTATCATCAGAGCTTACATAACTAAATCCTACTATGTATCCATCTTTTGCCAACTTCTCAACTATAGCTCTTCCTATTCCCCTCGAACCTCCTGTTACAAAGGCAACATTATTATCAATACTCATTTTCTACACCTCATCATTTATTTTTTTTATATCAGATAATTTTTCTATATTTAAGACTTGCACAGTTTTGTCTATTTTTTTGACAAATCCCGTCAAAGTTTTTCCAGGACCAACCTCTATAAAGCTATTACATCCTCGCTCTATCATATTTAAAACACATCTCTCAAACAAAACTGTTGAATACATTTGCTTCTTAAGTTTATCTACAATATTTGTTTCTGATGTATACACTTCTCCATCTAGATTTGAAAATACATTGATATCAGTATTTCTATAAGAAATTTTTTTGAGATATTTTTCAAATTGATTCGAGGATTCTTTTAGAATATCCGTATGAAAAGGTCCTTCTACATCCAACCTTACTGTTCTTTTTATTTTGTTTTCTTTACATAGGCTCTCAAGTCTATCCAAAGCAGAATACTGACCACCTACCACTATTTGAGAGGGGGAGTTCAAATTACATATAGAAAGTATTTCATTTTCTTTTGCTTGTTCAATAAGAGAGCTAACAGTCTCTTCATCAGACCTTGAAATAGCTATCATAGAACCCTTATTAGCTGCACCCTTCTCCATAATAACTCCCCTATTGTAAAGTAATTCTACTGCAGACTCTATATCAAATATACCTGATGCACATAAGGCACTGTATTCTCCTAGACTGAGTCCTGCCATTGATGTAACTTCTATATCATTTTTATCCAATATATCTTCTTTTAGTATAGAGTATAAAGATAAACTATTCAAAAAAATAGCTAGTTGAGCATATCTAGTGTGAGATAGATCTTTAGAAGAAGCTTTCATTACTATATCAAAGGTATTTTTATCTACTATTTTTTCAAATATCTTATATATGTTTTCACATGATTTTTTTTCTATTATTTCTTTTCCCATACCTCCATACTGAGATCCTTGACCAGGAAATAATATTGCTATTTTTCTACTCATATATAGACTTTACCGTCCTTTCATATCCTTTCATTAAATCATCTATTATTTCTCTGCAACTTTCTTTCTTATTTATAAGACCTGCTATTTGACCTGCCATAACTGATCCATTTTCTACATCTCCATCTACCACTGCAGATCTTAGGCTCCCTGATCCAAATTTTTCCAACTCTTCTATACTTGCATTTTTTTCTTCAAGCTTTCTAAAGTTTTTTGCGAATTTATTTTTTAATACTCTTACGGGATGCCCTGTAGACTGACCAGTTACAATACTTGATGTATCCTTAGCCTTTATTACTTTTTCCTTATACTCATCAGAAACATTACATTCTTCAGCCAGCAAAAACCTAGTACCAAGCTGTACTCCTGATGCTCCTAAACAAAATGCTGCAGACATTCCTCTGCCGTCAGCTATTCCACCTGCTGCTATTACTGGTATATCTACTGAATCTACAATCTGAGGTATTAGTGACATAGTGTTTATGACTCCTACATGACCTCCTGCCTCTGCACCTTCCGCTATCACAGCTACTACTCCATCATTTCTCTGCATTCGAATTGCCTGTGAAACAGATGGAACCACTGGTATTATTTTGACATTATTTTCATTTAATTTCTTAAAATATTTTCCTGGATTTCCTGCTCCTGTCACTACTATTTTGACATTTTCTTCTATCACTGCATCTATAATATCTTCTATAAATGGACTTAATAGCATTATATTTAGGGCGAAAGGCTTATTTGTCATTGTTTTTACTTTTCTAATTTGTTCTATTACCCATTCCTTTGGAGCGTTTCCAGCCGCTATAATTCCAAGACCTCCTGCATTGGATACTGCAGATGCTAAATCAGCATCCGCTATCCAAGCCATACCTCCCTGAAAGATAGGATATTGTATTTCTAATAAATCACAAATTTCATTTTTTTTCATAATCTTATCCTTCTATTTTAATTTTTAATAATTTGATATATAAAATTTAGTTTATAAAAGATTTCTCTACTACATTTTCTTAGATATATACTCTTCAATTTTTTTGGGAGTTCTAAGAGTTTCTATAGCCTCATCTTCTACCTCTATATCAAACTCTTCTTCTATTTCTGTCATTATATCCATTACATCTAGTGAATCTGCTTCCAAATCTTCCTGTATATCACTATCATCCTTTATTAATTTTAATTCTATATCCAACTGTTCTGCTAATATTTCCTTTACTTTTGATAACATTTTTTATTCTCCTTTTTTTACCTTAATTTTATTATTTTATTTTAAATAGAATTCCACCATAGCTCAGTCCCCCGCCAAATGCTAGGGATAAAAGATACTTTCCTCTACTTTCTTTGAGGTATGTATTCTTTAGTGCCTCATCTAGTGCTATAGGAACACTTGCTGATGATGTGTTTCCATATTTATCCAAGTTTATAAACCATTTCTCAATTCCTAGATTGCTCTTTTCTGCAAGAGTCTGTATTATTCTTTTGTTTGCCTGATGTGGCACTATCATCGCAATATCTTCATTTTTTATATTATTTTTTTTCAAAAGTTTATCTATTACTTTAACTCCTATATCCGTAGCAAACTTATATATTTGTCTTCCATTCATTTCTATAAATGGTGAAACTTCATCTGACACTTTATCTTTTGAATCCACAGTCAGATACTTTTTCTTGTCATATATTCCACCCAATATAGCATCTTTTATCTCAAGCTTTATTAAGTTATTTGAGACTTCATTTTCCAAGTACTCATCTTGCTTTTCATAGACTTTTGAATTATTTTTTCCTTTTAACAGTTCATTTTTGTACTCACTGTTTTCTAATAATGCACATCCTGCACCATCTCCAAATAATATACAACTAGATCTATCTGTCCAATCAATAAATTTTGATAATCTTTCTGATCCCACTACCAAGGCATACTTATAGTTCATATCCTTCATCATTGACTTTGCTATTGTCATTGAGTATATAAAACCACTGCACGCTGCATTTACATCGAAACAAACTGCATTTTCTATACCAAGGTGACCTGCTGTAGTATATGATGAAGATGGTACCTTTGTGTCTGATGATATTGTTGCAAATAACAATAGCCCTATTTCATCTTTATCTATATTTACATCTTTAAGAGCTCTCTCACAAGCCTTACTAGCAAGTTCTTCTGTTGTATTATACTTTGCTATATGTCTTGTCTTTATTCCTGTTCTTTCCAATATCCATTTGTCATTTGTGTCTACCATTTTTGAAAGTGATTCATTATCAAGAATTTCATCTGTGGCGTAACTTCCTGTCGAAATTATATTAATAGACATTGTTACCTCCATATTCCTTTAATAAGAATTTATTTATATTTTTTAATACTTGTATCAAATCCTTATCTTCTTTTAATTTTAAATCTATCATCAAATTTTCAATCATTTCATCGTGAAAATTTCTATGTATTTTATACGCTAGCTCTCCTTTTGCTGTTAGCCTTGCAATTACTACTCTTTTATCATTTTTACTTCTAATTCTTTGGGCGTAGCTTTTCTTTTCCAACTTATCCATTGTACTGGTCAAAGTGCCTAGCGATATATCCAGATCACTTGCTACTTTTGACATTCTCTTTCCTATACCACTCCCTATTGCCTCTATTGCATGTACTTCTGTAAGAGATAAATCTTTTATCCCTCTTGATTTTAATGATATCTCTTCAATCATCAATATATTTTTAAATAAATCAACTATAATATCATTTATAACTTTTCTTGTATCCTTGTAATCCAATTCCTCTACAGAATTTAGAGTTTCTTTGTTTTTTTCAAGTTTATTATTTTCCTTTTTTTCTATAGAGTTTTCTGTGATTGTTTTTTTGTTTGTCTCTTCCATAGTTTTCATGCACTCAATTCTTTTATACTATCCTCCAAGTATTTTTCTATACTTGCTATGTCTTTTTTTCAATATTTTATCTGTTGAAATCAAATAATTTTTCTCTAAGAACTTTAATATTTCGTTTTTAAGATGATAAAGTTCCCCACCATCTTCCCTTATTATATTGTCTACAAAACCATCTTCCATAAGCTCCTGACTTGTCAATCTCATAAGTTTTGCTGCTTCATCTTTTTTATTCGTGTCTCTCCACAATATACTTGCGAATCCCTCAGGAGATAAAATAGAGTATACACTGTTTTCTAGCATCCACAATTCATCTGTTACTCCAAGCGCCAATGCTCCACCACTTCCACCTTCTCCTATTACTATTGATAAAGTAGGTATCTTTAATTGGGAAAATTTATATATACAATTTGCTATTGCGCCCGATTGTCCTCTTTGCTCTGCTTCAATACCACAATCCGCTCCTGGAGTATCTATTAAAGTAATTACTGGCATTTTATATTTTTGAGCGTAGTCAATCAATCTTAAAACTTTTCTATAGCCTTCAGGATTTGACATTCCGAAGTTGCAATCTTTTTGTTGCCCTATTATCACTACAGAGTGCTCATCTATCATCCCTATACCAGCAACTATTGCCTTATCATCTGAATATAATCTGTCTCCATGGAACTCTACAAATGGTTTGCATAAGTATTTTATGTAATCTTTGGACTTAAGCCTATTTGGATTTCTTGCCTTTCTAACTATATCGATTGCTTCCAATGTATTAGCCCCTCCTTTTTATTTTAGAGTGTATATTCAATACATCTGCTAGAGTATCTCTTATAAGCTCTCTTTTCACCACCATATCTACCAAACCATGCTCTAATAAAAATTCTGCCTTTTGAAAACCTTCAGGTAGCCTACTTCCCGTTACCTGTTGTATAACTCTTGGACCTGCAAAACCTATTAAAGCACCTTTTTCTGCAATTATTATATCTCCTAAGTTTGCAAAACTTGCACTCACACCTCCAGTAGTTGGATCCGTCAATACAGAAATATATAAAAGCCCCTTTTCATTGTGTTTTGCTATTGCCTGTGATGTCTTTGCCATCTGCATCAAAGAAAACATACCTTCTTGCATCCTAGCTCCTCCTGATGCAGTGAATATTATAAGGGGGTATCTCTTCTTAATAGATAGTTCTATGCTTTTCGTTATTTTTTCTCCTACAGTAGAACCCATGCTCCCCATCATAAATCTAGTATCCATCACCGCTATAACTAGTTTTATATCATCTATCTTTGCCACACCACATACTACCGCTTCATCTTCTTTTATTTTTTTTCTTAAATTCACTTGCTTTTCTTTATATTCTGGAAATTCCAGAGGATCTCTTATCTTTCTTTCCTTGAAATACTCTGTAAAGCTGTCCTTGTCCACTATACTTTCGATTCTTTCTCTTGCGCTCATTTTCATATATTTTTCGCATAGTGGGCATATTTTATTTTTCTTATCTATTTCACTTTTAAAAAACAAGCCCTCACATTCTGGACACTTTACAGCAAAATCTGCCTGTATATTTATAGAGTGTGCAGCCTTATATTTTTTCCTTTTAAAATGTTGTAATATCATCCATAATTCTCCTATAATCTGCTTAACTTTTTTTATCAATACTAGCTTTAAGCATATCTTCCAAGTATGATGTCGAAAAGTTTCCAGATAAAAAATCATTCCCTCCAATAATATTTTTATTAAATTCTATATTTGTTTTTATTCCATCTATTGCCAGTTCACTCAAGGCTCTCAGCATTATACTAATCGCTTCATCACGATTCTTACCAAATGTTACTATCTTTGCCAACATAGAGTCATAAAATGGTAATACTTCATATCCTTGGTATATAGCACTATCTACTCTAACTCCATATCCTCCTGGAATGTTGAGTCCTTCTATTTTACCTACGCTTGGAAGAAAATTATTTTCTGAATCATAAGCATTTATTCTGCATTCAATCGAATGACCTGTTATTAGTATATCTTCTTGCCCGTAACTTAATTTATTTTGAGCCGCTATATTTATTTGTTCTCTTACAATATCAATTCCAGTTGTCATTTCAGTTACTGGATGCTCTACCTGAATTCTAGTATTCATTTCCATAAAGTATAACTGATTGTCAGATGACACTAGATATTCTATAGTTCCTGCATTTGTGTACCCTATCTCATTTACCACATCTACAGACATTTCATATAATCTATCCAGTGTTTCTTTATCTATATATTTCGCTGGTGCTTCTTCAATTATTTTTTGATGATTCATCTGCATAGAGCAATCTCTAGCTCCTAAATGTATCACATTTCCAAATTCATCTGCAATAATTTGAACTTCTATATGCCTTGGAGATTCTATATATTTTTCCATATATACATCTCTGTCAGCAAAGGCATTTTCTGCTTCTTTTTGTGCCGATTTAACTGATACTTCGAGTTCATCTTCAGATCGTACAACTCTCATACCTTTTCCACCACCGCCTGATTTCGCCTTAATTATGACTGGGTATCCTATATCACTTGCCAATTTTTTTGCCAAATCAATATTTTCTATTATCCCATCAGATCCTGGGACCACAGGTATACCCTTTGATTTCATGATTTTCTTTGAAGCATCTTTATTACCCATTAATTCCATCACTTTACTACTTGGTCCAATTAATTTGATATTATAGATTTCACACATCTTTGCAAAGCTAGGGTTTTCAGACAAAAATCCAAATCCAGGATGTATTGCATCTGCACCTGTAACTATTGCTGCATTTATTATTTGCATTTTATTTAAATAGCTATCATTCACATTTCTTGGTCCAACACATATAGATTCATCTGCCATTTTAGTGTGTAAAGAGTCTCTATCAACATCTGAAAATATGGCTACACTCTTAATTTTCATATCCTTTAAAGTTCTAATTATTCTTACAGCTATTTCTCCTCTGTTTGCTATTAGAACCTTATTTATATTTCTAGTCATCAAATCCCCTCACTTCGAATAAATCCTGACCAAATTCTACTATTTCTTCATCTTGAATTAGACATTTAAGAACTTCACAATCAAAAGGTGCCTTTATCTCATTCATCAGTTTCATGGATTCAATAATACATATAACTTCTCCCTTTTTAACTTTGCTTTGTTCTTTTACAAAACTTTCTTCATCTGGTGAGGCCTTACTGTAAAAAGTTCCTATCATATTTGATTTAATACTAGTTTTTTTCTTATCCTCTAATTTTTTGATATCTTCTATATTTCTATTCTCAATTGTTTCTAAATCAATATTATTTTGATTATCAATATATTTTCCATCATAATCAGTATAAACCTTTTTTTCATAAATACTTTGACACTTATCTAATTTATTATGCTTTCCTGATTTTTTTTCACCTTTAAAAATCTCTTCAGATAGATTATTCCTTTTAAGTTTTATTCTTTCTCCATTTTTTTCGCTATATTCTAGCTCTTTTATATCTATTTCCTTCATCGTTAAAGCCAATTCTTTTATAAATTCAATCTCCATTTTTTTACCTCTTCAATTTATTATTTTGATTGTCAAAGTATCTTTTTATATTATAGTCCAGTGTTTTTTATATGTCAACATCTTATTTTAGTTTGTATAACAAAATAAAGTTAGATTATATAACTTTTATAAGTCTATTTAAATTTATTTATAAATGAAGTTTGTTTAAGGTTTACTATATCGATAGTATTTTAGATTTATTTTTTTCAGATAAATTTAATTTTACCTTTTATATATAGAAATAAAAAAATCGACAGAAAATCGCCGATTAAAAATATATGATGCTGTTTTTTCTCAAAAGTAAACAAGAACCTTAGGGGGTAAGGTTCTTGTTTGGGGAGATTGAGTATTTTAATTTATTATGTTTGTATTATATATTTGCCCAATAAAAAACTTTTTAAACATTTTTTAAAAATTTTTTTATTCAGACTCACTATTTTCTATTTCATTGAGGTAATTATATATAGTATACCTAGACAAACCCAGCTGTTCAGCTATGTATGGAACGCTCTTTTGTATCTTAAATACCCCTGAGTCCTTCAAATTTTTAATAAGACATATTCTGTCTTTTTTATTCATATTCACTATTGGTTTATCCATCTTTTCAAGCTCTATCATAAATTTATGCTCTACTAATTCCCCGTTGTCAAAAGCATCATACTCATCATATATTTCATCCCCCATTGATAAAAATTTCTTCAATGTTTTTTGAATAGCTGTCAAATCATCACAATCATAGTTTATACAGAAAGATATATTTCTTCCAAAAGCTCTAGTTACTATTGTAGATGATTTTATCTCTTTCCTTATTTTTTTATTTGCCTTCTTGTAATTAATATTGTAGCCACCCTTACTTCTTTCTATCAGTTCTCCAGATCTAGTATTTAGAGGATCCCCTACTTTTCTATCCGTAACATGTCCGTTATATATAGAAAGAACGGAATTGTCAGGACTATCTAAATCCGAAATTACCACTTCACAATTATTTCCAAACATCTCTGAAATGATAACGGCTAAAGTGTTTAAAAACACCATAAAAGTATCGTAATCGTTTACTGTTCCTTTATATTCTCCAAGCTGCATCTTAATTAGGGCAAGTATACCCAATCTATTACATAGTTGGGGAGGAATTGCCCTTCCTCCTTCCAAAACGTTTTCACCAATTCTTATAATAACTAACTTTTATCTTTTTTTCAAGCAATAAATCACTTTTTGATATACAATTATTAAATAAAGAATTGTTTTCTAACTATTTAAAACAATATTGATTTCAAATCCACGTCATTATAAATAAGTTGACAAAATACCCCAGCACATTCTTTCTGTGTGGGGTATTTTTATTATAATCTTAAATAATCTGCCTTTTCTTCACCCTTCATCACTCTGTAGCCTCCAGCTGCAAGAGCCTTCATCTCAAATTCACCTGGATAAAGAGTAACTGGAGCTATAAAGGATACCTTATCTATAACCCACTGAGTAAGCATTTTTGAATGTGCCATACCACCAGTTAGCAGTATTCCATCTATTTTTCCATCATCTACTACTGCCAATGAACCAATAGTTTTTGCTATCTGATAGGCCATACCCTTGTATACCAAAAGAGCCTCTTCATTGCCCTCTTCAATCATCTTCTCTACCTCTCTAGCGTCATTTGTACCTAGATAGGATATAAGTCCACCTGTACTGTCTTCATATCTCTGTAGAGCCTGTGCACCACCCTTATCAGCTATTGTAATGCAGCTATATATAGGTAAGAATCCTGCTCTATTTGTAGAGAATGGACCTTCATCAGATGATGATATATCTACCAAATGACCATTTTTTTGGAAGTTCATAGATATCCCTCCACCTAAATGTGCAACTATTATAGAAGAGTTGTAATAATCTAGCCCTTTATCCTTGCAATATCTCATTGCAACTGCTCTAGTATTAAGAGCATGTGAGAAACTTCTTCTAGGATACTCTTTTACACCTGATAGTCTCGCTAGGTCAGTAAGTTCATCTACTGATACCGCATCATATATATATGCTGGTATATCAGCCTCCTTAGATATCATTCTAGCTACTAAAGCACCCAAGTTTGATGCATGTATCTGAGCTGGATGATTTCTCATAATATCACATAATTCATCATCAACTACATATGCCCCTGTGTGTAGCGGTGGAAGCATTCCACCTCTTGATACTATAACATCTAAGTCTGAAACCTTTATCTTGTTATCGTCTAAGAATTTAACTACTTGCTTGTATCTCATATCAGTTTGATCATATAAATCATTAAATTGTTTCAATACATTTGCATCAATCGTAATATTTTCTATGATTTTTTCCTCTAAATCTTCATATATTCCAACTTTTGTAGAGGTTGAACCTGGATTAATAATTAGTATTTTCATAAAATACCACCTTTCAAAATTAGGCAGTTTCAGACCCCTCTCAAATAAGGGATCTAAAAGCTGCCTTTATTAGGTTTATAATTTTCTTTATCTTAACAATTTGCTTTTTAAATCTATATAGTTTCTATTTTCAATAAATTTCTCAACAAAGAATTTTCATGGCTAAATTACTTTTTATTTGTTGACAAGTGCTGCCATAGCTATTGACAGATATTTCTCCTCAGCTGAAGCACTTCTTGATGTAAGTAGAATCAAACACTTAGCTCCAACTATAAATCCTGCCATTTTACCCTGTGCAGCAAAATTAAATGTCTTATCTAAGATATTTCCTGCCTGAATATCTGGAGCCAATAATATATCTGGATCCCCAGCGACTTCACTATCATATTCCTTAATTTCTTTTGCTTTCTTTGAATATGCAAGGTCAAAAGATATAGGACCTTCTACTATACAATCCTTAATCTCACCTCTTAGGTTTCTTGCCTTTAATTCACCTGCATCAACTGTAGAAGGCATCTTAGGATTAACCTTTTCTATAGCAGATAAGCAAGCTACCTTAGGACGTTCATATCCCAATTTATGGTATATCTCAACCGCATTTTCTATAATCTTTTGTTTTTGTTCAACGTCTGGATACATACACATACCACCATCTGTAATAGTGATTAATTTATGATATGTTGGAACTTGTTCAAATGACATATGACTCATTAGTCTGTCTGTTCTCAAGCCCTTATCCTTATCTACAACTGCCTTCATAAGTACTGCAGTTTCTATATGTCCCTTTAATATAAAGTCAATTTTGCCTTCTCTAACAAGCTCTACTACCTTCTCAGCACCTTCTGAATCAGATTCTACATTTATTATTTCATAGTCCTTATTGGCACCCTTTTCTTTTAAGATCTTGCGTATCTCGTCCTCATGACCTACAAATATAGGCTTTGCAAGCTCTAGCTCTTCACCAGCAAGTGCACCACCTATAGCTGCTTCATCTGCCATACAGACACCGCAACGCTTCATTTCATGAAAGGCCTTTACCTTTTCTATTACTTCATCAAAATTTCTTAACATACCATACCCCCAATACAAGTATTTTGCTTGTATATTCATTTTATAAATTTTACCAAAGTTAAACTCGGTAATCTCTAAATACATTATATACTATTTTAAATAACATGCTTTAGTTTATAAATAATTTTAATAATAGCTAGCTATACAAATCTTCGCCCGTACCTCTATCTGTGAAGACTAGCACACACGATTTTCCATATAGCTAGCATAATATTATTTAATTACTTAAGGAGTTATATTATTATACTAATCCCATACCAACTCTAAAAGCCTTCTTATTTACATCAATAAATTTAGGCTTAACATTTTCTTCTATTATCTTGTCCCAGTTGATATCTTCTAGCTTCATACTCTTTACTATAGTACCTAGTAAAATTATATTCATAACTTTAGGGTTTCCTAGCTTTTCTGCCTCTGCAGTTGCATCAAAAGCATGAAGTGTTCCTGCCTTTTCCTTTATAAGTTCAACAGTGTTATCTGGATATTTATCCTTACCACTAAGAACTCCTATAGGGTTAAATCTTACTGTATTCAGTACTACTACGCCGTTTGGCTTTAAATAATCTATATTTCTAAGAACTTCTAGTTCTTCAAATCCCATTATTATATCAGCTTCACCTAGTGGAACAACTGGTGAATAAACCTTATCTCCATATCTTAAGTGAGTAAGAACCTGACCTTCTCTCTGGCTCATTCCGTGAACTTCACTCATCTTAACGTCATATCCTGCGCTCATTAGTCCAATTGTCAATAGTTTACTCGCAGTTATTGTTCCCTGACCACCTATTCCAGTTAATAATACATTTTTAGTCATATTATTTTACCACCTTTCCTATTGCACCTACAGGACATACCTGTGCACATACACTACAGCCTACACACTTGTTGATGTCTATTGAAGATTTCTTGATTTCAGTCTTAAATGATATTGCTGGACATCCAGTCTTTGTACACTTCTTACATCCTATACATTTTTCTTCATCTACTTCATATCTATCCTGGAATGATCCTGGGAAGTTTTGCTTGTCTTCTTCAGACTGTACCTTAAGAGCACATGGCCACCAAGTAAGTATTACTGATGGTTCATTAAGAGCTAAAGCCCAGTCAAATGCAGCATTCACTTCATCTAAGTTATTAGGGTTTACTCTCTTAATATTTTTAACACCGATAGCTCTAACAAGTGTTTCTATATCTATTTCACTAGTTGCATCTCCTTGAGCTGTAAATCCAGTACCAGGATTTTGCTGCTGACCAGTCATACCAGTGATTCTATTATCTAATATACAAGTAACAGCACTACTGTTGTTATATACTGCATCTATTAAAGAAGTTATTCCTGAATGGAAGAATGTTGAATCACCAATTATTGATACAACTCTTACGTCCTGATCATCATCCATTCCAAATACCTGTGCTGCACCATGACCCATACTTACACTCGCACCCATACATAGAGTCATATCCATTGCATTATAAGGAGCTCCGTATCCTAGAGTATAACATCCTATATCTCCAGAAATCATAACATTTTTTCTCTTACCTAAAGTATAGAAGAATCCTCTATGTGGACATCCTGCACAGAAAGTAGGTGCACGATTTATCATTACTTCCTTAGCTTCTTCAAATATTTCTACATCCTTACCATAAACTGACTTTCTAATTACTTCTGGAATCATTTCACCATATCTTGGGAATATATCCTTACCATGACATGCAATTCCTAGTGCCTTTATATGTTCTTCCATTATTGGATCATTTTCTTCTATTACGTATATCTTATCTACCTTTTCAGCAAATTCTTTAAACAATTTGTCTGGTAGTGGATTAGAAAATCCTACCTTAAGATAAGACGCATTGTCACCAAATACTTCCTTAGCATATAGGTAACAATCTCCAGACGCTACTACGCCTATCTTTGTATCATTGTACTCTGTAAAGTTCCACTTACAATTATTTGAGTACTCATATAGATCGTCCATTCTCTTAAATACATGTTGTTTTCTTACCTTTGCGTTTGCAGGTACCATTACATATTTTTGTGGTTCTTTTTTCCACTTTTTAATAGCGACTTCCTGTCTATCTTCAATCTCAACAAGTCCCTTTGAATGACAGACACGAGTAGTCATTCTTAACATTATTGGAGTATCATGTTTTTCACTTAATTCATATGCTTCTTTTACCATAAGCTTACAGTCTTCACTATCAGAAGGTTCAAACATAGGAACAAAAGCTGCTCTTGCTAAGTGTCTATTATCCTGTTCATTCTGTGAAGAGAACTGTCCTGGCTCATCTGCAGACACAATTACAAGACCACCACTTACACCAGAATAAGCTGCTGTAAAAAATGGGTCAGCTGCAACGTTTAAACCAACGTGCTTCATAGATGCAAAAGATCTTGCACCTGCAACACTTGCACCAATAGCAGATTCTAAGGCAACCTTCTCGTTAGGAGCCCATTCTGCAAATAAGTATTTTCTGTCGTAATTTGATAGATTTTCTAAAATTTCAGTACTCGGAGTACCTGGGTATGCTGCGGCAAATCTTACGCCGGACTCAAATACACCTCTAGCGATGGCTTCATCGCCTGTCATTAATTTCTTCATAATACTACCTCCTAAGTATTTAATAAAAAACATAAATTTATTTTAAAACGTTTCCAAATGATACGCCGTTAATAAATACGCATCCATACCATAGTTATACCATTCTCATGATTTTATGTCAACACATTGTTTATTTTGTTATATTTTTACACAGTTTATCAATATATTAATTTTCTCAATTTTCTATTATTTTAGAATACTTTATCTTGTATGTACCTACTTTTTGAAGAAAGATCTCAAAAAACTTTTAAATAAAAAAATTGATGATAATATTTTAACAGCAATAAGTATTTTTTCTCTCAATTTTATCTACAATAAAAACAGCATACAGTTTGAACTGTATGCTGACTATATAATCTTATTTTAAATCACTAAACAAGAACATTCTTTATTTTCATATCAAATATTGCGATAATCTTACCTTCATATATAACTAGTCTTGTCTTGTTTAATTAAACACAAAGGCTAGTTTTAATCGATAAAATCGTAGAAATCGTCATTTCCAGATTCAACAAAATCAAACAAAACATTTTGTTCAAATTTATATATATTTTCTTTATCTACTAGTTTATTTAACTCATTTGATAAAGACTCTTCTATTAATTCCCTCGACCTTTCATTGTAAGTCGCAAGAAATAATCTATCCTTATTTAGGTATATTATAAACATTATATCATTGTTTATAACGTATATATCACTATCCAAATGAGTATTATCAAAGTAATACTGTATATATAAGCTTCCACAATCAAATTGAATACCTTGAATTGCTGGGTATGCATTATATATTTTATTTTCAATTATCTCTTTATTTTCTTTTGATGTATCCTTTATATTATAGATATCTATTGTTTCTTCCTTAGATATAATATCAAATACCTCAAAATCATATATAGCATTTGTATGCATTATCATAAAAGACCTAAGAGAGTATTTCATTTTTTCATTTTCGTGTATTATATCTTCTTCATCGTCATCAATCTCTTTATCAATCATGACTACTACCTTTGCCTCATAATAGCCATCACTATCTTCATACACACAATTGCAAACAAACTTATCATCTTTCTTTTTTTCTATTTCATTATATAATAGAGCTCCATTAATGTTGGTAATGTGTAAATCTGCAACATCTTCATTGCCAGAATAATACAGCAAAGACTCTCTATCCCTAGCTACCAACCTCATAATCATATAGTTTACAAATTCGTTATCTGTTTCTACCCTCTTGCATATCTTTTTAAAAACAGTCTTTTTTATATCTCTATATAAAATTCTGCCAGAAGATTCTTTATCTTCATCTGAATGTTTTTTATCTATATTCTTGTTTTTGTACTCTAGATCTGATTCAAGTTCTTCATTATCTTGGTCATCTTGTAAAATATTCAACTTATTGTATAACTCACTATATTTATTTTTAATGTCTTCACTAAAACTATCTGGAAGCGACTTTTCATATCTTATATTTTTGTTCATATATTCATACACCAAAAAACAAGCTTCTTCTTCATTCATAGAAATATTGACACCACCTAAACCGCCATATTTCTGTCTATAAAAGCTTTCTCTTTCGTGCTCAGATGCATCTTCCATTCTATAAAAGTCTGATATTCCAAGACCTTCCGCGTCTAACATAAAAATATGTGAAATTATCTTATTGTCTATTACCCACTCTATTAAAAGCATCATAGTACCCATTAATCTAGTATTAGTACAAAAAGATTTTTTAAAATTCATATACCCTCCTTAATTTAAACCAACTATTAATTGGAATTTATTTTCTCAACATATTATTATACCATAGTTTCATATCTTGTCACGTAAATATATAAATCCGTATTAATTTAGGTTAATTATCTTATTTTTTTACTTAAAGTTAATGAATATGACTCTTTTTTCTGATATAATGAATCTAATATTACAAAAGGCGGTGAAATATGAACAATACAGCAGCATTTTTTGATATTGATGGAACTCTTTATAGAGATTCATTATTAATAGAACATTTTAGAAAGTTAATTAAATATGAATTAATTGATGAAAGAGAATGGTCAGAACACCTTCAAACTACATATAATAACTGGGATAAAAGACAGGGAAACTATGATGATTATATGTATGAAATCTCAGATCAATATGTAGGCGCAATTATAGGTCTCAAAAAATCTGATATAGATTTTGCTAGTAGACAGGTTATTAAACTAAAGGCTGATAGAGTCTATAAATATACTCGCTCTAGAATTAAGTGGCACAAAGAACAAGGTCATAAAGTAATTTTTATATCTGGATCACCCGATTATTTAGTTCAGAGAATGGCAGAAAAATATGATGTAGATGATAATATGGGTAGTATGTATATTGTAGAAGACGGAAAAATGACAGGAGAAGTAATCCCTATGTGGGATTCTGACAGCAAAGATATGGCCATGGACATTTTTATCAAGAAATATGACATAGACATGACAAAATCATTTGCCTATGGAGATACAAACGGTGATATTTCAATGCTTAAAAGAGTTGGAAATCCGGTTGCAATTAATCCTACAAGAGAGCTTCTTTCCTACATGAATAGTGATCCTTTCCTAAGAGAAAATGCAAAAGTCGTTGTTGAAAGAAAAGATGTTATATATCAGCTTTCTTCAAAGGTCAACCATATAGAAGATTGTTGCAAATAAAATAAAAAACAATATAATATATCTATACATTAAACAAACATAAATTTTTAATTTTAATATAGTCTTTAATACATCTTATACAAATAAGGTCTATTAATTTCTATATTATATAAAATGCATATAATTACGTTTAAAGGAGTGATAATATGAGCTATGCAGACTATTCTTACGCAAGAGATTTATTTAGTAAGGGCAACTTTAAAGGATGTTATGATAACCTAAATAGTTTTGACTATAGAGGTGCAGAATGGTACTTCCTAAGAGGTGTATCAGCTATGAATCTTGGTTACTATGAAGAAGGAGAAGACTTCATCAAAAGAGCTAAGTTTATGGATCCTGAAAACCAAGAGTATGAAAGAGCTTTTAATAATTACATAGAATATAGAAACGGATATAATGATAGAGCAGATTATTACAATAGAAGCAGAAATAACCTAGATAATGGTGGTTGCTGTTGCTGTGGTGACTGCTGCAACACTTGTTGTACACTATGGTGCTGTGACTCATGCTGCGAATGTATGGGTGGAGATCTTATTCCATGTTGCTAAATAACAAGGCAAGGGCGATTTCATTTTCTGGAGTCGTACTTGCCTTTAATTCATTAGTATTTGTTTTAATCAATATTATACCTACAAATACAATTTCTCTGCTAGCAATCGCATCATTATTTTCATCAATCATTGTAATTGAGCTCGGTTTAAGATATGCGTCTATATATACTCTGTCATCAATTTTTTTGAGTTTTTTTATAATTTCAAATAAAATACATTTTTTAAGTTATCTCTTTTTATTTTCAGCCTATCCACTTGTAAAGGCTCTAATAGAAAAATACATTAAAAAAATACCAATCCAATTGCTTTTTAAATTATTGTATACAGCCATCGTATCACTTTTGTTGTATTACGTTTCTAGTGTTTTTATAAACTACAAGCTAATACTTCCTAATAATTTTGCCTTTGGAATTTATATATTACTATTTATAGCTGGATTTTTTCTTTACGATTATATTTTCACGCTATTTATCAAATATTATAATCAAAAAATAAGAAATAGAATAATAAAAAAGTAGGAAGATACATTCCTACTTTTTCTATATATTTAATATTTACTTATCTTCTTTTTCCAGAGAATCAGCTATTCTTTCTAGAGAATCAGCTATTCTTTTCATTGTCTTTAGATAGTCCTGAAAATCATCCATTCCTTCTTCTACTACATCTAATACCTCTGTATTGTCAGCCAATCTTTCTAACTCATCTAATAACTCAGACTTATCAGCAATTTTGTCCAACGCTTCTAAAAGATTTGTGCTGTCACTTCTATTTGCATCGTCATAAAATTTAACTTTGACATCTGATGTATCCGTCAAAAAATCATCTTCAGCAAAAATTGTTTGTTTATCAATATCTGAGCTGTCATCTAACTGATCTAGATAATTAAAATCATACATACTCTCATAATCATCTAGCTTTTTTTCATCAAGCTTATCTTTTTCTATTATCTCACTTCTTTTAAAATCTTCCATCAAAACATCATCATCTTCTAATAGTTCATCATTGTTATCATCTGATATTTTCTCAAGTTCTCTTGTGACTTCATAATCTTCGTCTTCATAAGCTATATTCAAAGCAGGTTTTTCTTCTAAAAATATCTCTTCGCCATCAAGAAACTTTCCTTCATCTTCTTCATCCTTACCTAGAGCCTTTAACTCTTCTAGCATAGGTATCATACCTGAATCATCTAGCTCAAATCCAGCATCTTCATCACTATTCTCATCTACTGAGTCTAAATCTAAATCATCCTTCTCATCCTCAGTAAATAAATCTAAGTCATCATCTTCGCTAGCTTCATCAAATAATTCCAAGTCACCGTCTTCGTTATCTTCATCAAGTAGCTCTAAATCATTTCTATCATAAGTTATCTCTTCATCATTATTTTCTTCTATTTTTTTGTCAACAGAATCTATTTCTTCATCAAATTCTAGTAATCTTTTGTCTTTTTTATAAACCATAATACCACCTCTTAGAAATAATAAACCCCTCCATCATACAATATCTCAAGTATATTATACCCTAATTTCTAAAAAAAATCCACAATATAGAAAAGCGGGCATCCATATAAACAATTGATGTCCGCTTTCTTTACTATTTTTTCTAAATATTTCTTATCGAATTACTAATTATACTTCATAAAACAAAAAACAATAAATTTTCAGTTTATTATTTTATAATATTAGTAGTTGATAATCAAGATATAATTATTTTCCTTCAAAGTTGCCGTCTATAATATTAGATAGTGTATGCCAAGCAAGCACTGCACATTTTACTCTGGCAGGCATATTTGATACATTTTCTAAGACTACTGCATCACCTAGTTCATCTATTAGGCTATCATCTACATCGACTTCTTTTTTAATCATACCTATAAACTTCTCAGTTAGCTTTTTAGCTTCATGTATATCCTTACCTTTAATAAGGTCAATCATCATAGATGCAGAGGCTCTTGATATAGCACAGCCTTCTCCTACATAACTTGCATCTTTGATTATATCTCCATCCATTTCAATCTCAAGTGTAATTTCATCTCCACAGCTTGGATTATGTCCTAACTCTTTGAATGTTGGATCATCTAATTCTCTTCTATTAGACTTATTGTTACTTTCCTGAAGTAACATATCTGTATATAAACTCTTAAGATCCATATCCCATCACCTTTCTAACTTCCTTTAACTTTTCAACAAAAAAGTCAATTTCTTCAAATGTATTATATATTGCAAAACTAGCTCTACAAGTAGAGTTTTGATGTATAAAGCTATGTAGAGGCATTGCACAATGATGACCTGTTCTAATAGCAATGTTGAAGCTATCAAGTACAGTAGATACATCATGTGAATGTATATCCTTCACATTAAAATCTATCAATGGTGATCTAACATAGCTTGGAGTAGAGTATATCTCAACAAAATCCAACTCACTCATCTTCTTGTATGCATAGTCTGTTAATTCTAATTCGTGTTCATGAATATTTTCTATTCCTACTCTTTCCATAAAGTCTATGGCTGCACCTAAAGCTATTGCACCGCCGACATTTTGAGTACCTGCTTCGAATTTTGCTGGTGCTGGTGCAAATGTAGTTGTTTGCTCATAAACATATTCTATCATATCTCCACCGTACATAAATGGAACCATAGAGTCAAGAAGTTCTTTCTTTCCATATAGTACACCTATTCCCATTGGAGCATACATCTTATGTCCTGAGAAAGATATAAAGTCAACGTTCCAATCCTGAACATCCATTCTTACATGAGGTGATAACTGTGCTGCATCAATAGATACCACTGCACCTACTTCATGAGCTAGTCTTGTCACTTCCTTAACATCCATTACTCCACCAACAGTATTTGACGCTCCTGCTAGTGCTACTAACTTAGTCTTTTCATTTAAAATTTCCTTGTACTGTTTCATATCTAGTTCATTTTTATCATCAAGATATACATATCTCAATACAGCACCTGTCTTTTCAGCAACATACTGCCAAGTAACAAGATTACTATGGTGTTCATATATTGATAAAACTATTTCATCTCCTTCTTTTAGCTTTTCTATTGCATATGAATAAGCTATAAGATTTAGAGCTTCTGTAGTATTTCTTACGAATATTATTTCATTTACTGATTTGGCATTCATAAACTTTCTTACTTTTTCTCTTGCACCTTCATACAGATCAGTAGATAACATTCCTAGATAGTGTGCTCCTCTATGTGGATTAGCACACTGGTAGCTATAGTAGTTAGCCAGTGAATCTATTACGCACTGAGGTTTTTGAGAAGTTGCACCATTATCAAAATAAATTATCTTTCTTCCTATCTTTTCTTCATCAAGATAAGGGAATTCTTTTCTTATTTCCATTATTGTGTCCTTGTTCATTTTTTACACCTCACATATAATATTCCAAGTACTATATAATCTTTTTGATATATAATACTTTTAATTAGTACAAATTTCTAAGACCAGAAGCCTTAGAAATTCGTAAAATTATCAACTTATATTCTCTTTTCTATATCGTCCCAAACTTCCTTACTAAGTTCACTATCTGGAAGCTTATGTATTGTAGGGGCTAATTTAGTTTCAACTATCATCTTCTTAGCTTCATTTTCATCTAGACCTCTACTCATTATGTAAAATAGCTTGTCTTGATCTATCTTACCAGCACTTGCTGCATGAATACCTTCTACATCATCTTCCTGACATAAAAGTACTGGCACTGCAATTGCTCTTACATCTTCATCTAAAAGTGTTGCAAATTCTTCTTCACTTCCAGTAGACTTTGAAGAACCTCTCTTAAAGTCTATCGTACCCTTAAATGTTTTTCTAGCCTTATCCTTCAAAGCTCCATTGACTAGTATATTTGAATCAGTTTCTTTTCCAATATGGTTAACGTGGTAGAATATATCCAAGTTATTGTCATTATCTACAAAATATACTGATTCTACATTAGTTTGTGCCTTGTATCCATTAAGATTAGCTCTATAGTTAGTTACTGAACGCTTCGCTCCAGCCTCTACCTGAATAAAGTTTACAACTGCTCCCTCTTCTACATCTACATTAATGTCTGTAAGAGCTGACTTTTCTTCATGGCATCTCGCTACATAATATAGATCTACTGTTGAGTTTTTCATTGCCTTTACATTTATTATTGTGTGTCTAGAAGAATAACCCTCTTCCACATCGTTTATATCAAATAAAGTAGATACCTTATCATTTTCTTTTGCTATTATTTCACTTACTTGGTCTTTTACTTCAGGTAATTCGATTAGGGATTCATTTACCTTTAGCCATCTCCAAGTAATAAGTGGTAATGTATTTGCTATCATCTTGATCCTCCTAACCTATTGTACCTTCAAGTTCTAGATTTATTAAGTTATTCATTTCTACTGCATATTCTAGTGGTAATTCCTTAGCTATTGGTTCTGCAAACCCTCTAACTACCATTGATTTTGCTTCAGCCTCACTGATACCTCTACTCATTAGATAGAATATCACTTCATCATCTATTCTACCAATCTTTGCTTCATGCCCTAGATCTACGTCCTGTGTTGCTATATCAATTACTGGTATAGTATCTGATCTAGATTCCTGATCTAGCATCAATGATTCACAACTTACTGTTGACTTAGATCCTACAGCATCCTTTGTAACCTTCACAAGTCCTCTGTAAATAGCCACACCATCACCCTTTGATATAGACTTAGAGTTTACTGTTGATGATGTGTTAGGAGCCGCATGAACAACCTTTGTACCTGTATCTAGATACTGGCCTGCACCTGCAAACGTAATTCCTGTAAATTCAGATCTTGCATTTTCTCCTTTTAGTATGCTCATTGGATATAGGCAAGATACCTTTGAACCAAATGATCCTGATACCCACTCTATACTTCCATCTTTTTCTACTATACATCTCTTAGTGTTTAGGTTGTACATATTTCTTGACCAGTTTTCTATTGTAGAGTATCTAAGAGTTGCACCTTCCTTGACAAATAGCTCAACTGCTCCTGCATGGACATTGACTACATTGTACTTTGGAGCTGAACAGCCTTCTATAAAGTGGCAATATGCCCCTTCTTCTACGATTATTAATGTATGTTCAAACTGACCTGCTCCTGGAGCATTTAGTCTAAAGTAAGACTGTAGTGGAACATCCACATTGACTCCCTTTGGAACATAAACAAATGAACCACCTGACCATACTGCATAGTGAAGTGCAGCATACTTATGATCTGCATTTGATATACATTTCATAAAATACTCTTTCACTATCTCTGGGTATAATCTTACAGCACTCTCAAAGTCTGTATATATTACACCTTGGTCTAGTAGGTTTTGCTGTATATTATGATATACAACTTCTGAATCATACTGAGCACCAACACCTGATAGATTTTTCTCTCTTTCAGCCTCTGGTATACCTAGCATGTCAAATGTATTTTTGATGTCCTCTGGAACATCTTTCCAGTCTTCAACTAGTTCAGCATCTGGTCTAATATATGTTGTAATATCATCTATATTTACTTCATCAAGATTTGGACCCCAAGTAGGGTTTGATAGTTCATAGAACTTCTTTAGAGAAGCAAGTCTAATTTCTAACATCCAATCTGGCTCATCTTTTTCTTTACTTATTTGAGTAACAATTTCTTCAGTAAGTCCCTTTTCTGTCTTAGACTTATACTTAAATTCATTTTTTATATCATAAACACCACGATCTTGTTCCTCAATCTGTGTTCTCTTTTTTAAATCTTTAGTTTCCATTAGATGAATTCACCTCATCTCTAATCCAACCATAACCTTCTTCTTCGATTCTGTTTATTAAAGATGCATCTCCTTCTTTCACAATCTTGCCGTCTATAATAACATGAACGAACTCTGGTACGACATTACTTATTATTTCCTTATGGTGAGTGATTATAAGTACAGCATTTTGATCACTCTTATAGTTTTTAATTCCTTCTGAAACAACTCTAACAGCGTCTACATCTAGACCTGAATCTGTTTCATCTAGCATAGCTAGCTTTGGATTAAGAACCTGCATCTGAAGTATTTCAGTCTTTTTCTTTTCACCACCAGAGAAGCCGTAGTTCATATATCTAGCAGCATATTCTGGCTTCATCTGAAGCTCATTCATTCTCTTTGATAGATCCATATTAAATCTAAGTACAGATACTGGCTTTCCATCAACTGAAGACTTTGCAGTTCTTATAAAGTTTTCAACACTTATACCTGGTACTTCTATTGGAGACTGGAATGACATAAAGATACCTCTTTTGGCTCTTTCATCAGCCGCAAGAGCTGTTACGTCTTCTCCTTCAAATATTATCTTTCCTGATGTTATTTTATACTTTGGATTGCTCATTATTGTATTTACAAGTGTAGACTTACCAGAACCATTTGGTCCCATTATTACGTGAGTCTCCCCTTTTCTTATTACAAGGTTTACATTTTTTAATATATCTTTTTCCCCTACCTTTACGCTAAGGTCTTTTATTTCTAATAAAATATCGCTCACTAAATTCACATCCCTTTCATTTATATTATAAATTTGTTTTAATTTAATTTTTATACAAGACTATATTACTATGATTACCCAAAAAAATCAATTAATCTCGACTAATTTACTAGGATTTATTTTATTTTTTTTTAATAGGGGCAAAAAAGGGCAAAAAAACCGTTTTTTTACCCTTTTTATCTAAATATTTTGAATACTCATTCTACTATTATTTAATACTTTTATTTTCATATGTATAATACTATTTTTTATTAACAAGAAATTGTTTTACATATTTACAAAATAAAAAGGCGAACAATTTAGAATACAACTTCAAATATAGATTAAAATAAATGGAAATATATTTTTTATAACCTTATATATTTTCTCCAACCATTTTTATAGATTTTCTACAATATTTTTTATATATTTCCCTAAATACTTTCAATAAATATTTATAGTTTTGCAGCAAATAAAATTTTAATCTAAATAAAATACGACACCTAGTTAGATGCCGTATTTTTATATCTTTCAAATTTTAATTTATACAATGTCAATTCATTTAATTACTTCTTGTCTTTTTTCTTCTTAGCTGCGATAGCTATACCTGCACATACAAGAGCAATACCTGCAAAAGCATACACCTTTGTATTTACAAATCCAGTCTTAGCTAACTTTGAAGATGATGATGAAGGACTACTAATTCCAGTTCCCTTCTTTACATTACTGCCAGAACCTTTAGTCCCTACAGAAGATTTTCCAAGAGAACCATCTGAGTTTATATCTAACTTTAACACTTGATCTCCTATCTTACCTTTTTCCACTGTAAATTCATGATGTTTAGCTGCAGAGTATTCACTTAATTTATAGTAATATTTCCCTGGTGCTAAATAAAGTATATCACTTTCTGTTATATCCTTACCTACTGTTGCATCGTTTGGACTAAGATATCCGTCACTATTGGTTTTACCATTATAAACCTGCTTATCTGAACCAATTAAGTATACCGCGATACCTCTTTTAGAGATTGGTTTAGATGTATTTTTATTTATTACCCTTATTTTAACGCCTGTATTTTTATCTTTAATTGTTGAGTTATCGTTATCACCGACACCTGGAGTTTGAGTTCCACCACTTCCTGATCCTGTTCCCTTTACACCATGTACAAAGTCGACTCTATATGTTGTTCCCTTTTGAACTTTAACAAAATAATCTTTTGTTATTTTTTTATAGTTTCCACTAACCTCATTTTCCTTAACCATATATTCTCCAGCTGGAAGTACGACTGTTCCATTGTACATCTCAATATTATCGTCAGTCATCATATACCCATCATTATCTGCTGAGAAAATTGCTATATTAGTGTATTTTCCATTTATTTTTTTTAAAAGCTGTATTTTTACATTTGGTACTGCTGATCCAGTCCTCTTGTCTGATGATCTAATGATTAATTGTCCATTTCCTGTTGGGAACTTTCTATCAGAAGTATTTATACTCCACATTCCACCCTCAGTAACAGTAAATGACTCTGTTGATGTATTAATCATGAAATTAGCTGGAGCCTTTGTCTCAACTAAATAATATGATCCTGCTGGAAGATTCAGATTTCCATCTGTATCAACAACACTTTTTGAATAATTATTATTTTTTACGACTACAGTATTAGAGTCCAACTTCCCGTTTTCATTAGTAGTGGCTGTAAAAATCTTACTACTCGATGTTCCATCTTTTTTTATCTCATAAAAATCATATACCGCACCTTTTACTCCATTTCCAGAGTTTTCCTCATCCTGTTTTACAAACTCAACGCTTTCCGCAAATACTGAGCTTGTCATATTCATTGGGATCGTCATAGGTATCGCAATGGCAAGTGCCGCCAATAAACTTAAAATTTTCTTGTGTTTCATTTCTTACATCTCCTTCCAAAACAAATAAAATAATCTATCATAAATCCTTAGTTTATCATTTAGTGTTAATGATAAAATTGATACTAGTAAATGTTTTATCAATATTTTGAGAGCCTTATTCTATAGCATCAATGATATAATTTCCTTGTTACAAGCTCAAATATAAATACAGATAAAGCACCAACTATGTATACTTCTACCTACTAACATAATACCATAAAATTAGAATTTTTAAAATATATTATTATAGAATTATATTTGATGTTTATATCTGATTTACCTATTTAAAGCTGCTATTATAAGCTAAATGTATTTTTAATCAAAGGAATTACTTTATTTAATTAATTATAATTAACTAATATTATTTTACTTAACATTAAAAATTCTTATTAACAGTTTCTTTTATCCATTAAAATTTCAAGAAAATACATCCTATACATATCTTTTATTTATAAAAAAGCAAAGTTATGTTGCTTCATTCAGTATAATTACATAAATATATGTCACATATATTTAAAATCTAATCAATTTATAATCAAAGCGAAAATATTCAAATCATGCTCTATTTTTTATTGATAGTTTTACAGAAGCATCCAAAAATTCAATAATCATAAATTATTTTCCAGTATTATAAAAGCAATTCATTATTTAAAGTATATTTTCCCAAAATATTTGATAGTCAATTCTCAATGACTAATGGTATAATAAAATTGATAGTTAAAATGATAATTAAAAAGGAGGATATGGCTAATATTTATTTATAAGTATTCTGCCTAAAATATATGAAAAAAAAGTTGGCTATTGTACTTATATTAGCTGGTATTTTGATTTTTTCCTTACCAGCTATTTCTTCACTACTTCTAAAAAGAAACAATGAATCCGTTAATGTTGAAGAAATTCCAACTCAACAGCTAGAGAAAAATGCAGACAGTGGTGAAAAATCATATGATCAATCAAAAATTGAACCTATGGATGTAAATGGAGTAATTCTAAACAGAGATAAGGCTGATATGAGCATGCTTGTAGGACAATTGGTTATTCCATCTATAAACAAAAATATTGCTATATTTGACGGACTAGAAAACAACAGTCTTATGTATGGTGCATGTACTATGAAAGCAAATCAAAAAATGGGCCTTGGTAATTATGCTCTTGCAGGACACTATCATAAAAATGAAAAAATTTTATTTGGTGGACTTTTCAATATCAAAAATGGTGACATTATAAAGCTTACAAACAAAAAAAACATCTATGAATATGAAACTTATAAGACTTTGAAGGTAGATGATTCAAGAGTTGATCTTATAAATGATGGCTTGATTAATGAGGGCGATGGAAAAGCTATAGTTTCTCTTATGACTTGCTACCGTGATGAAGATGGCTATAGATATTTTGTACTGGGTAAATTTAAAAAACTTTATCCATATAGTGAATCAAAGATGCTTGAAGGTATAACTGAATAACTGCTTATAATAAATAGGGGACAAACTTTTAAAAAAAGTTTTGTTCTTTATTTTTTTATTTAAAGATGATATTAAATCTTATAAATGGTATAATAAATTATATCTTAATAGTTAGAATTTTTAAATTTCAATAATGAATATATTTAAAAAAGCAGTGTTTGCTTTATTAAATTTTTTATTACTTTTTCTTAAGCGTACTAATCATTTTATATAATTAAGTTTTATTCATAAGCTTAAAAGTCTTTATAAAAATATATACTCGGAGGTGTAATAATATGAATTTACGCAAAAAATTTCGTTTTTTTTCATTGTTTCTATCAATTTGTATAATATTGTCTGCTTGTAACCTAAAAACAGGACAATCTAATGGCAAGACTTCTAATTCAAAAATAGAAACTGTGAACTTTAAAGATGATTCAAAACTTACTAGAGATACAATCAGCCTTTCCAAAACATTTGGATTAAAAGATGTTAAATCTATCAAAATAGACTACCAAGGATACGCTTCCGTTGGTGGCTCGAATGGAAGCTCCAACAATACAAATTCAAAACCTATATCAGATTATATACTCTGGGGTAAGGAGTTGAAAATTAATGATCCATACGTTATCAATCAAATTCTATATTATTTAAACTATACACACAAGGTTGAAAGTGATAAAAAATATAATGAAGAAATTAATAAGCTAAATTCTGATCTTAAAAAAATAGAAGAGGGAGATATGCTTCCTAATAAAGAGAAACTTAAAAAATATCAAGGATATCCTATATACAATGGTAGTAAAAAAATCACACCCAAAAAATTTGAACCACTTATTACTCTTAAAAGTTCAGATGGTGAAAAAGTTGATATTCCATTTTTATTAGATAGCACTGAATCCATAGTTATTATAGACAAGAATTCCGTGGCACTGTCAAGAGATGCCATAGCATATTTTGAAAATCTAATAGACCAAGATGATATAAATACAAATTTTTCTAGCGATATTTATAAAATGGCTAAACAAAATAAGTTAAAAATAAGTTTTCGAGGAGAAAATGTGGAGGTAAAGCTTCCTAAGGAATTTAAAGAAGATACATATGGAGATCGATATAATTTATTCTGGGCATATGTTAATGACCTCATAAAAACAGAAAATGATAGTAAAGATGGACTAGAAAAATATAAAAATCAAAAGGTTACCCTAGAAAAATATTATGTTAGTAAAGCAGATTTTTCTAGTTTTAATTATAATAATGAAAAGAAATCATATGATAAGATTAATGATCCTGCAGCAGTTGTAGCTATTAGAGTCGATGATAAATTAATTGGTAAATTCATGTATAGTATTTCATATCCACAAGATATCACAAGATTAGATGGTAAAAATCTTATGGAGCTAACAAATAAAAGTTATTCAAATTGGATTTCTTCTGTAATGAAAAATGATGAAAACTCCCAGGAATTATCGAAATTATCTAGTGTGGATTTAATAAAAAAATACTATACTATGCTAGATTCTGGAGATAATAATGCCAACAAATTATGGTTGCCAAAGCTCTCTGCTGTTAGTGGAAAGGTGAGTCAGCAGATAGTTCAAGAAGTGGATGAGTACAAAGATAACATAGACTATCTATTAATCGGTGACATCAAAAAATCAGATATAGGTGTGGATTCCCTAGAAATGGTTACTCCTGCTGATCATATGGAAAGCTATATAACCGACATAGATGTAAAATTCAAAAGGGAAATATCTACTTTAAATGGTCAAGACTCTCCTATTGTAACCGTGGTAAAGTTAGGTGATAATAAAGGCTATAGAATAGCTGGAACTGGATATTGATCTTTATTTTAATAATATGTCAACATTACGTTAAAATTTACTGACCAATATGAAAAGGTTTTGACAGAATAATTTAGTCTAAAACATAAAAAAAGAACCGATAATTATCGGTTCTTTTTTTATAGTCATATTTTTATATATTTTTTACTTTTAACTCATTTTTGATTTTAAAATATACTTTATTATTAAATTTGATTTAATAATACGCTTTCCTACTAAAGATAGATATCTTTGTGTTTATAATTTCTATAATTTCAATTCATACATCCCAATTTATAGCTTCTAAAATATCTAGCTTTTATATGGCCTTATTTTGTTCTTCAATTTTATCGACATTCATAAGCAATTTTCTAAGATAATATATACTTAGAACTACTGCCAAAGCCTCTGCAATTGGCATACTCCACCAGACCATATCAATATTTCCTGACAAAGAGAATATGTAAGCCAAAGGTATCAGTATAAATAGCTGTCTAGTAATAGAGATCACCATTGATAATACTCCATTTCCAACCGCCTGAAATACACCTGAACATATAATACTTACTCCAGCTAATATAAATGAAAGACTGAATACCCTGAAACATACTACTCCCATAGACATCATATTTTCTGATGCACTAAACATCATTAAAAGTGGTCTCGGAAATACCTGCATTATAATTGTGCCTATGACCATCACAACTGTTCCATACTTTAATCCAGTGAAGATACACTCTTTCATCCTGTCTGTTTTCTTAGCTCCATAATTGTATGCTACTATCGCGACCATACCATTGTTTAATCCAAATATTGGCATATATATAAATCCTTGTAACCTAAAATATATTCCTAAAAGTGCAATTGCCGTAGTGGAAAATTTTGATAATATTCGATTGTAACAAAATACTGTTACAGATGCTATAGAGACCATTACTATTGATGGAATTCCTACTTCATATATTTTTTTTACTATTTTCTTTTCTAACTTCATAAACTTAGGAGATATTTTAACTTCTTTATTGTACTTTAGGCAGAAATATATAACACTCATGGCTCCTACCCATTGAGATATAACTGTTGCAACTGCAGCACCTGCAAGACCCATCTCTGGCATTCCAAACCATCCAAATATCAATATTGGATCTAATATTATATTTAAAACAGCACCAATACACTGTGCCACCATTGTGTACATAGTCTTTCCAGTAGATTGTAATATTCTTTCAAACATAAGGTGCATAAAAATACCCAAAGATCCCATACAACATATTTGTTGATATATAGGGCCTCTAGCTATTATTTCCGCATCAGTAGTCTGTAGACCTATGATAGTTTTCGAGAAAAATGCCCCCACAAAGAAAAACACTATAAAACTTAAAAAAGCTAATACTATACCATTGTTTGCTGCTTTATTGGCTTCATCATAATCCTTTGCTCCCAAACTTCTCGATAAATATGAGTTGACACCTACTGCAGTTCCTAAGCCAACTGCCATCATAAACTGTTGCAAAGGCAAGGCCAAGGCAACAGCTGTTATTGCTCCTTCACTAATTTGTGATACAAATATACTATCTACTAAATTGTATAGAGATTGTACCAACATAGAAATCATTATCGGAGCTGATACGTTCATGATCAGTTTGTTTATAGGCATATTTTCCATTTTGTTCTCAGTTTCCTGAACATTAATACCCAATTAATCACCCCTTATTATTTCATATTTTTTTCATTAGTATTCTTATTCATGACTCCCTTATACCTCAAATACACCCCTGAATAAATAATATTATTGATAATACCATTATTTACTTTTATGTCCAGAGATACTATTGCATTTTCTAATCTAGAAAGACACATCATTATCAGTCTATCTACTCTTTTTTTGAGAAATTCCCTATCGTCTTTACATTCTTTAAAAGGATTATACTCTCCTGTCTCAAGGTCTTTATCTAGATCTTCATACGCATCCATTATGTATATGTATTTGCCTATATTAAAGCCAAGTTCTCCTAATCTTACAGAATACTCATCTTCTCTATATATAAATATATCCTTCATCAACTCCCCAAATGTATTAGAAGTTTTATCTATATTATTAGAATTTTTTCTTTCAAGCTTTGAAAGTTCTTCTAAGTGAGATTTTATAGCTTCGGCCTTTTGAGGGTATTTTTCATAGGCACTTTTAAAGCTTTTATTAAATACTCCTCTAGCCAATTTATCGCCTAAATTCCCCCTATCCTCTACATCATCTTCCAACTTGTAATATGTAAGAAGTATATTCATTGCAGCCGCATATTCCGTAAACTCATTCGACATATGCTTTTTCTTCTTGATTGGATTTACTATACACCTTTCATAGTATATTTCTGACTTAGGTTGATATATGCTAGTTAGTATCAATACCAGAAAAGTTATGTCATAATTAATACTTAATCTAGAAATTTCTGTATGATCTCTTTTTAAACTTTTACATAATCCACAGTAATATGCCTTGTAGTGTTCATACTCTCTAAATGTCAAATCCATTTTATTGATTCTTACGTAACCGAACATAAAGCACCTCAAACTTTCTTTAACTATATACTTTCTAGTATATATGATAGCTATTGATTTTGTAAACAAAACTACGCTTTTGTTTTCAATACATTCTGTATACTTTTTACTACTACTTATAATCCAATAATCTTTTTTATTAATCTTTAAAATATGATATAATAACTCTATACTTTATCCAAAGTAGCTTATTTTTGATAAAAATCAAAATACAACTTATAAAATCTTGGTATGATATGCCTATTACTAGGCTATAGAAATCTATCTTCTTGCTCGATAGCTAGTATATAGTTTTATTAATATGTAATCTCATAATGTAGATATATGGAAATAGTTTTATTGAATTAGAATTTAAGATTTGGAGGAAATAATGATAGATAACATAAACAAGTCAGATAGGCGATTTCATCCTGAAGATACTATAATATCTGTAGGAGATCTAACTATAGGCGGAGATAATCTTACAATTATAGCTGGCCCTTGCTCTGTAGAATCTGAAGAGCAAATCATTCAAATTGCAAGATCAATCAAAGAATCTGGCGCTAATATTTTAAGAGGTGGAGCCTTTAAACCCAGAACATCACCTTATGACTTTCAAGGAAAAAAAGCAGATGGAATAAAGCTTTTATCACTTGCAAAGAGAGAGACAGGCCTCCCAATAGTATCTGAAATAGTTGGCATAAATCACTTAGATTTATTTGACGATATAGATATACTTCAGGTGGGAGCTAGAAATATGCAAAACTTTGAACTACTAAAAGAGCTCGGAAAAACAGATAAACCTATATTATTAAAAAGAGGTTTTTCCAATACGATTAAAGAACTTTTATTAAGTGCTGAATATATTATGTCTAATGGAAATAACAAGGTGATATTATGTGAAAGAGGTATTAGAACCTTTGAACCGATGACTAGAAATACACTTGATTTGTCGGCAGTTTCTCTACTTAAGGAACTAACACACCTACCCGTTATAGTTGATCCTAGTCATGCAACAGGTATTAGTTCTCTTGTTGAACCAATGTCTTTGGCTTCTGTTGCATGTGGAGCAAATGGTCTAATGATAGAGGTTCATAACTCACCAGAAAATGCTCTTTCAGATGGTGAGCAGGCTGTAACACCAGAAGAGTTTGATAATATTGTAAAAAAAGTAAACAATATAAAAAATGCATTAAAATAATATTGTAAAAGCTTGCAATAAGTATAAAGTATAAATCAGTATATTTAAACTTATTGATATATTTAAAAATAAATATCATGTAGTAAATCAGAAACAATAGGGTATGTATTAAATACGGTCTCTGATGACTAATAGAAAAAAGAGACACAAGTATACTCGTGTCTCTTTTTTTATTTTACCTTTTTATTATTTTACTGGAACTGGACAATACTTTTTATTTAACTCTTTTTTTCTAATAAAATTTCTATATACAGCTGGGGTTACCCCTATGTGCTTTTTAAACACTTTTATGAAGTATCCTGTGTCTTTGTATGCGAGCATATCAGCAAGCTCAAATATACTTATGTCACTGGTTTCTAACATACTTTTTGCTCTATCAATTTTTAGTTTTGATATAAATTCTGAGTAACTTTCTCCAACTTCCTTTGAGAAAATTCTACTTAGATAACCAACACTGACATGACAGTTATCTGCAACTTCTTTTAGGCTTGGATAATTTACCTTGCCGGAAAATATAAACTGAAATACCTTTTTTACCACTTCACTATAATATGTATACTCACCTGTAGTATACTTATTTATTTCGTCTAAGTCATAAAAATTTTGATTACTCTTCTCTATTGTTACATCAAAGGTACTTTCATTTGATGACTTTACCTTATAGGCATTTACTATATTGTTAGGCAACATATCATTTATAATTTCTTGTACTTTTTCTATAGATTTTTGCTTTTCATTGCACATATAATTACACATAAAGTACAACATATTAGCAACCATCTGTATTTGAGTAATAGACAGCACGGGCAATTTATTGTAATCATCTATTAATTTTTGTTTTTCTTCATCTAGTTTTTCTCTTCCAGATGGAGACATGATTACCTCTAGCAAGTCATCCTCACTTTCTGGTAACCTGACCTGACCTGCCATTATTGCACCTATATATTTATTATCTACTACTACAGGTATTGCTATATCAACAATTGAGAAATGGCACTTATAAATAAATGGTTGATTGATCCTCATGGCCTCAAAACCTCCCCTTGCATCGCATTTCTCACAAAATTTACCTAATTTTTCATTATGCCTTACTTTATTACAAAAACTACTGCACCCACTATGCTTTGTTACAGGTTCTCCACTATAGTTGGCTATAGTAATAGCTAATTTAGTTACATCTACAAGAGCATCCTGTAATTTTTCCCAAGATTCATTTCCAAAAATATCTTCTATTTGAAACATATAATTACCTCCATATTTACTGCTGATAAGATTATATCAATCTTATATTATTTAAATACTACATTTATCGTTATATTTTGTCCTGACTGCATAAAATAATTCACTCATTACTCATATAAAAACTGGACTTTTAATTAAAGCGTTTTCTTTTAAAGCCCTTGAGTCATAGTGTTTTGACCTATTATTCTCTATAAAAAACGTTTTTCATAGACTAGATATACTCATTATTTATGATGTCTACATTATATACATAAAACTTTGTAAAATCAATAACATTTTACAATTTTTATGTAATAAATACACAATTTTTACGTTTTAGGAAATAAATTACGATACCAAAGTATAATTATATGACATCTAACTCTAATGCTTAACGTTTTCTCCTATGCTATTATGTAGTCAAGGAAAATGTTTTGAACAACTTAAAACACAACCTTAAATCGTTAATCGTTAATAAAAATTATTCAAAAAAAGTTAATAAAATTGGTTCGAAAATTTCGGAGGTAGAAAGATGAGAAAAGCGTTAATATGCCCAACAAAATATGTTCAGGGTGAAGATGAATTACTAAACTTAGGTTACTTTGTTCAGACTTATGGAAAGTCTGCATTACTTATAGCACATCCAGATGATGTAAAGCGTGTTAAAGCACAATTGGATGCAACTGAAAAGAATTTTAATATAACATTTGTAGAAAGTGGTTTCGGTGGACAGTGTTCACGTGAAGAAGTTGCTCGTCTACAAGAGCTAGCAAAGGCTAAGGGTTGTGACTGTACAATCGGTCTTGGTGGTGGTAAGGCAATAGACACTGCTAAGTGTGTTGCTGAAGGTGATAACCTTATAATAGTTCCAACAATAGCAGCTACTGATGCTCCTACTAGCCATTCTGCAGTACTTTATACTCCAGATGGAGCATTTGATGATTATGCATACTTTAAGCAAAGCCCTAGTGTTATACTAATTGACACTAAGATTGTTGCTAATGCACCTACTCGTTTCTTAGTATCAGGTATGGGAGATGCTTTATCTACTTATTTTGAAGCAAGAGCAAATGTTAGATCATTTACAAAGGTAAATGCAGGTCTTCCTTGTGGATTTAGAGAAGGTAAGTGCCCAGAAGCAAGAGGAACAAATGCAGCATTTGTTTTAGCTAAGGCTTGTTATGAATCATTAATGGAAGATGGTCTTAAGGCTAAAATGGCAAGTGACATGAACGTTGTTACTCCAGCTCTTGAAAATATAATAGAAACTAATATATTCCTATCAGGATTAGGATTTGAAAGTGGCGGATTAGCTGCTGCACATGCAATCCATGATGGTCTTACAATATTAGAAGGGTCTCACGGATATTTCCACGGAGAAAAAGTTGCTTTTGGTACTCTTTGCCAGTTAGCTCTTGAAAATGCTCCTATGGAAGAAATAATAGAAGTATTAGACTTCTGTGACTCTGTTGGACTTCCAATGTGTTTAGCTGATATCGGTGTTGATACAGTTTCAGATGAAGAACTTATAGAAGTAGCTGAAAAGGCTTGTATTCCAGAAGAATCTATACATGCAATGCCATTCCCAATAACAGTGGAATCTGTTGCAGCTTCAATAAAGGCAGCTGATGAAATCGGTAAGAAGTATAAGGCTGGTCTTTTATAAGATATTAATACATAGAACAAACATCACATAAAAAAACATAATATTTAAAGAGATTTACTCAGAATCTCATAAACAATTTAGTATATATTTAGCAATAGAATATATTGCCCGATCTGTATTGACAACTCAATCAATACGGATTGGGCTAATATAAATACTTTTGGTCAAGTTTTAGGTATAAATGTAGTGGCTATTGTCAAAACTATATGAAATGACTTTATTTAAAATATGCTTTTATTTAATAAATAGTATTATTTTGATATGTAGACAAAGTTATTCTATAGCTTAGAGTTTTGATTGAGTATTCTAAAGTATAGAATATCTATATCTAAGACCAATTATAAATTTTAATAAAATCTTATTTTAGGTAAAGAGATCTTGATCTCGCAAGGAGGTAACATATATGAAGAAGATAATTAACAAGCCTGAAACGGTAGTAATAGAAATGTGTAACGGAATGGCTATGGCTCATCCAGAATTAGAATTTTTACAGAAATACAAAATAATAAAGAGAAAAGAAATGAACAAAAATAAGGTAAGCCTAATCAGTGGCGGTGGAAGTGGTCATGAACCAGCACATGCAGGGTTTGTAGGTAAAGGAATGCTTGACGCTGCAGTGTGTGGAGATGTATTCGCTTCACCTTCTCAGATACAGATTTATAAGTCAATCAGAGAAACTGCAAGTGATGAAGGAACTCTACTAATAATCAAAAACTACAGTGGAGACGTAATGAATTTTAAAAACGCTGCTCACTTAGCAGAAGAAGATGGCATAAAGGTAGACTATGTAAAAGTAGATGACGATATAGCTGTAAAAGATAGCTTATATACAGTAGGTCGCCGTGGTGTGGCTGGTACTGTTCTTGTTCACAAGGTAGCAGGTGCTGCAGCTGAAAAAGGAATGAAGCTTGCTGAAGTAAAATCTGCAGCTGAAAATGCTATAGCAAATGTAAGAAGTATAGGATTTGCTTTTACTTCTTGTACTGTACCAGCTAAGGGTACTCCAACATTTGAAATAGCTGATGATGAAATGGAATACGGTGTAGGAATACATGGTGAACCAGGAATAAAGAGAGAAAAAGTAATCCCTGCTGATGAACTAGCAGAAAGAATGGTTACTTCTCTAATAGAAGAATTAAACCTAAAATCAGGAGATGAAGCTACTCTTCTTGTAAATGGTTTCGGCGCAACTCCATTACAAGAATTATATCTATTAAACAACTCAGTTAATAGTGTACTTGCAGAAAAGAATATAAAGGTATATCGTACTTTTGTAGGAAATTACATGACAAGTATAGACATGGCTGGTGCATCTGTATCTTTACTTAAGATGGATGATCAGTTGAAGGATTTGATAGACTCTGAAAGTGATACTCCAGCATTTAAGGTAAGTGGTCCTGTTGAAAGCATCCCATATGTAAACATGAAACTTAACGATCAACAAAATGTAGAAGTAAGCCATAAAATGACTGTAAACAGCTCATATTCAATCATTAAAAACAACGAAATAACTCTTGATAACATGAAGTTTATCGTTGACAAAATGAGTGAATCTATAATCAAAAATGAAGTTCCTTTCTGTGAGTTAGATGCTCATGCAGGAGATGGAGATTTTGGTATGAGTATTGCAAAGGGATTCAAGCAATTAAAGCGTGAATGGAATGAAATACTTGATCATTCAAGCAATGATATTGGTGAATTTTTAGGTGCATGCTCAATGGTAATTATGGAATACTGTGGTGGTGCTTCTGGTCCAATATGGGGATCAGCATTCCGTGCAGCAGGAAAAAATACAAAATCAAAGAATAAACTAACTGCTCTAGAGTTCGGTCAAATGATGAAGGCCGCTCTTGAAGGAGTTCAAAAAACTGGTGAACGTTCTTTCGGTAGAGGTGCTGTTGTTGGAGACAAGACTCTAGTAGATGCTTTAGCTCCATGTGCTGATAAGATAATAGAAGTTGCTAGCAAGGATGCATCTATAGATGTAATAGATGCACTAAAAGAAGGTACAAAGGCTGCTGTTGCAGGTGCAAAAGAAACTGAAAAAATAGCTGCTCGTATGGGTAGAGCTGGAACAGTTGGAGAAAGAAGTATAGGATATCCTGATGCAGGTGCCTATGGACTAGGAGTAATATTTACTGATGTTTCAGAATCATTAAGTAAGTAATATCTCTTATATAGTTTAGATATAAATATTTATTAAAAAGACATTTCATATTATTAATTAATTTAACCATAATAAAAAAGCAAGCTAGTTACTAGCTTGCTTTTTAAATATATTTTTA
>NZ_JAVWJH010000001.1:120850-221412 GCF_036639115.1 Peptostreptococcus sp. | reverse complement strand
TTCCTATTCCTATTCCTATTCCTATTCCTATTCCTATTCCTATTCCTATTCCTATTCCTATAAATATTATAACTTATCTCAAGTACTTCTCTACTAAACTCAAGAATTCATTTTATCATATACTTTCTAATATCTTTATTTTAATACCTAGATTTACCTCCTTTTTGTAAACTATCATTTATATGCCGTTTACAAGTATTTTTTTCTGTGATAAACTATAACTTATTAAAATTAATATTGGATATATTGTGATATAATTTACTTATCAGATATACAAACTAAATTATTTTCAACATTATAAAAATTCAATATATTCAAGGAGGTAATCTTTTGACAAAAACAAAGATAAACACAAAAACCATGATTCTATGTTCATTCTTCACTGCCTTAATTGCTATTGGTGCCTTTATAAGAATACCACTTCCAGTGACCGTTTTTTCCCTTCAATTTACATTCGTATTATTGTCTGGAATGATTTTGGGATCTAAGGCAGGAGCTATTTCTTGTCTACTCTATGTTGTAATTGGACTGCTCGGTTTTCCAATATTTACAGAGGGTGGTGGTCTAGGATATATTTTAAAGCCTACATTTGGCTATCTAATAGCCTTTATACCTGCTTCTTATATAGTTGGTCTAACTCGAGAAAAATTTGGTACAAAATCCGTTAGCAAGCTTGTTGCTGGATGTTTTTTGGCTATGCTTGTAACATATGCAATCGGTACGCTATATACATATTTTATACTAAATAAAGTAGCTCATACACCTATTCCTTATTGGGCTTGTCTAGTAAGTCTATTTCCTTTTGCAATTGCGAAAGATATATTTAGTTCCATAATAGTCTCACTTGTTACACCTAGATTAATTAAAATTACTAATAATCATTCCTAAAACAAAACCCCCTCTCTTTAAAAGAGTTGGGGTTTTGATATTCTATATTTTTATTTAATATATTTTTTATTAAATCCATTCTATATATCGTCTACATTTTTTCTTCAAGTCTTTCATACATTATTGGCACCCTGTACTTTTTATCCCTTACATATTTACTAAATGCGAATAAAGCATAAGTAATAAGAACTAGTCCCAAAATTAAGGGTATAGACTTCCAGTCAAACACCTGATTTTCCATACTTTTTCCAGTTAAATCTCCAGAAAATACAGCCACCCAGTTGTTATTTAGCATATGTAGTAGCACTACTGACCATATGCTTTGCGTTTTTGCATAAGCATATGCAAAAAATATTCCTAATCCTATACATACTATAATTTGTACAATCAAACTTATTAAACCAGTTTTCCCGTCAGAATAATAAAATAGGTTCAGTGGCAAATGCCAAATTCCCCATAATATTCCCAATACAAAAACTCCTTTTAGCATACCGTATTTTTTCTGTAGTATTGGTTGAAGGTAATATCTCCATCCATACTCCTCACCCAAAAATGGCATATAAACAAAGAATATATTGATAAACATAAGTAAGGCTGTAACCCATATAATGGGGTTTGTCAAAACCTTTAACAGTTCATTCATTCCACCCTCTGACACGGCTCCTAGTAGCAATCTAACTATCATTAAAAATAGAAATAATAAAGATAAAAGCAATATTTTACCAGTATTTTTTAGATCAAGACCATAGGCCCTTCTTTTTTCCTTACCTTCCAATATTAGAACTATTATTCCTATTATGCTAAATACCATCATTGATATATTTGTTATATTAACAATGGTATTTTTATCTAAAATAAATGTTAACATGCAAGTAATTAACATTGTAGCTGTAGATAAAAGATATACATAGAAAAACTTTTTAGGAATTAAATCCTCTCTTATTTTTCTTCTAAGTATAATAACTATAACGGCCGCTGCTGGCATAAACATTTGAGCAGTTGGAAAAGCAGTTACATCTAATCCTTTTTTCTTTGCCATATATAGTGGTATTCCCATAATATATGGTACTAAAAATGCTATTATAAAATATAATTTCAGGTCTTTCTTCAAATCATCCGTGTATAAATTTTTTTCTGTTTTTTCCATTGTATCCTCCTTTTTATGTATTTAGCTTACTATTTCATTATATCAAATTGGCCCTGACTATTCATCTCTAAAAACACTAAAAATAAACACTATTTTAATATTTATCAATCCTATAACCCTTCGTTTAAAAAATAAGAGCACCTATACATAGATGCTCTTATACTTATATAAATATTTTTATTTGAATATATTATTTATTATATCTTCGTCAACCGAATTTTTGCCACCAAGAATGTATACTTTACTTATATTCTTTACAGCATCTTTTTCAAGATAATTAGGTCCTGGATGTACTAGCAATAGTTTGCTATCCGATGACTGAATTACATTTATCGCTGAAAGAGCATCAGGATAGTTTCTTCCATCAACAAAAGTGACTGTAGAATAATTTCCTAATTCTTTATTTATTTTTTCATTTGTTTTGTACCTATCTGCACCAGCAAGACGCTTGCCACCATCTTGAGCAACGGACTTTTCTCCACCATAAGTATATATTACTTTTTTATCAGTGCTGTATTCTTTCGATCCATCCACTAATTTGAGACCTATATCCTTTTTAACGGAAATTGCACTTGAAGATAGCGCATCTGGGAAATTTCTTCCATCTGCAATACCAACTTCTTTATAATTTGATTCCATTATACTCTTTTCACTAGTTTCATATCTGTCTGAACCAGCAATTCTTTTTGTTTCCTTTACATTATTTCTCAATTTATCTTCAACTTGCTTATTTATTGTATTTTCTCCACCAACTATATAGACTTTCTTTGGATTAGTTTCCTTAAGAATTCTATTTATATCGGAACTATTGTTCAGCAGTACCAATTTTGCATCAAATTTATTAACTATATTTTGGGCTGATAGAGAATCAGCAAAATTTTCACCACTAGAAAGTACCAATACATCTGAATCTATTAGCTTTGAAGATTTCAGTGATGTTTCATATCTATCCTTACCCGATATTCTACTTCTATTTGGCTTTGAATCATTTGAGTTATGTCCGCCACCTGAAGCGGATCCAGAATCTGATTTTTTCTTTATTACATTTACTTTTATGTCTATATCTTTAGTTGACCCATCAGCAAATATAACTTTTAACTTACCTTCTTTTTCTCCAATTTCTGATGTATCTACATCTTTAATTACTTCAACTGTAGAATTTTTAGGTGCATTTAAAATACATTTTTTAATATCCACTTTTTCGTTTTGAGTGACTTCTAATTTTTTAAGTTCTGGATTAAAAGAAGCAAATTCAAAATCTAAGTCACTCGGATCAATAAGTATATTCCATACTGTTTTATTGTTCTTATTTTTCACCAAAATATTACTTATATTTCTTTTATCACTTCCATAAGTAGCTTTCATGCCTTCATCAATATATGAATATAAACCATCTTCAAAAGTCATTATATTGTCGATTTTTTTATGCTTTTTATCTGCTCTATCATAGTAAAATGAATTATCCATAATATTTACGTTACTTCCATCTATGTCTTTTAATTTTATATCCATCTTATTTTCTGTAGGCTTTATATTCAATATTTGGTTTGAATATCCGAAATCCGCGCTGTCAGAAAACCAAGATATAGCTTCAAAATTTTCTATTTTATTTTTTGATATTTCTAGTCTTTCCAATTTTTTCAAATCCTTCAAAGCTTCAATATTATCTATTTGATTGCCATATAATATAAGATTTTTTATTTCTAGAAGATCTTTTAAAGGGCTAATATCTTCTATTTTATTATCTTCTAAATTTAGCATTTCCATGCCTTTCATATTACTCAATGAATCAATATTTTTTACACGGTTTTTTCTCAAAACTAGATATTTTACATCATCTAACTTTGATAATACACCTATATCTTCTATTTTGTTTTCATCAAATGATATATCCGTCATCTTTGTACAATTTGATATTGCCGAGATATCTTCAATATTATTTTTGCCCATGTATAGTCTTTTTATATTTTTCAGATTAGACATAGCACTTATATCACTAATTTCATTATCTGGAAGTTCTACAAATTCTAGGTTAATTGCATATTCCAAACCACTTAAATCTTTTATTTTTTCCTTGTCTAATCCATTATAGCTAAGGCTAGTTATAGATCTCATCTCTTCTTTTGTCACAATATCATCTAAACTTTTATCTTCATTTTTTAAAACTCTTTTTATTTCTCCTATAATAGCTTTTTTTAATGTCAAATCCTTTATTTCTACTTCTGAATTCATATTTTCATCATCAAAAGGATCTAGCCCATCTTTTTGATGATAAAGTTTTTGACTTAACTCCTTACCACTGTTTTCTTTTACGATAGATTTTATTTCACTAGCATAGATATTAATATTTGAAAATATCATTGCTGCACAAAGTCCTAATGAAATAATTTTCTTACTGTTTTTCATTTTAAAATTCTCCCTTAAAGTAATCTAAACAAAATATTTGTAATACCCTCTCAACTATAATAGTCTATAGATTTAACAATGGATAGTCAATATCTTTTTAACCTATCTAACTATTTAATTTTCTTAAATAAAAATAAAGCAGATAGCTTTTGCTACCTGCTTTATTAATTGCAATTATCTGAATTGATTGATTCGCTTATTTAAAATATTTTACTCCAGACTCAAATAACTTTTGGTCTTTTTCTCCTATTATATTCTTTCCGACTTCATTTCCTCTTCTTTCAGAGTGACCCATTTTACCAAGTATTCTACCGTCAACTGAAGTTATTCCCTCCACTGCATAGTAAGAACCATTTGGATTGAAATCTATATCATAGCTTGCATTTCCATCAAGATCTACATATTGGGTTGCTATTTGACCATTTTCAATCAAGCTTTTGATGACTTCATCACTAGCTACAAACTTTCCTTCACCATGAGATACTGCTATTGAATGTATATCTCCTACTTGTGTATCTGCTAGCCATGGTGACTTGTTAGATGCCACTCTAGTCTGTACCATCTTTGCCTGGTGACGTCCAATATCATTATATGTAAGAGTTGGCATATCAGCACTAGGAGTTTTGATTTCTCCATATGGCACAAGCCCTAATTTTATTAGTGCTTGGAATCCATTGCAGATACCAATTATCAGTCCATCCCTTTTATTTAACAAATTCATCACTGCTTCTTCTATCTTAGGATTTCTAAATACTGTCGCTATAAACTTAGCCGATCCATCTGGCTCATCTCCTGCTGAGAATCCTCCTGGGATCATTATTATCTGACTCTTATTTATTTCATCAACCATCATGTCAATTGATGATTCTATATCTTTGTAAGACATATTTCTAAATACACCTATACTTGTTTGTGCACCAGCTCTTTCAAATGCTCTTGCAGAATCATATTCACAGTTTGTCCCTGGAAACGCTGGTATAAATACTCTAGGTTTTGCTATATTTAAAGATTTTCTAGAAATAGTTCCTGTTTTTTTATAATTTATATTTTCTATTGGTGCCATTATTGCCCTTTGAGCCTTTGTTGGGAATATATTCTCCAAAGTCTCAGATGACACTTTGTATAGCCTATCAAGATGTATTTTTTCTCCAAACACATCAATCTCAGGAGCTTCAGTTGTTTTTCCAATTATTAAATAATCAGAACCATCTAGAAAATCCAAATCATTTTTTGAAATCTCCAGTAGTATACTTCCATAGCTTTGCTTGAATAGCTCATCATAATCAGTATATAGCTCCGATATTGATCTATCTAGACTAACACCTATTTTATTTCCAAATCCCATCTTTGCTATTGCTTCAGCCAATCCTCCATAGCCTAGAGCATATGAAGATTTAATTTTACCATTTTGCATAGCTGAATGTATTACATTGAAGTTTTTCTTCATTATGTCAAAGTCTGGGAAAGCATAATCTTTTTCAGGGGCTTCTACCAATACTAAAAGATTTCCAGCTGATTTAAGCTCTTGAGATACTACTTTCTTTGCATCTTCAGTATTTACAGCAAATGAAATCAATGTTGGTGGCACATCTATATTGTTAAAAGTACCGCTCATACTATCTTTTCCACCTATTGCTGGTATTTTAAATTCTCTTTGGGCATAATATGCCCCCAAAAGTGCAGAAAACGGCTTGCCCCAACGACTAGCATCATTCCCTAACTTCTCAAAGTATTCCTGAAAAGTCAATCTAGCACTTGAATAATCTCCACCTAGTGCTACCAATTTTGCAACAGATTCTACTACTGCATTTAAGGCACCATGGAAAGGTGACCATTTACCTATCTTTGGATTGTATCCAAATGTCATAATAGAAGATGTGTCAGTCTCTCCAGATAGCACTGGTATCTTTGCTACCATTCCATTTGCAGGAGTCGCTTGATATTTTCCACCTAGAGGAGCAATTACAGTATTTCCGCCTATCGTATTGTCAAACTTCTCTACTAATCCTCTTTGTGAACAAACATTTAGATCCTTCATTGCCTCTATATATTTTTCTTCTAATGTATTTTTTGTATTTGTTAGCTCTGTAATATCTGTGTAGTTTGAATCTTCATCTATACTATCTACCTTTATTTTAGCCTCTTGTTGATGTCCATTAGTATCCAAGAAAGACCTCTTGATATCTACTATTGCATTGCCTCTCCAGAAAAGTCTCATATATCCAGTATCAGTTACTGTTGCAACATGAGTGGCTTCAAGGTTTTCTAGGTGAGCTAGTTCAATAAATTTATCCATATTTTCTTTTTCTATAGCTACTGCCATTCTTTCTTGTGACTCTGATATAGCAAGTTCTGTTCCATCTAACCCATCATATTTTTTGGGTACCAAGTCTAGATTGATATCCAAGCTATCAGCTATCTCACCAATTGCAACTGATACACCACCTGCACCAAAGTCGTTACATCTTTTAATCATCTTCACTGCCTGTGAGTTTCTGAAAAATCTTTGAATCTTTCTTTCATTGGGAGCATCACCCTTTTGAACTTCTGCTGAGCAAGTAGATATACTTTCTTCACTGTGTTCCTTTGATGAACCTGTAGCACCACCACAGCCATCTCTACCAGTCTTTCCTCCAAGTAGTATAATCACATCTCCTGCTTCTGGTCTTTCTCTGATGACATTTTCTTTCGGAGCTGCAGCTATTACTGCACCAACTTCCATTCTTTTGGCTACAAAGTTTTCATCGTATAATTCTGCTACCTGACCAGTTGCTACACCTATTTGATTTCCATATGAACTATAACCATCAGCTGCTTCTGTAGTTATTTTCTTTTGCATAAGCTTGCCTTCTAATGTATCTTCCATACTTGTTCTTGGGTCTGCTGAACCTGTTACCCTCATAGCTTGGTATACGTAGCTTCTACCTGACAATGGATCTCTTATAGCTCCACCTAGGCAAGTCGCTGCTCCACCAAAAGGCTCTATCTCTGTAGGATGGTTGTGTGTTTCATTTTTGAACATCAAAAGATATTCTTCACTTTTTCCATCTATCTCAACATCTATATTAATACTGCAGGCATTTATTTCTTCACTCTCATCTAAATCCTGTAGCTTTCCTTCTTTTTTCAACTTTTTCATAGCTAGAGTAGCTATGTCCATCAGGCATATATTTTTATCCCTATCTACATATACTTCTTTTCTATCTTCTATGTATCTGTCATATGTTTCTTTTATTGGATCTGTAAATCTTCCACTAGAAATTTCTACATCTTCTAGCTTTGTCATAAAAGTTGTATGTCTACAATGATCCGACCAATATGTATCCAATACCTTTATTTCAGTGATAGAAGGATTTCTCTTTTCATCATTTCTAAAATATTCTTGTATAAGTTCTAAATCCTTAACTGACATAGCAAGTTCTCTATCAGTTAAAAACTTTTCAAGACCCTTTATATCTAATTCTATAAAACCTTCCAAAATCTCTACATTTTCTGGTTTGTCATAGTTTACTTCTAGTGTATCTGCCTTTTTTAGAGAAGCTTCTCTACTATCTACAGCATTTATCAAATATTTTTTTATCTGTTCAAATTCGCTATCTGTTATTTCACTTTCTATTATTATTACTCTTGCAGAATTGATATTCGGTCTATGCCCGCCATTTACTATTTCAGCACACATTGAAGCCCAGTCAGCTCTTTGATCGTACTGCCCTGGAAGATATTCTATTGCAAATATTCTGCTTGATTTTGTATTAGGAATTTCTTCATAGTATATATTGTCAAGATTTGGTTCTGAAAGTATAGTTTCAGCAACTTTCTTATATGAATCCTCACTTATTCCCTCTACATCATATCTATTGATTACTCTCACCTTTTGAAGCTTTATATTTAAACTATCCTCTATATCATTTTTCATTGATATAGATTCAAGATTGAATCCCTCTTTTTTCTCTACAAACAATCTATTTACTTTACTCATATTTAATACCTATGTCCTTTCTATAGTGTTTTCCATCAAAACTGATTTTTTCTATATTTTCATATACTTTTTTAGCAGCTGATTCTACATCTTTAGCCTTGGCACATACTCCTAGCACTCTTCCACCATTTGTCAAAACATCATTTCCATTCTTTTTTGTACCACTGTGAAATACTACTATATCGTCATCCAAATCATCCAGTCCAGATATTATCTTTCCCTTTTCATAAGAATCTGGATATCCTCCAGATGCCATTATTACACAGCTCGCAGCATCTTTAGAATACTTAATTTCTAGTTCAGACAATCTATCTTCTGTAATTGCCATCATAATCTCAGATAGGCTAGAATCAAGTCTCATCAATATAGACTGTATCTCTGGATCTCCAAATCTACAATTATATTCAAGCACTTTTTCGCCATCTTCTGTAATCATTAGTCCCACAAATAGTATTCCTCTATAGTCCAAACCATCTTTTTTGAAACCTTCAAGTGACTTTACAAGCACATCATTATATACCTTTTCAGCTAATTCATCTGTATATATTGTACTTGGAGAAAATGTTCCCATCCCACCTGTATTTGGACCAGTTTCATTTTCATAGACTTTCTTATGATCCTTTGCACTTTCCATAGCTATTATAGTATTTTTGTCTACAAGAGCTAATATAGATGTCTCAACACCTTCTAGAAATTCTTCTATTACTACTAAATTTCCCGCTTCCCCAAACTTTCTATCTTTCATAATAGTGTTTAGAGTTTCAATAGCCTCTTCTCTATTAGTAGGTATTATTACTCCCTTACCAGCAGCCAATCCGTCTGCCTTTATCACTACTGGATATCCAAAGCTGTCAATTTCCTCTATTGCCTTGTCTATATCAGTATATTCCTTGTATTTTGCAGTTGCTATATTATGTCTTACCATAAATTCTTTTGAAAATAGTTTACTACCTTCTAGTTGTGAACAAGCCTTATCTGGTCCGAAAACTCTCAATCCTCTTTGCTTAAATGCATCGCTAATTCCCATTACTAAAGGCACTTCTGGACCTATCACAGTTAGATCAATTTTATTTTCATAGGCAAAATCTGCCAACTTATCAATATCAGTAACTTTGATATCAACACATTCTGCTACTTTTGAAATTCCTGCATTTCCTGGTGCACAATAAACTTTTTCTACGTTCTTTTCACCATTTAATTTCCAGCAGATTGCGTGTTCTCTTCCGCCACCACCTACTACCAAAATCTTCATAATAAATCCCCCAATTCTAATATAATTGCAAATATTATCGTTATGGTTTTCTCTTTTCAATTCGTTTTTGTAACCGTATTTTTGTAATCGTTTTAAATTTTATTTTATTCTCGTTTTTTACTTTTATCTATATCTCACTATAGTTTCATCAATTATATATTCTTAATTCTCTCAAATCACTCTCGTCATTAATATTTAAAAAACTACTTTCCAACATTAATGTTTTTCAAAATATTACTTAAAAACTTAAATTTTAGTGTTTAAAGTGTCTCGCTCCTGTAAACACCATTGTCATATCTAGTTCATCACAAGCTTCTACAGAATCTTTATCTCTAATAGATCCTCCTGGCTGAACTACTGCCTTTATTCCATATTCAGCTGCAAGTCTCACACAATCATCAAATGGGAAGAAAGCATCTGAAGCTAAAATTGCTCCTTCAAAACTCTTTTCCTCTTTATTGTTTTCTATAGCATTGCTTAGCGCCCAAATTCTTGAAGTTTGACCACATCCTATTGCAAGTGTCTGACCGTCCTTGACTATCGCTATGGCATTTGATTTTAGATTTTTTACTACCTTCATTCCAAATTCCATGTCCTTTAGCTGATCTTTCGTAGGTGCCAGCTTAGTTACTACTTCTTGCTTTTCATTTTCGATTTTATCTTTATCCTGTATCAAAAATTTTCCATCCAAGTACTTCATATCCAGCTTTTGCTTGCTATCTTCTATCTTTGCTAGCTTTAGTATTCTTAGATTCTTCTTTGATTTTAATAATTCTAGTGCATCATCATCAAAATCATATGCAACTATTATCTCAAAGAATATATCATTTAGCATCTTTGCAGTTTCTATATCCACAGTAGATGTAATACCGATTATTCCACCAAATATTGATACTTTATCTGATTCAAAACACTTTGTATATGCCTCTAAAGATGTATCTCCTAGCCCAACACCACAAGCATTTGCATGCTTAATAGCTACTGCACATACTTCTTTGTTATCCTTGAATTCTCTCATAAACTCAAGACAGCCATGTAAATCATTTATATTGTTGAAAGATAATTCTTTACCATGTAACTGTTTGAAATTAAGTATAGGATTTTTTGCATTTGGCTGGGAATATAGAAAACCTCTTTGATGTCCGTTTTCACCATATCTTAATTCTGTATCTTTTTCAAAAGTAAGATTTAATATTTCTGGATATTCATCTCCTACAACTTCAGCAAAATAAGAAGATATCAAAGTATCATATCTAGCAGTTGTCGCAAATGCCTTGTATGCTAGCTTTCTTCTATCTTCAAGAGTCAATCCTCCAGCCTCTAACTTTTCTATAATGTTTGGATAATCCGCAATGTCTACAACAACTGTAACATCTTTATAGTTCTTAGATGCTGATCTTATCATTGAAGGCCCACCGATATCAATGTTTTCTACGATTTCTTCATGAGACTTACCACTTCTTAGTGCTCCTTCAAAGTCATAAAGACTCACTACAACCATATCGATTGAGTTTATTTTATGTTCTTTTACTGTTTCTACATGAGAATTTAGATCTCTTCTGTATAATATACCACCATGTACATATGGATTTAAAGTCTTTACTCTTCCATCTAGTATCTCTGGAAAATGAGTGACATCCTCTATAGTAATCACATTGACTCCATTTTCCTTTAATTTTTTGAATGTATTTCCTGTTGATACTATTTCATATCCAAGCTCATTAAGTTTCTTGGCAAATTCTACTACACCTGTTTTATCTGTAACACTTATAAGTGCTCTTTTCATCGTAAATAAACCCCTTTCAATAATAAAATCCTCATTTTATAATCAATAAATTTGACACTTTCATAATATATTGACTATTTTATATAAACTCTTCTTCCCTTTACTTCTATCTTGTCATCACAATATTTTTCGACCACCATTGGCAATATACTGTGCTCTACTTCCAACACTCTATTTTGTAAAGTTTCTGCCGTATCATCTGGAAGTACTTCTACCACCTCTTGAGCTATTATAGGCCCTGTGTCAGCGTTTTCATCTACAAAGTGTACAGTTGCTCCACTTATCTTCACTCCATAGTCTACAGCGGCTTTATGAACGTTTAATCCATAGTATCCTACACCACAAAACGCTGGTATCAAAGATGGATGAATATTTATTATTTTATTTTCAAATGTCTTGGTAAAATTTGAGCTAAGAATTTTTAAAAATCCTGCCAATACTACCAAATCTATCTCTTCACTCATTAAACTCTCTATTATAGAATCTTCATCATTATCAAATTTAGACCTGATATTGTGTTTCTCAGCTCTTTTCAAGCCATAGGCATCTTTCTTATTTGAAATAACCAACTTAATACGACCATTAATCTTACCAGATTCTACTGCATCTATTATTGATTGTAGATTAGTACCTCCGCCAGATACCAAAACAGCAATGTTTTTCATAACAATCCTCCAAATCTTACTGTATTAGGGTATATATTATTTTATCAACAATAATCTAACCTTTATAATTTCTTCTAGATTTTGATATTTACCCTATATGAGTATTATATTAGTTCCACACCATCATGGCTATCTGATACCTTACCTATAATAAATGCCTCATCTCTCATAAGGTCTTTATATTTTTCTTCTACATATTCTGAGTTGTCATCTTTTCTATTATTGACGAAATCTACAAGCTTATCTGCTTCGTCCTTATCTACTATCATAACAAGTCCAATCCCCATATTAAAGCTCTTATGAAGCTCTCTTTTTTCTATAGCATCAAACTCTTCTATCATTTTAAATATTGCAGGTTTTTTCCAAGATTTTGTGTCTACATCTATTCCTAATTCTTTTGGAATTACTCTTACTACATTTTCTACTAGTCCACCACCTGTAATATGTGCAATAGATTTTATATTATTATTTGCTATAGCTTCTAAAGCTAAATTTACATAGATTTTAGTAGGTGTTAAAAGCGCATCACCTAGACTCATTCCCAACATATCTATGTGTTTATTTAAATCATACTTGTATTCATCTAAAAATATATTTCTTACAAAAGAAAATCCGTTACTGTGTACACCGCTAGAAGATATACCTACCAAAACATCTCCTGCCTTTACATCTTTTCCGCTTATTACTTTTTCCTTATCTGCTATACCTATAGAAAATCCTGCCAAATCATAATCATCTTCTCCGTACATTCCTGGCATTTCAGCAGTTTCTCCACCGATCAATGAGCAGTTACTCATCTTGCATCCATCTGCTATTCCACCAACTATTTTCTCTATATGCTCAGGAATTAGCTTACCCAAAGCTATATAATCAAGAAAGAATAAAGGCTTTGCTCCTTGGCATATCAAGTCATTAACACACATAGCTACCAAATCAATACCTACTGTATCATGCTTGTCCATCATCTGTGCAATTTTAAGCTTTGTTCCTACTCCATCAGTTGAAGCTAATAGTACTGGTTCTTGCATTCCCACAAAATCTTTCAAAGAATAGAGTCCACTGAAACTCCCAAGATCCCCTATAACATTTGAATCATATGTCTGTTTTATCTTTCCTTTTATTAAATCTACTGCTCTATTTCCCTCATCAATATTTACACCAGAATTTTTATAAGTTAACATTGCCATCTCCCATTCTCCTAATTTATTTATAATTTATAATTCAACTCGATCAATTTAAATCCCCAAAACCAAGTTGATCAACATAATCCTCTGTCTGAATTGCTATCTACTGAATAGATGAATCATCTAGCAAAACTTTCTTTGCCATTTCATCTCTATAGTCTGATAATCTATCACGCAAAACTGGATACTTAATACTAGCAATCTGTAAAGCCATCAAAGCTGCATTAGTACCTGAGTCAATAGTTACTGTAGCCACTGGTATTCCACTAGGCATTTGAACCATTGATAATAATGAATCTAATCCATCCATTGTAGAAGACTTAATAGGAAGTCCAACTACTGGAATCAAGGTTTGAGCTGCTATTACACCTGGCAAATGAGCCGCCTTTCCAGCTGCTGCCACTATAACATCTGTATCATTTTTAATTTCATCTAAAAACTTAGAAAGCTCTACTGGAGTTCTATGAGCTGACAATATTCTTACAATCACCTCAACCCCAAAATTTCTCATCAATTCAATTCCACTCTCTAACTTTGGTAAATCTGACTTAGATCCCATCACTACTGCAATTTTCATAACTTGATTCATTCTCCTTTTTAAAAACTATTTATACGAACAATCATCCCGTTATCTCCAGGGAATTGTTCATTTATTGTATTTTTCTTATTTTTTGACTTTGTTTTTGCCTTTATTATAAATTTCTTTAAATTTTTCTTTATATTAGATAATTTTTATCTATCAAACATTCTATTAAATACGAACTTTATACTAAAATCATAACTTAATATACAGATTTTTTCAATAGTTTTTTGAAAATTAGTCAAAATTATCGTCTTTTTTACGAATTATTTATCTATTTGTTCATATAATTGTTCACTTTTGTTTGAAAAAAATTAAAAAAGGTATATTATGACTATAATTATATTATAAGAAAGGGAATTATTTTATGATAATATTTATATCTCCTGCAAAGGGATTTAATAAAACAGAGATTGACCCAGAATCTATTCCTGAGTTTATTGATAAATCAAAACTACTTATAGATTATTTAAAGACACTTGATACTTCGGAAATATCAGCAATTATGAAAATAAATGAAAAATTGAGCAAAGTAAATAAAGAAAGATTTGAAAGTTTCAAACTTGATAGATCAGGAAGTCCTGCTCTGCTTGCATATAGCGGAGTTCAGTACAAGAATATTTCACTTGAAGATTTTGATGAGGATGATTTGAATTTTGCAAATAAACATTTAAGAATCCTTTCAGGTTTGTATGGCCTTTTAAGACCGATGGATTCCATATATCCATATAGACTGGATATATCAACAAAGCTAACTTCAGAGATATTTTCTAATTTATACAGGTATTGGGATAATAAAATTTTCAACTCTATAAAAAAAGACTCCAAAGATGTAATAATCAACCTTGCATCAGAAGAATATTCTAAAGCGGTAAAAAAATATATCACAGATGAAAAATATATTTCTTGCACTTTTAAAGTTCTTAAAAATAATAAATTAAAACTTGAATCTAATTCATCAAAAAAGGCACGTGGATTAATGGTAAGATATATTATCAAAAATAAAATTACATATCCAAAAGATATAAAAAATTTCACGGAGGATGGTTTTGCATTTTCCAAAGAACTATCAAGCGATAATGAGTTTGTCTTTATAAAAAGATAAGCACAGTACTATTCTATTTAGGCAAAATAAAAAGAGGAAGAAAATTCTTCCTCTTTTTCAATGTCTATACCATGCCTAGCACAAGGAGATTAAAAACTTCACAAACTAAAATCAGATTATTAGTGGTAGAAAATTGTTTACTATCCATCTTGCCGTACGACCTATTTATTTACTTTCTTCTCCAACATAGGTATAAACATCTGTTATTCTTATATTTGTCTCCAGTATACTCGTTTTTAAATGTTTTGTCAATATTCAAAATAATCAAACTATAAATCTCAACTTATGCTTATATGTTTATTTTATCATATAGTATTTTTTATTATGAAATTATTTATTTTTTTATTCAGATATATATCTTTATATTAGTTTTAGTTTTTATTCATAATTTTTTTAAAATTATTAGACTCATTACTTTTTATATATTACAATCTAGCCAATATATTAATTCTATAATTTTTTTAATCTATTTTCTTTTATATTACTTGTTATTTTCACAAAATTATTTATTATATTATTTATTACTTAATGATAAATTTTACCATAGATCTTTATCTCTTATATTAAAATCATTATCCATACTAAAAAGGAGGGGTAAACTCCCCCTCCTTTTTTATTTTAAATTTTATTTTTGCTTTTATTTTACTTTTATTTTACTTTTACTTTTACTTTTACTTTTACTTTTACTTTTACTTTTACTTTTACTTTTATTGATTATATTTATTCTCCAATAGAATTAACAACTCTATTATTATATCTGAGATAAATTATTAAAATCAGATTCAAAACCATCAATATTTTGTTCTTTTCCATCATCATGTATTTCTTTTGGTGCCAAAGATACTATGAAATCTCCACTTGATACCTTTGGGTGTTTTCTTGTTGTAAAGAACTCTATATCTCCATGTTTATTTATAACCATTATGTTAATTCTTCTATAGTCCATACTTTCATAGTAGTCTATCTCTTTAAACTCATCAGTTATCTCTACTTTTGAAAACTCATAACCTTCATTTACAAGTCCAATAAGCTGTAGATAAGTTGCTCTATAATCTCCTAGTCTAGGTACATCGATATGTTTTAGTTCTTTGAAATCATTTTTAAATTTATCTCCCAAAACATTTACCAAACATACATTACCCCTACCAAACTTTGTTGAAAACTGACGAGATACAATAACATTATAAAGTGGTATTGGCGTATTTAAAAGCATTTTTTTATAAATAACCAAGTCTAAATTATAGTTAGATACCTCATATAGAATTTCTCCTTGATGGTATTCTATGCCTCTTTCTACTGCATTCCCCAAATCATAATCGCTATAATCAACAACTAATGTTGGTATCTCTTCTTTTTTTAGAAATTCCGCTAGCAACACTGAAAATTTATTTGATCCTACTATTACCAGCCCTGGCTTTCCTGAATGAGCTAAACCTAGTTTTTTTGCTAGGGGCTGTATTGAAAATCCATGTGCCAATACGGTTACTATTACCAGTGCAAAAGTTAAAGCCAAAAGCATTTCTGCATCTTGGTAACCCTCTGCAACCAATAAATTGGAAAAATAACCAGTAACAGTAAGTGCTACTATTCCCCTAGGGGCTATCCAACCCACCAAAGCTCTTTCTTTATTTGTAATATCTGTACCTATTGTAGATATCCATATAGATAATGGTCTAACAACAAATAGCATTGATAAGACAAACAGTATAATTCCTGGTTGGAATATATTTACCAATACTTCTCTGGATAGAGAAGATGTCAGCATAATAAATACCGAAGATATCAATATTATGGATATGTTTTCATTGAAATGAGATATTTCTTCAAGAGAAGGGATCTCCATATTTGCCATTACAACACCCATCACTGTTACTGCCAAAAGACCTGTTTCATGGGATACTACTTCACTGACTGTAAAAGATGCGATAACCAAACACAAGACCATTGCAGCCTTTAAATATTCTGGAAAGTAATCTTCTTTTAAAGCCTTACCTGTAGCAAATCCAAATATTAATCCCACAACAATTGCTATAAAAACTCCAAATGCAAAATGCAATACATTTCCCATATTGGCTGTAGGTGACGTAAAAATTCTAGCTATTTCAAATGAAAACACTGCCAATATTGCTCCTAATGGATCGACCAATATTCCTTCCCATTTTAAAATTGATGATACTTTTTTATCCAACTTTGCCTGTCGTAATAGCGGTAATATAACAGTTGGTCCTGTTACTATGAGTATTGCCCCTATAACCAAAGATGTCGTAATAGAAAGTCCTGCTAAAAAATATGCACTTAGACTTCCCAAAATCCATGATATAAACGCTCCTAAAGTTACAATTCTTTTGATTGTAAGTCTTGTGTCAATTATTTCTTTAAAGTTTAGAGATAAACTTCCTTCAAATAATATTACTGCAACAGATAGAGATATTATAGACTTATACATCTCTTCTCCCATAAGTTGCGCTGGAACTACAATGTTTAAAAGGGGTCCTACTATCAATCCGCATATACTCATTATTACTATTGCTGGCTTAGATATTTTCCATGCTATCCACTGGGAAAATACCCCTAAAAAAACTATCAATGCAACCGAAAATGTCATAGATAAATTCATTGCATCCCTCCTTCACTTCTATTATTTTCCTCTTGAAAAAATAATAGGTTCCCTTCTTTTAGGAGGATTTGGAACAAAATTCATGTACCCTAAAATTAATGTCGATACAGATTCATAACTATCTGGTATATTATATTTTTCCTTAAATTCCTTAGAATCAAATAAGTCTTTTGAAAATCCAATCCAGCAAGTTCCTATATTCTGACTAAATGCTGCCAAAATTATATTTTCTGCCAAAGCAGAACAATCCTCCTTGTACCATCTAGTAGTAGTATCTCCATATACCACCAATAAATTTTCTGCTTCATAAAATATATTGAAGTTTGGATCAGAAAAAAACTTCTCATAATTTTTAAACTGAGGCAGTTCATCTATTCTATTTAAAATATCTATTTTTGCCATGTCTGATAGACGTTTCATCTCTTCCTTATCTTGTATTATTACAAATCCCCAAGGTTCTCTCATTTGAGCAGTTGGTGCATATGTTCCAATCTTTATCAAATCTACAATTGTATTGTATTCTACCTTTTTATCAGAAAATTTTCTAACACTTCTTCTTCCTTGTATACAATCTAGTACTTCCATATAAAACCTCCTATTTTTTCATTTTAATATAACTTTACTGCTATTGATCTATACTAGAACTTTGATTTTCGGACCCATTTATTATATTGTATGATATCCAGCCTGAAGTATACAGTCTATCACTAGAGTAATACGTAATCTTACACCAAATGCTGTTTGAACTCTCTACCTTAGTGTCTTCAATATATACACTTTCTCCCTTATGTATAGTTCCAGATACTTTCGAATCTCTACTAGGATTTTCTCTAACATTTGCATTTTCTACCGTTACATACTGCTCTGTTCCTACTATAGCTTTAGATTTTTCATACATTTTTCTATTTAACCTAGAATTTAACTTATCCAAATCCGCCTGTCCCTGTTCACTATCATTTTTTATACCCTTTGCTTCTTCTTCACTCTCTTTTTTTATAATTTTTTCTCTAAGAGTTACACCTTTTATATTATCAGGTAAAAGATTTACAAACTTATTAATTTCAGCAGTACAATATCCTGATTTGCCACTGTTATAGCACTCTTCTATTTCTTCTAACCATTTTTTGGCAGCCAAATCTTGTCTTTCGCTGATTTGATCCACTATTTTATCTTCATTGGTAGACATGGTTAAAAGAACTTCTATAGCTCCTTCATAATCATGTTGCTTAATACTATTATCCGCTTCCTTCAATAGCTCTCTATTTTCGACATTTTTAGATATATACTTGTAGTTTTGCATATACTCAGCTTCACCTGTTTCATCATATAACATCTTATATATATCTGCAGCCTGCTCGTACTGTCCTTGTTCTAGGTATTTTTGAGCATCACTTTCTAGATTTGATATCCTAGATAAATATCTTACTGCAACAAAACTTACTGCTGCAATTAAAATTACCATCACTATTGTAAGTATAATAAATATCTTTTTTCTCTTTCTTTTTTCTTTTTTTACATATTTTTCATAAGCCTTAAATTCATCAGTGTAATCTTCATCTTCTATGCTTTCCCTCAATTTATCTAGCTTTATCTCTTGGGTATCCTGACTCAAATCCTTGCTATCAAAAACTTTTGGCTTGTCAAAATCATTATCATTCCATTTCATGTTCTACTACCTTTATTCCTCACTAATTCTTGATTCAATCATATATATCAATGAATCTGCTGGCATCTCACCTATTTGGGCAATATCAGCTATTGTTAATTCCTTGAGTTTGTTTGAAGCACTAAGACTTCTTAATTTATTAAATTTAGGATTTACTGAAAGTATATAACTTTTTATGTATGGATACTCATCAAATAAATCTTTTATATTAGTATCCATTCTAAATCCTAGCTCACTTTCTTCAAATGTTTCTTCTTTTATATTTTTAGGAATTGGCTTAAACATTGTCTTAATATCACCTTCTGGAATATAATCAAGCTGTAAGTCAAAGCCCTGTCTTATTATATCATTTATTATTCTGCTTCTTTTTTCTGTAGCATTTGATAAAATAGATACCACTTGCTTTGAAAACTCGTCTAAATTTTTACTTGGATTTCTCAAATCGTAATATTTTTTCATTCTTTCATCATAATCTTTAATCGCATCTAAATAATTGTCTTGCTTTTTATATTCGTTTTCAAATACCTTCAAATCAATATCCATTCTTGGCTTTAAAAGAGGATCTTGATCTGGATATCCCATACCTAAGCCAACTACTGGAAAAGTATATTCTGGCAGATTTAATATTTCTATCATTTTCGCAGGATCATTAAGTACGCTACCAAAGAATACTCCTCCTAATCCCAAAGATTCCGCTGATGATAATACATTCTGAGCTGCAAGAGACGCATCTGTAAATCCTTGAAAGAATCTATCCATATCATTTCTACCATCCAAGAAACAATCTTGCTCTGATGCTATTGCTGCATTTCTGTATACGTCTACTATAAATACCCAAAATTCTGGAGCTTGATTCACATATTTTTGATTACATACTTGTGCTATCATATCACGTTTTTTCTTATCTGTTATTCTAATTATGCTATATGACTGCATTCCCATACTACTTGATGTGTGATTCGCTACCTCCAATAAGTTTTTCACTATATCTGCTTCTATTTCTTTTTCTTTATAAGCTCTAATACTTCTGTGAGATAGTGCTCTCTCTATCGCTTCATTTGTCATAATCATATTCTCCTCTCCAATTTAATTTATCCTTTTATTTTATTATTTTGTATTATTATAAATGAGTTTTCATCTTTATTGTAAACCAACTTTTCAAAACTCATAAAATCTGTCTGATACCCGATTCCAGCTCTTTCTTTTTCTGGATTTATATACTTATACGCTCTACAGGCATTTCTAATGGACTCATAATCTTGCTTATTAGACACAGAGTATACATTTAAGGAGTTTAAAGATGCATTTACATACTCCAATAGAAATGGCTTTATGTAAAATCTCAAATCTTTAATTTCATTCTTTTTCCATAAATTGTACAAAGTTTCACCATTTGCCCTATGCATAAAATGATCGTCATATTTATAAGAATGTGTAATATGTGTAACATTTTTGTACTTTTTTTCCATTTTTAAGGCAAATTCTCTTTCCAAGTTGAAGTCAGTCTTCCAATCCATTCTCTCTTGATATATAAAAAATATGTTTTCTCTTGGAATACCTAGATGTCTACAAGAATCTAAAAATTCCCTATTTCTATATTCTGCCTTATCTTTCAAGGTCATGCCTTTGAACTGTTCTTGCTTAAATACTTTATGCCCTGTCCCTGAAGATACGAGTGCAACAAACACATGGTTAGCTCCCCTCGTTTTTATCGCATATTTAATTGCACTTCCTGCCCATAAGACCTCATCATCTTGATGTTGCGGATAAAACACCACATAGTCTTTGAATGGTACATTCAGTACATTTCGATCTACATAATCTGGTGTTTGATCCATATTATCAATGTTCATTCCTCTTGGTGGCATTGGATCAATTACCTTTGGGTATCTATACTTCCCACTGTCTATATCTCCCATAGTATAGTATGGATATTTACTCCCCTTTTTTTCTTTTTTAGAGTCTTCTGTTATATCTTTGAATTTTTTTTCTTTAACGTCTTCTTTATCTTTACTCTCATCTACTACTACACCATCTTTAATAGCTTCATCACTAAGGGGTTTTTGTATTTCCTTAAATGAATCTTTTTTATTTTGATCTTTATAGATAAAAACTGACACAACTATTATAAAAAGTCCAAAGATAAGTAAAATCATTTTTCTCATGTTTTTATTTATCTTAATAATATCACCACCTTGGCAAGTTTCATAAAATATAATACTATTTTTAAATAATTTTAAAATACTTTAAGAGAAAACTTTGATAAAAACTTTCTTTATTGAAATTATTTATCATTAACAGCCTGATTTTATTATACTATATTTATCTTTAATTTTGCTAAAATTACAAAAAATTTCTATATATCTAAAAAGTGTGGAGACATTTATTTAAAATATCCCCACACCTAAATTATAACACAACCATAACTATTCTGCTGTTTCTAACTCTTCTTTTTTGCCGAATTTTTCAAAGAACCACTCACCGCTCTTATCGCAGCACAAAGCAAGTATCGCTCCACATAGGAAAGATACCACTATTCTCCACAAGTCTGCACCTAATACGTCTAGTCCCATCGCTGCAGCTCCAAATGTGGAAAAACACCCCATAAATGCTCCTGGTATAAACCATAAAGCCTTTGCCCTAGCTTGCCAACACATTGTAGCTGAAATAAGTCCAGTCATAAATGCTGTTAAAACAATTGAACCTGGAATAAATCCAGATACATACATCGCTACCATAGCTGAAAGCATACCTGACATAGTAGCAAAGATAGATGTTTTCACACCCTCTAGCCCATGCTTGCCTGATCCAAAATAAGCTGTACATCCAGCAAAGCCAATCCAAGTTATTAATCCCAGAGATGGAATTAATGATATTAGACCCCATATACCGCAAAATATACCAGTACCAAGGCCTAAAGCAAATAACATACTCATAATTTCCTCCTAAACAAATTTAAATCATTTTGTATATTATATCATAAAATTAGTTATTATTTTATCTTTTTTAAAAGGACATAGGATAAATTTATCCTATGTCTTTTATCTATTTTTAGTATACTGCTCTTTCAAATACTCCCTTTAGATATGCCAAGATTACTCCATAATTTGTTATAGCTATGTTATTTTCTCTTGCAGCGTATACTCTACTCATCATATTATTTCTAGTCATCATACAGCCACCACATTGGACTATCATAGAAAATCTCTCTAAATCCTGTGGTAGTGACTTTCCATATATAAATTCAAATTCTATATTCTTTCCTGTTTTTTTCTTTATTAGTTTAGGTATAACCACCTGACCAATATCCTCGTGGGATACTGTATGTGTACAAGATTCTGCTATTAAAACCTTATCACCATCATTCAGTTTTTCTAAATATTTTGCTCCACTTAAAAATTCTTCAATATCTCCTTTTTCTCTCGCAAATAGTATTGAAAAACTTGTCAATTTTATACTTTCAGGAACTAGTCTTGCAACTGTATCAAATACTTTAGAATCTGTAATTACAAGATTGATATTGCTATTTTCTCTTAATGTCTCTTCTAACTCGCTATCTCTACAAACAATTACTTTTATACCTTCATCTAGACATGCTCTAATTACTTGTACTTGTGGAAGTATCAGTCTACCCTTAGGAGCTTCATTATCTATTGGCACTACTAAGAGAGCTGTGTCACCCGATTTTAACATGCCATCTAACAATTTTTTATCTTCTTCAGTATCTTTTAATTTTTCTATAATTACCTTATTTAAATTATCTAGCCAAGTTTTATCTTCTGACATTGTTGAAATAAATACTAGATCAGCATACTTTATTTGCAAACTTCTTAGTACTTCTTCCTCTACTAAGTCCACTTTGTTCACAATAAATATAAGCTCTTTATCTTTATATTTATCTCGCAAGTCTTTTATTTTTTTTCTGATGCCTACTTCTTCTGTATTTAATAGTTCTTCTATATTAAAAACATATATTAAAAGATCTGAGTCTCGCATTTCTTCTTCACTTTTTGCTATTCTTTGAGCGCCAAGACCTCCTATATCATCAAGTCCTGCTGTATCTACAATTCTCACTGGGCCATATCCTATTAATTCCGATGCCTTCCATACAGGGTCTGTAGTAGTACCCGCAACTGATGAAACAATCGATCTATCAAATCCAAGTAAACTGTTAAATATTGTTGACTTTCCAGCATTTCTATTACCTACTAGTACTATACTTTTTCTATTTCCAATCGGTGTATTATTCATATATACCTCTTATAATTCTATACTAAAATATCTTCTCATACTTCTCTAATATCTAAGTAGCCCAATATGAAATCATACTGGGCTACTTCTTTAAAGTTATATTTTCTTATTTAAAAATAGTTAATAACAAGGCTTAACTATATAAAATCAAGTTATACAACTAAATATATTCATTAATTAATTTATATTATATAAATAAGTCTCTTTCACCATTTTTTAACTTTTCTATATTTCCTAGAGTGAATTCTCTTATATCTTCTCTATCTATCATAGAAGCTTGTTCTCTTACAAATTTTTCAGCCTTTTCTAAGAATCTTTCATCTCCATAATCAACTGCATATTCCATTAGAGTTGTAAGAGCATTTGGCTTACACATATAGTGTATTTCCTCAGACTTTGCTATATTCATGAACTTTTCTCCAGTTCTTCCGCTTCTATAACATGCTGTACAGTAGCTTGGAACGTATCCACGATCTATAAGGTCTTCTATTACTTCTATTGGAGTTCTTTCATCTGCCTTTTCAAACTGGTCTATATTTCTTCCATTTGCAGCTTCTTCATATCCACCAACACCTGTACATGATCCTGCACTTACCTGAGATATACCATATTCAAGTAGTTCCTGTCTTACTTCAGCCTCTTCTCTAGTAGAAAGTATCATTCCTGTATATGGAACAGCTAGACGTATAATTGCAACTATCTTCTTGAACATATCATCATCAAGTAGATGTGGGAATTTTTCAAGAGTTACACCTTCTGCTGGTCTTAGTCTAGGAACAGAAATTGTATGGAAACCTACTCCAAACTTCTTTTCTAAATGTTCATTATGCATCATTAGACCTAGTACTTCAAACTTAGGATCTGCTAATCCAAATAAAACTCCAGCTCCAACATCATCTATACCAGCTTCCATAGCTCTATCAAAAGCAGTAGTATGGTAATCATAGTTACCCTTTATACAATTTGGATGCATATTTCTATATGATAATTCATCATAACTTTCCTGGAATAATATATATGTTCCTATCTGAGCATCCTTTAGTTTCTGATAATTTTCTATAGTTGTAGCTGCTATATTTACGTTTATTCTTCTTATCATACCATTTTTATTGTATGTATCATATATAGTATCAATAGCTTCTAGAACATAATCTATTGGACAGTTTACTGGATCTTCTCCAGCTTCAAGAGCTAGTCTCTTATGTCCCATTTGTTCAAGAATTTCTACTTCTTGTCTTATTTCATCCATTGTAAGTCTTCTTCTTACAAACTTGTTCTTACATTTATATCCACAGTAAACGCAGTTGTTTACACAATAATCGCTAATATATAGTGGTGCAAAAAGAACTACTCTATTACCGTATACATCTTTTTTTACTTCTCCAGCTATATTAAATAACTTTTTTACCTGATCTTCATTTTTAATTTCTAATAAAGAAGCTATTTCTGAGTGATCTAATCCTTTTCTGCCCTTAGCTTTTTCAAGAATTCTATCGATGTCTTCCTCTGTTGTTCCTTTTGCATTTTCAATTAAAGATAGTATATATTCTCTATCTATCTTCATATCTTCATCAAATCTTTTTCTTGTCATTTCCTTTACCACCTTTCAAATCAGATTACATTCTTTTTTGTCAGACAAAATAATTAACGATTAGCACATTTACTGAGATTTAATCGTTTTGATATTAATTATGTATTATATTTTTTCACGCTTTTTCATTATAACATTTTAATTTCGAATTTTCTATAACTTAATTGATTTTTGCTAATTTTCTAGCGCTTTTTTCCAACAGTCAACATTTTGCTATCACCTCTAGCCATATCGCAAACATATCCAAAGTCTTTTAATTGATCCTTAATTAGTTTTAACGCTTGAGCTGACTCACTTCCACTACTTTTTTTGTCATTGTACAAAGAATAGTCATCTCTGTGGTCTTCTGGAGAAAGATTAGGCATAATTACGTTACATCCAACATTTAATCCTGCCTCTCTTCCATCATAATCTATAGTACCAAGTGCTGTTGTAGCTGGAAGAAGAACTTTTGGAAGCAACATTCTCACCAAAGCTAACATGAGTATAGTTGTATCTAAATCTCCACTTTCATAATGATTCATTTGGGTATCTTTATGTGTTATATATGGACCTATTCCTACCATTTCAGGTTCTAGATTTTTTATAAATCTCAAATCTTTCACGTAATCTTTAGTCCTATACCATGGCAAGCCAACCATAAAGCCCGCTCCTGTTTGGTAGCCAAGACTTTTAAGATCTTCTAGACATTTTTTTCTTGTACTAAATTCAGATAATGGATGAAGCCATCTATAAAGATCCTCATTTGTCGTTTCATGTCTTAACAGGAACCTATCCACTCCAGCCTCTTTTAATAATTTGTATGTTTCATAGCTTTTTTCACCTATAGAAAGGGTAACTGCACATCCTGGTATTAGTGACTTTATACTCTTTACTATATCCACATACATTTCATCAGTATAATGTGGATCTTCACCACCTTGAAGTACGAATGTATTATAACCTAACTTTTCTCCCAATAGACAAGACTTGATAATTTCTTCTTTTGTCAATCTATATCTATTCGCTTTCTTATTAAATACATTTATACCACAGTATTTACATTCACGTTTACAATAATTTGTAAACTCTATAAGACCTCTTAAATAAACTTTATTTCCATAATATTTATCTCTTAATTTCTTTGAATGCTCAAATAAATACTTCTTACCATCCTCATTTATATTATCTATTAAGTAGGCCAAATCTTCATCACACAAATCATTTTCTAAATATAGTATATCAATTAATTTAGTGACTATTTCTTCATTTGAATTTCCATCTTCTTTTAATTTAAAAGACACTGATTTATTATCAATATTTTTTTTCTCTATAATTTCTAGATTTCCATCTGAAATAGAGCTTCTTGCATAAGAATTTTCTGAAGGCTTTTTAATTCCTTCAGATTTATTTGTTTTTAATTTTTTATTTGTTTTTATGGACATATTACTTCCTTCTTGGAGATAGCAGTTTTAACAGTTACATGTTCAATTTTACCTAACTTACCAGTTAATCCATTAATATCATCAAGTGTTCCTAATACAGTAATACTAACAACAGAAATACCTTCTTTCTCAAAAGGAATCCCCATTCTTCCCCTAACAATACCCTTATAATCAGATATTATACTGTTGAAATCACTTTGACTGGCAAGTGGGCTTTCCAATATTGCACTTATAACAGCAACCCTTTTATTCATGACTATATCCCTCCTATTTTTAGAATCAACATAATTATAGCAAACATATATAAATATTGGAACAGCAAACAAAATTTTAGTGCCTATCAGATTGGATTTCTCTTATTGATCTGATAGACACTTAAATTTATATTTATTTAGTTTTGTTACCTTCTGACTCAATTTATTTATATTTATTGGATAAAATCTATAACACCAAATAACCCCACTATACGTGCAGATATATATCTACTCTAGGCTTATAAGCATTTATATCATCCTTGAGAATAGCATATATCTTACTACTTCTATCCTTTAATAAAGGATACAATACCTCACCATGAACTTTGGATATATATCCAACCACATAGCCATTTGAACTACAAAGTAAGACCGTATTTTTTTCATAGATATCATTCGGATCAGCCTTTAAATAAAGAATATCACCCTTTTTCATACTGCCTTCAACAACTGATAGATCCCTATCTTCCACTCCCTTTAGATTTGATAATAGTATCCTTATATCATCATTTGATATCTCAAAATCAGTAAATACATCTACGTATCTTTGTTTCTTTAAAAGAATGGTCTCTCCATCAGCTATATGTCTAGTATTTTTTGGGTTTTTTTTTATATTTTCTTTAGTGTTTTTATCCTCTGTTGATTTTTCCTTATTATCCTCTTTCTCATAATCAGAAATATTTTCTTTATTTTTTCCTTCTTTATTTTTACCTCTATTTTTAAGTTCTAAAATTTTACCCTTATCATCAATTTCTACACCTATAACATTTCCATCTTCTGTTAAATTCACTATATCTACATCATCTATAGATAACTTTGAAGAGTTTGAACCTGTTAGCTCTTTTGTAGAAGAATCTATATCCTCTATGTTGAAAAACTTAAACTTTATCAACATTTTTTGAATATATTTTACTAAATCTTTATCTGGTTCATCCTTTATCATATCCTTTAGAGCTATAACTACTTTGTCGCTCCAATCTTCCCTGAAGTACTTAAGAACAGTTGCAGCTTTTATCCTTACATCCTTGAATCTTGCAAACAAACATCTAATAAAAAATCCTTCATTATAATCCCTAGCATTTTTAAATGCCTGTAAAAGGTATACTATCCACACATCTGGAAGATATTTCACACTGGGATCATCCATATTTCTACTTTCAGTAAATACCTCTTCTGGAACCATATCTATTATAAAATTATATATATCTTTATAGTAAGTATTTTCATTATTTATAAGGAAATACTCTATCATATCAAAATAAAATGGCATTCTGCTAAACATCATTTCAAATATTCTCGAGTCCACAGTATAGTCATATGAAAATTGAAGTTCTTTTAGCAAGTACAACATCATACTTGCATCTTCTACTTCAAAACTATTGTTGTTTATCAATTCCTCTGTTATTATGCTTTCATAATCAAACTTTCTTATTAAGTCTTCACAATTTCTTTCCATAGATTTTTCAATGCTCATAGACCAACCATTCTCTCTTTCATCTGCTTCAACAGAATCTCTCCAATCGGTTGCTATGTTAGACTTAATTATAGCTATTGCAGCAAAATCTATATAACTCTTTGCGTATTTATAAGCACTAAATAGATACTTTTCTATTAAATGTTTACTGACCTTAAACATCTTAAAATTAGCTTCAAATGATGAATAAGCCAAAAGATACGATATACGAGTAAAATTGTTACTATCTATGATTATATTGTCTATATAATCCTCTAAAAGTGTATTTGTTACTATAAATAAACTACAATCTCTCTTTACACAAGTAGTTGACTCTACAATTTCTTCAACCAATAATTTTTTCTGTTCTTCCTTTACTGGTTTAAATTTTATTAAAGAACATAATCTTCCATAACCATCTGTATTTTGTAATAAATCAAATGCAATATGGTTGAAATTCGAAAATCTACTTATAGCCTCTAACACATACAAAGTAAACTCACTGTGATATCCCAAAGTCAAGAGCACTCTTTTAGTATAATCATTTTCAAAATTTCCAAGAATTATAATTCCAAGCTTTACCATATCGTCATATATGCTCTGTGTTGCTAGCTTTATGCCAAAATTATATATTTCATCTGTTTGAAAAAATTCTTCTTCTATATAGGCTCTTAATAAATCTGTAAAAGCATATAAATACTCGTGTAGTGGATTTTCTCTAAGATACATCAATAGATTTATCTCAGTCTTATCATTATCTATTAATTCCTTCATCTTGTTAAGAGCGGCGATAGAAAGTCTTTCCTTGTCTTCATTTGACAGAATTTCTTCACTCCACAACATATAATCTACTTCTTCTTTTCCCGCCATAGGAAGTAGCTGAAACTGGTAAGGGAGCTCATTGAATTCTTGAAATGCGCTTCGTATTTCATTGTATATACTTTCTGACATCGTATCACCTTCTTCTAAAAAATTATCTATACATCATTCAATTTTGCTAAAATATATATAATCTAGCTTCATTTTGAATAAAAATATATTCCTTTTTAGTACGTACTAAAAAGGAATATATACTAGTACATATATATATATTAACATATTTTTTAGAATATTACATCAATATAGATTTGACTTTGAATCAAACAATCCTGCTATACTTGATTCTAATAACTCTGTCAGCATGATTTAGCAGTTTTTTATCATGTGTAATAATAATTATTTAATAGTTTGTCATAGTGTTTTTTAAATATATTCTATGACATAATTCATTTTTTACACAAGTATTACTTCAACTATTTCATAAATAAATTTTAAATCATTATATCCGCTTTTATTCATCTCATTAAATGGTTTTTTATTCAAAAGGAGTATTATTAATTTTAAAATTAATAATACTCCTTTTTATTTTTCATATATTCAATTTCTATACAAAATCTATGCTTTTTTCTTATCTAATATACAATATCATGAGCTATTGGAAGATAAAACATTTCTTCAACTTCTTTTGGATCTTTTGTTATGGCTGTGATCCACATCATCTTACAAACAGTAGATTCTGTTGTCATATTGTAGTTTTCAAGAAGGTGAAGATTTCCCTTAATCTCATATCCTACCTGATATACTTCCATATTACTTCCTTCATGAGGTACAGAAGTAGAAAGAACTATTATTTTTCCTTCTGCCTTTAACTCTTGCAATTTTTCTACTAGAGCATTGTCTCCATCATAACAAGGTATACCACCTACTCCGAATCCTTCAATTATTAATACATCAGAAGCTTTACCTATAAATTCAAATATCTCTGGGCTAATTCCAGGAACCAATTTTAATATATTGACATTTGTATTTAATTCATCAAAAAACATAAGCTCCCCACTTATTCTTTCTTCAATATAGTAGATAACTCTTCCGTTAAATACTATAGCAGTCATAGGATAGTCAACACTATCAAATGCATTGTAACTGTGAGTTCTAGTCTTTCTAGCACGAGTCCCAACTATTACTTTTGCATCAAATACCACATGCACACCACAAGCTCTATCGTCACATGCATATGTGAAAGCATCATACAAATTCTTTCTCGCATCTGTATCTTCCAGATATATTGATTTCTGTGACCCTGTCATTACTACAGGTTTCGGTGAATTCTGTATTAGATATGAAAGTGCAGATGCAGCATATGATAGGGTATCTGTTCCATGTGTAATAACAAAACCATCATATTTTTTATAGTTTTCTTTTATACAATTTGCTATTTTTATCCAACCATTTGGACTCATATTGCTACTGTCAATATTCATTAATTGTATTGTACTTACTTCACATAACTCTGCTATACGTGGTGCCAAAGCCAAGATTTCATCACTTGTGATACTTGGTACCAAGCCTACATCTGTTGGCTTAGAGGCTATAGTTCCTCCTGTTGCAATTAGCAAAATCTTTTTCATTTATTTCCCTTCTTTCGTTCATTTAAGTTATATTTTTATTACTTATTTAAAGTCTCTTCTTTAAGAATTTAAATGTTACTGCTATAATAAATCCTAACATAATAAGATTTATTGATGACGTTGTAAATAACACTACTGTAAATACTGGTTTTGAATAAGAAAGCATAGTAGCAAGTAACATTAATAGCATTATCATTTTATAAAATAACTGCCTTCTATTGCTTTCCTCCTGATTTTTAGCCTCTGGTTCAGTATACATCTTATAAAATATAAATATTGTTCCTACAATAACTACCGCAATTGTAAAAAAGTACCCTCTAGTAACTACACTAGTCCAATTTGTAAAATTCAACTTTAACATAGACTTTATAATGTCTACAATTCCCTTTATTATGAAGCCAAATCCTAAAATAGCAATACTAAATACAATACTGCTCTTAAAATCAACTTTATCGCTTACCCATCTCATAATCATTCTCCTTCATTTAAAATTACATACTTTTTTGATTATATCACAGAACTTACTCTTTTTGACTTGCTTTGTTATTTTTATTTTAATTTCTTATTTCCTATTATTTAGTACAGTTAATCTATAGCTTTAGATTAATTTTTCCAAATATTTATTCTCATTTTCACTCTTAAATGATTGAGTTATTTATTCATTTTTCATGCTTGATATTTATAATATTATATATTACCATAAAATAATAATCTTTTTGGTTTTGAAATTCATTAATTGGTTTTGAAATTTATTAAAATAATTTTTGGGGGAATAATTATTATGGTATCTATCTTTATAAAAATGACACTAAGGCTTGCCATTGGGCTTCTTGCACTAATAATATATATGAATCTACTTGGACGTATGCAACTATCACCACAGTCTGCTGTTGATCAAATCGGTAATTATATACTCGGTGGTATACTTGGGGGAATAATATATAACCTTGATTTAGAATTTTACAAATTTTTTATGGCTATAATTATTTGGACTAGCCTAATGTTACTTGTAAATTTTATAACACAAAGAAATCTCCGAGCAAAAAGAGCAATAAAGGGTCACCCTACTTTGCTAATGGAATCAAATGAATTTTTAACAGAGAAATTCAAAAAAAATAAAATCAATTTAGATGATATAATGTCAAAGCTTCATCAAAAGGGGATTCATAGTATAACTGAAGTTAAAACGATTTGGTTAGAGCCAAATGGCCAATTGACCACTATTATGAAAAGTGATGATAATATAGGATGGGTTTTAATAGAAGATGGACAAATCAACTACTTAGATTTATTTCGATTAAACAAATCTAAGGAATGGTTGGAAGATGAAATTAGACATCAAGGTTTTGATTCTATTGATGAGATTTTCTATGGAGAATATCTCAATGAAAGATTGATTTTATATAAATATTGATTATTTAAGTACCTATACAGTGCAAAGATAATTTAAACATATTTGCCAATAAAAAAGCAGTTCAATATTGAACTGCTTTTTTATTATATTTTTAATTTTGATTGCTTTCTAGAGGTTTTCTCCAGAATCCGTAGATCATACCTGAAATTATTGTTCCTATAGCTATTGATAATAAGAAAAATAATACATGATGTGGCTCCATTACAAATGATACCAATATTCCACCATGAGGAGCTGGAGCATTTACATGCCATAGCTGAGTGAGACCACCTGCTATTGCCGCACCTGCAATAGAACTTCCTATTACCTTTAATGGCTCTGCTGCTGCAAAAGGTATTGCACCCTCAGTTATAAAAGTAAGTCCCAGTATCCAGTTTGTAAGACCTGAGTGTCTTTCTTTTTCTGTAAATTTATTTTTAAATAATGTAGTAGCAAGTGCTATTGCTAAAGGTGGAACCATACCACCAGCCATTACAGCTGCCATCAAATAGCCTTGTTGAGTAGATGTGAATACACTTATAGCAAATGTGTATGCTGCCTTGTTTACTGGACCACCCATATCTACTGCCATCATACCTCCAAGTAGCGCCCCTAACATCACTGCATTTCCTGTACCAAGATTAGTAAGTGCATTATTCATAGATTTATTAATTCCAGAAAAGACTGGATTAATAGCAAAATACATTATTGCACCTGTAATCAGCAAGCCAAATATTGGAAATATTATCATAGGCTTTACACCCTCTAGTGATTTGGGCATTCCTGCTGTCATTTTCTTCAATAATAATATTACATAACCTGCTATAAAACCTGCAGCAAGACCACCAATAAATCCTGACCCAGTATGAACTGCCATCAGTCCACCTACCATACCAGGCATCAAAGCAGGTCTATCTGCCACACTCATAGCGATGTATCCTGCAAGAATAGGGATTAGAAATGAAAATGCGCCGTTTCCACCTATCTCCTGTAAAAATTTAAAGATTTCACTGTTTGATCCAAAGGCTTGCTCTGCCATGAAAGATATCGCTATCAATATACCTCCACCAACTACGAATGGGAGCATATGGCTTACACCATTCATAACATCTTTGTATACTTTACTTCCTATAGATAACTTTTCTTCTTCATCATCTCCACTTGATTTCTCATCTGAGTGATATATCTTTCCCTCGCCATTTAAAGTTTTATTTATCAACTTTTCTGGATTTCGTATAGCTTCACTGACTGGTGTTTTGATCAATCTTTTTCCATCAAATCGTGCCATCTCCACATTTTTATCTGCAGATATTATTACGCCTTCCGCCCTTTGAATTTCTTTTGATGTCAATACATTTTTGGCTCCATCACTTCCATTTGTCTCTACCCTGATATCTATACCTAGCTGTTCTGCCTTTTCCTTTAATGCATCTTCTGCCATATAGGTATGTGCTATACCAGTTGGACAAGCAGTTACAGCTACTATCAGCGGTTTTTCTGAGGTTGCACTTACTCCTTCTTTTTTCATTTCTTCATTCTTTTTTTCTTCTCTCTTTTTTTCTTTTTCCTTATTTTCTTCTTCGCCTATTGCCACAATTTCTAATACTTCATCCTCTGTTTTAGCATTTTTCAACTTTTCAATAAAGTTTGGCTTCAATAATAATCTTGAAAGATTTGCAAGTGTTTCTATATGAGTATTATTCGCTCCTTCTTCTGCTGCTATCATAAAGAACAAATAGGTAGGTTCTCCATCTAGAGATTCATAGTCTATCCCGTCCTTACTTCTTGCAAACAATACACAAGGAGTATTCACTGCACTAGTCTTTGCATGTGGCATTGCTATTCCATCTCCAAGACCAGTAGAGGATAGCTCTTCTCGATTCATTATTTCCTTCCTAAAAGTATCAACATCATTTATCATATTTTTTTCTTTTAGCTTAGCAATCATCTCTTCAATTGCCTCTTGTTTAGTTTTTGCACTAAGATCCATAATCATAAGTTCTTTTTTTAGTAAGTCAGAAATTTTCATGACAATCTTCCTTTCCAAATACAATTACTTTATATTTTTTCTATTTTTACTTTTTTAAGTATCTCTTCAATCTTTTCCTCACTTGCTATATCTTGAGAGAAGGCTGTGGCAGTTCCACACGCTACTGAATATTTAAAGCTTTCAAGTGACGATTTACCACCCTTTATACTTGCTACAAAGCCTGCTATCATGGAATCTCCTGCTCCAACAGAATTCACCAACTCTCCATCTATTCTCTGTGCATAGTAGCAAGCTTCTTTGTCAAAGAATACTGCACCATCCTTACCTAGAGAAACAATTACATTTTTTGCTCCCATATCTAAACATTCTTTTGCATATGGTAGTAATTCTTTTTTATTGTTGAATTTTTTTCCAAACAAATCTCCAAACTCATCTATATTTGGCTTTATAAGCAAAGGAGCTTTTTTAATTGAATCAAGCAAAGCCTTTCCCGTTGTATCTATTACAAAGTCTGCATCTTTTTTTCTACATTCCTTTATTATTTCAAAAAATATACTTTCATCAAGACCTGGAGCATTACTTCCTGATACGATAATGGTATCCCCCTTTTTTATTTCTCCTATGCTTTTAATAAATTTTTCTTTTTCATAGTTTGAAATAAAAGGACCTCTACCATTTATCTCACTTTCTTCACCTGACTTTAACTTTACATTAATTCTTGTGTTTTCTTGAACTTCTATAAAATTTTCCGAGAAATTATTCTCTCTAAACCATTCTTTAATATGATTTCCTGTAAAACCACCTAAAAATCCGAGAGCTGTATTATCAATCCCAATATTTTTTAAAAGTTTAGAAACCATTATTCCTTTTCCACCTATATTTATATAATCTTTTGTAGACCTATTTAAGTTTCCTTCCCTAAACTTATCTACATGTACTATATAATCTATTGAAGGATTAAGAGTTACAGTATATATCATCGTTTTCCCACCTTTCAAAACACATTTATTTATTCTTTCATAAAGCATCTATCAAAACCTCTCTTATAACTATAACTACCCCTTTTTAATCATTATATTTATTGATTTGATTATAGCATTTCTTTTATCATTATTCAATCATTTTCTTTCATTTTTGACTGATTTTATAACATATCCTATCATTTTCTTTCATATACTGCTTCTCAAATAAAAAATATAGCTTTCAAAAATACAAAAAATCAAAAGAGTAGCCATTAGTTAATAGCTACTCTTTTATTCTCATCTTAGTTTTACTTTCATTAGTATTAATTATTTTGCTTTTTATTATATTAATTCATTCATTTTTTTCTATTTTAAACCCTATCAAGCAGCTTAAAATATCTTAACTTTCAAATACATACTAATTATACTAGACTTACACTAGTGGCATTCAATATATCTTCATCCATATTATCTTTATCCGCATCTGTTACTATTGAAACATCTTCTAAATCACAGATTTTAGAAAAAGATACCTTTCCAAATTTACTTGAATCCACCAATACAAAAGCTTCTTCTGATCTTGATATAGCTTCTCTTTTTAATATCGCTTCACTAATATCTGGAGTTGTAATCGCTGCATTAAATGTAACTCCATTTGCCCCTATAAAAGCCTTATTAAATCTAAAATCTTCTATTTGTTTTAGCGCTTGTTCACCAACAACTGTTTTGGTAATTTCTTTAATTCCACCGCCTAAAATATATGTTTTTACATTATATTCCAATAGCCTCTCTACATTGTATACACCATTAGTTACTACTATTACATTTTTATCTTTCAAATATGGTATCAATTCATAAGTAGTCGTTCCTGAATCAAGATATATAAAATCTCCATCTTCTATAAAATCGGAACAGTACTTTGCAATCCTTTTCTTTTCAGATGAATACTGTGTTATTCTCTCTGTAATTGTATTGTCAGATGTAAAATTGCTTTGCGTTCCTACCGCACCACCATGAACTCTTTTGACAAGTCCCTTTTCTTCCAATTCGTCAAGATCTCTTCTAATAGTCGACTCACTAACATCTAGCTCTGATACTAAATCCTTTAACTTTACGGTACCTTTAATTTTTACTTTATCCAAAATATATTTAAAACGTTCTTCTGTTAACATTTAGAACCTCCTTTTAAACAAACTATTATATTCATTATACATTACTTTTTAACATTTTTGTTTTACAAAGAAACATTTTATTTCATTTTACCAACAATGAACCGATACAATCATTTTTTTATTACGATACAAATTGATTATTGTACCTATTTGTAATATAGTATAGTTAAAGAAAAAACTATATTATTAATTAAAATTGGAGGTAGACTATGAGTAGTCATACTTATGAAGCAAATAAGTTTCAAACAAAAGATTTTGTTCTATGTGGAATTTTAATGGCTCTAACTACTATTATGACCATGATTGTCCAGATACCTGTTGTAGGTGCCCACGGATACGTCAATATGGGAGATACAGTAGTATTATTTTCTGGGCTTTATCTGGGTAAGAAACATGGTGGTATTATTGGTGGAGCTGGATCTGCACTTGCAGATATTATACTAGGATATGCTGTATATGCACCCATTACTATTGTTGCAAAGGGCTTAGAAGGTTATCTCTGTGGTCTTATTGCAGAGAAAATATCTGGTAAAAAAGGTAAAGTAACTGGAGCCATTGTAGGTGGAATTGTTATGGTATCATGTTATTTCATTGGTGAAATATTTATGTATGGAATTCAAACATCTATCGCTGCCGTTCCAGCTAACTCACTTCAGGCAACTTTTGGAATAGTCACTTCTCTTCTTATATACACAGGAGTCAAGCGTTCTTTGGAAGGAAGTAAAAAATAGATACTGAATTTTCTTAAAATTTGATATTTTTAAATTTTTATTACAATTAATATGCTATAATAAAGATAACAAATTATTAAGGAGGTTTGATTATGGATTTTAAATACGAAGAACACAGAATATATTCAGTAGATGATGATGGACGTATAATAGCTCAGATAAGCTTTCCTATGGTAGAAGATGGTGTTGTAAATATAGATTCTACCTATGTATCATCCTCTCTTAGAGGACAGGGAATTGCAGGCAAACTAATGGATGACGCTATTGATATAATTGAAAAAAATAATTGGAAAACATATCTGGATTGTAGCTATGCAAGAGTATGGGCAGATAAGCATCCAGAAAAATCTCATCTATATCTTTAAAATTTACATAAATATCTAAACAAAAAGAGGCTGCTTTTGCAGTCTCTTTTTATATAGTAATCATCAATATTATTTTTTGCTTCAAAAGTAATTTAAATTTATAAAGAGTCCTGTAATATCGATTTACCTAACAATTATTTCCCATTACTATTTATTATCTAAATTGAATTTTCTAGCTTGCTAAAGACAGATCTACTCAAAAATCCTATCCCAAAAACAATAAATGATGCAATATAAAATGGTAAATAATAATTATTTATATAATCAAATACAAATCCATAAATAAACTGTCCAATTGGAGCTGTACACATACAAACGCAAATAACACAAGACATTACCTTTCCTATCAAATTTTTGGGAGTTAAAATTTGAATATAAGACATAAGCTGTATCTGAAATAAAGTTGACAAAAATACCAATAATCCACACCCTATTACCAGTACAATATATATATTCATACTTGCATTTAATGTTTGAATCGCTACACCTCCTATGAAAACTGACAATGAGCAACCATATAATATAAATCTACCCTTACTAGCGTTTAATTTATTTGAAAATACTCCCGCAAATACACCTCCTAATATAGCTCCTATGGCAATTATACCTTGCGCATATCCGTATAATCTATTGGCTACACTACCATCAAAACCTAAATGTTGTATAATCAAAACAGGTAAAGCTATCAATATCAGAGAAACTAAAAAAAGATTAACTGATGAATAAATCAATGATATTTTCCATAAAATCGGTTTAGTTTTAAACATAAATGTAAAGCTTTCCTTAAGATCATTTTTCACTGTATAAATAATATTTTTTTCAGTTTGTATTTTTTCTTGATCAATACATATAAACATTTCCATTATTGCAGAAAGAATAAAACAAGCAATACTTATATATAAAATAAATTCTATTCCCAAAAAAGAAAATAAAATCCCTCCAATTACCGGACCTGCCATGCTTGCCAATGAGTTGATAACGTCAACAATTGAATTTGCTTGCATTATATTTTTCTCATCTATAAGTATTGGTATGCTTGATTTTACTGCAGGTTGATATATACCCTGTATACCATACAAAATAATCATTGTAACCGCTATAAGTGGAACAATATCCAGTCTATTTTGTAAAAAATAAAATGCACATACCAAGATTCCTGTCAAAAAATCCAAAATAACCATTATGTTTTTTTTGTTTAAACGATCCGCTATTACCCCCCCAATTGGGAAAAGTACAATCATCGGAATAAATGAAGACGCAGTGATTGTTCCAAATATAGCAGATGATCCCGTTTTAATTAGTAGATATAGTGGAAGAACATACCTCAATATTTGATTACCAAAAACTGAAATAATTTGTCCTAACACAATAAGAATAAAATCCTTTGATAAAATTGTTTTACTTTGCATAAATTATAACCTCCTCTTTTTGCGTCTTAAGACGTAATAAAGAGAATAACATCATATTGCGTCCTTGTCAACAATTTTTTCAGCATATAAAAACACAGGTATAATAAATTTATCCTGTGTTTTTTAAATATAAGTATATGGTAAAAATTCTATAGTGTATCTGGACCTTTTATAGAATTTTTTATATCTACTTTTTTAATCTCTTTATCTAAATGTTCATTGTATAATCTTGCGAAACTGAGAATTGAATCATACTGCTCTTGCGTTATCTGATCAAATACAACTTTATCTCTATCATCATACTCTTTATGGAGCTTCTCATGTATACTGTCAATTTCTTTTCCTTTTTCAGTCAATCTAAAATAAATTTCTTTTTTATTATCTGTCTTTTGATAGCTTTCAATTAATTCTTTTTTTATCATTTTTTTTGTGAGTTTACTTATCGCACTTGTTGTCATATTAAATGCTTCTGCAAGTTCTTTTACATTGGCATCTGTATTTTTAGCTATGTAATTAACACAATGTATTTCAGATTCATAATATCCACTAAGATTCTTTTTCATTTTGACGCCATCTAGCCAAGATCTTTTATTAAATAGATTCCAAAGTTCTAACATAATCAGTTCTTTTTTATCCAAAACTTTCCCTCCCAACTATCAATAAAGTAAAATCAGTATAGCTCTTTATTTAATTTATGTCAATATGTCATTTTATTATTTTAACTTAATAATGTACTTTTTACAATATATAAAAAAAGAAACTGTAAAAAACAGTTTCTTTTTTATTATCAATTCTATAATAATTCTCTAAAAAGCATTACATTTAATACCGTCAATATAATAGCAATTATAATCAATAATGCCTTTGTAAATAATGTATTTTTATACTTACCCATAATTTTTTCAGATGATGTCAAATATATCTGTAAAAATACCGTTATTGGTAGCTGTATTGATAATAACATCTGCGAATATATCAATCCTTCAAAAGGATCTGATACAAAGAATATTATTATTGTAGATATTATCAACGTCATAACTACAGCAAATTTACTATGAAAATCTTTTATGTCATATGGTTCATTAAACATTCCTGCAAATATTGATCCACCAGCCATCAAAGCCGTCATTGTGGAAGATATACCTGCAAATAATAAAGCTAGTGCAAATATTACCGAAGCCATATTACCAAGCATAGGAACTAGGAGCCTTTGTGCACTCTCAAGTTCAGATACAGCTACTCCATGCTTAAAAAACGTTGCAGCTGCAAGTATTATCATCGCTGAATTTATACCCCAACCTACAATCATAGAAAATAAAGTATCCATAAATTCATATTTCAGTTGCTTTTTTATTACTTTTTCATCTTCTTTATTAAACTCTCTAGACTGTATTACTTCAGAGTGTAAAAATAAATTATGAGGCATTACTACCGCACCAAGTACTGCCATTACAATTGGTATTGAACCCTTAGGCAATGAAACAGTAACCCATCCCTTTGCTGCAGCACTCCAATCAACTGGTACCAACATCAGTTCAATTATAAATGATATACCAATTAGTGATACAAATCCAATTATATATCTTTCCAATTTTGCATAAGAGTGCGAAAACATCATTGCTAAAACAACTAAAGATACTAAAATTGCCCCTATTTTTATTGGAAGATGAAATAACATCTTAAGAGCGATGGCTCCTCCCAATACTTCAGCCATAGTAGTTGCAACTACAGCAAGAAGAGATGTAATCAATACTGGAATTGAAACTTTTTTAGATAAATTTTTGGTAGCTGCCTCTGAGAGACAGTCACCCGTTACAATTCCCAAATGTGCTGCATTGTGCTGAAGGACAATCAACATTATTGTCGATAATGTTACCATCCAAAGCAGAGCATACCCATAGTCAGCTCCTGAAGATATATTTGATGCCCAGTTTCCTGGATCAATAAATCCAACGGTAACTAATAACCCTGGTCCCACATATTTTAGAAAGTTTTTAATTCCCTTTACAGGTTTATGTGTTTTAGTTTTAAATTTCCCAAAAAGATCCATCTAATATATATTCCTCCTCCCATATTAAATTTTTATTTATACGCTATAGATATTAATTCTAACAATAAATATCTATGATTAATCAATAACAAACTTATTCCTTATGAAAGATACCCTATAAAAAGATTTCTAATCAATAGAAGATAATTAGAAATTTTTCGAAAACTTTTTTTATCAAAATCGAATTATTCTTTATATATTAGCTATATAAAGCAGCTATTGCTTTTACTAATTTAATTTGCTTATAGTGCTTATATTGTTTTTATTAACTGCTTTGTTTTATTTGTTTTGTTTGTTTTTATTTTTATTAATTTCTTTTGATTTTATCATTTTTACTAATTATTTTTATTCTATTTTTTATTTTCCACTTTATTTATTTTGTTTTTATCATTTTTATTAATTTCTTTATATTCTATTTTTAACAATTTGATTTATTTATTTTACTTTTATTAATTTAATTATCCGGATTATCTTACCAAATACTCACTAAACTATAAGAATATAGCGATTTTAAAGTATCTAACTATAAATATTATATGTCTTTAATTTTTTATATCATGGCATAGTATATCAGCAATGATTTCTTGCATTTCCATTAAAATAGGTCCGCCCTTAATTACTTCAAATTTAACATCACTCTTAAATACCACACTATTTAGTGCCTCCAAATTTCTACCATATTCCGAAGATAAGTTTAAATTTTTCTTGATAAAATCATGAAACTCCTCAAGTGTTTCTAAGTTGTTGAAATCTACTGTTAACTTTTCCATTGTTATAAAACTCCTTTTCTATCAAAATAATAATCGATATATCTACACAAATTTCTAATATAAATATTTATTCAATTTGCCTTATAAAATATTAATCATATCTAATTTAGACATGCTAATCTATAAAACAAACTTCCTCTCCTGTCGAGATCTTTCAACTCATATATAGTAGTTTTTAACTCTTACTATTTATTCAAATATTTTTCTTAAATTTTTATATTTTTCATTTTTATGAAATAGTGTAAGATAAAACTTAATTTACTTGAATATATCTCTTACCCTTATTTTAACATTAAAAAGACTTTCTGTTGCTTATTTTTAAGAAATTTTTTAATTTCTAACATAACAATACATTAATAAACTTTCATTTTACTTTCTAAATTAAATTAAATATTAAAAACGTTTTCAAGTTATTAAAAATTTATTTTTCTTTTCAAATTTATATTTTTTCTTTTTCAAGTATAACATATTCATCTTTTTTCAAAATTTTGAAAACGCTTCCAGAATAATCTACCTCAAAATTTGCAAAAGCTGATAACAAATCTATATCTCTCAAAAGATGAATGGTCATTAAATTATTGAGCGTTGTTATTCTTATTATCATCGCTTTCACCCTAGGAAACTGTATCCTTGAATTGCAAAATTCCATATTTTTATCCACAATATCAACAGCTCTATAATCTAGCTCTATATAAATATCCATATTATAATCATCACTTTTTATAATTCTATAATCAAAATCACTTTCCATTTTTAAATTTAGTAATTCCAACATTTTGCCACCTCCAAATTTCATATTATCTTACATAAAATATTTTCCAATATCTATTTCAAGTTCAAACTTAGATTCATATTGTTTTGTAATCAAGTATTTCTTGTTTTTGCAAGATCTAAGTACTATATTTTTTATTTATATAATGCATTGTATAAATAAATCAAAACTATACTTTAGGAATGGGCGCCGTATAAAATCCTAACTTATGAAAATTATACCACTCTAATATTTTTTCTTCATCTGCAATATTTATTGCAATCAGTATTTCTTTTGCAAATTCCATAGACGCTGTACCATTAGCTGTTATAATATTTTTATCTCTAACAGCCTGCTTTGAAATATATTTCTTCTCACCAGTATAATCAAAAGCCGCCCATTGTTTTAAATCATTTAGATCATTACTTGTGTGAAACACGTCATTTAAAATTCCAATCTTTCCTAAAAATACAGTAGCATCACAAATAGCTCCTAAAACTTTTTTTCTTTGAAAACAATCTCTAACAAGTGGTTCTAGCAGTTGTGTCCTATCATTTCTCCATGTATTACCACCAATCAAAATGAGTGCTTCATAATCATTCGGTGCAGACTTAATGTCATAGTCAGGCAAAATACTAAATGCTCCAATTGATTGTACAGGATTTTTGGATAATGACATAGTTTTTATGTCGTATTTGCCTTGACCTAACATAGATATTGCTGATGCGATATACCCTGCCTCCCAATCTGCATACTGTTCTAGTAGTACAAATAAAATTGTTTTTTTCATTTCAATTTCCTCCTTGTTTTTCATTTCAATTATTTACTTTGCAATCTATATAGTTTTGCTAAAACATAAATAGACAAGTGAAAATGATATTGAATTTAAAATACATTTATTACAGGAACTTCATAGGGATGAGCTTTTTTTACTAAATAAAAGGCCAACTCCTTAAAGTCTTTTTTAACTCTAAACTTCATTAGACTCTCTCTTGCTACTGTTTCTTTACCTACTTCTCCATCAAATGGATTTGCTCCATCCAAAGATTTCCAATGTCCCAAAACATTTATAGTTGAGTATGCTGATCCATAATATCCCTGATCTATCAATTTATATTTACCTAATTCATCCACTATCACCTGTACATAATCTTCTGGAACAAATACCTCAAATCTCACAAAATTTTCTTCTTCAAATTCTAATGTATGACTTATTAATTGATCATTCTCATAATTTAGTGTTAGATAGAAAAAAGGTGAATCATTCTCAATTAAATCAATAAAGATTTTGTCACCTTCCCACAACTTCAAATCTTTTATTTCTTCCTTTTTTATCCATTTTAAGTCGCCTTCATTACACTCAATTATATTTCCGTCGAAATCATTGCAAGTATATAAATACATAAATTCGGATGCATTATCATTATAATTAAATACTACCAAGCCTTTAATATCACATCTGTTTGCAGTGTATCCTGTTTCTTCCTTTATCTCTCTTTTTACACATTGAAGAGGTGTTTCATCTTTTTCTAATTTTCCACCTACACCTAGCCATTTGCCTTTATTTAAATCATCTTCCTTTTTTGTTCTATGAAGCATCAAACGCTCATTACCTCTTTCCAAATAGCATACAGTTGTTAACATATCTTTACCTCGATTCTATACATTTTTTAATTACATTATACAATATTTATATCATATTTTCTCATAAAATAAGACCCCACTTATCTTTAGAAAGATCATGTGAGGCCTTGAAATTCAATTTATTTTCAAAGTTAAATTTTATATTATATCTTTATTATTATCCACACCATCTTTTTTTGTTGGATTTACATGAACCATGCAATGCTTGCAGTCTGGTATATTTTTTTCAACTTCATCGTGTACCCTTTGAGCTATAGAATGCGACTGTCTAAGTGATTGGTCACCATCTGCTAAGATTTCAATATCTACATACATCTTAGATCCAAACTCTCTTGTCTTTAAAAGATCTATACCTTCTACGCCTTCTTGCTCTACAACAATCTTTCTTATCTTTTCTTCCACTTCATCACTACAACTTTTGTCTATCATTCTACTAAACCCATCCATAAATATATTATAACCCACTTTTAGTATCAAAAGTGCTATTAGTACACTGGCTATCGGGTCAAATATCGGATAGCCCATTCTAGCAAATGTTATACCTATCAAAGAACCAACAGAAGAGATTGCATCTGATCTATGGTGCCAAGCATCCGCCATAAATGCCTGTGAATTTAGTTTTTTGGCATAATGTCTTGTATACCAAAACATTCCTTCTTTAGACACAATAGATACAACTGCCGCCACTAAAGCTATCATTCCGGGAACTTCTATTGCCACTGTATTTCTATTTATTATTTTATCAATCCCTGAAATACCAATTCCAACACCAGTTCCTATTAGGATAAGTGCTAATATTATACTTGCTATACTTTCTAACCTATCATGTCCATAGGGATGTTCTTTATCAGCTTCTTTCTTAGATACCTTTACTCCAATAAAGGCTACTAAAGTTGCAAACACATCCGATAGAGAGTGCATTGCATCTGACACCATCGCTCCAGAATGTGCAAATATACCTGCAAATAACTTGAACAATGTCAAAACTATATTACCAAAAATACCAACCGTTGATATTTTGTTTATCATTTTATTTTCTATAATTTGATCTTCACTTAATTTCTTATTACCCATAAAATCATCTCCATACTTTTTTATTTTTATAAAACAATAACTTTAGATATAATTTGTAGTTCTATCTAATCACGCAGAAAAGAACCTAATTCAACATTAGATTTATCTTACTATTTATTTGCTTTATTTTTCTAAATTAAAGCATCCGCTGCGTTTAATCGTATATCTTTTGCTATAGCTTTATTAAATTTACTTTCAAAACTAAATATATTGTGTGTATTTAAATTATTACATCTAAATTTAACACGTTTTCAATTGATTGTCAATCGATAACGTTCTCAATTAAATATTTTTATTTGCTGTTTTTATACAATCACTTCATCATTTTCATTAATATTATTTTACAGACTCCTTAAATAATTATTTCTGTCTGTAAGGCTAAATATAAAATATTTTCCTATGCAATACTGATTTATCTTAACTATCTTTAAAAACACATTATGTTCTTATAATTTCTTCTTCAGATAAATCATGTCTACTAGCTGCTTCCCATCTTCATAGATAGGATGGTCATAATTATCTATAAAAAAATTTTTCACTTTACTATACCTTTCAAATCCACATTTTATATAAAAATCTATAGTCATAGGGCTTTCTCCAGTACCAACTATTAACATATTTTCGTCGTTTTTATAGTAATTCTCTATATACATTATCATCTTTTGCCCATAACCTAATCTTTGGAATTTCCAATCAAGCGAAATATTTTTTAATTCATATATATTTTGACTTTCTTTCGTAACAACACATGCCCCAATCATTTTTTCTTCTTTAAAAATAGCAAATATATCCCCTTTATAAAGATATTTTTCTATCATATCCAATTGCTCATCGCCTATTAACAAGAGCTCAATCAAACCCTCTTCATCACTATCCACTTTTCTTATATCATTGTTTATTTTTTTTATCATTTTTCATCTCCGTATAGGTTTTTATCATTTTTATTATATCACTTATTATTACTCACAAAGTTTCATTGGGTCGGCGAGTCTTAATTTGAATAATAAAAGATATGACATTTAAATTTTTATGAACATCATAATTACATGTCATTTCTCTTTATCTATATACCCATAATTATAGATACGTAATATTATACTTTTATTATTTAGCTAAATTCATATTTTTTTAAAAGTTCTTGTTTTACTCTAACTAGATTTTTTCTAGATAATTCAATTAATATTTTAATATATTGTAAATTCCTAGTATTTTACTAGGATATAAAAAACCAATGTTTTTTGCACAACTTTATATAATTTATAATCTTGCTATACTTTTATTTTCTAAGATCATTTTTTTATTTTTTATAAAATATTTACTTAATTATATACAGTTATACTTTTTTATTTTTCATTATCATTAGTTTTTCATACAGTTTTTTTGTTTACTATTTCTAACTTCTTTTATTTTCAATTATTTGATTTTAACAATGTTATTATGATTATAATTTTCATTATCATATATAAAAAGATTTAAAATTTAAAATTTTTATATTCTATTCCACTTATTAATACATCTATATTTTACTATAAAAACAACTTATAATAACTTTTTCTTGCTTATTTGCATCTGTTTTTTTATTATTTTTAAAGTTTTTACTATTAGCCTCAGATATAGTTTTTTTCTATATAATTATTTTTTTAATAAATATAGTTACTTTTTTAAAATATTAGTGTATAATATTCTCATGCAATAATTTTTTGAAGTATTTTATAGTATTTTTTGTTAAATATATCAAACAACCACCAGTTATTTTTTATCGAATTATACAATAATTATGCGTAATCGTTTGACTAAACTTTAAATTTAGTGAGACATGAATTTCAGACATCCGTAATAATCGGGGTTAAGCTGATGTAAATGCTCGAAAATTGCAAAATTTAAAAAATTAGGAGGACAAAAGCATGAAGGAAAGTTTTTTAAAAGATTTCCTAATGATTTCTCATCTAGAAACGATAGGATTTCTTGTACTTTTATCATTCATCTTCTTTATTATCGCAAAGCTAATAAAGAAATTCGATTATTCTAAATTAGTAATAATCGGAACACTAGCAGGTCTTTTGTTAGGACTTGTGATTCAGATTTTTTCTGGATTTGCAGACGATCCAATGAAGATTGGATTTGTAGCAGAAACAACAAAGTGGTACTCATTATTTGGTGGAGGTTATATAGACATTATAAGAATGTTGGTTATACCACTGATAACTATATCTATTATTCATGTTATTATCAACATGGATACGAATACAGATATCAGCAAGTTAACTAGCTATACAATGGTAATTACATTGGTAATGTTGGCTATAGCAGCTGCTATTGGTTTTTCACTTTCATATTTCTATGGATTAGGTGGTTCTTCCGTCACTTCAGGTGGAGAAAGTATGATTGTTGAAACAAAAAATGTAGTGGATACCTTTAGAAATATTTTACCAGCAAATCCATTCCAGGCTATGCTAGACTTTAATGTCATAGCAGTTGTTATAGCCTCAGTATTGGTTGGTATCTCAGCCCGTGGAATTATGAAGCATACAGATTATAAGTTAGATACTTTTAGAAACCTTATCGATGATCTTCATAAAATCATTTCTTATATGGCAGATATGATTCTTGGATTTATGCCTTTTGCAGTAGTTCCTTTGCTTGCAAATACAATCGCAGAGAATGGTCTTTCAGCAATGATAGATGTTATTGCCTTTATGGTAATTCTTTATATATCAGTTGCCATTATGCTACTTGTTCAGTCAGTAGCCCTTATGATTCATGGAATCAACCCTATTTGGTATTTTAAGGGTGCACTTTCAACTCTTATCTTAGCCTTTACATCTAGATCTAGCATGGGAGTACTTCCATCTACTATTACTACATTGACAGATAATCTAGAGGTAGATGATGCTACAGCTAGTTTTGTAGCTAGTTTTTCAGCAACAGCTGGTATGCAGGGTTGTGCAGGAATTTATCCCGCAATGCTAATAGTATTTGTTGCCAATTCAGTTGGTGTTCCTATTGATTTTAATCTTATAGTAACAAGTATTATTGTAGTTTCTCTTGGTTCAATAGGTATCGCTGGTATCCCAGGAACTGCTATTACAGCAGCATCAGTAAGTATTTCAGGAGTTGGACTAGGTCAACATTTTGCCCTAATCAACCCAATAATTGCTGTTGATCCGCTTCTTGATATGGGAAGAACAATGTTAAATGTAAGTGGCGCAATGACAAATGCCTTGATGGTTCAAAAGAAATTAAACAGAGCTAAGGATAAGAACACTTTACCTAAGATGGAAAAAGCAGTTTAATAAAAGACAACTTAATTATAATTTATATTGTAAATATAATTTTTATACTAATATTGATAAATAAGAAATTAAAATATAAAAACTCCCAAAACTATTTATAGCGTTGGGAGTTTTATTATTTTATTGGAAGGCGAAACTACAAACTTTCTCTTGCTCTATCGATAACTTCCATTACTATCAGTGAATTTATCATCATTTTTTCAGCTTTTTTATAATCTTTATTATCTATTATTTTTTCAATTTCAATAAATTCTTTGCTCATTCTATGACTGTATCGATTGTAGTTATACTCTTTTATATCATTTTTATTTTCAAAAACAGTAAATGATTCACATCCATTAGTTGGACCACTCATACTTATAGTTGCTTTTGTACCCTGTATCTGCATATTTGTACTACAATTAGATGATTTGCTGGCTATACAAACACATTCCTTATCACGATAACTAAGAACTAGCACACCTGACACATCAATATTATTTTCAATACATGGAATATATTTGATCTCTCTAGGAGCCCCAAATATTCCACACACAAAATGTATATTATATATATTTAAATCCATCAAAGATCCACCTGCAAATTTCGGATCAAAAGAAGGTGATATAATTCCATTTTTAAAATTCTCGTATCTAGAAGAGTATTGAGAAAAATTGGCACAAATCATTTTAACATCGCCAATATCTCCATTTTTTATAAGTTTTTTTATTTCCAAAAAATTTTCTAGATATAAAGTTGTTATAGCCTCAATTAATATTAACTTTTTTTCCTTTGCTAATTCGAAAAGTTCTTCTAATTCTCTCAGTTTTACTGTAAATGGTTTCTCACATATAACATTTTTACCCGCCTCTAAAGCCTTCTTACAAAATTCATAGTGAAGTATATTTGGAAGCGCTACATAAACCGTATCGATTTCATTATTTTTTAACATCTCATCAAAATCAGTATAATAATTTGCTATATTATATTCTTTTGATAATTTTTTCAGCTTATCCTCTGAATGCTTTGTTGCACAAATGCCTTCTAGTTTTATATCTAGACTTTTCAAAACACCCAAAGATTCTTTTACTATCATACCTGCTCCTGCAATACCTAGCTTCATATCTACACCAACCTTTACATTTTATTTATAAGTATATTTTAAAATAAAAATCACAAAAAGTAAATTTTAGATTTATTTTCAAAGTTAATAAAAAATGGTTTTTTGTAAGAATTGATTTTTTTATAAGCTCTTTATGCCTACTATACTGTTTAATTTTCATTTTAGCTAATCATAACTAATTTTATTCAATTACTACTACATATGCATATGAATTTATGTTACTATTAAATATGATATATTTTAATAGTATTTACTTTTATTAAGTCGCTTTATTTTGTCACCACTTAGCTTTAATACTAGAAAGAGAGGTGAAATAGTCACATTTTGTGATAATACTTATGAAAATTCAAGACAGAAAAAAAACTATCCTAAAAATAGCCTATGCTTTTGAAACAATACTGGCACTCGTAATTTTAATTGCCGTTTTACTAGGAATCTTTGACACTTTAAGAATTATATATAACTTTTACATTGTCAATTTCAATAGTCCTGTAGACTATACTCAGCTAAATCAAATATTTGCTCAGATTCTATTACTTGTCATCGGAGTTGAAATTGCAGTCATGTTAACACTGCATGTACAGACAGCTGTATTAGAAGTTCTCTTATTTGGAATAGCAAGAAAAATGTTGCTTCTTCCAAAAAACAATAGTATGCTAGAAATACTTTTGGGTGTAATCGCAATAGGAGGACTTTTCTTAATCAAAAAATATTTAACAGATAAAAAGACTATTTCTGAAGAATCTTTAGAGAAAAATGAAATTCCAGATGAAATCATTTAATTCATTAATCTAATATTCTTATAAATTAATTTTACAATTCTAAATAAAGTCCACCTAATAATAATTTTCTATTATTGGTCTATCAGTTAAAAACAAAATTAAGCGACTTTTTCTAATAAAAATATAAAAATGATAATATAATAGACAAATAAAAAATAGATGAACATGTAAAGAATAAAACCAGTTTATATAAGAAAAAAATAAAAATAGAGTACACTTAAGTCATATAAGTTGCTCTATTTTTTTATTTTTAAAGATACTATGCCTATTTTAACCTGAACTATAATATTTGCTTTGTTTTATCTATACTTCTTCCCTAATGACTTTTATCAAACTAAATTTCATAAACAAAATATAAAAATATCTTTATATTCAATTTGCTTTATTGTAATATTTCTATGTAATGATATTCCTTCAGGTCATGATCCATATATCCCTTATCATAAAATTAAGTGTATTTTTATAGTTTTTATTTTCTACTATACATCAAGGAAATATCATAATATATTATGATTACATTAGTAATTTATTTGTATTTTACTATCAAGTATAATTACAAGGAGGATTAATTAAATGAAATTATCTAAGTTTAATATCGAACATAAAATAAAAGAAGGACTTTTATTATACAATACTCTAACCTCATCAATAGTATTACTGGAAAATGATGATATTTCTAAATATAATAATTTAAAATCTAGCGATGAATTCCCTAGAACACATATTGATTTAATTAACGAACTAATAGACGGTGGAATAATTGTAAGTGATAATTTCAATGAATTTGAGTATATAAAATATATAAATACAGTATCAAGATATAAAGAAACAGGACTTAGGTTAACTATTGCTCCAACATTAAATTGCAATTTTGCGTGCCCATATTGTTTTGAAAATGGAGTAGTTAATAAAACCATGTCTAATGATATCATAAGTAAAGTTATAGACTTTATAGGAGATAAACTCTCTAAAGATGATTCTCTCTCTATAACATGGTATGGTGGGGAACCTTTAATGTCAATTGATATTATAGAAAAAATAACAACAAGGATATTTGAACAAAATAAAGAAATTAAGAAAAATTACTTTTCAGATATAATAACAAATGGATATTTACTAGATAAAGAAATGGCTTTAAAACTTAAAAATTTAGGTGTTAATAGTGCTCAAATAACTCTAGATGGACCACCGGAAATTCATGATAAAAGAAGATACTTAACTTCTGGTGGTGAAACTTTTTTTACTATATTAAATAATTTAAAAGAATCATGTGATATCTTGGATTTAGTAATTCGAATTAATATAGATAAAAGCAATAGAAATGAAATCGATAAATTGATCAATATACTAAAAAAAGAAAATTTATATGATAAAGTTTTTATTTATATTGCAAAAGTTAACGATTTTTCTAATAACGCTAATGAAAATATTTTAAACAAGAAAGAGTTTTCTGAAGTTGATAGTAAATTTTTAAATGATAACCCTAATTATTATAATATCTCTGATTTTAACCCCTTTGTTTGCGGTGCTATAAATGATAATTCTTTTATTATAGACCCATACGGAGATCTATATAAATGTTGGGATGATATTGGTAAAAAAGATTTTAATGTAGGAAATATTTCGGATGGTGTATCATATAACGATACTTTTCTTTACTATGCTAATTATAATCCATTTTTATCAAAGGATTGTATAGAGTGCAATATTCTTCCAATCTGTATGGGAGGATGCCCTTTAGAGAGAAAAATTTCAGGAAAAAATATATGTAGATCAAAAAAATATAATATAAAAAAAGACATGGAAATTGCTTTTTTAAAGAGTAATCTATAAAAAATATAATTACCTATAACGATCGAATAATAGTAAAGAAGAAAATTCTAAATATGAAATGGATAAATTATATTGCTCCTTAAAATAGTGATATTAAATCATAATTAGGTGGGAGTAATTCAGCATGTGTACATTTAAAATCCTATAAAAACTATGGATTTTATGTACTGAATAGGCTCTATAAAGTATATTATACAGTAGTAAACATATTCTATAAATATAATTATATTTATAGAATATGTTCTTAATGAAATAAATAATAGTACTTTTATATACACTAGATACAAATTACCAAAAAACATTACCTAGAGGTAATTACAAACAATTTACATATATATTACGTAAACTTTGTTAGATTTCACATTTATAGGAGGTGTTCTCAATGAAATGGATAAATAAAGCTTCAATGGGTTGTAGACCAAAACGTACACCTGACTGTAATCAATTTACATGTTTATTAGTTGGTCCTATTGGTCTATTACGTCACTTTTGTAGAAAATATAGCTAACAATTTTTAAATCTTTCGTTATAGGTATTATATAATTTTTGAAGAAAGTGGAGTGATTTTATTTTTAGAGAATTAGGATATAAAATATCATTGTTTAAAAGTGATATTTCATTAATTTTTAAATACATAAAAAAAATAAACTTTACTCTACTAGAGTTTTTTGTCATTATGATTTTAATTTTATTAGAGTCAGTTTTCTTTATGTTAGAACCATTTTTATTTGGGAAAGTACTAGATAATATTTACAATGTTAGTATTTATAAATATATAATATTAATACTATTGATTTTTATAATGTCTATGATAATTTTCAAAGTTAAGTCTTTATATTTAATAAAATTGACAGCAAGAATTGAAAAAGATACTAAAATAAATATTTTTTCTCATGTTTTTAAAATCGGATATAAGGATTATTCAAAAATAGATAAAGGAAAACTATTAAATAATATAGAGTACGACTCTATGATAATATCAAATTTACTAAATAACCTTGTTGGTTTTTTTAGCACCATTTTTTCAGTGATTATTACTTTAGTCTTTATGGTATATATAAGTCCATTTTTAAGTTCTATAGTTCTTATTTTTATACCTATTGAATTTGTATCTTTTATTATTTTTGGGGGAATTATACGAAAAAAAGTTAATATACTTATAGAAAGAAAAGACAGCTATATAAATTTTATAAATGAATCTTTGAATAGTTTTAAAACAATAAAATTATTTAATATTACTAAAAAGAAAATTTTTAATTTCAGAGTTAAAACAGATGATATTTATGATTTAGCAGTTAACAAATCTAAAGTTGAAATTAATATGTCCCTTTTATTAAACTTACTTTCATTTACATCTAGAATTTTAATTATACTCTTCGGTGCTAAGCTATGCATAAAAAACTTATTAACAGTTGGAACTTTAGTTGCTTTCAATACTTACTCAGAAAAATTCAAATCACAGAGCAATGAGTTATCAAGTTTTAACTCCGTTGTTCAAGAGATTGGTGTTTCTTTAGAAAGGGTAGAGGAATTATTTAATTGTTATGATATCGACTTAAAAAAGCATTATAAACAAAATGATTTTTATGAAAAAATCGACTCAATCAGAATTAATAACCTTGATTTTTCTTATTCAGATTCTGGCTCAGATTCTCTAATAAATAATTTTTCCATTCAATTTGATGGAGGCAACATATATAGAATAGTTGGGCATAATGGAGTTGGTAAATCAACACTCTTGGATATAATTTCTGGATTATACTCAGATAAACTTACTAAATTTGTCATAAATAATAAGTATAATGCTCAAGATATTATCAGTGACTATAGAGATCATATTACTTATATTGACCAGTTTCCATACATATATTCAGAGTCAATTTATGAAAATATATCTATCTACAGAAATATTAATTTAAAAAATATTAAAGAAATTTGTAAAGAGATTGGCATAGATGACTTTATAGAAAGCCTTCCTAATAAATATGATACTATTCTAAATAAAGATACTAATCTTTCTGGAGGACAAAAACAAAAGATTATAATTGCTAGGGCTCTAGTTGAAAAAAATGATGTATATATTTTTGATGAGATAACATCTAATTTAGATAAAGAAAACAAAATACTTTTTTTCAAAATTTTGGGTAAATTCATAAAAAATAGCATTATTATTTTTTCCTCTCACGAAAATTTAAATTTGACTGAATATAATATCGTAGAAATTAAATTATAATTTATAAAGGAGAAAAAACATATGAAATGGATACATGAATCAAACGATCGTACTACTGCTAGCTTTTTAGCTAAAGCTTGTTATACTAATTATAATAATCCTTGTAGTAATTATATGTTTTGTCTTATCAAAAATATATGTGGGCGAGTTGGCAGGGCATAAATAATTTAAATATTTAAATATAATATATATATATCTACTCTTCACTTGGCCTAAAATATAATACATAAAAATAAAAACCGATACTGTATGTTATCGGTTTTTATTAGATATAAAATTTTTATTCATTTAATTTAGTATTTTAAAGTTAATACAGTCATATATTATCAAACAATTATCCACATTATCCACTTCATAATACACATTTTTCAAAATTTTTCTTATTTTACAAAATATATCATTTTAAATTATTACTGATTTTCTTTCTTATTTACTAATTTATGAAAAATATCTGTTTATAAGTTAAGTTTTATATATAAAATACATTCACTTTTATCTATTTCAAAATTATCAACTATATTACTTTATATTTTTCAAGTGCAAGCTTAATTCCAAAGTTATCCACATCTTCTGTTACATAATCAGCAACAGCCTTCACATCATCGCCAGCATTTCCCATTGCAACTCCTACGCCAACATACTTTAGCATGGAGATATCATTTCCACCATCGCCAAACGCCATACATTCTTCCCTTTTAATCCCAAGATGCTTTAACATTTCTTCTATTCCAACATCTTTTCCACCTTTTTCAGGAATTATATCTGCAAAAACAGGGTTCCATCTTACTGCTCTACACTTTGGTAAATGAGCCAAAAATTCTTCTTCCTCTTCATCTTTAATATAGGCACATAGCTGAAACACGTCATTTTTATATATTCTATCTGAGCTTTCAATTGGAGATGCCGGTGCAGTATCTCCTAAATATTTTCTTAGTTCTTTTACCCTGTCATTGACATGATTAATATACATGTAGTCTAACTCCACAAATTCACATGAAATATTTTTTTCATCCAAATACGGTACTAATTTCTCAATTGATTCTGTAGGTATCTTCATTTCATGTATTACTTTATCATCTAATATACAGTACTGACCATTGATCATTACATATCCATCAAATTCAAATTCTACCATATCCTTTATCATAGATAGCCACATAGGAGACCTTCCTGTTGCTAAGAATAACTTCACACCATTTTCCCTTAATTTATTCAAAGATTCTTTTGTACTATCTGGAACTTTATGTGTATTAAAACTTATTAATGTCCCATCTATATCGAAAAAAATTGCCTTTATCATATATTTCCTCCTCCTATAACTCTTATCAAACTTTATAAATGATTAATGAGATTATGTATTTATAGCTAGTCGTAATACCACTATTTGTTAATCAAAAAACTATTCAAAGCTTTATTATAAAATATACGCTCCTATATTGCAAATTTGATTTATTTCAATTTACTATTTTTTATTCACTAACTACTTAACACATATTACTTTTATTTAATTACTTTTTTGTCTCTTTAGTTTTCTTTATTTCTTTCTTAATATGTATTATTTTTTATTATTTTTCCCTACTTCATCTCTATTATCTTTTCCTAGTTTATCTCTATTATTTTAACTTTTTATTTTTATGAAGATTCAACTTTTCTAAAATATATTTTTCAATTCTTACTTTTAATACTTTCCTTTTTTCTACTTCAAAGATGTTAAATTTCCCTTTTCAACAATTATATACCATATGTTTTTTAAATACTATATTAAAGTCATTTTTTTAAGTTCTTTTAACATAATTATCAGTATTTCATTTTAGCTTTTTAAAAATATAAAAATGACTTCGTTTTCCCAAAATAATATAGTTGACACGACAACCATTTAGTCGTATAATAGATAATGGTTGACATGACAACTATATTGAATTTTCTTTGTTCATATAATAATTTATACAAAAATAGGAGATGAGAAAAATTAAAAGCCCAGGAAGATTGATCTCTATTCTTTACAGAAAAGGTCAAGTATATAAAAATTTCTATCTAAAAAAACATAACATTACTGCTTCAGAGCAACCATTTTTAAATGCTCTTTATCATAAGGATGGAGTATCACAGGATTTATTATGCAAATACTTATATATGGATAAGGCTTCAACTGCCAGAGTTATACAATCATTAATTAAAAAAGGATTTGTAACTAAAGAAAAAGATAAAGACGATAAAAGAATTAATAGAATTTATCTCACTGAAAAAGGCAAAGATAGCCAAAAGGATGTTACTAAGGTATTAGAGGGTTGGAGTGCTATACTTACTAATAATATGACACAGGAAGAAAAAGAATTAGCCTACTCTTGTCTAGAGAGAATGGTAGAAAATGTAGAAGACTATATAGATGAAAAGAAAAAAGAATTCGACTATAAGTAATATTTTATCTTAAAGATATATTATGGATTACCGTATTCAAAGCCCATAGAAGTTCACAGACTTCTTCTCATAAATTCATATATCAAATATGAGTCTATCTGCGTGCTTAGGATACTCTTTTCATTTATAGCAATGATTTTCAAACGCATCCATGCGTTAAATTTATTAAAAAGGAGTGATAAAATTGGAAAACAACACTACTTCTCAGGAAGTAAAAGTTCAATATAATAATCCACTAGGAACTGAGAGAATTTCAACGTTACTTTATAAATTTTCTCTTCCAGCGATTATAGGTATGACAGTAAATGCACTGTATAATGTGGTTGATAGAATATTTATAGGTAATCATCCTGAATTAGGTGCAAATGGACTAGCAGCCATTACTATATGTTTCCCTGCTATGATCATAATGATGTCTATTGGTATACTATTTGGTCAAGGTGGTGCAACTTTATTTTCTATAAGTCTTGGAAAAGGTGATATGGAAAAAGCTGATAAAACTTTAGGTAATGCAACTGCACTTTTGATTATTTTAGGACTTATTATTACCATATTTGGTGAAATATTCTTAGATAAACTATTAATTCTTTTCGGTGCTAGCCCAACTGTACTTCCATATGCTAGAGAGTATATGAAAATAATATTTTTGGGTACTATATTTCAAGTTATAGGTATGGGAATGAATAACTTCTTAAGAGCAGACGGTAAGCCAAAGCTTGCTATGGCAACTATGTTTATTGGTGCTGGTATAAATATTATACTGAACCCTATATTTATATTTGGTTTTGATATGGGAATGAGCGGGGCTGCAATCGCCACTATTACATCACAGTTTGTATCTATGGTGTGGAGTATCTATCATTTCTTAAAGAAAGACGCTCTACATAGAATACAAAAGAAATATTTAAAATTAGAAGCTGCTCTAGCCATAGAGATTACCACTCTAGGTATGCCAGGCTTCTTGCTACAGCTAGCAAATAGCTCCCTTGCCTTTCTTCTAAACACATACCTAATCAAGTATGGTGGAGATATTGCAGTATCAGGTATGGGTATAGTAAATAGTTTGCAGACTCTACTTATCCTTCCTATTATAGGATTGAACCAAGGTCTACAGCCTATCGTAAGCTTTAACTATGGTGCTGAAAAATATGATCGAGTAAAAAGAGCTGTAAAATTAGCTATAATAGTTGGATTGATTATTTCTACTGTTGGCTTTTTACTTTCAAGACTAGTGCCGGAACTGCTAGTTTCACTATTTAATAGAGAACCTGAACTGATGAAGTTTAGTGTTCATGCCTTAAAGATTTGGTTTATGGGAATTATAGTTGCAGGGTTCCAGATAATAGCTGCCAACTTCTTCCAAGCAATAGGAATGCCAAAACGTGCAATGGTTCTTACACTTTTAAGACAGGTTATTGTCTTGATGCCTTGTATAGTTATATTCTCTAAATACTTTGGTATTGATGGTGTATTATATGCAGCTCCAGTAGCTGATGTGACATCTGCTACTGTAACAGCTTGTTTCTTTATACCTTTTATGAAGAAGTTTAACAAAAAAGAAGAAAATGAGAATTTAGCTTAAAATTAAAAATTCAATTGCATTAAAAAGCGCTTATATAATTTTGTATAAGTGCTTTTTTTATTTTAAAATAAAGCTTTTATTTTTGTATATCTATGTGTCTTGTCACTTGTATATATTTATGTTATACTGATTGAGAAAAGTTTAGGGGGGGTGATTATCTTGAAAAAAAATACAATCAAGATATTAAATCAATTAAAGGAAAAAGAAGATGCCGTTATACTGGCACACTATTATGTAGACAGTGAAATACAAGAAATTGCCGATTACATTGGCGACTCTTTCTTTTTGGCTCAATTAGCTAGTCAACTAGAGAACAAAACTATTGTTATGGCTGGAGTATATTTTATGGGAGAAAGTATAAAAATATTAAATCCAGATAAAAATGTTTTATTAGTTGATAAAACAGCTGATTGTCCAATGGCTCATATGATAACAAAGGAAAAAATTGAAACACTAAGAAATCAATATGAGGATTTGGCAGTGGTATGTTATATCAATTCAACAGCTAATATTAAGGCCCTTAGTGATGTCTGTGTTACTTCATCTAATGCCTTAAAGATAGTCAAAAGTTTAAGTGAAAAAAATATTTTCTTTATACCTGATGGAAATCTAGGACGCTATGTAGCAAAATCAATCAAAGATAAAAATATTATTGCAAATGATGGCTACTGCCCTGTTCATAACAATATAGATGTAAGTGAACTTAAAAATCTAAAAACAAAATTTCCGAAAGCAAAAGTACTGGCACATCCAGAATGTAACGGGGATATTTTATCTCTTGCCGACTTTATAGGAAGTACAAAAGCTATAATAAAAATGGCAAAGGATGATATTTGTGAGGAATTTATTATTGCTACTGAGAAGGGAATTTCGTATATGCTTGAAAAAGAATGTCCTGATAAAAAATTCTATTTCATAGACAGTATGATATGTCACGATATGAAGCTAAATTCAGTAGACAAGATAATAAGTGCTCTAGAAAATCAGAATACGGAAGTAATCGTGGATGATAGCATTGTTGATAAGGCTAAAATACCTCTAAATAAAATGCTAGAAATGGGGCAATAAAATGGATATCGATAATAGTTTTAAAAATATTACTTGTGACGTTGTGATCGTTGGTTCAGGCGTTGCTGCTTTGGTATGTGCTCTTTGCCTTCCAAAAAATCAAGACATACTTTTGATTACAAAAAAAACACTTACAGATTCAAACTCCTATCTTGCACAAGGTGGAATTTGTGTTATGAGAGGTGATTCTGATAGAGATAACTTCATCGAGGATACTCTTCGTGCAGGTCATTATCAAAATAATAAAAAGGCTGTAGAAATACTTGTTGATGAATCAAACGCCGCTATTGAAACGCTCCAAGATCTAGGTGTTGTTTTTACTGGAAATGAAGACGGTCCCTATTATACTAGAGAAGGTGGGCATAGTAACTTTAGAATACTATATCATGATGATATAACTGGACAATCTATTATGGAATCCCTAATAGATACAATTAAAGGACGCAATAATATAAATATTATAGAAAATTGTAGTATGACTGATATTTTGGAATCTTCAAATGGTAAGGAATGTCTTGGAATACACGCAGTCCACTCAGAAAATAATCTAATTGTTAATTCTAGAGCTACAGTTCTAGCAACAGGAGGGATAGGGGGTATATACCAAAACTCTACCAACTTTCCACATATTAGAGGCGACGGAATCGCTCTAGCAATCAAGCATAATATTGAGCTAAATGACATATCGTATGTACAGATACATCCCACTGCTCTATATGAAGATAAATCAGGTCGTAGATTTTTGATATCTGAGTCAGTAAGAGGTGAAGGTGCTCACCTAATAAATCATAAACATGAAAGATTTACAAATGAGCTCAATCCCCGTGATCTCGTCTCAAAGGCAATTTTAGAAGAAATGAAAAAGGATAATTCAAAATATGAACTTTTGGATTTAAATCCTCTAGAAAACTCTATAGAAAAACGTTTTCCAAATATATATAAAAAAATACTTGAAATTGGTTTGAATCCTTTAGAAGATCCAATTCCAATTGTTCCTTCACAGCATTATACAATGGGAGGTATCAAGGTTGATATGGATTCTAAGAGTTCAATGAAAAATTTATATGCAATTGGCGAAGTTGCCTGCACTGGCGTTCACGGAAGAAATCGTCTTGCCAGCAACTCTTTACTTGAAGGTGTAGTTTTTGCTAAAAGATCGGCTAAGTCAATAGTAAAGGAAAACGCCCCTCTCATTTGCTACAAAGATACAATTACTAGAAAAACACTTCTGTCAGATACTGAAGTTTCAATTATGATAAAAGAAAGGATAATGGAAGATGAACTTGCCAAAGCTAAATAATTTTCAAATAGATGATGTTATTAAATCTGCACTTAAAGAAGATGTAACGTCTTGGGATATTTCTACGAATGCAATATATGATGATGATAAACTAGCTAAAATAGCTCTAATATCAAAGGACAATGGAATTATTTCAGGTCTAGATGTATTTAAAAGATGTTTTAAAATACTAGATGATGAAATCTTCTTTGTAGATTATAAAAAAGATGGTGATAGTATAGATAAGGGTGACCTTGTTTTAGAAATTGTAGGAAGAGCATCCTCAATACTAACAGCTGAGCGAGTAGCCTTAAACTTTCTACAAAGAATGAGTGGAATTGCAAGCTTAACAAAAAATATGATCGACGCTTTAGATGATGATAATATAGCTCTTGTTGATACCAGAAAGACAACTCCCAACCTTAGAATATTTGAAAAATATTCTGTTCGTATTGCTGGTGGAAATAACCACAGATATAATCTATCAGATGGCATAATGCTAAAAGACAACCATATAGATGCTGCTGGTTCAATCAAAAGAGCTGTAAGTTTAGTCCGAGAAGCTGAGCCTTTTATTAAGAAAATAGAAGTTGAAGTTGAAAATTTAGATATGCTTAGAGAGGCTCTCGATTCAAAAGTGGATATTATTATGTTAGATAATATGGATATAGATACTATAAAAGAGGCTATAAATATAATCGATGGTAGGGCTCTTATCGAATGCTCTGGAAACGTTGAAATAGATAATATTTCCCGATTTAAAAATTTAAAAATTGATTTTATATCCAGTGGATCTCTTACGCATTCTGCTAAAAGCCTTGATTTTAGTTTGAAGAATCTGAGGTATATAGATGAATGGAACTCAATCTAGAAGAAAGAAACTTCTTAAACTTCTTGAGTCCACCGATACTGTTATTAGTGGATCTGATCTCTCCAAACACTTTGGAGTATCAAGACAAGTCATAGTACAAGATATCGCTATATTAAAAGCTGAAGATAATAAAATACTCTCTACCAATAGAGGATATTTATTAGAAAAACCATCTAGTGAGCATATCTCTAGGGTTTTTAAGCTTTCTCATAACGACCATGAGATGAAGATTGAGCTCTATTCAATAGTAGATTTAGGTGCTACTGTAAAAGATGTTTTTATATCTCACAGAGCTTATGGAGTTATTAAGGTAGAGCTAAATATTAGCTCCCGAAGAGATGTCGATAATTTTTTATTTGATATAGAGTCTGGGATTAGTAAACCTTTAAAAAAACTCACAGAAAATTATCACTACCATACTATTTGTGCAAAAAATAAATCTATCTTACTGGAGGTTGAACAAGCAATGGACAACTTAGGATTTTTAGTCAAATAATATAATCTTTTAAGTATTATTATTGAATTTTCTGCTTATTCACTCTATTTTGTTGACTCCATACTATTTTCTTGATAACATATTGTTAACAACTAATAATGAGTAAATACAAAAGGAGTAAATAATATGAAAAAAATCAGCTTGTTTCTAACTTTAGTAGTGATTAGTTTCAGCGTAATATCATGCACACCTAATGCTAATAGCAATCAAAAAGTAAAAAAAGATACATCAACTTCTGTAAGTAGTGAAAAAGATAAAAAAGAAGAGAATAAGCTCTCTACTTATCAAGGTGAAATTGTAAGTATCCTAGAAAATGATAATACCTACTCCTTTGAACTTATTGATTTATCTTTAATTAGTGGAGACAATGAGGGAGAAAAAGTTATTACTTCTAATGATAAAATAATATTAAACATCAGTAAAGAAAAGGTAGAAAAGGATAAATTAATTGATAATATCACAGAAAATGAGAAGGTAGAGTTTGAGATAGACTCTATGCCTGCCATGACCCATTCTATTCCACCCCAAATACTTGATAGCTCTATACATGATATAAAAAAAGTCGAGTAACTCAAATACATTTATCTCGTCAAATACATTTATTATACGATAAATAAAAATGGCTTCTTTCAATTTATTCTTTGAAATCAGCCATTTTTTATGTTCTATGCTCTTATAGTATTCATCTTAAATATACTTATTTCCCATTAATATTTAATATAAAATTATGTTTATTTTAGAATTACTTTTTCACGTTAGCCTTATCTAACCCATTCAAATACTCATATTTATCTATTTTTTTTAATCCATTTTTATCCAAGTAAAACAGCTCATCACATACCTCTTCTATATACTTTCTATCATGAGATACCGATATTATACAACCTCCAAAATTTTTGAGTTCTCTTCTTATTTCTGGAGCAGAAAGTGGAGATAGGTTTCTACTAGGTTCATCCAATATCAACAAATTTATTTTATCAAATATTATCTTTATAAAAAATAACTTTGCCTTTTGTCCACCTGACAGATTTTCTATGGGGTGAAACATTTCTTCTCTTGTAAAATTCATTGATCCCAAATAGGTTCTTGCCCTTGTTATCTCGTCCTTGCTTCCATCACCTGATAGATATTCAGTAGGCGTAATATTAGAATCTAACTCCTCTAGATAGTTTTGTGGCATATACGAATATTGAACTTTATTTTTATCCAAATATTTCAATATTTCTTTTAAAAGGCTTGTTTTTCCAGCTCCATTTTTCCCTACTATTGCTATTTTTTTTGGTCCAAATACTTTTAATTCTATATTAGATGACAGTTCTTTGCCTTCTATGACTAGTTTCTCTAAATTAAAATCTAATATTTGCTTGCTATTAGCCATCTTAACGTCATCAAATTTAACAACTACATTGTCTTCAAAATCTGGCCTTTGGGTCATATTCTCTTTTTCTCTATCAAATCTCTTACCCATAGATTTTACAGATTTCATTTTATCTTTCAAATTTTTTGCTGCTACTGGATCCTGCCTTGAAACACTTCTTAATTCATTCTCAACATTTTGGTTTATCTTTCTAAATCTTTCCATCTGTTTATTATACTGTTCTTCATCCTTATTGGCATTTTTAGTTTGAGTTTTAATCCTGCTATCTCTATCATTTATATACTCATCATAGCTCATTCTTGACACGTTATATCTTAGTTCACTCTTACCCTTAATTTGTTCAAAGTGAATTATTACATTTGAACATTTTCTTATCAATTCTTCATCATGAGATACAAAAATAATTTTTTCTTTGCTATTTTTAATGAACTCCTCTAGCCATATCACTGAATCTATATCCAAATCATTACTAGGTTCATCTAATAATAGTATTGTAGGATTTTTTAAAAGTTCACATAAAAGCATAAACTTCACTCTTTCACCACCTGAAAGATCTCCCAAAGTCTTACTATTATCGAATAAATGATCTTCTAATTCAAACTCATCATTTAATCTATATGCCAAACTATAATCTATGTCTTCATATTCTACTTTTGTAAGCAGGTATTGTGTCATTGTTTTTTCTAGCTCTTCCTTACTAACCTGTTGAGATAGATAAGCAATCACTTCTTTTGATTTATTTATCTCTCCTTCAATGTCTGCATAACTATCTATCATATCTTTATTATAAATAGCCTTTAAAAGCGTTGACTTTCCATTGCCTTCTTCTCCGATAAGAGCTACCTTATCTCCATCTTCTATAGAAAAATTAAAATTTTCTATAAGCTTTCTCAAATCTTTTTTTATATATATATTCAAATCCTTTATATAAAACATATCTATTCCTCCTTTTTATATTGCCATAATATGCCTGTCGTAAGAATCTAGTTAAATATGTTTATATTAGATTTTTTAAAAGCTATATTGCTGAATGACTTTTTAAAAATTAATATAAATAAAAAAATCTGCTCTAGGCAGATTAGTCAAAAAGTATATTTTTACTCTGAAAAATATACAAACATGGATAAACGACTATTCTACTAATAATATGGCAACTAAAATAAAGCCTTCAAGGCCTATTAAAATTTTAAACTTTTCCATATTATTATAAAATCATCGACATCCTCCTTTTTATTTTATAACTAGATTATAGTACGCTCTAAGCTTATTGTCAACTCCATTATCTACCTCATTCTTTTTTATTTTTATTAAATTGTAAAAATAAATCACTAATTTTATATTCTTTATATCCATTAAATTATATTATAAAAAATATTTTCCTCTTAAAATTTAATTAAAAAAGTAACTCTCATTTATAGTCTTTCAATATCTGTTTCATACTCCATTCAATTTTTTTCAAGACATTGTTTTGTTAAAATTACATGTAATTTCTTTCTAAAGAACTCTTTTTTTGCTTTTAAAGATTAAAAAAGCTATAGATATGATTTCATACCTATAGCCTTTTGTATACTTATTTAATTATTTACTTATTTAAAGCTCTTTTTATTAGTCTAAATACTTATCTTCTATTACATCGTACAATCCATTTGTAGTAATTCGAAGTTCTGGTATTACAGGAAGTGCTATAAATGAAAGTGTAATAAATGGCTCTATCTTCTTATTTACACCCATCTGATGAGCCTTTTTAATCATATCAGATATCCTAATATTTACTTCATCACTTGGAAGATCAGTCATAAGCCCCATCACTGGAAGTGGTACATATTCGTAAACACGAGCATTTTCTACCAAAACGTAACCACCCTTTATTTCTTTCAACTTTTCTATTGCTATCATTATGTCTCTATCATTATCTCCCACTACTATAACATTATGAGAATCATGTGATACACTAGATGCAATAGCACCATTTTGTATTCCAAATCCAAACAATTTAGCTACATGATACTTTCCAGTATTATGATGTCTTTCTATATCTACTACTTTGTTTAATATTCCTTTTCCTGATTTTGCCTCTATCTTCTTTGTGAGAATCTCTCCATCAACTAGCTCCATAGCATATTTTTTACTCTTAAAATCAAGCATATTTTCATCAAATCCATCTATATGAATCGTGTCCATTAGATCAGAAAATTTATCATTACTATTTCTATCTAGATGTTTTTTATTATGTTTTTTATTATTTTTTTCATATAAGTCTTGAGAACTATCTTCCTTTTTGGAATTAAAATCCGCTTCACTTCTTTTTAACTCTTGTATTTTTTGCTCCAACATACAATTTGTATATTTTTCAGGAATAATTTCACCTTCAAATAAAACATCTTCTATATCAACCTTTTCTAAGTCATTTAAAATTACAAGATTTGCTTTTTTACCAGGAGCTATCATTCCTATATCAGACAGTTCATAGCATAGAGATGGATTGTAGCTTGCTATCTTATATGCATCGATAGGCTTCATCCCCAAAGATATTGACTTTCTTATATTGTGACTGATATGACCCTCTCTTTGGATATCTTCAATATGCTTGTCATCTGTACAGAAATTAAACCTAGATATATCCATATTATTAGATACAATTCCTTCAATTATATTTTTAAGATTCTTAGCAGCAGATCCCTCACGAATATGTATATACATACCATTTCTAATCTTTTTAATAGCTTCTTCATATGATGAACACTCGTGGTCTGTAAGTATTCCAGACATTGCATACGCTGATAATTCTAGATCGTTTAGACCTAAAACATGACCATCTTTTGGCTTTTCCTCAAATAATTCTAGCTTCCTCATCATGGAATCTTTACAATCTAAAACAGCCTTACAGTCCATAACTTCACCGAGACCTAAAATTCTACTATTGTCTATAATTTTTTTCATATCCTCTGATCCCATTATATAGCCAGAATCTTCACTGTCTTTGGCTGGTACGCATGATGGTAGCATAATAAATACATCACCTGTACTATTTTCCGTCTGATCAAGTATATATTCAATTCCTCTTAATCCTGAAACATTTGCTGCCTCATGAGGATCTGCTATAAAAGTTGTCGTTCCATTTTTTGAAGCATAATGAACCAACTCATTTGGATTTGCCATAGTTGATTCAAAATGTAGATGAGCATCAACAAATCCTGGAGTGATAAATTTATCAGTACAATCGATTTCTAACTCACCACTATACTCTCCGATACCTACAATATACTTTCCTACAATAGCTATATCCGCTTTTATGATTTCCGATGTCTGAAGCATCAAGATATTTGCATTTTTTAATACTGTATCTGATTTTTTTCTTTTCATAGTATAATCTACTAGTTCTTTATATTCTCTTATTTTCATGATATCTCAGCAATTTTAAATTGCTCCCCTTTCCAATTCTATTCTACGGTCTATTTTCTATAAATATTTAAAGTTAGATCACTGCTTTAGTCATTTTGTATAAAACTTACTTATAAAATTACTTCTATCACGATCTATTTACTATGGCTTTGCTTAAAAGTTCTGTTTCAATATTTTGTAATATACATTATACTCTATATTTCTTAAAGAATGTATTAAAAAATTCTATTTTTTCAATATCTTTTGAAAAAAATAAATTAGTTAATGAAAAACCCCTACTAATCAACCTAAAATCTGGTCTTAGAAGGGGTTCTTTTTAGAATCTCTACTTATTTTTATTTTTAATTACTAGACATTATCATTTTTTCTTTTTTGTTGTCTTCCACAAAGATCTATCACCAATCTTCTTGGAGCTACCTTACCAACTTTTGCTGCTATTTGCATTTTTACAGAAGGTATGATGATTTCCTTTCTAGAAAACATCTTTTCTAGAGCATATTTTGCACAAAATCTTGGGCTTATTCCACCTATACTAAACTTACAATCCGCCACTTCATTAAATTCCGTATCCACTGGTCCTGGGCACAATGCTCCTATATACACATTGCTTTTCTTCTTTCTTAGTTCAGCTGCTATTCCAGAAGTCAGACTAGTTGAGTAAGCCTTACTAGCATAATACGTTGCCATATAAGGTCCTGCAGGCATCAAACCTGCGCTCGATGCAACATTTAGAATGTATCCACTATCCCTTTTAACAAAGTCTCTTAGATATTTTTTTGTTAAAACATGCATTGCTCTGATATTTACATCTATCATATCCATCTCTGTTTGTAAGTCTGTATCTACAAACTCTCCATGAGTTCCAAATCCAGAATTATTTATTAATATGTTAATGTTCATTTCTTTTGTTTCATCATATAGTTCATTTAGAGCATGTACACCCCTTAGATCCTTTTGTATTACCATACATTCAAATTCTTCATCTTTTGAATTATATTCCAGTTCTTCTTTAAGTTCTTCAAGTCTTTCTAATCTTCTTGCGACCAAGATTAATGAGTATCCATTTACACTCAAAAGTCTTGCGAATTCTCTACCAATTCCAGAACTTGCACCTGTAATTAAAGCCCACTTTTTTTCCAATGATTTTTCCTCCTATTTTTATGTATATATCACGATATTATTATAATTGTTTGATTTTAATATTAAATATACTATAATGCAAATATCATTTTTTTACAACTTAATTATAAATTTTACAATATTTTTTATTTCTTTCTATTCTTTTATTTCTTTTCCATTCTTTTAAAAATTTAAACTCTAACTTATACATAGCAGCTTTAAAATATTTTTTACAGATAAATTCATAAACATTAAATTCTCCATTTTTATTTTACTTATTCGTTTTTTATTATTTTTTTAAAATATTCAAACTTTAACTTATACATAGTGGCTTTAAATATTTTTTTACATATAAATTTATAAATATTAAATTATATGCTTTTTAAAAAATAGTAAGTTTAATTTTAAAGACTTATATACAACCCTATAAGGCTTATTAAATTTAATAAAAAGAGACAGGTTAAACACCTGCCTCTTTCATTTAATATACTTTTTATTATTTTAGCAATTATATATCCACTAGGACACTCAATTTATATTTTTATAAAATATAGATTGTTAGCCCTGAGAAGATTTTTTCGCTACAAATACACCTATAATAGTAATTACCATACCTACTATTTCCATCATTAATAGCGATTCTCCAAATATTATATAAGCATATATTGAAGAGATCCCTATTCCAATCAAAGAAATGACTGTCACAAGTGTAGCATTTAGCTTTCCTAAACACATTGATACTAGTCCTTGACCTAATATCTGTGTGCATATAGCATATCCTACTATAATCAACCATTCTTTGGTATTTGGTGGTATCTGTATACCTTCTGTTGGAACCATAGTACCAAACAAAAATATCATTGCACCAAGAGTACTGATAAGAACTACTGCATTGTTGTTTAAATGATCTCTTACCTTATAAACAAATAAAACATAACCTGAATATGATACCGATGCCAACATCGCTAATAAATTCCCATAAATACTTGATTGACCATGACCACTTGCAGATGCAAATATTACTATTACAACACCTATAAATCCAATCACAGATCCTATAACAAATTCCTTTCTTATTTTCTCTTTAAATAAAAAGAAAGAAATTGGTGATACTATAAACACAGTTAAATTGACCAAAAGAGCACTATTTGCAACTGATGTCTTCATAAGTGATAGATTCCAAAATAAAACGTCTCCACCTAAACATACTCCAGCTAAAAATGACATCACAAACTGTCTCTTTGTAATTCCCTTTAGACTCTTAAAAGTGAATGGAAACATCATAATAAGTGTTAGAAGCATTCTATAAAATCCCTGATTGATTGGTCCTACCGATGATAGCTTGACCCAAATACCAGCACTACAAAGGAAAGCTATACCTAACAACTGTACTAATATATATTTATTTTCATTTTCTCTACTCATTTTTCACCTCTATTCTAATTTTAGTCACAAAATAAATTATATCATATATTTTAAATGAGATTATATTTTATTTGAACTTATTTGCTTTTTTAGATAATCCAAGAAAATATTGTTATCTTTATATTAAAAATACTATTTTAACTATATTTATATATGGTTTCTTATTACATATATTTGATCACATATTATATTTGATAGAAATACCTTGATATTGTATTGATAGACCCCCATACTTTTCATATAGCTTTTTATATCCTAAATAGAAATATCCTATTTACCGTTTTGATTTAAAATATAAAAAAGAGACAGTGAAAACACTGCCCCTTAATATTTATAAAATAGTAATCTCTTCCCACTCAATATCATTATCTTTTAACATCTGAGTAGTGATATCTATATCCTCTGGTCTCCCCTTCCAAGCAACTCCACAACCTGCAGACAAGACTCTTGGAACTGGTACTAGTTTGCCTTCTATATTACTGCTGCTACAAGATTGCTCTGTTGCCATAGCTTCAGCAGTAGTATAAAAAGTTACGAATAGATTTTTTTCCTTGTTACTCATTATTTTATAATTAGTTCATATTCAAGACCGACTTCTTCAGTATGAACTTCCTTTCCTAATTTCTTACAAAACTTTGTAATATTTTTTACTGTGTGAGCTTCATTGGCAAATACCTTAAGTTCTTCAGAACCATTATTGTCTATTACCTCTTTTACTCTTATTACTGGCTCTGGGCAAGATAGTCCTCTTACATCTACTTCTATCATTCCTATTCCTCCCTATTTACTATATAAAATATAGTTATCAATTATATTAAATGTTTTAATTTTCATTAAAAATTACTTTGCTGCTATTTTTTCTTTTCTAAGTCCCCACATAGCTATTATAAATAATAACACTATAGAAACTATTACAGCTATCTTTCCATTTGGTCCTGGACCACCTATACTAGCAGCCTCTGTTGCTGTTGCTACTGTAGCAGGTGCAGATGCTAATATAAAGTTATGAGCAAGTGCTCCTCCTATAAACATACCTATTACTGTAAATACTGCATCTGAAGATCCAGTAGATGCTATTACAACCTGTCTAAGTGGGCATCCACCTAGTAATATTGCAGCAAATCCTACAGCGTACATAGATAATATATTCCACAATGTCTGAGCATGTGCAACTGGTCCAAATGCTACAAATTCAAAGTTTCCTGTTGCAACATTATATACAAGCATTGCTACAAACAAACCACCGATTATGCTTAATAGACTGAAGTCTCTTATCAAGAATACATCTCTTACTGAACCTGCAAAACACATTCTCGTTTTTTGAGCTATTACACCAAATAGTAAACCTACTAATAAAGATGCAATGACTGGAGCGTGCATGCTACCTGGTCCCTTCACACTAGTAACAAATAGAGTAGTTACTGTTATACTAAGCACAAATAATACTGTTACTACAAAAGGAAGAACATAACCGCTTTCCTTCTTTGATATGTGAGCCCTTCCAAGTGTGAAGCCCTTCTTCAAGAAGACAACTCCTGTATAGACTCCTCCAACAAATCCTATTAATCCTATGTAAGCGCTTATATCTCCTGCTGCCATTCTAAGAACCATACGAAGTGGGCACCCTAAGAATACTAATGCACAAACTACCATAATAACACCTAATAAGAATCTTATCGCTGGTGATGATCCTGCTGTTGATCTATATTCTTTCTTATAGAGAGATATCAAAAACGCTCCCAAAATAATTCCAACCATTTCTGGTCTAAAATACTGTACTACTTCTGCCTGATGAAATTTCATAGATCCTGCTGTATCTCTTATAAAACAAGCTATACAGAAAGCCATGTTTTTTGGATTTCCTAAAGCAGCTAGTATAGCTGCACCAATACCAGCTATAATACCTAATGAAAACAAACCTTTTTTGCTGTCAAAATTCATTTAAATACTCCCCTTTTTCAATTTTTTTAAACATAATATATTAAATTGTATGTTATTGACTGATTTAATATGCTTATTAAATAGTTGTAGAATTCTCTTCTTCTGCAACTTCTCTTATTGCTTTTATTGCAAACTCAACTTCTTCCATTGTATTTTGATGAGAAAAACTAAATCTCACCATCCCCTGATCTACAGTTTTCATTGATTCATGAAGAAGTGGAGCACAATGTGCACCTGGTCTTGTAGAGATATTATATTTGTCTGAAAGAATGGCGCTTAGTTCAGAAGAATCCATATCTGCTATATTTAAAGATACTATAGGTGCTCTGTACTGTGTATCATAGTTTCCATATAGTTTAATATTGTCTATAGATTTAACCCCATCAAAAAACGTTTTACTAAATATCGTAGCTTTTTCTGTAAGCTTATCCATTCCCTTAGAATTGATATAATCTATACCTGCACCAAGTCCAGCAATACCATGAGCATTTAGGGTACCTGATTCCAATCTAGTAGGCATCCTATCTGGTTGGTATGAATCATATGTATGTACGCCTGTGCCACCTGACATCAATGGCTCTATATATATATTATCTCTAACACATAAGCCTCCTGTCCCTTGTGGTCCAAGAAGTGATTTATGCCCAGTAAAGCAAAGCACATCTATATTATCTCTTATCATATCTATCTCAAATGAACCTGCACTTTGAGATACATCTACTATAAATATAATATTTTTTGCACGACAAATATCGCCTATATGTCTTAGATTATTTATATTTCCAGTCACATTAGACGCGTGGTTTAGTACAAGTACTTTAGTATTAAGTTTAATTAGTCCTTTTATTTCTTCGTATTTAAGATCCCCGTTTTCATCTATATGTATATAGTCCACCTCTACCTTTTTGTCTCTTTTTAGATAGTTAAGCGGTCTTAAAACGGAATTATGTTCCATACAACTTGTGATTACATGATCTCCTTCTTCTATTATACCTTGCAGTGCCACATTAATTGCCTCTGTTGAATTTTTAGTAAATACTACTTGGCGAGGATTCGAAACATTAAATAACTCTGATATTTTCTTTCTTGTCTGAAATACTATTCTATCAGAAGAAAGACTTTCATTGCTTGCTCCTCGAGATGCATTTCCCGCAGATTGCATAGCATCTATAACCGCTTGTATTACCTCATCTGGCTTTGTTTTTGATGTAGCTGCATTGTCTAAATATATCAATTATGTACCCCCTTTCCTTTAATCTAGTCAATAACGAAAAAGCATACATATAGTTCAATATATATACACTCCTAGTTAAGAATATCATTTATATAAAAATATAACAATAAATAATTGTTTTTATATAAAATAACTATAGTTCAATATATAATCATTGATAAAATCAATGATTATATATTTTATTTTTTAAATTATAAACAAAATAAGAAGGCATTTTACTGCCTCCTTAATCAAAAATCTCAGTATAATTTAAATTTTTATACCTATCTTAATTTTTATTTTTTTAAAACTAATATTAATATATTCATATAAAAATTTATTTTTTTCTAGACTTATTTTTTATATTTCTATTTTTTTATGATACTTTTTTAACACCTATTGCTATTGTTGCATTAAATTGATTAAATACTCATTTTTTTATTTGCAAGTACAATTCCCATTACAATCACATGGTTTCTTTGGGAGCTCTATTGCTTTAAAAGTTGTTGTATTTTTTAGTTTTTCATAGGAATTAAAACTTGCTCCTGCATATATACCATCTAAAACACCATGTTTTTTATCTATCATTATATTTTCTTTTGCTACATTATAGCCTCTTAACTGAGATACCATATTTTCTACAAATAACTTACTTCCCACAAGATAAAAAATTTTGTCCTCGCTCTCATTACAAATATCTGCCAGATCCATCTTCAGTTCTTCTCTATTATGACAACAGTGACTATCACAAATATCGCTCATACTATCAAATTCACTTTTATACAATATATTATCCGTCTTGTTTACACAAATATTTGTTAAAGATCTAATTCCATCTGAACACTCTTCAAAAGTTCGAACCAAAGGTCTCATAGTAGCCATTCCTACTCCCATACTAATAAGAACAATATCTTTGTCTTCTCTTCTTAAATTCATCCTACATCCTGACTCTATTATATGACAAAAATCACCAGGTTCAAGTGCAGACACCTTGTCCTTATATACGGAACCTGAACTATCTAACCTAGTTGTTACTCCTATCTTCCCTTCGTGCATAAGTGTTTGTATCGAAAATTTTCTTACATAATCCCTATTTACGCTATCATTATCATCATATCCATCCAAGGCAAGGGATATATGAGCTCCCGGCTCCCAAACAAATCCCTCTGGTATATCAAAGTACAAACTAACTCTCTTATCACCTTCATCTATTATATCTATTAATTTAACTGCAAAAATATCTGACATATCGTCCTCCTAAAATTATAAGCATTTTGCGGATTAAAAACAAATCCACAAGATATTAATATCTATACCCAAAGAATAATTATTATCAACTGCTTTTTTATATTTTTTAATTTTGCTAATTTGAATATGCTAATATTTTAAAAACATAATATTTATTCAAGTAATTTAAATGCTTACAATCTATATTTTAATATTTATTTTTTTTTATTAATATGTTATACTTTAACAATAAGATATCAAACTTGAAACGCCTATACTAAACCTTACTAGTAGGGTTTAGTATAGAAAATATTATTTAAATAGGAGGTCGTCTTATGAACGCAAATAAAAAAATTTCTACGTTGATAATTTCTTCTATCTTGGTGTTAAATGCTGGTTCATTAGGAATAGCTAGCAATAGCTTTATATCATCAGCAGAAAATTCTATTACAAGCAATGAAAATATTGCAAAAGAATCTGAAATTATTCAATTAAACGAATCCACTTACGAAAAAGGTGGCGTAGCTGCTCTAAAAAATGGAGACATCTACACGATTACTGTTAAAGATAAAAACAGTACTGATGAACAGAGGAAAATACATACTGAAAGATTCCAAAACTTTATGTCTAATCATAACGAAAGTCAGTACACAATCAAAGTGACAGAAAACGTTTTATTCCCGGATGATTCAAAAAAATTATTCATGTTCTTCAAAGGAGAAATAGAAATCTCAGACAATGTTGATACATCAAATGTTAAAAACATGTCTGAAATGTTTTCTTATCTTGATAAAGCAAATCCTAATACGAAGAATTGGAATACTAGCAATGTTACTGACATGTCTAATATGTTCTCTGTTTCTCCCAATGCTAACCCAGATACTAATGATTGGAACATTTCCAAAGTAACTAATATGGAAGGTATGTTTTCAGAAACAAAAAAAGCTAATCCTGATACAAAAAACTGGGACACTTCTAATTTAAATGATGTGTCATATATGTTTGCTGATGCAGCTTATGCCAATCCTAACACAACAAATTGGGACACTTCTAATATAACTAGCATGGATTATATGTTTTTTAATGCTCCAGAGGCTAATCCTGATGTAAGTAAGTGGGACACTTCTAGTGTAACAACTATGTATTCTTTATTTGGGGGTGCTCTAAAGGCCAACCCTAACACAACAAATTGGGACACTTCTAATGTCACTGATATGTCGTATATGTTTTCTGGCGCAAAATCGGCTAACCCTGATGTAAGTAAGTGGGACACTTCTAAGGTTACAACTATGGAAGCCCTATTCGATCAAGCTGTAAAAGCCGATCCTGATGTGAGTAAATGGGATACTTCTAATGTCACGGATATGAGCGCACTATTTCACTATGCAGAAAAATCTAATCCCGATGTAAGTAAATGGGACACTTCTAAGGTTACAACTATGTCTAATATGTTTAGAAAAACAATTGTGGCTAATCCTGATGTAAGTAAGTGGGACACTTCTAGTGTTACTGACATGAGTGCAATGTTTTCAGATACAACTATTGCGGATCCTGATGTAAGTAAATGGGACACTTCTAATGTATCTAATTTAGGAACTATGTTCTCTGATAGTAAAAAGGCTAATCCTGATATTAGTAATTGGGATATTTCTAAAGCAACAGATATATCATTAATGTTTTATAACGCAAAAAATGCAAATCCTAATGTAAGTAAGTGGGATACTTCTAAGGTTGATTATTACTATAACATCTTTGAATCAACTGGTTTTAAAAGTTTAGACACAAGAACATTTATATTTTCAGATAAATCTTACGAATTAAATTCAAAGTTTGAATTAAGTCCTACAATAAAAAACAATAAAAAGTTTGAAAAGCTTCTATTTAATTATAATCCAAATATTGACAAATATATTCCTCTAGAAACAATTTATTTGACCAAAGGTGACTATACTCTAAATAGAATTACAGACAATAATAAATATAACAGCAATAATTCTGAAGGAAAAAGAGAAATTAAAAAATTCAAAGTTACTGATGAAAGCAAATCTTTAGAGGATTTACTTAAAACTGATTTAGACAAAGAAAGAGAAGCTCACTCTTTAGATTTGGACCATTTTGAAATAACAAAGAAAAAAATAAATACTGATACTGGTGGTGGTTCAAGCGGTGGAGGCGGAAGTGATTCTAGCTCTAAAAATTGTGTTATTTTAGCTAGCGGCGATAAGTACACAGATGTATTAACAGCAACGGTTTTAGGAAATGAAAAAAAATGCCCTATACTGCTTACTGAAAAAAATAAAATATCTGATAATACGCTTAATGAAATCAAACGACTAAAAGCATCCAAGATAATCATATCTGGTGGTCCGGAATCTGTGTCAAACAGTGTTGTTTCACAATTAGAAAAAGATGACTATGACATTAGAAGAATTGCTGGTCAAAACAGATACGAAACAGCAAAAAAAATAGGTGAAGAGGTCAGATTAACTACTAAAAATACAAATGAAGCAATCTTAGTGGATGGTACCAACTTCCCTGATGTTATCACTATATCTGCTCTAGCCAATCAAAAGAGAGCTCCTATACTTCTTACTGAACCTCAATCTTTAAATAAAACTACTGAAAACGTTTTGAAAGATTGGAAAATAGACAATGTAACTATTGGTGGAGAGAAAAAATCAGTATCACAAGAGGCAGAAAATAAGGTGAAAACTACTGCAAAAACTGTCAATAGAATTGGTGGTCATGATAGATATGAAACTGCTTATAAGGTAGCTCATGAAGTAAGAAATACCACTAATAATAAGAAAGATATGATACTAGTAGATGGCACTAACTTCCCTGATGGAATAACAATTAGCTCACTATCTGCTAAATTTAAATCACCAATACTTTTAACTACTCCAAACAATCTTCATCCAACAACTGCAAAGGCTCTAAATGATTGGACTATAGAAAATATCTTAATAGGTGGGGGCTATAAATCAGTATCTAAAACGATAGAAGATAGTTTGGATATAAAAAATAAAGAAAGAATAGCTGGAAGTAATAGATATAATACAGCCATAGAAATTTCTCAAAGATACACTAATACAAACTTATTAGGTCGAAAGTAATATCAAAAGTTAAAAAATCAGTATTTTTAATAAAATGCGATTTAAAATATATTTATTATTATTAAACCGTTTCTAAAATATTTTAGAAACGGTTTTTTGCTTTTTTTCATTTTTAAACTTTAATATGTTTTGTTAATTCTACTTAACCCGCTTTATAATTAATTAAATAATTCTTTTTAATGCATTTTTATTAAAAATATATATTTATCTCTATATTGAAAAATCTATTTTATACTTTTTTCAATATATTAATTTTTGTAACCTTTTTGAAATCTTTATATTTAATAGTCTATTTATATTTGATTTTTATCTTTTACTTTAGAATTTGTTTAATTATTATCTATTTTGTTAATTTTCAAAAAATAACCCTTTCTTTTTCGTAGTTTTGTTGATTTTACTCATTATTTTGAATTTCTTATACTGTGTTATACTCAATGATACGATACCTTACTTTAAGTTAACTTATTTTAAGTTATCGTATTTAAATATCATTTGAAAATAGGAGGTCGCATTATGAATGCAAACAAAAAAATTTCTACATTAATAATTTCTTCTATACTAGTATTAAATGCTGGTAGTATAGGAATCTCAACGAGCAACTTTAGATCCATAGCAGAAAGCTCTGTTTCAAGTAATCAAATTACTCCAGATGATGAATTAATCATCAATCTAAATGAATCATCATATAATGATGGTGGTGTCGCTGCCATAAAAAATGGCGATATATACTCTATTGATACAAAGGATGTTAACAGTAGCGAAAGTAAAAGAAAAATTGATGAGATTATGTTTAAAAAATTTAGAGAAAAACACAATGAAAGTCAAAACACAATAAAAATATCAGAAAATGTTTTACTGCCAGACAATTCTTCTTTTTTATTTGAAGAATATAAAGGCAATATAGAAATTTCAAATCAAATAGAAACTAATAATATTACAAGTTTGAATAGTGCCTTTAAAAATACCGAAAAAGCAAATCCTGACCTAAGTAACTGGGATACTTCAAATGTTAAAACTATGAAATCTATGTTTGAAAATGCAAAATCGGCTAATCCCGATACTAGTAAGTGGGATACTTCAAAGGTTGATACTACAAATAAAATGTTTAAAAATGCAGTTTCAGCTAATCCTGATACTAGTAAGTGGAATACCATTAATATAGAGGATATGCAGTCAATGTTTGAAGGTGCTATATCTACTGATCCAGACGTTAGCAGTTGGGACACTTCTACTGTCTACGATATGGGGTCTATGTTTGAAGGTGCAACTAAGGCAAACCCCGATGTCAGTGGTTGGAACACTTCTACTGTTTTTGATATGGGATCTATGTTTTATGAAGCAACTTCAGCTGATCCTGATGTAAGTAATTGGGATACTTCAGAGGTTGATGATATAAGTTTCATGTTCAATGGTGCTACTTCTGCTAATCCTGATGTAAGTAATTGGAATACTTCAAAGGTTGAGTTCTATGAGGGTGCCTTTGTATCAACAAACCTTAAAGCTTTAGATGCTAGAGAATTTGTATTCTCAGACGAAGTAGATGATTTCTATGATGACTCAATTCCAGTTATCGCAGGAAATGAAAATTTAGATAGAATTTTGTTTAACTATAATCCTGATAATCTAAACTATATCCCGCTAAATGCAATCAATTTAACTAGTGGAGAATATGAGTTAAATAGAATTAATGATAATTTAAAATTTGATAAAAACAGAGAAGAAAATATAAAGAAATTAACTGATTTCAAGATAGAAGATGAAAATATCCCTCTTTCTGAAATAATTAAAGATGATTTAGACACTGAAATAAGCACTAATCCTTTGACTATTGATTATTTTGAAATCGTTAGGAAAAAAACCGATTCTGATAAATCTTCTGGCGGTTCTAGTTCAGGTGGCGGAGGCGGAGGTGGTTCTGACTATGTGTCTGAAGAAGAAACTACTTCAAAAAATCATGTTATATTAGCTAGTGGTGACAAATATACTGACGTTTTAACAGCTACAGTCCTTGCCAACGAGAAAAAATGTCCAATTCTTCTTTCAGAAAAAAATAAAGTATCAGAAAATACTTTAAAAGAAATAAAAAGACTTAAAACTGATAACGTGATAATATCTGGTGGACCTCAGTCTGTATCAAATAACGTTGTATCACAATTAGAAAAAGAAGGATATAAAGTAAAAAGAATTGCTGGTCAAAATAGATATGAAACTTCTAAGAAAATTGGTGAAGAGGTAAGGCTTACTAGCAAAAATAAAGATGAAGCAATCTTAGTAGATGGTACCAACTTCCCTGATGTAATCACTATATCTGCTTTAGCTAATCAAAAGGGAGCTCCTATACTTCTTACTGAACCTGAATCTTTAAATAAGACCACTGAAAACGTTTTGAAAGATTGGGAAATAGACAAAGTAACTATTGGTGGAGAGAAAAAATCAGTATCACAAGAGGCTGAAAATAAGATAAAGGCTACTGCAAAAACTGTTGATAGACTTGGTGGTCATGATAGATATGAAACTGCTTATAAGGTAGCTAACGAAGTAAGAAATACCACTAATAACAAGAAAGATATGATACTAGTAGATGGCACTAACTTCCCTGATGGAATAACAATTAGCTCACTGTCTGCTAAATTTAAATCACCAATACTTTTAACTACTCCAAATAAGTTGCACCCAACAACTGCAAAAGCTATAAATGATTGGACTATAGAAAACATTTTAATAGGTGGAGGATATAGCTCCGTTTCAAAAACTACAGAAGATAGTTTAAATGTAAAAAACAAAGAAAGAGTTCAAGGTAACAACAGATATAACACGGCAGTAGAAATTTCAAAAAGATATTCAGATAATGCTGCTTTAGGATCAAAATAACCTATAATTAAATATTTTAAAAAGCTACTCTTATTTGCATTTTTATATGCAGAGTAGCTTTTTTATTTTATTCTATATTTAATCAAAAACTTTATTTTTATTTAAGTATAATCAATATTTTTATCTGATCACAATATATGTTTTATAATATGTGATTTTTACTCTTTATTCAATCTTTTAATTTTTCTTTAATTTAATATATCCTTTAATAAATACAAAAAGACAGCTAACAAGTTCATCAGCTGCCTTAATAGTGCTATTTTAAATATTATTTTATGCTAACTCTTTATTCTTCATATCTTTATAACCCATCCATACGATCCATACATAGGCACAAGTCTTAGGTATCATCAACGCTCCAACCGGTGGAAATACCCCCGCAAATAAAACTACTGGTATGTAGAATGCAAAGCTTAAAACAATTGCCAACCACATATTTTTAAACGCAAGGTCATTATGCTCTCTTGATTTTTTATAAAATATTACAATTATTATTATACCTAATATAGCAAAAGGTATATTTCTCAATATATCAAATACTAATGATGGTGTTGCACTTGTCCACTGATTCTGTGGTAATAAACATAGTACCACTCTTAAAAGTACCAAAGAATATATTGTTTTTGTAAGCCCTTCTTTTTCCATATCTATATCATAGCGTAGGCACCAAATTTTATATAATATAAAATAAAATACAGTCATTGTTATCGATGTTATAAGTTTTCCAACACCTAAAGCTACTACATGATTTTCCAAACCATTAGTACAAAGCGCATAAGCTCTTGGCACTAGATGAAAGGCATCCCCCACACCAAGTATTATTGCCATCAATCCAAATAATCTTACCTCTTCTCTGCCCTTACTCTTTCTTACCATTATAATTCCCAAAGATATTACCGTTACTAAATATACTATATCAAATAACGTTTCAAAAATTGCTTGCATATAAATGCCTCCCTTTGCTATTAATTTTACTACTTCTAACCTCAGTTAATATATACACCTTCTGACAATTTCCACAATTTGTTTTCTATTATTTGTTTTATTCATTAGCTCTGAAATCAACATAGAAAATATAATTTCGACAAAATCTTCTTCTGTAAATTGATCATTAAAGGCAGCTTTTCTAATCTTTTGATCTTTATTTAGAGTAAACAACATCTGCTTTTTTATATGGTCAAAGTATTTTTCCATCATTTTTCTACTTTTTTCCTTGTTGTCTGCTGCTAAAGACATTGAATGAAAATCAAAAAAATTTTTATATTCAACTACGCCCTTTTCTATAGCCTTAAAAATAAAATTGATGCATTCAGAGAAACTTTCAAAAACTAAAGAATCTTCTGTCATGTGAAATATTTCTTTCCATATACTTTCTATAAGTGCAAGCACTAAATCTGACTTTGATTCAAAATAATTATATATGGTACCCACAGATACCTCACACAAAGACGCTACTTTTCTAATGCTGACTGCAGATAAACCTTCATTTATAACTATTTTTTCACTTTCCTTAAGAATTTTTTCTCTTGAAATAGATGTTATATTCACTTCAATCGCCCCCTCTGAACACTGTTCATTTTACATCAAAAAAACGCCGATGTCAATATCGGTCGCCTTTATTTATGTTAACGTATATTTATCTTTTAATCAAAAACTTCACTTTTAATTTAATATATAATCTTATATGATAAAAAAATAGATTCATTATATAAGATCTGCATTTAGAAAATACTAGTTTATTTTTATTTCTAAACTATCAAGCAAACTGAGCACTTCAGGAAAAGAAAAATCAGCTCCTTTTAGTTTATTACTTTCAATATCTATTCTGTATCCAAAAGTTTCTTTAAAGTTAGTTCTTCTCAAATCACAGTTTGAAAACTGAGTGCCAGTTAATTCATCTCCTAAAAACGAACTTCCGTGTAAATCACAATTTTCAAAAGTAGAATCGAGTATAATATTATCAGAAAAAGAAAATTTTATAAATTTCATATCCATAAAAACATTATATTTCAGTACATTTTTTTCCAACTTAGTAATCACTTGATCTAATGCTCCATGGTAAATAAGTTTACTCCAATTAATTCCTATCAATGTACACCTCTGAAACTCTAACTCTCTTGCATTAGAATCTTTTGAATCAAGATTTGTTATCTTGCAAATCTCAAATTTACAATCTCTAAATGAACAATCTTTCAATTTACAATCTTCAAAAGTACAATTAATAAAATCACATTCAAAAAACTGTAAGTCTTTAAAAAGTTCTTTATCAAAATTTAAATTTTCAAAAACTTCATTTTCATAATACATATTTCACCTCCGCAAATCACATTATAATTTATTATAGCATATAAAGTACGACTAAAAATTTTAACTATCCTAAATTACTTTCTGCTAAATTCTTCAAAACTATTTTGTTTCATCTAGAAATTCTACCTTATATGAAATTGTCCATATCATTGTTGTCAATACCAAATATATCCTTATCCAACCATCTTTGATCCCTACTAGAGAATATAATCAACGAATCTTTATCTTTTCTTATCACTTTTTTAAATGATTTTTTTAATTCGAATAATTGAGACTTAGATACATCTCCCTCAAACACAGAATTTTGTACATGAGTTAGGTATCTCTTACATATCTTATATGTATCTCTCCAAACTTTTGCTCCATTTTCATCCAATGCTATATCATATACAAGAATAATATACATAATTTACCTCACCTAATTTACCACCAAAGCTTAAAACTTTGATATTCTTTTTCACCTAAAAGATGTTTTATTAATTTATAGGCCTCCAGCCTCATCAAATATTTATAACTTACATTTTTTCCAAGTTCTTTATGCTTTATAGTTCTTTTGAGTGATTCATCAAATTCTCTAAGAATTGTCTGTGAACCCTTTTTTGTCAATTGAAGATAATTTAATTCCTTCCTAAAAGATTCTTCATTTATTTGATTTCTATTGAGCAGAGAAAATATAAGTCTATCTCCTACCAATGGTTTAAATACTTCTGCTATATCCAAAGCTAAGGAAAAGCGTCTTTCTCCTGGAACATGCAGGTAGCTAATTGTTGGATCAAGTTGAGTGATATATATTTGTGATAATACAGTTGTATATATTAAACTATTTACAAAAGAAATCATTGTATTAATCATATTATCAGGAGGTCTTTTTACCCTCTTTTCAAAATTAATTTCTTGATCTACTATTACATTCCAAGAGTCGTAATAATTTTTATGAATGTTGCCTTCTATTCCCATCAGTTCAGATACATTATTCTGTAATCCAATCTTTTTCCTAAGAAAAAAAATATCCTCAATATATTTTGAAAGATCTTTACCTCTACTATTATAATATTTTAAATTTCTTAAAATACCATCTGTAGCTCCTAACACAAATTCTTTAGCAAGCTCCAACCTCATTTCTTCATCTATAAAATGTCCTACCTGATGAAGCAGTAGCTTACCTGACACATTTGTTTCTCTGGGATAGAAGCTGCCTGTATAATAACTGTAGTAGTTGAAAAAATGCATAGTAATTCCATATTTTGATAGTAAATTGATTATACTAGTATTAAAACTCATCTCAGTCATAACATAAATATCTGATACAGTCTCTATTGGGATATCTTTTTTATCTCCGCTTTCCAACTTTATTTGAATCGTATTATCTTTTCTTTTAAGTTGCGATTCTGAATATATATAGATACTTTTTTTCATATTTTTCCTCCTTTTTATATTTAACTATTATTAAGTTTCTAGTTATAATTTCACATATAATTATAACTCTTATACAAATCGAACAAGCTTTACATAAAAAATACTAAATTTCCTCTCTAAGATCACAATTATATCTATAAAAATATAAAATAACTTACAATAGTTCAAGCAATTAGGACTAACGCACTAGCATTAGTCCTAATAAGTATATTTTTTAATTTTTTCGGATATTTTTTTAAAATAATGTTTCTTTAGTATTTCTGAAAGCAAGATTTTTAAATTTTCTTTAGTATTTTATGAAAGTAATGTTTTTAATTTTCTTTGACATTCTGTGGAATCGATATTTTTTTAATATCATCATAGTAATAATTACTTTCAACTCTTGTTTCAGTTGGCATCTTTTCACCGCTTTCAGACCCACCAGCCATATAGTAATTTAATAGAGAATTCTCTGTAATATTCTCTGTTACTTTTACAACTCTATTCGTTTTTTTATCTATTAAAATAGTTATATCTCTATTTTCTTTAGCAAATTTTTCATAATTATCAACAGGCTTTTTAAAATCTTCCAACAGTTTATTTCTATCTTCTTCACTCATCTTTGATAGACTCACTTTAGACGTATTATTCATCAATTTTTTATTGATGAGGGTCTTATACTTTTCTGATTCTTTTTGATTGTCTAGCTCAACAAATTCTTCACTATTTTGAATATTAAACCTATCTAATATCCCTTGAACTGGAGAATTTGCAATATCAATATTTTTTTCTAAAATAAATTCTTTATCTCCAATGTTTTTAGAGTACATATCTACTTTTTTACCTCTAATTTTATAGTAAAACTCTACTTCACCTATTTTGTTTTTTATTTTCGCATAAATAAGATTATTTTTTAAATCAAATATATACTCTCTAGTTCCGGTATATTCGCTTGAATCATCATATTTTTGAAACTCTTTCATTATTATTTTCTTACTAATTGATTGAGTTTCTCCAGTTTTATTCCCACTATTGGGAGTAAAATTATCTGACTTTATACCTTTAATCCCAAATACTATCAGAACAATTACTAGTATAGAAATAACCGAATAGATTATTTTTTTATTCTTCATAATAAATTTCTCCACAAAATTTAAAATTCTATTCTTATATTTTTAACTAAAGTGTTTCTTTATCATATATCTTACAGTTGCATCCAAAGAAATTAATGATAGTATGGAGGACAAAACATTAAATTCGTCATAAATCTCATACTTCTATATTTCTGATACAATATACTGACTTTTACTTTTATCGTTTACTAAAAACTTTACCTTAATAATTAATTGAATTTTCCGATTATTTTTATTGTAGTTGTAACTTATAAGGCTTATCTCAATCCTAAACTTATGTCCATGTTTTATTTACAAGCTAATTTTTAGTTTTATTTATAACCTAATTTTTCATTAATATTTTCTTCATTGCTTCCCGCATCTGGCAACATGTAGGCAGACATTATTTTATATTTTCCATCTTTCTTCTCCAAAAATATCTCATATTCTAAATAACTGCTAGAAGGTTCAATATTTTTTTCAATCTTCGGAGTAAATGTATAGCTTTCTAAAACATTAACGGGTACTATATATATATCCTTTTTTCTTGTTATTTCTTTGTAATCAAATCTAAACTTGTGATTATAAATTTTTTTCGTGATATATTTTTTCTTTTCATTATTTATTGCTGTCAATTCTTTTTTTAATTTTTCATTTCCAACATTAGAAAACTTGTTATCTCCACCATCAAATCGATAATCTGTCTTTATAAATTCTTCTACTTCACTTTTAATGATCTTTTCCTCAGAAGCGTCTACACTTTTCTCAAAGTTTGCATATACAAAATAAATAATTCCCAAACACAGTATAATAGAAACTATAATAAGTGTTTTCTTTTTTCCCAAATTCATTACTTTCACCTACCTCTCTTTTAATAAAATATTAAAATACAATAATTGCATTTCCATTCATTAGTTCGATACGAAGATACTCAGTATTAATTAACTTAATAAATATTATACATTATAATTTTTATTAAATCAATAATGTTTTTTTAATATTCAGTCTTTTTATTTTTGGATATGAATAATAGTAATATATCATATATTCCTTTAATCACAACACTATTGCTTGCTTTAATACTTTTGCACGCAATGCACGCAATGTACGCAATGTAATAATACGTGTCTATATTTCATTTTGATTTGCTTCAACACTAATATTTACTGACACTAGAAAATCATATTATGTACTGTTTTTTAGATTTATCAATCATTTACTTTGAATTCAATATTTACTTCTTCAATTTACTTATTATTCACCATAAAAATAATTATATATTGCATCAAATAAACTTTTAAATCTCTCTTCTGATCCATCTTGTATAAAGGCTACTAATTTTATAAATAACTTAATAAACAATAAACTTATATAAAGAACAATCAATATAAATATAAATACTATAATCATATGTACACTCCTTTTTAAATATTGAATGATGTTAGACTATCATTCAACCATCTAATTCTGTCTTCATATTCTATTTTTGTTAGTTTAATACAAATTTCAGCCCCTCAATATTCGTATGTGAAACATTCTTTACATTCCATTTTGGTTAGTTTAATACTAGAGGAGTTTTAGAATATATGAGATATATTGATACTTTACATTCCATTTTGGTTAGTTTAATACACGTCATAACCGTAAATGTCTAACTTTTGATTGACCCTTTACATTCCATTTTGGTTAGTTTAATACGTCAAGGGTTACATAGAGGAGCGTAATGGACGAGGGCTTTACATTCCATTTTGGTTAGTTTAATACTACTGTTAAAACCAAAACGGAGGAATAGTTACCCTACTTTACATTCCATTTTGGTTAGTTTAATACATTATGACCACTTAGACACAGATAAAATTATAGTCACTTTACATTCCATTTTGGTTAGTTTAATACATTTCTGGTTAGGATTAATCGAGGATTCAAGACTATCTTTACATTCCATTTTGGTTAGTTTAATACCAGAAGCATTTCCGAAACTTGTTTATCTATTAGATGCTTTACATTCCATTTTGGTTAGTTTAATACGGACAACAGGTATTTTAGAGTTACAACCGCTTATGACTTTACATTCCATTTTGGTTAGTTTAATACGAAGAAATATTCGAATTTAGCAACAACAATAACTGTCTTTACATTCCATTTTGGTTAGTTTAATACTTATTTGTTGCAATTACGATGGATTTTCCTATAATCCTTTACATTCCATTTTGGTTAGTTTAATACTTTTAAGAACTAAACAAATTTATGACAATTCTGTATTCTTTACATTCCATTTTGGTTAGTTTAATACCTTTTTAATGCGAATTTATAATCAATTAGAGTAAAACTTTACATTCCATTTTGGTTAGTTTAATACACAAAGATGAAGATAGAGATATAGATTCAAAACGTACTTTACATTCCATTTTGGTTAGTTTAATACTAATTGCTCTTATAGATAGTAGAGTGTGATAACTAACTTTACATTCCATTTTGGTTAGTTTAATACTTGATTACTCCTATATCTCCTAGCTTTAAGAAAGCACTTTACATTCCATTTTGGTTAGTTTAATACAGAGATACAGTTTCTATTAAAATTAATAACAATATAAGCTTTACATTCCATTTTGGTTAGTTTAATACTTTCTTTAAGTGTTTAAGTTGGCAAACATATATTAAACTTTACATTCCATTTTGGTTAGTTTAATACATTACTAGTATTACAAACACAAGAACTCTCGTTTAACTTTACATTCCATTTTGGTTAGTTTAATACGGAATAAACTGACAGTCTTTATATCTTGTAAAACTCTTTACATTCCATTTTGGTTAGTTTAATACTATAAACAAAGAAGGAAGAGTAGCAAGGCTTAAAGTCTTTACATTCCATTTTGGTTAGTTTAATACCCCAAGTACGCCAGTTGATACTGGTGTTTTAAGACGCTTTACATTCCATTTTGGTTAGTTTAATACATTTATGAGTAAGATGCCGTTAAATTTAGAGATAATCTTTACATTCCATTTTGGTTAGTTTAATACTGCAATAGGACTTGAAAAGGCAATAATAGAAGGTAACTTTACATTCCATTTTGGTTAGTTTAATACCTGGAAAGAAAACAACTGATATAGCAGGGCTTACAACTTTACATTCCATTTTGGTTAGTTTAATACTAACAACAATTCAAATAATACTGGGGGTTCTACTAGCTTTACATTCCATTTTGGTTAGTTTAATACTTCTAAAATATCTTCTTTGTTGTCCATTTCCTTAACTTTACATTCCATTTTGGTTAGTTTAATACGCTTACAAAAGATCCTGAATTAAAATATACTAGAGACTTTACATTCCATTTTGGTTAGTTTAATACTGCAAAAACGCTAAGCGAAAACTCATTATTTACCATCTTTACATTCCATTTTGGTTAGTTTAATACCCATCTATTTTTCACCTCCTAAAATGGTAAATCTTTCTTTACATTCCATTTTGGTTAGTTTAATACTTGTGTTTGCTTGCTCACGCACGTTTAGAACATCGTTCTTTACATTCCATTTTGGTTAGTTTAATACTATTCTAGAGTAAAATTAGATTCTCAAACAGAAGACTTTACATTCCATTTTGGTTAGTTTAATACGAACTATCAAGAAGTAAAGCCACTAGATATAACTAACTTTACATTCCATTTTGGTTAGTTTAATACTAATGCCAGATTGTCATGTTGGTAAAGGGTGTGTCATCTTTACATTCCATTTTGGTTAGTTTAATACCCTTATACGGAGAAAACAGAAAACGAGATACTCTACTTTACATTCCATTTTGGTTAGTTTAATACGAAAGAAAAATTTTTCTAAATAGAACAGTATATCACACTTTACATTCCATTTTGGTTAGTTTAATACATGACCAAAGACCTTAACATATGGGTCACTAACGCCTTTACATTCCATTTTGGTTAGTTTAATACAAATAAAGCTAACAAGATTAAACATTAGAAATTTTACTTTACATTCCATTTTGGTTAGTTTAATACGATACAATGTTGTCAAAGGTTCATAAATGACTTAAAACTTTACATTCCATTTTGGTTAGTTTAATACTGGAGATAAGATTTTCATAAGAGAAGACTTGAAAGCCTTTACATTCCATTTTGGTTAGTTTAATACAACACCATTATCAATTACGGAAGGGAGGAGATAAAACTTTACATTCCATTTTGGTTAGTTTAATACTCAGAAGAAATTTTTATCAGAACACGGATATGATGTCTTTACATTCCATTTTGGTTAGTTTAATACATATTAGGAGATGCAGTTAAAACAGCTAATAAAGCACTTTACATTCCATTTTGGTTAGTTTAATACGATACAATGTTGTCAAAGGTTCATAAATGACTTAAAACTTTACATTCCATTTTGGTTAGTTTAATACTGGAGATAAGATTTTCATAAGAGAAGACTTGAAAGCCTTTACATTCCATTTTGGTTAGTTTAATACAACACCATTATCAATTACGGAAGGGAGGAGATAAAACTTTACATTCCATTTTGGTTAGTTTAATACTCAGAAGAAATTTTTATCAGAACACGGATATGATGTCTTTACATTCCATTTTGGTTAGTTTAATACATATTAGGAGATGCAGTTAAAACAGCTAATAAAGCACTTTACATTCCATTTTGGTTAGTTTAATACTGCCTATCTCTACTTTAATAGCTTTATCAGTTAATACTTTACATTCCATTTTGGTTAGTTTAATACATTAATGGAAAAGTTTGATGTATCTAAAAAAACTGCCTTTACATTCCATTTTGGTTAGTTTAATACAGCTATAATTTAGTCCCTTGCTATTACTAGCATTCAACATCCATTTCTGTCGACCTACAGAGATAATTCTCCAATTTATATTTCAATTATATCATAAATCGGAGAGCATTTGAATTCTCAACGTTTTTTCCTTTAGTCGACCCAGCATGTTTTTTGGTGTATCTCATGTCGACTTTTAAATAAAGCAAATATCATGATAGGCACAGTTTTTGCATATCTTTTTTTTACACATATTTGGTGGTATTTCCAATTCTATTATTTTATTAATTTCTTCAAGTATTTTTTCAATATTTACTCTGTCTTCATCTACTAGTTTTATCTTTTTTATTTCTCTTATCAAAGGATAATCCAGTATTCCTGTTACGTTTTCAACACCTTCTTTTTCTAGAAACCACAAATAATACTTTATTTGTTGTATTGATGCTTCTTCAACAATTTTACTCTTTTTAACTTCATGTATTACATTCTTATCTTTTATATAGTCTATATTTATGATATTTCTTATATTGATATGCTTTTCTTCGTCATAGTAACATTCTTCATCTATTGCTTTTCCAATTGCAACATCTTCATTTGTATGCTCCATGCTCAGTCCATTGTTGAAATACCATAGCTTTCTCTTACAAACTACATAGTAATACACCATGATTCCAGTAATTTCCTTTTTCATATTAGAGTCCTTTCAAAATATATTTAGTTTTCAAGGTGCAGTTTTCATATTATTTTATATAAAGTTATCATATATTTCATCTTTTTCTTTTCTATTATCACTATAATCGTCTTTAGTTAATCTCTGGAATCCCATATCTTTATATCGGCATTTTACCTTTCTTATAAAACGATTTTTAGAGATTTCAATTGTTTCTGAACTGTTTAAATCACCTCTATTTATATCATATATCCCCACTGAGACTGTATATTGCATCAATGCATCTTTCAATTTATATCCATCTAAAATAAGAGCTTTTCTCTCTTCTTTATTTTCGGATAAGTGTATTTTTTTATTGTTTTCTTCAATTTGATATATTATTTGATTTATCTCTTCGCCATTTATTAGTCCCTCGTCTAAATCCACTGGAAATACATCAAAGGAAATAATATTTCTAAACTTTCTATTTACAACTTTATCTGCCAATTCAAACTCATTGAGATTATTATAGTACTTGTATATTTTCCAATACTCTTCTAGAAATCTACTTTCTTTAGTAGATAACTTTTCTGTAGTAAAATATTCTTCTATCATTTCTTGTTTTTTTCTTTCTGATATAACCCCTTCTTTAAATTCAAGTAAAGCTTCCTTACTCAGCTTATACAAGCCTTCATCAATAAATCCCGTTTCTTTATCTCTATTAATCAAAAGTTTATTATTGATTTCTGTGTATATAAAGGAGTTAATTCTGTTTATTGATTTTTTTCCTTTTCTATTGACTCTACCCAATCTTTGGAAGAATGAATTTAAATCTGATAGTTCCGTAAACAAATAGTCAAAATCAATATCTAGACTTGCTTCTACAATCTGCGTTGAAATCCATATTTCATCCTTATTATTAAAATCACCATCTTCTATAAAAGTTTTTCCAGTATCCATAATTTTATCTTCTTTTTTTGACCTATCTTTTTTTATAAATTTACTGTGTAGTATATTAATATTTTCAAATCCTGCATCAACTAAATCTTCATATATCTTTTGAGCATTTTTTACGGTGTTACATACTATAAGATATTTTTTGGATTCTGTATTGTTCTCTTCATAGTGATTTATAATATCTTCTGAATTTAGTTCTTTTTCGATCACCTTTATATTGTGTCTATCCACTTTTGTCACAAATTTTGCTTCTTTAAATCTATATTTTTCAATAATTTTTCCATTTTTATTGGTTTTCATTATAAGATCCATGATAAATGGTGGAAATGTTGCCGTAAATATAGATACTTTACCCCCTATATCGATGATCTTTTGTATTCCCAAAACCATTGATGCCAGTAAATCTGGGCCATATGCTTGGATTTCATCTATAACAACCTTAGAATATGACATCATAGCATACTTTAGTTCATATCCTCTCGATTTAAAAATAAAATCGAAAAGTTGATCTGGGGTAGATATGTTTAGAGGAATCGAAAATCTTTTGCTTTCATTGTAGTAAGACGTAATATTAGGTATATTTTTATCTTTGTCCATTCCCTGATATATATTCATACTATCACCATGAAGCAGCGCAACCCTCTCACTAATATTTTCTCCTTCGATTACCGAATCCACTACTCTTTTGTATATTGAATTTATAGCTGTTTTAAGTGGCAATATAAAAAATCCCTTGCTGTCACCTATCCATAACAACGCTCCTTCTGTTTTTCCCATTCCAGTAGATGCAATCGCTATAATATTTTCCTCTCTTTTTTCTATACAAAACTTTTGAAGTTCATTCCAAGAAAAATTATTACTCTTACTCCATTTATTCATCATTGCTTCTAATTTTTCTTCTAGAAAATTTGCTGGATACTCTATTGGCATATGGGCACTTGCGGAGTAATCACATTTATTTAAAAGCCCCAATATCTTAACGTGAGTAAGATCTCCTTTTTCCAATGATAAATTTACTTTTTCTAAAATTTCTTCCAAGTTATCTATTTTTTCTTCTATTTTTTCTTCTATTTTTCTCTCATTTATCTTGCTAGAAGTCAGCTTCAATTGCAAATCTATTAAATCTCTTTCTATAAGATCTGAAATATCTTCATTACTTCTACTTTCAAAATTATCTACATAATGATGGTGATTAATAACTGCATAATCTATTATAAAATCATCTTCTGCTGTGTCCGATATATAATAAGATAATACATTGTGAGGTACCTCTTTTTTAGGATTAAAATTTCCACCATTTACTACTCTATCTTGAAAGCAGCTATTCGATTTTCCTATGTCATGAATTTCTATTGATTTTTCCAGTAATTCAATTTCTTTTTCATTTACCAAATAATTATTTGATATAAGTTTATGCATTTCACATAAAAGATTTTCTGTATGTTCTTTAATAGTTTCATCAGGCTTTGCTAGATAATCCCCAACATTTAAATAATTTATTTTTACCATTTTCATCTCCCCAAATATAGATAAAATCATAACCCTAATAGTTATATTAGGGTTATATTTTTTATAGAAAACTCATAATATAGCCTTCATCGTCTACCTGGATATTTTCATCCACTTTCATTTTATAGCCTGACAAGTATACAACTTTTTTCTTATTAAATATCCTTTTATTTTTTTCAATTACATAGTCTTTATTAAGATAATAACAAGTACCTCTAGTTGGTATTGATGAAACACTTTTTCTTCTTGAAGTATACTTTATCATCTTTTCTTCTATTGAATTGTAGTCAATATATGCACTATACAATTCGGGCGAATTCACAAACTTACTTTCGTAATCTTCTTTTGATATCTCGACAAGCTTGGCTTCTACATTATCAACGAAGTCTTCACTTCTCCCTATAGAAGTAATATTTAATACATTGTCCATTATTTCTTCTATAGTATTTTCATCACTTCTTACATGTATCACTAGATCTACCCCATACAAGACTTCATACCTCTTAATAGATGTATTTAGGCTGGCATACAGGGATATTGGCTCTGTATATTGTCGATCTTTTCTTTCTTTTAATTCCTTTTTCTTTGATTTTATTAGATCGTTTAATTCCTTTATTTCTTTGTCCAAAACCTTGTATATATCAGAAGATTTTTCTTCTTCCTTTTGTTTTATCTTTAGACTTTTTATTTTAGACTTTATCTCTTTTTCTTCTTCTTTAAGAAGTGCATTTTCTTCTTGAAAAACATCTCTGAGATTAGATATTCTAATATACTCATCTAGCTCTTCCTCATCAGAAATATCAATAGTGATCTTCTTCTTAAAGCTATTCCCCTGTGATTTAAGTACCTTTGCAACTATTTTATAGCCATCGTTTAGTTTATCTGCACTGTCCAATTTTACTAAAACTCCTCTATCATCCATTATACTATTTAAAAATACAAGGTCCTGATAAACTTCTTGATCCATTGATTCATAACGTCCTTGGATACTTATATCCATAGGTCTATATTCTTCATATCCACATGCTGCATGTATTGCACCTATCACTGTTGAATATGGTGGAAGTGGATAAGTCATCTTATTATTGATTGTTTCTTCTTTTCTATAATGAGCCTTATTTTGATGCAATTTTATCCTTAAGATTTTTTTATTCATAGTATTCTTTCACATCCTCTTCAAGCTTACTGAAGAATTCTGCCATACTAATAGGTTTTAACTCTTCAATAATATCAGATTCATTTTCAAAATTTCCACCTCGTAAAATCCCCACTCTATACCCATTATCTAGTCTTCTCTTTAAATCTTCTGTTATATCCAATTCATTTCTAGCAACTCTGACTACATTTTCGAAGTAATGTGTCTTATAATCTCCTATTCCACCAAATATAAGCAGTGGTTCTGCATTGTCTAGATTTCCTTTCACAACTAATGCTAAATTTTCAATAGCATCTAATATTGCCTTTACTCTAAGTATTTTTTCTTCTTTGCTAGCTTCAGTATCATAATTGACATCTACTCCTACCTTATCTAAGTCGAATGTAATACTATATTGTTTCATTGAATTATCGTATTCGTACTGATAAGGCCTCAGACCTGATTTTTTGATCTCTTCTTTAAGCTTTATATCATTTGCCTTTGCATAGCTAGATGCAAGGTATAAATTATTATGAAATCTTGTCTCATTTATAAATTCATTACAAGCCACTGCATCTGTCAGATAAAAAGAACTTTTTCTTATCTTTGTTGTAGGAGATGTGCTCATATATCCACCTTCTAAAGCTCTACAGTTACTTGCATTTTTGTTTTCATCAACCTTTTTTTGAGTAGCTCCATCTACTACTACCTCAAGATCATCATACATTCCACTTTGAACCATTATTGCATTTTTTAAACTTTCTCTACTTCTAATTGCATATACTTTCCCGTTTCTAAATACCTTTTGAACAGAAGAGATATTTCCAAGACCCTCTCCATAATTTGATGTCATATTTGCCACGATTGTCATAGTTAAAGCTTTATTTTTCATAATTTTTTCTCCTTATTTTATATATTAACTATTTATTTTTAATTACTTATTTAAATTCAAATAAGCAATTAAACTTCTTTTTTTTCTTTTTTTTCTTTTTTTTCATCTTTTACAAATGAATTGACGAATATGTATGCAAGGTTCTTATTTTTTTCAAAGTCTTCAAATAACTTATAAGCAAATACAAAATTTATTTTACTATATGCTGATAATTGCAATAACACTGTACAAAAACGATCATAATCCTTAAAAGTTAGACAAGATATTAACTTATTTCTATAACCTGTCACTTTATTTTTTTCCATTATACTAGCTGCTGCATAAGCTGCCCCCCTTGTACTATTATTAATATCTTTTATTTCATTCATATCTAAATACTCCTTTTTATCAATACTATTCATTATAATGTCCTTTTTATTAAAATTATATGTAATTTCTATTTCTATTAATTTTTCATAGATATATGTATTTATTATTATTAATTGACTTATCAAAAAACTATGATCATTCTCTTTTCTATCCTTTAATAATTTATCTATTAGAGGATCCAAACGTAGTATATTTAATATCGAGTCAACTACTATACTACTGATATTTAAATACTGAACTTTTTCTAGTTTTTTACTCCCATAAATACAAGGATTATTTAAGGCCATAAGTATATATTCGTATCCTTTTTTTGATTCTTTAAGTTTATTCTCTCCAGATATTTTTCTAAATATATCTATTGCTTCGTCTCTTACAAACATAGTCTCAAAGTAATCTTTATCCCTATTTTTAATTATAATTTCAACCTGATAATTTATAAATTGAGCAGCTTTTGATGAAGATAAAAATAAAGCACTTCTAGCACTTTTATTATCATCAATTACATGATTTTCAATAGATAAAGAATTATTCAAATTTTCATTGGCTTTTAATAATTCCTTTGCATTAATATTATTATTTATAAAAAATGCATCTCTGGTTTTGCTAAAAGCAAACGGAATATAGTCAAACTCAGGACAGTCTTCATAAACATAGGTATTATAATCCCAATTAAAAGCCATTGATTTTTTCTTTTTAGACAAATCTACATAGTAACCAACTAATCTACAAACTTTTCCCTCAACTGTTCCAAAAGAGTTCTGATTGCAAAATTTTTTATATGTTGCCGTCGCATTTTTATAAGCTTCTTCTATCAAATTATATCTATTTTTTTCCATCAAATTTAATACATTTTTTTTTGTAGATTTATCAGAATCAATATCTATATCAATTTCTTTGAATACTTTCTTCATTATGGCTTTGCTATTCATTAAATCATTTATAGACTTCACATCCTCATCACTTAAAGTGTCCTTTTTAATCAAAGCCTTTAGTCCTAAATGATACATCTTAGACTTAAAATACTTTTCAACAAAATCTAGATATCTTTTCCTATTTTCTTCATCATCTAGCAATATGTCTTTTGTATTGTAGCACAAAACATCGTTTCTTATTATTATTTCACTTTCTCCATCAATAATATGCTCTTCTTCATAAGTTTTAGAATAATCATCACCCTCAACAAATCCCATTTCTTCAAAATATCTCATAAGGCCAACTGCCGATGCTGAGTATCTCCAATCGGAAAACTCTAAAACTGTATCAAATTTTCCTTTTAAATCTCTCTTTATCATAGTCTTATCTCCCAAGAGTCACTCAAGCTTAAAACACCAAATCCAGCACTTTTTCTACTTCCGATTGAGTTACTCAACATAACATTTAGTAGTTTCGAATTTGCCATTACAAGAAAACTTCCTAAAGAAACCTCTATCATATGTCCAAACAAGGGCACTACTTGCTTTTTCATTTTAGATATATCTATCTTTAGATCCTTAATTTCATCTTCAAAACTTGGATAGGATCTACTCAAATTTATTTTTAAAGCTTCTATAAAATCACTATCTTCTACCGTAATATATCTATCCTTATTATTATCTTTATTATGATCTCTCAGCACTAGCGGTGAGTATAGTATAAATTGAGCAACATTTCCCTCGACAACCTTTTCCTCTAGAATACTTATTTTTTCTAATCTGATTGAGTTGTCTCTAGAAATCTTAAATTTTTTACCTTTTTGACTTAGAAAAGAATTAAATAGTATCAACATATTCATCTTATCTGCTATCACAAAAGTTAAATCAAAGCTTTTGTCTAGCACTTCTATTCTATTTTTGTGAAACTCTGGACTGATAAGTCTTACACTCCAAGAAAAATTCTTTCTCTTATTTTGTGATATATCCTCACTGTAAAATTCATCGAAAAATTTTCCATCAGAATATTCACTAATTGACTTTTTTATAAAACTAATTATCATTTTATGATAATCCAATGGTATAAAAGTCTCATCCATTCTAAATTTCATTAAAATCCTCATTTACTTCCTCCTTTTTACTTTTATATTTTTTAAATTTTCAGTAATCTTTTCCTAAAATTTTCAAACGAACTTTCATAATATTACCATATCATTTTTAGAGTTAATATATTCTTATATTATAATCATCTTTTTATTCTTTAAATAAATATCCTTTTTAATCAATATAATATCATATAACTGAAACTTATTATTTAATATTATATCTGTATTGATTTATTATCTTATCTAAAAGACTATCACAAAATTTTAACAAAGTAAATACATTTTACAAAACAATATAATTTATATACAATAAATTATATACAATAAATTAATAAAGGGTTTATAATAATATAATAAATTAATAATAATTATATAAATCATTTATTCATTTTTGATTTTTATAAAGTCATTAATATATGTTATAATATGTATTAATAATTCGATTAACATTTTTTAAAATTCACCATATTGGAATGTAAATTTATTAATTTATTTTATGAATTTATTGTAAATCTATAAAACTAAACTTACCATATTGGAATGGAATGCATTATAAATTAATAAAATGCAAAAAAGGCTTTAGCTATCAGCTAAAGCCTTTTTATGTAGTTACCTGCTAATCTCTGAGTTAATTTCTTCAAATCTTCAAGTTTATTATAAAATATAAATCTAAGTAAAAGTTTAAATTGAACAAATTTTCTGTTAAATGTGCTATACTGTTTATAAGCATAATATTTTCATTTTTTAAAATTTCATATTGAGGCATAAAATCCTAAACCTCCGAAAGAGCTGTTGAAGTACTTCAACAGCTCTTTTCAGTATATTATCTATTTTTTTCAAATTTATTTGTTCTAATAAGTAAATAGCCACCTATTATAAACAATATAATCAGACTCAGTACTCCATTTCTCACGTCCCCAGTGATTTGAGTGGTTATAGCTATCATGAAAGGTCCTATAATAGCTGCAAACTTTCCGAATATATTATAAAATCCAAAGAATTCATTTGAATGTTCTTTTGGAATCAGCTTTGCAAAGTATGATCTACTCAGTGCTTGTATTCCTCCCTGAGCACTTCCAACCATTATTGCTAAGATCCAAAATTCTTTCGCCGAATTCATAAAAAATGCGTATATACAAATTATGATATATATTCCTATACCGAACAAAAGAATTTTTTTACCTTCATATTTTTGACTCAGTTTTCCATAGATTATTGTAAAAGGAAAGGCTATAAACTGGGTTGCCAGCAATATGATCAATAGAGTAGAGGAATCTATACCTAAGGCTGTGCCAAAGCTTGTGGCCATACGAATAATAGTATCTACTCCATCAATATAGAAGAAATATGCACATAAAAATAAAAATGCCGCTTTATTGCTTTTTACTCTTATAAAACTTTCCTTTACCTTCTTTACAGAATTCTTTATTTGAATTTTTTCATATGATTTTCCATGTATCTGTTCCACATTTTTCAACATTGGAAGCGTAAATACAAACCACCATATAGCAGTTATTATAAAGGATATTCTTGTTGCAGACACTACACTAAGATCTACTATGCCCTTCTGAGATGCTATAACCAGACCCATACATATTATAAATGGTATTGTACTACCTATATATCCCATAGCATAGCCCCATGAAGATACAGTGTCCATCCTTTCATCTGAGCTTACATCTGTCAAGAATGAATCATAAAATACATTTCCTAGTGAAAATCCAACTAAGGAAATTACATATGTTATCATAAGAAATTGCCAATTACCATAAGGTACTATAGCCAATACTCCAGTAAAGATTACTCCTAACATGGAAAATACCGTGAAAAACTTCTTTTTTACACCCATATAATCTGCCAAACTCCCCATTACTGGCGATAGTACTGCAATTATTATGGATGCAAATGAGTTGGTGTATCCCCAATAGGATGTGGCCATCTCTTTTGATATTCCAGATTCGCCAACCATTGATGTAAAGTATATAGGAAGTATGGTCGACAAAACGGTCATGACAAATGCTGAATTTGCCCAATCGTATAAAATCCAGCTCCACTCTTTCTTAGAAAATTTTTTCACATTATTCCTCCAAAAATTCTTCTATTACTCTTCCATCACAATTTTTCATATCGAGTCCCATTACCCTAGCAAATGTAGGTCCTTCATCAATCAAACTCATTTCATTGATAGATATACTTCTTTTAATTCCCTTACCTGAAATCAGAAATACTGTTTCATAATTTTCTTTTAAAGTGGGACTATAGCCATGATTATTAACATGAACCTTTTTTTGACCACTTTTTCTAGCAGCATTTATTTTTTCGACTCTTGCTATTACTTCCTCCTCTACTCCTTCAGCGAAGAAATAACCTTCAGAAGCTTCTAGCATAAATCTACAACTAGGATCTGCACCCAAATTTCCAGCTTCTTCTCCTGTATAAACTTTTTCTATTACTTTTTTTCTTAATAGAGGATCAAGTATATTTAGTATCTCTTCATCACCTATACTTTCATCTCCATAAATATAGGCCGATCCGTCCAAAGATTTAGATATTACCTTAAAGCTTTTCACAGTTTTATCTTCATTTTTTTCTAATAAATTTGCTTTATATAGCAGGCTATTAAGATATATATTGCTGTGACCATCCTTACTACTGTGATCTCCCAATACTACTATTACCGAATCTTTGTAAATACCTATTTCTTTTAGCTTATCAATTATTTCGCCAAGTCTGATATCCAGTCTCACCAATGCTTCATCAGCTTCTTTTGAATTAAATCCGAACTCATGTCTCTGAGAGTCAAGATCTATGTAGTGAATCATATTTATATCTGCTTTAAAATGTTCTAGTGAATATAAAAATGATTGATGAGAAAAATTATCCAATTCAGGTTCTTTTAGAGCATTTCTTAGTTTTCCAAACTTTGAATTTAGTATAAACTGAAAATATGGATTACCATTAAATAATGATACAAAGCTTTGTTTTTTCCACCATCTATTTGCAAATATTTCTGGCATATTATACTTAATATCCTTTGATGCTGCTGTTACTGGCCAAAATATAGAAAGAATTTTATAGCCAGCTTTTTTTGCTAAACTTTGAAATGTCTCTGCCTTTATGTCTCTATCATACCAGTGCCAATCAGGACTCTTTCTATATGGCTCAAGCTTAGTATTACTTATAATCCTATGCTTGTTCGGATATACCCCTGTAGTGATCGATGTATGTGCACAGTATGTCAGACTAGGGTATACACTTGTTACATTTAAACATCCTGAGGCTTCTTTCAAATATTTTTTAAAATTTGGTAGCTTCTTTAATTTATCTATATCTACCTTTGAAAGTCCATCATAAGATAGAATGTGTAGGTATTTTTTTATCATAATTCACCTCTCTTACATATATTATAGCTCATATACTTGCCTATTATCTTTTATATCCCTATTTTATTTCTATAATCTAAATGCTATGATAATAACTTTTTTTCATTAATTTTGCTATAAATTATACACATATTTATTTTTTATTTATTGTACACCATAGATTAATTTTTATTGCAATTTATAGACACACATCTCTTTAATTTTTTACAATTTACAAGTATTTTTATAATTCACAAGCATATATATACTATTAATTTTATTTTAACTTATAGACAGAACTATTTTCATTATAAATATAGTTATTTTAAAATTAATATAAATAATCCACAGCAATTTAGAATTAAATTTATGCTGTGGATCATTTTTTATATTGATATTTATTTTTAACTACTGACTACTGAC
>NZ_JAVWJH010000001.1:119827-120750 GCF_036639115.1 Peptostreptococcus sp. | reverse complement strand
TACTAACTACTAACTACTAACTACTAACTACTAACTACTAACTACTAACTACTAACTACTAAGATTATACTTTTCATAGACTTACTGTCAATATAATCTATCTTAAATTGTCTATATCCATAATTTTATACGCTCTTTCAACGTCTTCTTCTGTTGCTGCTGGAATATCATTTAGTGAGTATTCTTTTCCCATCTGCTCCCATTTATGAATTCCCATTGTGTGATAAGCCAAGAGTTCAAATTTTTCTACATTTTTTAATGACTTTACAAAATCTGCCAAATCTCTTAGATATTCTTCATCATCACTGATTGTAGGTACTAGTACATGTCTAATCCACACTTTTATACCTTCTTTTTCCAAATATCTTGCCAACTGCATTGCTTTTTCTGATGATTGACCTGTTAGCCATGTAGATACTTCTGAATTGGTATGTTTGATATCTAGAAGAACTAAATCTACATACTTTAATAGCGATTTTATTGAATCAATCTCTACAAAACCACTAGTATCAAGACATGTATGTATGCCCTTTTCTTTTGCAAGCCTAAATATTTCTTCTACAAATTCAGCTTGAGTAGTTGCCTCTCCGCCAGATACTGTAATACCTCCGCCAGACGCATCGATAAATGTCTTGTACTTCATCATATCATCTACTACTTCTTGCGCTGACATTAGCTTACCTTCTCCGTACTCCCAAGTATCTCTATTATGACAAAATCTACATCTCAAATTACATCCTTGGGTAAATACCACATATCTAATTCCAGGACCATCTACTGTTCCAAATGTTTCTATTGAATGTACTCTTCCATTGATCATAATGTTCCTCCTATCCTTGTAATATCCCCAGATGTATATTATCTATCTTAATAAAAGGCCATGCTATTTAGCATAGCCTTTTATTTTTTATTTATTATATTTT
>NZ_JAVWJH010000001.1:0-119727 GCF_036639115.1 Peptostreptococcus sp. | reverse complement strand
TGCTTTTTTGCTTTTTTGCTTTTTTGCTTTTTTGCTTTTTTGCTTTTTTGCTTTTTTGCTTTTAAGCCATTCTATCATGGAAAGTTCTATTTATTACATCTAGCTGCTGTTCTCTTGTCAACTTAATAAAGTTTACAGCATATCCAGATACTCTGATAGTTAGCTGAGGATATTCTTCAGGTCTTTCCATAGCATCTAGAAGAGTTGCTTTATCAAATACATTTACGTTTAAGTGCTGAGCCTTTTGCATAAAGTATCCATCCATCATAGCTGATAGATTACTCATTCTATCTGTTTCAGACTTTCCTAAAGCCTTAGGAACAATTGAGAATGTATTAGATATACCATCCTGTGCCTCTTCATAAGGAATTTTTGCTACTGATGAAAGTGATGCCAAAGCTCCCTGTGAATCTCTACCATGCATTGGATTTGCTCCTGGTGCAAATGGCTCTCCTGCCTTTCTACCATCTGGAGTATTTCCTGTCTTCTTTCCATATACTACATTTGAAGTAATAGTAAGGACTGACTGAGTATGAACCGCATCTCTATAAGTCTTATGCTTTCTTATTTTTTCCATGAAGCCAGTTACTATATCTACTGCTATCTGATCCACTCTATCATCGTTATTACCATACTTAGGGAAGTCTCCTTCTATTTCAAAGTCTACTATTACACCATTTTCATTTCTGATTGGCTTTACCTTAGCGTATTTTATTGCAGATAGAGAGTCTGCACAAACTGAAAGACCAGCTATACCACAAGCCATTGTTCTTAGTATTTCCATATCATGAAGTGCCATTTCAAGTGATTCATATGAATACTTGTCATGCATATAGTGAATTACATTTAAAGTGTTTACATATAATCCTGCAAGCCATGCTGAGTATTCCTCAAATCTTGCATTTACTTCATCATAATCCAATATATCTCCCTCTATAACTTCCATCTTTGGAGCTATCTGAGCCCCAGATTTTTCATCTATACCTCCATTTAGAGCATATAGAAGTGTCTTTGCTAGATTTACTCTCGCTCCAAAGAACTGCATTTGCTTTCCTATTCTCATTGCTGATACACAGCAAGCTATACCATAGTCATCTCCAGTAAACTTCTGCATTAAATCATCATTTTCATACTGTACTGAACTAGTGTCTATAGATACCTTTGAGCAAAAATCTTTAAATTCTTTTGGTAGTTGAGTAGACCAAAGAACTGTTAGGTTTGGCTCTGGTGATGGCCCTAATGTATATAGAGTGTTTAGCATTCTATATGAGTTTTTAGTTACATATGTTCTTCCATCTGCATTCATTCCACCAATTGATTCAGTAACCCAAGTTGGGTCTCCTGAGAATAATTCATTATATTCAGGTGTTCTAAGGAATTTTACCATTCTTAACTTCATAACAAAGTGATCCATTATTTCCTGTGCATCCTTCTCTGTTATTATTCCATTTCTTAAATCTCTCTCAAAATAAACATCTAAGAATGTAGAAATTCTACCTATTGACATCGCTGCACCATTTTGGTCCTTTATAGCCCCCAAGTATGCAAAGTATAACCACTGAACTGCTTCCTGTGCATTTGTAGCTGGTTTTGATATATCATATCCGTATGAATTTGCCATATTCTTTAGCTTCTTTAGAGCTACAATTTGTTCAGTCAACTCTTCTCTTAAACGAATAACTTCTTCAGTCATTGGCTTATCTGCTAAAGAAAGTTTTTCTTCATTCTTTTTCTCAATTAAGAAATCTACTCCATATAAAGCTACTCTTCTATAGTCACCTATTATTCTTCCTCTACCATAGGCATCTGGAAGCCCAGTAATTATTCCTGACTTTCTAGCAGCTCTCATCTCTTCATTGTATACATCAAAGACACCCTGATTATGAGACTTTCTATACTTTGTAAAAATCTCTTCAATTTCTGGATTTAATTTATATCCATAAGCTTCACAAGAATTTTCAACTGTTCTTATTCCACCAAAAGGCATTACCGCTCTCTTTAGAGGGGCATCAGTTTGTAATCCTACAATTTTTTCTCTATCTTTATCTATATAACCTGGTGCATATGCATCTATCTGAGATATAGTATCTACATCCACATCTAGCATACCACCATTGTCTCTCTCTTTTTTAAATAATTCAGAAACTTCTTTCCAAAGCTTCTCAGTATTTTCTGTAGCACCTTCTAAAAATCTAGAATCTCCCTCATAAGGAGTATAGTTCAAGTCAATAAAGTCATGAACATCTACATTTTCTGACCATTTTCCATCTTTAAATCCATTCCAAGCAGTCATATTTCTACCTCCATACAAATACTAATTTAGTTTTAATATAATATCTCAATTCTTTAATGAAATTGACTATCATTAAAGATTAACTTCATGATAACATAATTGTATACAATGTTCAATAGCTTTTTGAAATAACTTTTATGTTATATTTTTACTTATTTTTTCTTATATTAAGCTCGATATCCAATTTTAGCTTTTTTATTTTCACGAATATTTACTCTTCATTTATCTAAAATAATTCTATCATATTCGTACTATTTTGTACATTTATTTTTTTTCGTTAGCATGCAATATTGACATAAGAAGCCTTCACTACACTGTTTTACAGCAAAGTGTTTTAAATTATAATTTTATATAATCCATATTAATAAGAAAATCAAAAAATATTATACAAATAAAAGCAAAATTTTAGCGATTTTTATTAATATTTTTTAAACAATCTCTATTTATAATATTTTTTCTTCTTCAATATGTAGTTGTTATTATATCACATCACACTTTTATTATCTATATATTGAACGCAAGTCCGTTGATTATTTTTAATAGATTCTATTTTACTTAAATTAAAACTAATTAACACACAAATTCAAATATTAAAAAAGGCATAGAATTAATTCTACGCCTTTTTAATCACATATGGTTTTTATTTCAAAACTACGCTTCCTTCATCATCAACAGATATATATCCGTTCATCTTCATATCATTATACATTTTTTTATATAAAGGATCTTCTATCGGTTCATATATACCAATACCAGAAAGGAAATCATATACATCTCTTTCATTCATATCACCATCGTATGAATTTTTTAATATATCATATGTTAACTCATCTATATCTTCATATTCAGAAGATTTATTTACCAACACTATAACATCCATAGCATTTTTCATCTTATATCTAAATAGTTTTTTAAATCCATTTTCATCTAGAACATTCGCAACTGTAAATTGATTTATTTCAAAGTCCTTAAAATCTATATTGTTACGTATTTCTTTTATATACTCTTTCGGAATAAAATATCCATTTTTAGAAGTTTTTTCTTTTGCAAATTTTACGAGTTTCTCAATTTCACCTGCATCTAATAAAAACTTTTCTTTTACCAAAAATTTTTCTTTGTCTACCTGAATATAAATTCCCTTATTTACTATTCTATCCACTGTTTGGTATATAGAAATCTGGGAATATCCAAACCTTGATAAAAGCTCTCTTAAATCATCTACTGTCAAATATTTTGGATATTTAATTCTTATCACATCTTCTATACTTTTAATATCTTGATTTTTGCAATATAAAAAATTGTTATTTCCGACTATATTTTCATTCATGTATTTAATTAAAGATGCAATTTCTTTAGGATGTTTTATATCATATTTATCCACAAAATCAGACAATACTTCGTCTTTTAGTATGTATTCACTATAAAGTTTCTTGGTGAAAGCATATCCATCTTGAAAGGCTTCCAAAGAAATATTTTTAATTTTTTCCTTTATTTCTTTATTTAATATATCTTCTATAATTACACATTTACTCGGTCCCATTTTTATTACTCTTTCAGAGTTGTCTATTGCATTGTATATTCTATTAGTAGACCAGTCAGTTTGATCCTTTAAATCTTTTATACTAATAATAGAATCATTCTCTTTACAAATATCAAAAATCACATCAGTTTTCATTGATATTTGATTTCCCTTAGTAGTAATATCCAGAGAGTTTCCTTTACTAGTATTATAATCATCAAAATGATGATTTATCAAAGAATATACATGATGTTTGCCATAGAAGGTCCCAGGATAGTATTCTTCCATTATCTCATATATTTCTTTTGCATTTACATAGTTTTTCTTTGATAACCTTAAATCTAATATCTTTTTCATATGCAATACAGTCACTTCATCAATATCTACCAAATCTATGTGTGAATAGGTTCTAGGATTTACAAGTATAATTTTATCAGATCTAGAGGCTAGACCTTCAAGGCTTCTACTATTCATCTTCATTTCTATAGCAAATTTTTCCTTGAAAAATCTATTGTATTCTGGAACTGTTTTTGAATTCAAGCGTAGTGGTTCCTTATGATAGTATTTAAGATAAAATTCAAATAGGTCAATTTTACTTATGCCATCTTTATAATAATAATCATCAACTATTTGAACACCATTTTCTCTCATAAATCTTGCACACTCAGAGTTTTTAATTATATCAGTAAATATAGTATCATTGACCGTAACCTGATTATATTTTTTAAATATCTTTTTCAAACTCTTAATTTCTCCAAAGGAATCTATCTGTTCGATTTCATAATCAGCATTGCTTGCTATTCCCTCTAAATTGAAGTATGCCATGCTTTCATATTCTTTTATATAAAATACGCCATATATTACATTTGCCTTTATTAAATCTAACAATATCTTTTCGTTTTCGCCAAGATAATCATCTAGTTTTTCTATCGGCATTCTTTTGTAATTATCATATATAGTTCTCAAAGCTATTGTAAATTTTTTCTCTTTTAGTACCTTATTTATATTTTCTATAATACTTTTTTCTATTTTTTCTAATCTAATTATATCTTCTCCAGTAGACTTAGATATCTGTTCTAATGGTTTTTTAGCAATTACCCTATCATAAAGTACCATTTTTTCTACATCATTATACCCAGAGAATCTCAGTTCATTAATTGTTTCTTCAACGTTTATTATTTTTTCTAGGTTCTTTTTTATGTTAATAAGATATCTTATCAAGCTATAATCTTTGATATCTATATATCTCATTCCTTGATACTGTGATATTTCATCTTGATTATAAGACTTTCTATCTACCTTCAGACCAACACCAGACACTACTTCCCAAACAGTTTTCTCAGCTACAGCAGAGTAAATATTATCTTCAAGCAAAAATTTTTCTGTTTCAATTACTTTAACAGTTTCTTTTGCACTTCTAATATTTTCTTTTAAATGATCAAAAAATTCAGAGTATCTTTTTTCTCCAACACCAGGAACATACTTTAACTTTGTTAGATCATACCCCATAAGATCAAGTAAATTCTCGACACCATCATCTTGTAGCTTTTGCTTCATATATTCATATGCTAGATATTTATCTGGAAGCAAACTCTCTATCGGAATCAATCTAAAATAATTCTTCTCAACATTGATATGTGAACATTCATCCACTCCTACTTCTTTTTCCTGTGGTATCACACTTGATAAAATTAAATTCTTTTTTATTATTGACAGATATTCCTTTTTGAGAGCATTTATTACCAACTTTTTCTTAGAATCTTTAATGCTAAATTTCTGAAAATATTCTTTTTGAGCAGCTATATTTAGATCATACAAACTAATAATATCATTATCTTCACAGTGAATCCTAAACATTATATGTTTATATTCTTTGAACACATCGTTAATTTTTAACTCTTTAAGATCTTCTGGATAGTTTTCTTTTATATATTCAAAGATACTTCCATCTTGATCATCCCCTAATATTTCTAACAGAAAATGTTCAATTTTTAAGATTATTTCTTCTTTTTTTCTTTTACCTATACTTTTACTAAACGTAAATCTAACCAAATCTTCTTTTCTAAGATCCATTAGCGTTACGATACCATTTTGGGCACAAAATTCTCTAAATAGCAGATATTTTCGCGCGTCAAAAACAAGCTCTATTAGACTCTTTCTTAGGATTTCTTCATAGTTATCCTTTAGATAGTCCAATTCAAAGAAGTTTCTGTTGAAACTTTCTTTCATATCTTCTAATACATTTTCTATTTTAAACCCAATTTTATTTCTATCAGATGAGTCCTCTATACTCTCCAAAAAACTCTCTATATGATTATCGCTTAAATCATATAGTGTAATAATCTCATTACAAGAGCAATATTTAATAAAATCAACATAAATTTTACTATAAAAAATGTCATCCACCATCACTTTTTCAATATCTGCTGGATAACTTTCTTTTAAATACTCAAGGGGAGATGTATCTTTTTTGTGTAATATTTTGTTATATGATAACACATTTATATCTGTATAAATATCCATGTTTTCATTTTTATATTTACTGGATATATCATCATCTGATTTCTCTCCATTAATATGAATCAATTCTTTTGTTTTTTCACCCATATCGCTTTCCCCGCTGACTAATTAAATTTTTTGATTCGAATACAACACAATTATTTAATAAAAAATAATAATGCCAACATAATCGTAATAAACCACTTACATATGATTATAACATGTTTTTATATTTAGTAGTAGAAAAATATAATAAAATAGACATAAAATTGGTTTTAATTTTTATAGTTTTATTATAAAAATATTTTTGTTAATATTTTCATATAAATAAGCCTTTTTATCCTTTTATTTTATTATTCTCTGTAGATTTCTTTTTTTATAAATATAAAAAAAGAAATCCCTCTAAATTATCTTTAGAGAGATTTCTACGATCAACAAAATTTAAAAGCGCCGTAAAGTTTCTGTTATTCAGCAATTTTTATACTTGCTTTTTCATCAAGTCTAGCTTTAAGTTCATTCTCCTGAAGTTTACTTCTTCTGTTTAAGGCTGGTTCGATAACCTTTGAAAATACTACAGCTGCCAAAATTCCTCCAAGTATTGGTGCAAGGACATATATCCACATAAAACCACCTTGAGAATCTGGAAAAGCATTTTTACCCCAGCCAAATATCATCGTTACTACTCTTGGACCTAAGTCCCTAGCAGGATTAATACAAGCCTGAGTCAACGGTGCTATCAAACAAATTACAGAAGTAACAGTAAGTCCTACAAAAAATGGTCCCAGTTGATCATTTGGTCTACCAACATTACAACTGTCCGTAAGTAAGAATATTGTTAGTACCAACATGAATGTCCCGAAAATTTCAGCAAACATAGCAAGCCCAAAACTTACTTGTGCACTACCACCTGGCTGAACATAAAATTCTCCAAACATTTTAGCTGTTGTAACAGATTCAAAGCTACCTCTTACAATACCATGACTGGCCTCAAATGCTGCAATTGAAGGATTAAATAAGATGTAAACCATCAAAGCTCCAAAGAATCCTCCTAGAAATTGCGCTATCAAATAAGTCGGCAATCTCTTTGCATTCATTCTTCCACTCACTACCATTGCTACCGATACCGCTGGGTTATAATGTGCATTACATAGGTGTCTAACCACATATACTGCAAGTGTTACTGCTATACCCCATAATAATGCCACTTGGAATAACCCACTGTGCGATCCAAAAATTGTAGATGCACAAATAGCTCCCAAACCAAAAAGTACCAAGAAGAACGTTCCAATGAATTCCCCTAGAAATTCATCCTTATAAAAATAACTGTTCAAAACTTACACCTCGCTTATAAATATTTAATTTTTAGCAATATTCACCGGCGCGCGAATACGTTTGCTTGCTCTATTTTACCAAAAAAAAACAAAAAAGTGAACTATTAATAGTATTTTAACGAGCTTGTATCAAACTATTTCATAACTCCAATACCAGCAAACATAATTATAAGATCTATAGCTAGTAGTATTATTACAGATTTTCTTGTAAAAAACACCTTTATACTCCCTTTAATTTTCAATTCTTTGTTTTTTTCTTTTATCTTTAGATATTTTTCTTTTATATCCTGTATCTTTCTTTTTATTTTTTTTCTATTTTTGAATACAAATATAACAAATGTTACACTTATAAGTAAATTTATAACTATATTAAATATAGATCCCTCTAATCCTTTTGATAGATCAAGCTGAGCACCCATCTCAACCGTCAAGTTATTTAATATATGTAATATAATTGATAATTTAATAGAATATTTATAGGCTGCATAGGCAAGAGTAAGACCCACGAACATTGTAACAGGGGATTGTAAAAGATCCTGATGCATAGTCCCAAATAAAATGCTTGATATTAATATGGCTGCATAGGCACCATATTTTTCTAAGCTTCTCATAAGAACACCTCTATATATAACTTCTTCTACAATCGGTGCAATTATTATTCCATACATAACCATAGATATAGTTGCTGATGCTTCACCTGAATTAGCCTCCGATACAGCACTTAAACCAAATAAATTTAAAAATACTTCTATATAATTAAAAATTTGTGAAGCAAGTGTATTTAGCACCATCATAATACTAAATAATACTAAAAGATCTAAAAAAGTGAATTTTTTTCTTTCAGATTTTATATAGATCTTAAAGTTATTTTTACCAGTATACAAGTACAGTGGCAAAATACCCAAAATAGCAGTTAGTATAATCGATACCCCTTCATCTTTAATGATATCTGAAATAAACAACCCTGCAATGTTAAAGATTATCCCTTGTGCAATAAGCGCCATTCCCAAACGTGACATATCTTTTTTTCTATCTAATATATACTTATCTTCTATGACAATCACCACCAAACTTTTTATTTACTATTAAGTTTATCACATATTTTACTTTATATCATTAATATTATCACTTCTATTATCCTTATATATTTATTTAATACTCTTTATTTTTCATTTTTTTATATTTATTTTTTATAAATATAACTAGATCCAAATTTAATTATATTTTTATTCATATTTATTTTTATTTTTTATAATTCTATTTTAAAATACTTTTTTTATACTTTTCTATACTTTCATTTATACAATTGTATATAAATTATATTTATTTTTTAACAAGTAAAGTATTTACTTATATATCAAATATTTGCCCTTAAAAAATCAATTGACATTTATATATCTTTTTTGTTAAAATTAGTATGTTTAATGGCATATATCAATTGAATATGACCAATAGGCAAATAATTTTAATAGGTTAAGTCCGGCATCTTTTATGAGCTGGAACGGAGGTTTTTATGAACGGTAATGTTTACACAAAAAAAAGGTTGGATGTAAGAAGATTAGTAGTTATCGGCGTGTTATCAGGTATTTGCATCATGCTTTCTATTACGCCACTAGGTTTTATACCTATTGGACCAGTAAATGCAACTATCATGCACATACCAGTAATAATAGGTGCAGTGATTGAAGGACCTATTGTGGGTCTGGCAATCGGTCTAATATTTGGATTGACAAGTTTAATTAGGGCATTTACAATGCCAACTGTCACTTCATTTTTAATGATGAATCCGATTGTTTCAGTACTACCAAGAGTTATTATGGGATTTTCTTCATATTATATATTTACAGGTATTTTAAAGGCAAGCAAAAATAAAAAAGTTTCTGCTATGATAACTGGATTTTTAGCTTCTTTAATTAATACTGTAGGTGTATTGGGATCAATTTATTTAATTTATGGACAAAGATATGTTGAAGCTATAGGAAAAATTGGATCACCAGGCAAAGTTATTGGTGCAATTGCAGTTACAAATGGATTGCCCGAAGCTATACTTGCAGGCGTTATCGTTTCTTCAGTGGTAGCAGTTATTAAAAAATAGATATTATATAATGATTATAAAAAGGTGCTAACATATACTAGCACCTTTTATTTTTTATACATTATTTACTTTTTACTCTCTTAATATCTGTTTCCTCATATATTATTATTTTTATCTCTTGTATCTCTACTTTCTCATATATTATTTTTTTATCTCTTATATATCTATTTTCTCATATATTAACTAAGCACTTTCTGATCTATTATTACACTTTTATTTCATAACTATATTTTTTCTTCTTACTAGATTTTATTCACAAAGCAAATAAGACTGCCCCTAAATCGATACCTAGGAAACAGTCTCTATATAATATATCTTTTAATTTTTATTTAAAAGTTGTGATTTCTTTTGGGTTCAATCTTACAGAACTATGAGTTTGGTACTCTCCTTTACCAATCGCAATGATTAATACAGGAACATAATGCTCACTGTCTAGACCGAATGCTTCTGCTATCTGGTCTTCTTCAAATCCTCCAATAGGATTTGTTTCATAACCGTGTGCTCTTGCTACTAGCATGAACTGCATTGCTGCTAAACTACCATCTATTTTAACGACATCATTCATTTTTTCTTTAGAGTAATTTTTATATACTGGCATGAACAATCCCAATGTTTGGTCTTTTATCTCTTGAGGCATTAGACCCTCTTGAACTGCTCTTCCAAAAATTTCTTCGCCCTTTTCATAACATTTCATATCTCCAAACACAATCACCATCGCTGATGAAGTATCATTTTGTCTGACATTAAATCTTATTAGTGGACGTAACTTATCTTTTCCCTCTTGAGACTGCACTACCATAAATCTCCAAGGTTGCATATTTACTGAAGAAGGTGCTTTTGTAGCCTCTTCTATCATTTCTAACATTTCTTCATTGCTGATCTTATAATTTTCATCAAATACTTTTACTGATCTTCTGTTAAATACAATATCTGAGAAATCATTATTTTTTAACATTTTATTTCCTCCATATAAACATTCTACATCTTATACGGGTAGGATAGTATTTATACTTTGACTGTCTATCTATAAAGCAACTCAAAGTTCAAGTTGTATTATCAATATAGTCTCTGCATATTTAAACACTTGTCTTCCTGCCTGCGTTTAAATGCTTTTAAAATAATACAAATCTTTCAAATCTGTTCAGTCCTTAGTGCAATTTATTTATAAATTTAAGATAAATAATTGATATTATTTACCAAGAATTTCTTCTATTCTATCAAGAACTTCTTCTAGTTCTTTTAAGTCTTCTCTTGCTATCGTTAATCTTATAAACTCCTTATTTTCCTCGCTGCTCAACTGACAACTTGCCAGTTCCTTTCTAGCCGCATTTGTCAGTGAAACGAAAATTTCTCTATTGTTCTTGGCATTTCGAACTCTAGTAACAAGTCCCCTTTTTTCTAATAATTTTAGATGCCTCGTAACAGCAGCTTGATCTATTTTTAAGTAGTTTTGTATATCTACTTGCAAACAGGAATTATGTTCCTTTAAAAACATCATCATCTCATATCTAGTTAGACTAAAGCCTGTATTTCTTTCAAAATTTTTACTTAATCTATGTTCTAGATTTTTGACTCGATGTAATAAACTACTAAACTCTCTTAGTTCCATCGTTCCCCCAATAAAATCACTTTTTAAATTTTACCACAAAATATGTACACTCTATAATGTGACAAAAAATGAAATATCAACAATTGACTCGTCAACTATTGATTAATCATATTATAACATCTTATACATGACATGTCAACTATCTCGATTATGATTTTCTTTTCTACAAGTTACTTTTCTTTTATTTCTTTTTTAGTATATAATTATTAATCTAAATAAAGTTATCAACAAAGTATAGCCAAGACTCAAACTTTCCAAAAACACTTAGCTATAAGTTGAAAATTTTCTAATGCCCTTATTAGTATAATACCCATAATTTGATGGTATATATAGAAATATATGTATAAGAATTATTTTTTGAGATATAAAACCTTTCTGATTCAGCTGAGTGTGTAGTATTAAAATCCTTTTTAAGAGTATATTGCATAGTCTATAGAGAAAAGTTTTATCTTACTTTCCTTGAAGAGAACATAATAGACATTGCTACAAGGTGAGCAGAAAACTTTAAGAAATAAAATCTTCTTTAATTTACATAAAAAAGAACGCAATTTTTTGCGTTCTTTTTTGTTCCACTGTTCTATTCTTTTCAGTACTTTAATATTTTATTTTTTTATTACATCACCTGTATATCTATTTATGCTGTATGTATAAAGGATTTCATTTGATCCTTCTCTTATTCCATTTTCATATGGAACTGACCAGTAATCTTCCATTTTTGACACGTGGTATACATCACTTGCTCCAGAAGGATTACTATCTTTAAAGAGTATCATATTCTTATTGTTTATTTCTTGTACAAGTTGTGGATTATCTTTTGAGATTTGGTCCATAATGTTTTTTCTCGCCTGAGAGCTCAATATTTCGGATACACCATCTTTTGTAGTAATCCATCCATCAATTTCTCTACCTACCTCTGCCAATCTTCCATCTGGCATCAAATAATATCTAGCATTATTTATTTTACCATATTTGCTTGAATTATAATCTTCAAAGTGCCATCCTGTCTGCATAACACCACTTGAGTTGAAGTAGTATCTACTTCCCTCTATATTCTGCCAACCTGTTAACTTTGATCCATTTTTATAGTAATATTTATTGTTATTCTCTACCTTCCATCCACCTAGTGTTGATGAAGATACATCTTCAGAATCATTGATTTCAGATTCTGTATACTTTGATACTGATTTTTCTCCACCTATTATTATCACTTTTTCTATACCATTATTTCTTATAAATTTCTTGCTTTCTTTATATAGATTATTTGGTGTTGTTGTTATTATAGTGGCGTCTTCCTTGCCTGCAACTGTAGATGCTGCTAAAGCATCTGGATAGTTTGTCCCATCTACCAATATTACAGTTTTTAAATCCTTACCTGTAAGAGTCTTAAAGTTTTTTGCTGATTCTACAGATGTTTCAAATCTATTTTTTCCTGCAATTCTTTGAGTATACTCATCAAAGCTTGGTATTGATGCTGTGCCTCCGAATACAAGATAATATGGCATAGGATTGGATTGGCTATATGGGTATATGTATGACAAAACTTCTCCTCTCATCTGCCCTACCAATGATCCAGCAACTAAAGCATCTGCATAATTATATGCATTTATTCCAACATAAGAGTCTCCCATTGGTAGATCTCTTCCTTTTGCATTTAGAGTGTACCTTTCACGAGCTATCTCTCCTGCTGTATCCATTCTATTCTTTCCTGCTAATCTTTTTACTTGTATGTTCATAGTTTTCAAAGAGTTTTCTACATTTTTAGATACTGTATTTGGTCCCCCTAAAATATAAACTTTTTTTGTTTTTAGCCTCAAAAGTTCATCCTTTGTTTCTTTAGGTAAACTTGCTGCTCTAGTAAGTAGCATTGGTATTTTTTCTTGTGAAACCAATGAACCTCCTACCAAAGCATCTGCATAACCTTCTCCACTAGCTAATACAACTGTAGGTGCACTTTCAAAATAAGCTTTGCTTATTTCTACTGGTGTAGAATACCTACTAACCCCAGAAATTCTCTGAACATCTATATTGGCAGCATCTACATTTGATACAGCCGCTGTTGACAGCAAAAATGCTGAACATAACAAAGTTGATATAATTTTTTTCATAGTTACCTCCTATTTTCAATTAATATCACCATTATATCATTTATATGATATTTTTAATCCATTCTAAAGAAAAAATTACATGTTTTTAATTTTATTTTCAAATGTTTTTTTTGCGAATATATAAATCTAAAGAAGTACACTTCATAATACTATGATTTATAATTTTATAAATATATATTTTTTGTTTTTATAACCTATTTTCATGCTTTGTTTTTTAAATTAAAATTCAAAGTAAATATATTTTACTATAAATACTTACATATTGATCAATAGAATTGATAGGTACAATACAAAACTTCTTTAATTATGAGTTAGGCTTCTTATTATTTAATTATTCTTTATTTTTTGACAATTCTATAGATATTTTAAGATTTTAGTGATATAATTAGTTCAACAAGTAATATTACTAACTAATTATTGCTTGTATAATATTGTCTATTATTTTTATAGATTAGATAAACATTTTATCAATAATATCAAATTTTCTTTAATCATATATTTATTTTTATTTTAGAATCACTTCTAAGCACTAATTTTGATATTTATCGAATCATACTGATATAATGTTTTCTAAATTTATAGTTATATTAATTTTGAGGAGGTTATTCTATGAAATTAGTTGTATTAGGCGGTGCGGGTTCTCAGGCACTATATGGTATAAGAGATTTATTAAATCATGAAAGCGTTTTCGATGAAATAGTAATATCATCAAGAAATATAGAAAGAAATGAAAAGGTTGTTGCTGAGTTGAATTCTCCAAAGGTGACAGCTGCTCAAGTAGATGTTACAGACAAAGATGCACTATATGAAGTAATCAAGGACTGTGATGTTGTGGCCAATTGTACTGGACCATACCATCTTTTTGCATACGATATAATTGATACAACAATAAAAGCAGGAAAACATTATATAGATTTCTGTGATGATATAGAAGCCTTTAATCATATATTTGAATCTGATCTTCCTAAAAGAGCAGAAGAAAAAGGATTGAGTATGATTATGGGACTAGGTGCAAGCCCAGGATTTTTATCTGTGCTAGCTTGTAGTGCAAATGAAAGATATTTCGATTCAATCGATGAAGCAATCTTTTATTTTGCAACAGACGAAAAAGAACCAGGTGGACCTGCTGTTTTAGGACATATGTTGGAATGTATTCATAATGCTCCTTATATAGAAGACGGTGTTAAGAAAAATGAACCATCTTTCTTAAAGGAATGGGACTTTGATTTTGGAAATCCTTATGGCGTAAGAAAGGTATCTAGAATAGGACATCCAGAAGTGTTTACCTTCCCAAGATATATTCCTAACATACAAAATGTATCAGTTAGATTTAGCCTTGAACCAACAAGTGCTTATGAAGGTTTCAAAAAAATTGGTCTTTCAGGACTAACTTCAGAACATGAATTAAATATAAAAGGAACTGCAATATCACCTAGAGACTTCGCTTTAGCAGTATTAGTCGCTCAAAAAAGTTCAAGAAAAGAAATGAACAAAGAAGAGCTTGAAGAATTTCTTAAGGGAGTTACCGCTTGTGCCGCAACAGAAATACATGGCAAAAAGGATGGAAAAGACAGAGTCTATATAGGACGAGTTGCAGGAAATATGGCTCCACTGACTGCTGTTCCTCTAATAATCGGTGCTGAAATGTTAGGAAAAGGCAAGGTTACAAAAACAGGAATAATGGTTCCAGAAGAAGCTATTGAAAATGCTGATGAGTTTGTAAAAGAAACTGTAAGAAGAATACGTAATGATGGATTTGGATTTGCTGTTAATGAAGAATTAACTGTTATAGATGAGTTTTAATTAAAAAATACTGTACAATCAGGCTGTAAATTTAGCCGTTTCTTGTATATTCAACCTAAATATGTTCTAACAGCAGCAGCCTGATTGTTACTGTATAAATAATATGTTTACTTTATTTATTTTAATGGTACACCCCATGATATTTAAAACTATCTGGGGTGTACTATTTTTTATATTATAAATATTTTTTTTGATTTTTGAATAGTCATTTGCTTTTTATTTTTTTATATAGTAAGATTATATACAGAAACAAATATGTTTCTTATTGTAAATGATAAAGGAGACTATGTATGAAAATAGGTCGTCTATTAAAAAAATTCCGTGAACTACGCGGTTTGACACAAAAAAAGTTAGGAGAAAAAACTAATTTGGATGATGTTCGTATTAGGCAGTATGAACTAAATATAAGATCACCGAAAGAAGATGTATTAAATAATATTTCCTCTGCTTTGGATATCAATCCTGAATATTTTAAGGAAGCACAATATCCATATAGCAACGAAGATGTTATAAGATTATTATTTAAGATGGAGGACTCTATACCTCTTTCAATAAGCTCTATTGTAATTGATTCCAAAAGAGATATTAGTCTTAACGGTGTCTTCTTTTTAGGAGAGGATATAAAAAGTTTTAACCATGCTTTGGAAGAATGGAGAGATATGCAAAACAAGTATAAGTCCGAAGAAATTACAAGCGAAGAATACGAGATTTGGAAGGCTAATTGGTCATATAAAGACCAAACTAGCAATCAATTCTTTGATAAAGCAAAGTAATTATATACCGAGATATACTTCCTCGAATAAATAGTAGTACAAAAACAAAGTTCTATTAATTAATAGAACTTTGTTTTTTATTTATGCAATATTATTTTCTCTAATCAATCTGAAGTTTTTTATCATCATTTTTTCTATAAAATACAAAATTAAAACAATTGATATTCCAAGCATCAATCCAGTAAGTCTATTCCATATAGCATTTTTTGTGTTAAATAAAATTAAGGACGCATTTATGGCTGACACAGTATTAATAAACTGCTTATACTTATATTTATCAGAAAAGAAACCTATAAATCCAAATAGTAGCACTATTAATACCGCATATTTTTCAGGTAATAGATACTCAAAAGCTACTAAAAAAAATGCAGATCCTAGAACTGTTCCAATTACTCTATATTTTATTCTAGATAACATCTCATCAGAATCAAATTGAGTGAGAGACATCACAACAAGTGTTACCCAAAGAGCTTTCTCAGTCCTTAATATTGATGATATAAGTATTGCTATAGAAATGCCTGTAGCCATTCTTATTGCTGTTTTATTATGCTTTCTATTTAATATCAATTGCTCTTTAAAAGCAAGAGAGTCTTTTTGTCCAAACTCTCTTTTGCTCCATCCAATATATGTTGCCAACATCATCAATACTGTTCCACTAAGTATCCCAATCATTCTAACATTAAATCTGTCCATACCTATTGGAACTGACTGGCAAAACAAAAATGGAAGTAACATTACTATATTTAGCTTCAAATATGTTGGCTCACTGGTCATCATCATTACAAAATAGACAAATATAAAATTAATAGGAAGAGCTATCAACATGGATAAAGAGTTTAGTTGAGACACCAAGCCTGATCCTATAAATACTATTGCTATAGTTAAAAGCATGGCTGATTTTTTCATATTAGTGTCACATACTGGAAACATAGCAAGACCTACATATATACTTACTCCAATCAGAGTATTGTCATCTCCAAATATTTTTATATATGCTAATATAAATGCCATCATAAGCGCAAATTTATAAGCATTTTTTAAAAATTCTTTTTTAAAACTATTACTTACCCTAAATTTTTCTATCAATCCTAAATCACACTCCTTAGTATTTTTGCATAGAATAGAGTAACACAAATTTGTTTTTTTTGCACTTATAATTATTACCTTTTATCATAGTATTTTGCTGTAAAGGTTTATTCCTTGACTAAGCTATTTCTTCAAGTTATAATTACATTAGCTATAAATATTTCTAATAAAGTATAACTATCTGTTGAAAAACTATTTAATATAAATCTATTTATCATAATAAATGGATTTTCAACGAGAGTTATCGAGTTTATTTCTAATTATAGAGAGTTATTTGTGCATAATAAGCACTTATTTCTTTTTATAATTTATTTTTTTACTAAGACTCTGTGCTTGCTGAAATATAAAATATTCTAAATACGAAGGGAGAGATTTTGTGAATGAAAAAAAATTTTTAGAACTTCTAAGTGAAAAGAAGTTTAAAGCTGTAAGAAGCGCTTTACAAATTATGAATACGGTGGATATTGCAGACGTCCTCTCTGATTTGGATGACAAAGAGCTCATTCAAGCCTTTAGATTAATTGAAAAATCAAAAGCAGCTGATGTATTTTCAGAAATGAGCAATTCAATGCAGGCATACCTTGTCGAAATGTTTACTGAGAAAGAGTTAAAAGATATACTTGATGACCTTTATATGGACGATACAGTTGATCTTCTAGAAGATCTTCCTGCAAATCTAGTAACTCGCATACTTGAGCATGTCGATTCTAATAAGAGAACACAGATAAATACTATCTTAAACTACCCAGAAGATAGTACTGGAAGCATCATGACTACTGAATATGTAAATCTTAAAAAACATACAACTGTTGCAGGAGCTCTTGCACACATCAAAAAAACAGGTATCCACAAAGAAACTATATATACATGTTATGTTTTAGAAAACAGAAAATTAATTGGAATTGTTACGGCAAAAGAACTAATGACAATGGATAGTGATATGACTATGGAAGAACTTATGAAAACAGAATTTTTATTTGTAACTACACATACTGATCAAGAAGAAACTGCAAAGTTATTCTCAAAGTATGGTCTGCTTGCTATGCCTGTTGTTGATAGACAGGGATTTATGGTTGGGATTGTAACTGTTGATGATGCTATGGATGTTATGCTTGATGAAACAACTGAAGATATGGAACTGATGGGTGCATTAAATCCCAGTGAAACTTCTTATTTCGAAACTTCTGTGCTTACTCACGCCAAAAATCGTATAGGATGGCTGATGTTTTTGATGCTTTCTGCAACGATTACTCAAACTATTATCGCAAAATATGAAAGTGCTTTTGCTGCACTTCCCCTGTTGGTATCCTTTATACCAATGCTTACAGATACAGGCGGAAACTGTGGTTCTCAGAGTTCAACCCTTATCATTAGAGGTATTGCACTTGATGAAATACAGTTTAAAGATATATTTAGAATTATGTTTAGAGAGTTTAGAATTGCCGTTTTGGTTGGTATTACTCTTGCTATAACAAATGGAATATATATTATGATTCGATATAAAAACCCTATGATAGCTGTTTTGGTTGGCATTTCACTGCTTGCTACTATATTGATGGCAAAAATTATAGGCTCTATACTACCTTTATTTGCAAAAAAATTACATTTAGATCCAGCTATTATGGCTGCACCACTAATTACTACAATTGTAGATGCAGGATCTATACTAGTATATTTTAATGTAGCAACAAAATTATTAAAACTGGCATAATAAGAATATAAAAAAGGAGCAGACAATCTGCTCCTTTTATTTTTATTTAGATTTTAAACTTATCTCTAAACTGCTTGATTTGTTAAAATATCAAATCTCAAACTAGTGGGTTGCCTTTTTACCAAGCTCCTCCACCGCCTCCGCCGAAGCCTCCTCCTGAGAATCCGCCTCCACCGAAGCCTCCACCACTTCCTACATCAGAGGAAATAGATGATGCTTGAGATACAATTGTGTTTTCAAATGACTTACTCATGCTTCCCATCATGCTTGCATATATGAACATATTGTACATTCCAAACTCATTTGGACTACTGTACCAGTCTGGTTGCTCTACCTTTATCTTTTCAAAGTTTTTAATCCACTTATCAGATAGACCAAATACAAATGCATAAGGTAATACATTGAAAAAGTATTTTGGATCATCTTCAACAAGAGCTTCTAGCTTATTTAATTCTGCTGTTTTGATGAACTCTCTAAATCCAATAATTCTACCATACAAATCTGCACTCTTTTTAGTTCTAGCTCTCATAATAGTAATAAAAATTACTGAAATGACAAAACATAGCACTGATACAAGTCCTAACATATTACTATGTGCAACCTTTATTGACAAAACAGCTAATATAAAGCTACTTGCCAACAGTGACAACACTCCGAAGAATAAATATGCACTTCTTTGTTTTTTATTAAGAGAATTTGTTCCATATACAACTATCGAACAAAATGCTAATCCTAATATTGTAAATAATATCAAAGGTATGCTAAATAACACATAGTATGTCTTGCCTGATATCGCCGTAGCCAAAACAACTACAGCTACCGTTAACGGTACTAATAATACTGAGGCAATCCATTTTGATACAGTAGATGCTGTGGAGAATATTTTATTATCTCCAGTGTATAAGCCTCTAAGAGAATCCTTTGCCACAGTAAACTTATCTCCAAAATCTTTTGGCATAGAGTTTGTACTTACAGAATCGCCTTCTTTAAATATGCCATTGAAAAATACCTTGGCAAAAGGCTTTTCATCTTGATCTATATCTTTAACTTTTATAAATTTAAAGTTTTCTTTATCTACATCTTCTATCTTCAAATAGCCTTTATTTGCGAAATACACTATCATTGAAGTCATGTCATTATTCTCTACTTTACCATCAATAAATGTACCTATTTCTGCTGGTGTCATATTGTCTGGTGAGTAAAATTCTATTGTTCTAACAAAATGTGGATCTCTACCAAACGTCCACCATAGGATAAATGTTAGTGTGGCAAGAAGTATAAATAAAACACTTATAATAGCCTTTGAGCTATCATAATTTTTAGCTCCGACCCAATAGCCTGGCTCTAAATAACTTCTCATAGACACACCTTCAAATGCGTCTAATCCCATAGCCTCTACTGTCAGTTGTTTATCATTGCTAGTTACTTTGAACTTTTTGTTATCATTAACTTTTGATGTTGATCCATACTTACCATAGAAAATTTCTGCATCCTTCCAATTTACATTTTTAGGCATTTTCAATGTTGATTTTGCTGTTCCTATAGGTGTATTCCATTCTGTTGGCAAAAGGTCTAACTTTAGAAAATCTCTTGAATCTTTATCCGCTTTTATACCAACTATCTTATATTTAATGGTATATTGCATTTTTCCATTGAGAACTCTATCCTTGTTTCCTATTTTTACCTCCACAGATTTCTTATTTGAATCATAATTAGTGCTGACATCATAGTCATCTCCAATTACCTTTACATCTTTTACATTGTATTCTCCTGTAGATACAGGAATATACCTAAATATTCCATGCTTTGGTGTAATAAAGTCCACATCTATAGTCTCTGTTACGTCAAAAGAATAATCTTCATTTGCCTGTATTTCAGTCACAAAACTATCTGTAATATAAGATCTATCCTCAACTAGCTCAGCATATGACGTAGAAATCATTCCCACAGACAGTATGATTGCCAGAGTAACTAAGGATATAATCGATGCACATTTTTGGGAAATTTCATTTTTAGTCATTGATTTTAATATTCGACTAAAATTGAACCTTAACATTTTCCCTTTCCCCCTCATTAGAAACTTCAAACATTGACATCTGTTCGAATTTAAATAATTTTGCTGCTATATTACTAGGAAACATTTCGATTGCATTATTTAATGCTAATACAGTTCCATTATAATATTTTCTTGAATTGGCAATATCTTGCTCTGTAGCTTCAATCTTTTGTTGTAAATCTATAAAGTTTTGATTTGCCTTCAAGTCTGGGTATGCCTCAGATAGTGCAAATAAAGAGCGTAGGGTATTTGTTAACATGTTTTCCCCTTCTAGCTGATCACTTACATTCGTTGCATTTGCTATACTATTTCTAGCTTCTATTACACTTTCCAAAGTCTTAGACTCATGAGATGCGTATCCCTTTACTGTCTCTACAAGATTTGGTATCATGTCAAATCTTTTCTTTAGATAAACATCCATAGTAGAAAAACCTTCTTTTGCGCTATTTCTCAAACGTACTAGTCTGTTATATGCACTCATTAACCATAAGGCAATTATAACAATTATCGCAATAACGATTATCAAACCCTTTGACATATTCATCCCTCCTAAAATAATATTTTCTAACACCTCACTCAATATCTTACTTAAGCAATAGATATTTATATACTTTAAAACAAAATTTCAATTTCAGTTATTTACATCTGAGTGATTTAAAATATAGTGTTAGTTTATTATGAATATTATAACATAGTATTCTTAACCTAACCATTTTTATATATTTTAAATATCATATTTTTCATCAAATATTACTCCATTTTTCTTTATAATTTATATATTTTATCTTTTATCTTTTTATTCTCATATATTTTATCTTTTTATTAATATTTTATTAAAGACTTGAAATAAAAGATAAACCAAGCAAAATTTAACTTGGTCTATCAATACTTTCATAAAATTATATATTAATAACTCTTAACTATTCTATAGATTTTATTTTTTTCTTTAGAAAAATATAAAAAACTAGGGCTAGTATACTAACAATAAATTCCGTTGTTGGAAATACAAGCCAGATACCTGTCATTCCAGCTATGTAGGATAGCAAAAATGCAAGCGGCACAATAATTATAAATCCTCTTAAAATAGAAATAGCATTTGCTGGTTTAGGGCTTTCTGTAGATGTAAAATACACAGACATTATAATATTAAAACCTACAAATGGGCATGCTAGGAAATAAATTTTCAATCCTACTACAGCAGTGTTTTGAAGTATAAGGTTATTATCACTATTGAATACTCCTGCAATCTGAGCTGCCCCAAAAGTTATCATTAGATATACTCCTAGTGATAAAATAAGCATTGTGATCATAGCATATTTTAATATATCTTTTACATCTGAGTATTTTTTTGATCCGTAACTATTGCTAATAAGTGGCTGTATACCTTGAGCTATACCCGTGTACATAGATATAACCACCAATGATAGATTTGCAATTACCCCATAAGCTGCCACTCCAATATTACCCATAATTCCTAATATAATAGTATTAAATACTATTATTACAATACCTGATGAAACTTCTGTTATCAGAGATGGTAAGCCTGTAGATATTATTTCTTTTAGCAAACTAAATGATAATTTACATTTAACAAGCTTAAATGAGTTTTCTCCCTTTATAAAAAATGGAGATAAAACTATCATATTTATTATTGGTGCTATTCCAGTTGCCAATACTGCACCAAATATACCCATTCCAAACGGAAATATAAATATATAATCCAAAATAATATTACTTAAACTTCCTGTAAGCATTGCGAGCATCACGAGTTGAGGTGCACCATCATTTCTAACAAAACACAACATAATCTCATTGATCATAAATGCTGGTGCAAATAATAGTATAACCTGCAAATATGTCTTGCTCATATCAAAGACATCTTTATTAGCCCCCAAAAATCCAACTATATACTCAGATAAAAATAATCCAATCAAGAAAAAAATTGTCGCTATAGCAACTCCCATAAATATCGAATTACTAAAAGCCTCATTTGCCCTTTCTTTTTTACCTTGTATCCTATATATGGAGAACTTTGTAGCGCCTCCCATTCCAATCATTAGTCCACACCCACGTATAAAGCTATATATTGGTATGGCAAGATTTAGTGCCGTCAAGCCATCTGCTCCAAGCCCCTTTGATACGAAGAATGTATCTGCCAATATGTAGCATGACAGGGCTAACATCCCAAATACGTTCAGTGATGAATACCTAGCAAACTGTTTAAATGTTGTTGTATTTTTTACCATAAATCCCTCCATAAATAATTTTTAAAAATATAATAAACAATATTTATAAAATTCATTAAAATTGTTTCAATTAATCCTAATCCAAAAATCCATAATTTTATAATATCATTTCAATTATACATATCTATCGTTTTATAATATCTTTTTAATTATACATAAATTACTTATTAATTAGATATTATCACAGAGATCGTTTTTCCATCTAAAAAATCTGGACAAAAAAAATGCCTGTCCTACATTCCTTCTATTATGGCCTAACAGAATGCAGACAGGTGATACCCGGCAGTATAATTTATTAATTTTATATTACTTAGAAAGTTTATCACATGTAAAACTCATTGTCAAACCTAATACTGAGTATCAAAATTTCAAATTTTGTGCTTAATATAACTTATAGTCTATTTTTATATATAAATCTATAAATATATTAAGTTATAAATTTGTAGATTTAACTTTTATTTATTTTATTATCTGTGAATAGCTATTTATTGTAGGTATATTTATTTCTCTAAAACTTCATGTTCAGTCTTATAATACTCTCCCCAATCACTCATTGAATCCATTACAGATTTTAAAGAATACCCTATTTCCGTCAAAGAATACTCTACCTTTGGAGGCACTTGTGCATATACTTTTCTATTTACAAGTCCACACTCTTCCATAGACCTTAGATTGGATGTCAAAACCTTCTGTGATATATTACCAATTGATTTTTTGAGTTCTCCAAATCTCATGGTGCCATTCAATAAATCTCTTATAATTAACACTTTCCAACGATCACTAATCATCATCAAAGTAACTTCCACTGGACAATTAGGTATTTTTTTTTGCATATTAACTCCTCCATTATAAATAATACAAGCATCTTTTTTTATTTAAAAATTATTATAACATGTTTTTCTAAATTTTTTCCTAATATCTCAGATAATTTTAATTAACTTCAAAAAACTATTGTAAAAGATCTCTATCTGTAATTTTCATTTTAATATATTTTCATTGATATACTTTTCTTAATATACTTTTCTTAATATACTTTTCTTAATATACTTTTCTTAAAAATTACCTTCTTAAATATTATTTTCTTAGTATCTTTTGGGTAACTATGAAACTTTATAGTACCTACTTAACAAATTAGCCCTAAAGATCTATAATAGATATATAGAAATATTATAGAAGGAGGCTACATAATGAAAATAGCAGTAATTTGTTCAAACGGAAAACAAGGTAAACTTATTGTAAAAGAAGCTCTAGGACGTGGATTAGATGTAACAGCAATTGCGAGAAGTGAGAATAAATCTTTGGCAAAAAAATTCATTAAAAAGGATTTATTTGATCTAACAAAAAATGATATTAAAGGATTTGACATATTGGTAGATGCATTTGGAGCTTGGACGGAAAAAACTCTTCCAATGCATACTACTTCGCTGATGCACCTTTGTGACTTAGTAAGCAATTCAAATATTAGACTTTTAGTAGTTGGTGGTGCAGGAAGCCTATATACTGATAGTAGTCATAAGATTCAACTTGTGGATACTCCTGACTTTCCAGATGCTTTTAAACCACTCGCTAAAAATATGGCTGACTCTTTAATTGAACTAAGAAAAAGATCTGATGTTAACTGGACTTATATCAGCCCTGCAGCAGATTTTCAGGCTGACGGAAAAAGAACAGGAACATATGCGTTGGCAGGTGAAGAACTTACTCTAAATTCAAATTCAGAGAGTTTTATCAGCTACTCCGATTATGCAATTGCTTTTATAGATGAAGTTATTAATAATAAACACAATAAAGAAAGAATCTCCGTATTCTCTAAATAAAAATGTCGACATGATTTAATTAAACAATTAAAAAATCAATAAGATTTGACTAAGTAATAAAATAAATAAGTATATAGTATTTATATATTGTAAAATAAACATTATAAAAAATCCCTTTATTTTATTATGATGTAAAACCCTCAGCAAATAGTTGGGGGTTTTTTATATTTTTATATTTTCACTGTGATATAATATGTATTAATATTTATACTAATGGCAGTCTTATATAGTTTTTTGCAAATAAAAAACTATTTTATTGCGCTGATATAAATAATATATATTTCGAAAGAGAGATGATTTTATGAGTGAAAAATCCTGTACATGTCATAATTGCAACTGTGGTCTATGTACGGCATCAATTGAACTATTTTCTAATCTGGCAATTGATGCCCAACAAAAGCTTACAAGTATGGCAATACACACTAACTATAGAAAGGGTGACATTATATTAAATGAATCAGACCCAGTATCTTCCATAAGAATCATACGAGATGGAAGAGTTAAGATAAATACCTATGATATAGATGGTAAAGAAACTATTTTAGATATTCTTACAAAAGGAGATATTATTGGCGAAGATGTATTTTTAGATAATACTACTTCTCCATTTAATTATACTTGCCTTACATCTGTTAAAATATGTGAGATAAAAAAAGAATATTTCATTGATTTAATGCTTACTCATCCACAGGCTGCAATAAACTTGATAAATAATTTAAGTAAAAAGCTGAATCTAGCAAATGAAAGAATTCAAATACTTACAGAAAATGACGCTCTCTTAAGACTATCCTCTTTTCTACTAAGTAGAGAGTTTCGATTAAAGGGTGAGAATATCAAGCTAAGCCTAGATGATATTGCTGCTAGTATTAACTTACGCAAAGAGACTGTTAGCAGAAAGCTAAATGAACTACAGGACTTAGATCTTATCATTAGAGAAGGCAATAAAAACATTAAAGTGAAAAATACTGCTGACTTAGCTAAGTATTGTAATAAAAATTTATAATTTTTCTAAAACCTTGATTTAAATCAAGGTTTTATTTTTTGTTTAAAGCTAAAATATAATTAAGATAAATAGTTAATACAAAGTAAAAATTAGCAAGCGAGAAATATTACTTGTCAATAAATATTATAACATTAAATTTAGGAGGTAAAAAAATGATTAATAATAAAATGACTATAGCAGAGGCAATAAAAACAAATCCAGATATAGTAGATGTTTTATCTGATGTAGGTATTGATTACTGCTGCGGTGGAAACAGAAATCTTTCAGAAGCAATAATTGAAAAGAACCTTGAACTAAGTTCTTTTATAGATCTTTTAAACAGACAAGAAACTAAAACTAACAGCTATATCCAAGATGCTATTAAACTAGGAAATGAAGAATTAATCGATTATATAATTAGAGTTCATCATAAAAAAGAATTAAATATGATTGAAAAAATCGATGAATTAATGAGAAAAATTCTAAAAGTTCATTTTTACTCTCATGGAAAAGAACTTACAGCAATATACCACACTTTTCTTGACCTAAAGAGTGCTCTAATACCACACTTTTCTCAAGAAGAAATAGTAGATTTCCCTAATTTTTTAGGCGGTGAAGCTGTGGATTTCGATGAATTAATAAAAGAACATGAAGAGGTTGGAAAAATACTTAGAGATTTAGAAGAACTTACAAATCACTATCAAGCTCCAGATAATGCTTGCGAAACTTACAAACATACTTTTAGATTACTAAAAAGCTTACAAGATGATATTCATCAACATGTATTTCTTGAAAATAGTGTTTTATTTGTAAGAAGTTAATAGATTTTATTTAGAATTTACTTATAAATAGTTAAACTATGTACATTTATTGCTCGATATGACAATAAATCAGTCTAAAATTGGGTATTAACATAGTGTTATGTAAATATCTATTTTTAATTCAGGCTCTTATATTATAGTTATTTGTAAATCGTATATTTTAAAAAGAAAGGTGATAATTATGAAGAAAAATGTTAAAAATAATGTAGATTGGGTTGGATATATAGATTGGGAACTAGAAAGTTTTCATGGGGATGACTACTCTATTATCAATGGTTCCAGCCAAAATGCATACCTTATAAGAGAAGGTAAAAATGTGCTAATTGATACTGTATGGGCACCTCATAGGTTTGAATTTATTGAAAATCTGAAAAAAGAAATAGATCTAAATGACATTGACTATGTAATTGTAAATCATGGAGAGGTCGATCATTCAGGTGCCTTGGTTGATTTGATGAAAGAAATACCAAATACTCCAATATATTGCACTCCAAATGCTGTCAAAAGCCTAGAGGGTCAGTATGGTAAACATGATTGGAATATACACACTGTAAAAACTGGAGATAGCCTAGACATCGGTAACGGAAAGAGCCTAGTATTCGTCGAAATGAAAATGCTTCACTGGCCAGATAGTATGGCAACATATATGACAGGAGATAATATATTATTTTCAAATGATGCTTTTGGACAACATTATGCTGTAGAAGAGATGTTTAACGATAAGGCTGATCAATGTCTTTTAAATAGAGAGGCTATGAAATATTATGCCAATATACTTAATCCATTCTCACCACTAGTTGCCAAAAAAATAAAAGAGATACTTGCTATGAATATTCAAATAGATATTATTGCACCTAGCCATGGAGCTATTTGGAGAGATAATCCGCTTCAAATCGTAGAAAAATATGCTCAGTGGGCTGATGCTTACCAAGAAAATCAAATTACTGTTGTATATGATACTATGTGGGAAGGTACTGCGAAAATTGCTCATAGAATAGCAAAAGAAATTCATCTTCAAAGTCCTGATACAGTGGTCAAAGTATTTAACTGCGCAAAGTCAGATAAAAATGAAATAATGACAGAAGTATTTAAATCTAAAGCTATAGCTGTAGGATCTCCAACAGTTGGCGCAGACATGCTTTCTAGCGTTGCTGGTTGGATACATTTTCTAAAATCACTGAAGTTTGTCAATAAAAAAGCTGCTGCATTTGGATGTTACGGATGGGGTGGACAAGCTGTCAAGATTATGCAAGAAAGTCTTAAGGATGCTGGATTTGAAGTTATTGATGAAAGTATTAAATCTTTATGGAATCCAGACGAGGGAGATTATGACAAAGCAGAAAATTTTGTAAAAAGTTTATTAAAATAATCATATATAGAAAAAAGCAGGTTTTTACCTGCTTTTTTTATATATTTAATATTTTTTATAAATCATTAATTTTCTTTGTATATCTATTATACCTTTTTTCATATAAACATAAAAATCCACCCTCTCTACAAGTTTAGTACAAGCTATTTTTATATAAATATGTATATAAATCTAGTTAATTTTTTGGATTTATTTTAAAATCATCAAAAATTGGGCAATAAGTAGAATATATGATTTTTTATAAAAGTATTCTAAATCGCTTTGTATTTTCTGACTTTTCAATCTATTTAATTGCATCAACATTATTTTTACTATATAATGAAAATATATGGTAAATTTTATAAATTAATAATGCTTATAAACTAAGTTAAGAAAGGAGACCATCAATGTCTTATATAGAAGTAAAAAATTGTTATAAAGAATACTTAACTGGAGAAACAAAAATTATTGCAAATAATAATGTCTCCTTCTCTATTGAGAAAGGTGAATTAGTTGTGATTTTAGGTGCTTCTGGCGCTGGAAAATCAACTATTCTAAATATTTTAGGAGGAATGGATACTTGTGATAAAGGTGAAATTATTATTGATGGTGTAGATATCTCTGACTACAATAAATACGAGTTAACAAAGTATAGACGTGAAGATGTTGGATTTGTATTCCAATTTTACAACCTAATACCAAATCTTACTGCAAAAGAAAACGTGGAATTAGCATCTGAAATTGTCGATGATGCACTTGACTCCTTATATGTACTAGAAGAAGTTGGTCTTCAAGATCGAGTAAACAACTTTCCATCACAGCTATCTGGAGGCGAGCAACAACGTGTTTCAATTGCTAGAGCTCTTGCCAAAAACCCTAAAATTTTATTGTGTGATGAACCAACAGGCGCTCTAGATTACAATACAGGTCGAGATATTATACAAATTTTACAAAATATGAGTAAAGTTAAAGGTACCACTGTAATAATTGTAACTCATAATACAACTCTTTCAAATATAGCAAATCGTGTAATAAAAATGCATGATGCAAAAATAAAAGAAATAAAAATCAATCCAAACCCTGATAATATACTAAACATTGAATGGTAGGTGGTGATTTTGAAAAAGGCACTTTGGAAAGACATCTTAAAATCTTTTAGTAAATCAAAAGGACGTTTCTTCTCTATAGTATGCCTTATCATGTTGGGCTCCTTTGCTCTAGTGGGACTGAGGGTTACAAGTCCAAACATGAGAATAACTGGAGAAAAGTACTTTAAAGAACTAAATGTCGCCGATCTAACCATAATGGGTGACTATGGTATAGATAAAAGCGATAGAGAAATTATAAATCAAGCCAGTAATATTAAAGACATTGAATACGCCTACCTTCAAGATACTACTATAAAAGATACTAATAAGAGTATACGCGTGTTTTCTAAACCCGATAATATTTCTAAGTTTCATTTAGAAAATGGTAGGCTTCCTAAAAGTATAAATGAAATATCTTTGGATCGCTATATGTCTAATAAATATAATATTGGTGATTGGATTACCCTTACTGAAAAAACTAATGACAAAAACAAGGGTATTTTAAAAAACCATAAATTTAAAGTTGTTGGTTTTGTATCTTCTGGAGAAATAATATCATCTGTAAATTTAGGTCCAACTAATGTAGGAACAGGTCAATTAGATGGCTATGCAGTTGCCAGCAAGGATCTATTTGATTCTGAATATTATAGCTTAGCAAGACTTACATTTAATGACACTCAAAATTTAAGTCCTGATTCTAAAGAATATAGTAATAAAATACAAGCACATAAAAACAATTTAGAAGTACTCTTGAAAAATCAGGGGAAGAAAAGATTTGTCTCTATAAAAAATGAATATCAGATAGAAATTGATAAAAATAAGGACAAATTAAATGAGGCAAAGGATAAAATTTCAGATACAAAAGAACAATTAAAAAATGCTAATTCCGAAATAAAAAATGCAAAGAACAGAATTGAAAAAAGCAAAAAAGAACTTGATGATGCAATAAAAACCGCACAGTCACAAATCAGTGATGGAGAATACAAATTAAACAATGCAAAAAATGCTATAAGTTCTTCTTCCTCACAATTTGAAGGAGCAAGGATACAGCTCGAGTATGGAAAAGCTGCATTAGATAGAGATTACAAAAAGTTAGAAAATGCTAAAAATGAACTTGATAGTGCAAAAAATAAGCTAGACGATAGCAATGCACAACTAAATCAAGCTTCCACATCTATTTTACAGGGTAAACAAAAAATTATAGATGGATACAAAGAAATAGCAAATAACAAAGAAAAAATTAAACAAGGTGAAAAAGAAATCTACTATGGTGAAAAAGAACTTTTTAGAAAGGAAAAAGAACTCACTATGGCTGAAAACTTATATAATCATAAGTTAGAAAAATTCAATAAATTGATCTCTAACTATGAAGATGAAAAAAACATTTTAGACTCAAAGCAAGCCGATATAGATAGTGCTAATAGTAAACTTGAGTCAGAGAAAAAAACTTATGAAGATAATCTCAGCGATAAAAATAAACGCTTAGATGAAATTAACAATTTACTCTCTAATCCAGATATAAGTGATGAGGATAAAACAAAGCTAGAGCAAGAAAGAGATGCTCTAAGCTTAGATATAAATAACTTGCAAGAAGAATTCAATACTTTTATGAATAATATCTACTCTCCTAAAAAAGAAGAATTATTAAGTGAACAGGAAGAGTTAGATATTGAAAAAAGCAAGTTAAATTTGGTCTATGAAGAGATTCAAAAAATGCAATCCCAACTTAACTTAGAAAAGGAAAAATTGGATAATGGCAAAAAAGAACTTCAGGAAGCTCGAACTATTATTGCTGAAAAAAAGAAAGAAATACAAAATGCAAAAAATCAAATTAAATCAGCCACTGAGGAACTGAAATTGACCGAAAAACTTCTAAAAGAAAAAGAAAGTGAATATAAAAATGGACTATTAAAATACAAGGAGGGCTTAAGAGCCTATAACAAAAATAAAAACCTTTATAATAATGGTCTTAGAAAATGGCAATCTGGAAAAAGAAGTTATGATCAGAGTTATTTGGAATATGAGAAAAACCTAGCTAATTTTTCAAGAGCAAAAAAAGAAATCACTCAGAAAGAAAATGAGCTTTCAAACGCTAAAAAAACACTACAATCAGAGAAAGCTTCTGGAGAAAATAGAATCAAAAATGCAGAGAGCTTGATAAAAGAAAACGAAAAAAAATATATAGATAATAAAAACAAATTTGAGAATGAATTGCCGAATGCAGAGAAAAAAATCAAAAAAAATGAAGACAAACTAAATAATGCTCAAGATGATCTTGATTCTTTAAAAGAACCTGTATACTCAGTTTTCAGTAGAAGAGAACTTCCAGGATCTGATGGTTATAAAGCCTACATTTCTTCAATAGACATTATTGATACACTGGCCAATATTTTCCCAGCCTTTCTATATTTTGTAGCCGCTTTGGTTACCTTTACTACTATGTCTAGATTTGTGGATGAAGAGAGAATTAATATGGGTATTTTAAAGGCTTTAGGCTATAAGGATAGAGATATTCTCAAAAAATTCTTGGTATATGGTTTTGCGTCAAGTACAATAGGATCTATTTTGGGAATTATTGGAGGGCATACCATCCTTCCATTAATCGCTTACAATGCCTATAAAACTGGCTTTAATGTACCTAAGATTGAACTTCACTTCTACCCTATGATTGCTCTTTTGGCTATCATTTTGGGATTGATAAGTGCAGTTTTACCGGCCTTACTCTCTGCTATTAAAGAACTAAGAGAAAAACCAACTAATTTAATGATGGCTAAGGCTCCTTCATCTGGATCTAAAATTTTCTTAGAAAGAATACCTTCAATATGGAATAAGATGAGCTTCACTGAAAAGGTTACCTCTAGAAATTTATTTAGATATAAGAAAAGAATGCTTATGACAATATTCGGTGTATGTGGTTCTGTCGCGCTACTGTTTTCAGGTATGAGCATACAGAATTCGCTTAATAAGATCTCTAACAAACAGTTTGGAGAAATCATTAAATATGACCTTATAGTTTCAGAAATTGATTCTATAAAACCATCACAAAGAAGAGACTTAGATATTTTATTTAGCTCTGATGATATAAAATCACATACCCCTATTTATTATGAAAATATGACAAAGGTCGCTGGCGAAAATAAGGACGCACAGGAAATTACACTACTCGTTCCAAAAAATACAAAGCAGTTCAATAATTTTATTGATTTAAAAAATAGGAAAAATCAAGAAAAATTAAACTTAGACGATAATAGTGTTGTTATATCAGAACACCTTGCCAAACTAATTGGAGCCAAAGCTGGTGATACTATAACTCTAAAAGATTCAAATAATAAAACTCAGCACTTTAAGCTGACTGCTATATCTGAAATGTATATGGGACACTTTATATTTATGAGTAGTCAAACTTATAAAGAAAGTTTTGCAAAGGAATTTAAGGCAAATAGTGAGCTAGTAACCCTTAAAAATCCAAGCGCTAAAAAAACAAATGAAATAGCTGCAAAATTTATGAAGGAAGATACTGTTCAGGGCGTTGTCCAGAATACTTCACTAAATAAACAAATTGATGAGATGGTCAAATCACTTGATACTATGATGATTGCTCTCATTATAGTAGCCGCTGTATTAGCAGTGGTTATATTATATAATTTAACCACTATCAATGTATCAGAAAGAATTAGAGAGCTTTCAACAATTAAAGTTCTTGGTTTTTACGATAATGAAGTAATGATGTATATTTACAGAGAAACCATTATTTTGACAATCTTAGGTATACTTAGTGGTTTTATACTAGGTCGAATTTTACATTTATATCTAATTAATATTATTGCACCAGATGATATAATGTTTGACCCTTCACTTAGTGTATATAGTTTCTTGCTACCGATTGTTATTATTCTAGGAGTTACAATACTTCTTGGGTACATCGTAAACAATAAACTTAAAAATATAGATATGCTTGAGGCTTTAAAGTCAGTTGAATAGTATTGCTATATATTAACAGTCTACTTAATTTATATATTTTCAAGCTAAAAAACCATTTATGACATACAAATTTTATATAATATTGTTTTTAAAATATATTTTGTTATAGTTTTTAAAATATATTTTGATCAAATTAGTTACTTTATTCAAAAGAAAAGCACCCTTTAAAGGGTGCTTTTCATAATTTATTTCAAATTTTAAATTATCAATAATTAGTCTACATTATAAACTTCTAGCGACTTCATACCCATCCCAAATTGCTGAACGAATATTACTTACCTTTCTTCCATCACCTAACTTGTAAATATAAGCATAATCATATTTTAATTCATCAAATAATTCATGATTTGAATGGTAACCTATAGCCAAGATAGTCTGATCACTATCGATAGTTTCATTACCATTTTCAGTAGACAATTCTAAATTATCTTTGTTAATTTTTGTAACTCTTGTATTTGTTTTTATATTTACATTATTGAACTTAAGTAGATCTCTAAGCATAAATTCATTCATTGGTGGGAGCTTATTGCCTGCCTTGAATATATCATCTAAAGCTTCTACTACCGTTACATCCTTACCATTTTGAGCTAGATGTAGAGCCAGTTCACATCCTACTAGACCTCCACCAACTACTGTCACCTTTTCTCTTGTTTTTACATTCCCTAATAATATATCCTGAGCCAAAACAGCATTTTCTACACCTTCAATTGGAGGGACTATCGGTCTTGCACCTTCTCCAATATATAGAATATCTGGATTTAATTGATCTATATATTTCTTATCTGCCTTTTTATTAAGTATTACCTTTACACCTAGACGTTCTAGTTGATTTTCATAGTATTTTACAAGATCTAAATCGTTTGACTTAAACTTAGGTACTCCTCCTATTAACAGGGCTCCTCCTACCCTCTCTCTTGCTTCAATTAAAGTTACATCATAACCTCTTAATGCTGATACCCTAGCAGCTTCTAGGCCTGCAGGACCTCCACCAACTACTAGAACATCCTTTTTACAATCGGCTTTTTTGATTCCTACTGTTCTTTCTCTACCACATTCAGGATTTACTGCACAACTACCTAATCCATGCTCTAAAGCCCTTCCAAAGCATCCATCATGACATCCTAGACAAGGTAAAATATATTCAGTTTTATCATCTCTCAATTTATTAACATAATCTGGATCTGTTAAAAGAGGTCTTCCCAAACCAACTGCATCTATTATTCCACTATTTAGAGATTCAACTGCTAGGTCCGGATCATCCATACGACCAGCCATCATAATAGGAACACTTGCTACTCCCTTGATTTGTTTTGCCAAATCTAGATATACTCCCTTACCAAAGTACATTGGTGGGTGAGCCCAGTACCAAGAGTCATAAGTTCCTGCATCAGAGTCAAATGCATCATAACCTGCTTCTTCTAATATTTTAATTGCTTCTTTTGCTTCTTCTACATCCCTTCCTAATTCCTCAAATTTTTCTCCTGGAAGCCCTCCTTGACGAATAGCTTTCACATAGCTTTTTATAGAAAATCTAAGAATTACTGGAAAGTCTTTTCCACATTCTTCTTTTATTCTCCTTACAATCTCAGTGGCAAATAGCAATCTAGCTCTCAAATCACCACCATATTTATCAGTTCTCTTGTTGAATAAAGATAGGGTAAAACAATCTAATAGATAACCTTCATGAACAGCATGTATTTCAATGCCATCAAATCCTGATTCTTTTCCTACAACTGCTGCATCAACAAATTTATCAATAATATGATCTATCTCTTCTGTCTTTAATTCCCTACACATCTTTGATGGATCCCATCTATTTGATATTTCACTAGGTGCAACATAGTCCTCATTATTCATAAATGCTGGCAATGCTGATCTACCAAGTCCTGCTGTTAACTGTAAGAATATCTTACTTCCAAAAGAATGTACTCTATCAGTCATCTCTTTTGCCTTTTTCTTGTACTTACCTGGTAGCATGTTTGGACAGGCAAAAGAACATGGAGCATGGTTTTCTATATCATTTTCTACCCAATTCGCCCCCGTTACAATTAAGCCTACTCCGCCTTGAGCTCTTCTAACATAGTAGTCTACACTTTGATTTGTATAGCAGTAATTCTCATCAACATCAATAATCGTAGCCATTGGTGCCATAAAAAACTTATTTTTTATTTCCACATTTCCAATGTTGAATGTTTCAAAAAGTGATTGGTACTTTTTCTTCATACTTAACTCCTCCTCTGATGTTCAAACATAAATATGCTAGCTAAATTAAACCTACAATTTTGTAAGTAGTCTCTTTGAATCAATTATATACTCTTGTTTTTTAATTGTCAAAATCTTTAAAATTTTAAATTTAATTCTTTTTTCTTTATTTATTACATGTTTTTTTGTTTTTTATGAAAATACTGTAACTATCTTTTCTAGAAATACTTTTTTTATCTTTTAAGCTCAAAATCTAAATTCTTACTATTTTGGCATAATTTCATCAAATTATTTTTATTTTGATATTAACCTTTAAATTATATATACTAATGTGTACTTAATATATTATTTTATATTTTGAATATTTCTTTATTTGTACGTCATAATGGCTTATATCACTATTATTTACGTTATTCTCTATTTATACTACAAATAAAAAAGAGCCAAGTGTAAACTTGGCCCTTCAGTAATCTGTTTTAAGTACAGACTTATAAATATTTTATCTTCCTATCAATGTTTTAATCCTATCAAATCTCTTTGATATTTCTACTGCTGTCATATATCTATTATCCCCTGCTACTCTTTCCTTATTTTTAACACCCAAGTTTTTATATATTTTATCTGATACTGATTTATTTCCACCAGCGACCAAGATATTTTCGATCTTCCAACTTGAAATATCATTTTTAGTTGTTTTAGTTAGAGTGTTTGGATTTGTTAGATGTATAGGACATTCAAACTTTGATGCCAAACTATTAACTGTTATACCATCTGGGAAGTTTGTTCCATCAACTAGTATCATATCCTTTTTATTTCCTGTTATTTTTCTTACTTCTTCACCTATTAGAGAGGCTGTCTTGTATCTATCCTGTCCACCTATTCTTACTATCTTTTTAGGTTTACCTTCTAGTATCTCTTCGATTCTATTTTCTACATTTTTAGATACAGATTTTGTCTGACCTCCTATAGTAATATCTTCAATTTTCCACTCTTTAATTATATTTTCTGTCGTTGGATTTAGTTTTTTAGGCTCTGTTAGTAATATTGGGGCTCTCTTTTGAGATGCTAATGCTGATATTGTGATTACATCTGGGAAGTTTGTACCATCTACTAGTACTGCTTCATTTTTGTTGCCTGATTCTAATCTTACCTGCTTGGCTATCTCTCTTGCCGTTTCATACCTATTATGACCTGAATATCTCACTATATCAAAATCATTTAATTGATTTGCTACATTTTTAGATACTGAATTTTCACCACCTGATATTATTATCTCACCTATACCTCTTCTCTTTAATTCGTCCATCGTTTCTTTAGAGACATTATTTGTATCTGTTAGAAGTATTGGACAGTTTTTCTCATTTGCCAGTACTGTTGCTGTCAAAACATCCGTATATTTCTTACCGTTGGCAAGTATTGCCGTTGTCTTAGTATCATCAGTAGATCCTCCACCAGAACCTCCTGAGCCTCCTCCGCCACCTGGGGGTTCTTTTATTTCTTCATCAGATAAGAAACTTACATCATAATTATTATATGCTATGTTTTTACCCAATACTGCTGGCTTTGATAAAGACTTTATATTGGTAAAGTTTTCTTTGTAAATATTATTCAACTCAGGACAAATATCTTTTTCAAGCTTAAATATACCCTGACTTGATTTATTGTCTACAAATGATACATTATCAACTTTTAGATTTCTATACTTACTACAGTCATTATCGCTTGTTGATTCTGTATCACCTCTTAATACATTAATTGCTCCACCCTTACCGTCTTTTGTCGTATTATTTTCAAATTTTGTATCAGATATATTTATTTCCTTATCTGTAAATACACCAATTGCTCCACCACATTTTTCAGATGTATTTCCTACAAATTCTCCACCTTCTACATCATATCTGGTTCCTTCTCCTAATAGTACAGATCCACAAGTTCCTTTTGATATATTGTTGTTTACCAAACAATCTTTCATGTCTATATCTAGTTTTTGATCGTCTTTATTTTCTGCTGCTACAAGAGAACGTATTGCTCCTGCTGTATCGGCTTCATTAGCTATAAAGTTTGTTTTAACAAAATTATACTGAGCATCTGTTTTTGTTTTTTTGTCTTTATCTGCTAAATAACTATATAAAAATACTCCTCCACCATTATTAGAATTGTTATTATCAAACGATGAATTTTTTAGAGTCATAGATATTTTTCCAGAATTACTAGTATATATAGCTCCTCCATATGAGTTTGCTGTATTGTTTTTAAATGTAACCTCATCACCATCTAGTTTACCTACTCTCAGATTATCTGGATCTGTAGAATTCAGCCAATGTGCTATTGCACCACCAGAATCAGAACTATTTGAATCAAAGTTTGTATTTTTTAAGTTTAGATTATTTTCACCACTTATATATATAGATCCTCCCATCTCTTTAGATTTATTTTTAATGAAATTAGTTTTACTAATATTTGCTTCTTCCTTACTAAATAAACCAATTGCTCCTCCATAAGCCCCAGCTTCATTTTCAACAAATCTAGTATTATCGTCTGTGTTTAAAGATACTCCTTGAGATATACCTATCGCACCATAAGAATCTTTTGATTTATTTTTTTCAAATAAAGAATTCTTTGTATTAATTTCTAACTTTTGTTTATTTTTATTTTCATAGCTAGAAATACTTGAATATATAGCTCCACCAAATTTTGATTTATTATTGATAAACTTTGTATTATTAAAATTAGATACTAAATCTGTCTTTGTAGAATCTTTCATTCTATTTAAGCTTGTAAATAATAATACTGCTCCACCCATACTCTCAGACTGATTATTTTCAAACAAAGAATCCTCAAAATCAACTCTTACCTTACCTTGATTCTGTATATTTACAGCTCCTGCTGATAAATCTGCTTTGTTATTTTTAAATATAACATTGTCTCCATATATTTTAGATCCATCTGGGTGCATTTCTTGAGAATTCGAATCTATCCATGAGCCATAGTATGCCATTGCTCCACCAGTACCTGATTTATTTGATAGAAACTCTACATCTTTCATCTCAAGCTCTTGGTTTCCATGGACTCTTATTGCCCCTCCATAGTCACCTGATTCATTTTCTATAAATCTTACATTGTTAAGCTTACTTACTCTAATTTCTTTATCTCTAGTCGGAACGGCCAAACCTATTGCTCCTCCATCTATATCAGATTTATTTGATATGAAATCAGTATCATATGCTTCTAAATCTATGTTTCCAAATAGAGCTATTGCTCCACCTCTGGCAGAATAATGTTCTTTTACCTCATTATTTGAAATTATATTACGTTCTTTATTGAGTGTTTTTAAGCTTATTTTGGCCTTTTCCTTAAGACCACTAGATCTTGCAAATATAGCACCTCCATTTTCAACAGCAATGTTATTATCTATGAAAACATCTGTCAACTCAACATTACAATTTCCAGTTACAATAGCTCCTCCCACTCCAGTAGGGCCACCACTTGTCGAGTTACTTTTGAAAATACTATCTTTTATATCTACATTACCCAGAGAACTCTTATTCTCTGAGTTAGTATCATTTGATACAGCTATACCTGCTGAACCCATTGTTGATTTGTTTCCTTCAAACAAGGTATTTTCCACATATAAATCAGACTCTAATGCATTAATATTTACTATGCCTGAACTTCCATCTTTTTTATCAACTGTATCTTCTATAGATATAAATTTCGAATCTATTATATCTACATCAGCCTTATTAATTTCGGATTTATTTGAAAATCTTAATGCACTGCCTTTAAAATCTTCAAAATCACAATCTTTGATTTTTATATTCATATCTTTTCCGTAACTATTTTCTCCTACATCAATACCCTGACTCGATATTTCATTTCCGTCAAAATATATATTTGACAAAGTTAATTGTCCCACATTTTTTTCTAACTTTATCATTGCTATTTTATCTGTTGCTTTTAGAGCCACTCTCTCGGATCCTTTAATCGTTTTTACTCCATTTATAATAATACTTTTACCAACATTGATATCTTGCATCAAAACAATTTTGGAAATACTCTCGTCCGCAGCTGCAGTTTGAAGTTCTGTAAAATTTGTAACTTCTGCCGTTTTAGACAATGCATGCGTTTTAATTCCTGAAAAACTAAACAGCATACATGTGGATATAGCCAATATTAAGTTTTTTCTGTATTTCATATAAACACCTCCTTAGTTTTTGCAATTATCTGAATTTTGAGACTCATTTTACTTTATACCAAGCTTTTTCGCTATTTAAACAAAAATTAAGTAAATACTTAATTTTTTATTAGTTTTAGTATTTTTTCTAATCTTTTAATATGTTTTATTAGTTATTATCTCTTTAAATGACTATTATATTCATTATTGAAATTTCAATATATATTTTTTTCTTTTAAGTAATTTATTCCAGTCTAATATTTATTCGTCTAATAAAGCATCTATCTACATATAAAATACTTCGATCAGTCTAAAGCAACTTTGTGTTTTTCAATATTTTAACTGAATTATATTTCCTAAATAATTATTACTCTAATTTTAAATTAAATAAAAAAAGAACCGATAATATCATCGGTTCTTTTCTATACAAGCATCTTTATAATTTTTTAAACTTTTCCTCTATCCATACTTCTATCAATTAATTTAACTTACCAATCGGCGTATTACTTTTATCAAGTCGCTTAGATATTTCTACCGCTGTAGTATATCTATTGTTCCCTGCTACTCTTTCCTTGTTTTTCACTCCCAAATTGTTATATATATCCGCTGATACTGAATTTGTTCCACCTGCTACCAGTATATTTTCTATATTCCAATTTGTTATATCATCTCTTGTAGTCTTTGTTAGAGTATTTGGATTTGTTAGATGTATAGGACACTTATATTTAGCAGCTAGACTATTTACTGTTATTCCATCTGGGAAGTCAGTTCCATCTACTAGTACCATATCCTTTTTATTTCCTGTAAGTTTTCTAACTTCTTCTCCTATGAGAGAAGCTGTTTTATATCTATCATGTCCACCTATTCTTACTACATCGTTTGAAATATTTTTCACCTTATTTTCAACATTAGTTGATACAGACTTTGTCTGCCCACCAATTGTAACATCTTCTATATTCCATTCCTTTAATACATTTTCTGTTGTATTATTTAATTTACTTGGTTCTGTAAGTAATATCGGTGCCCTCTTTTGAGATGCCAATGCTGAAATTGTAATTACGTCTGGGAAGTTTGTACCATCTACTAGTACTGCTTCATTTTTATTTCCTGATTCTAGCCTTACCTGTTTTGCTATTTCTCTTGCTGTTTCGTATCTATTGTTTCCAGCATATCTCACTACATCAAAATCAGCCAGTTGATCTACAACCTTCTTTGATACTGATTTTTCTCCGCCAGATATTATCAACTTTCCTACACCTCTTCTATTTAGTTCATCCATTGTTTCTTTAGATATGCTATCAGTTTCTGTTAGAAGAATAGGACATTTTTTTTCATTCGCTAGTACTGTTGCTGTCAAAACATCAGTGTATTTTTTACCATTGGCAAGAATTGCAGTTGTTTTCGAACTTCCTGATCCTCCGCCTGATCCACCTCCACCTGGGTCTGGAGTTGGTACTATTACCTTATCAGAGATAAAGCTCACATCATAGTTATTGTAAGCGATATTTTTACTTATCTTTGCTGGTTTTGACAATGATTTTATATTCAAGAAATTTTCTTTATAAAGCTTGTTTATTTCAGGATATTTTTCCTTACTAGCTTCAAATATACCTGTACTTGCCTTATTATCATTGAACTTGACATTATCAGCCTTTACATGCTTATAAAAGTCTATCTCTGTGTCTTCTGTTATCTTATCTTTTTTAGTTGTCAATACGTTTATAGCTCCACCACGTCCGTCTTCTGCTGTATTTCTATTGAACTCTGAATCCTTTATAATTAGATCTTTATCCATTCTTAGATAAAAGGCTCCACCATCTCCAGTAGCTATATTGTCATTAAATTTAGTAGCACTTACATTTGAAGTTGTTCCCTTATCATAGGCAATCGCTCCACCAAAATCACTCTTATTTTTCTCAAACATTGATTTTGTTATATCTATATTCTGCTTAGGATCTGCTTGCTCTGCTTTATTACTAAGACCTGCATATATTGCTCCACCGAATTCTGATTGATTGCCAACAAAGTTCGTAGTTTGGATATCAAAATTTGAATTTGTAGGCTCTACACCAGGGAAAGTATAGGTATTCATATACAATGCCCCACCAACCTCAGCTATATTATTATTTAATTCTGAGTTGTATATCTTTGAAGAAAGTCTATCTTCATTTGAATAAAATACTCCTGCACCATATGCTGCTGTATTATCCTTAAAAGTGACCTTCTCAAAATTTATATTTGTATCTGAATTTTTAGATTCCTTGTCTGGATCAATTGCTGAGAAGTAATAAAGTGCTCCTCCTGATCCCTTCGTTTTATTTTTATCAAAAGTAGTGTTTGAAATCTTAATATCATTTATGCCACGTGTATGTATAGCTCCACCTGTTTCTTCAGATTTATTTTCAACAAATTTAACATTATTTAATATATGAAATGTTTTCTTTGCTGAGTTCTCACTAGTATAGTATAATGCTCCACCCTCAGTTTCAGAACTATTTTTTGTAAAGTTTGCATTTGAAATATCAGAATCCATACCTTCTATTTGCAAAGCTCCACCATCTGAGTTCTCATATTCATTATTTTTCACTTTATTATCTATAAAGTCATTGTTTTCTCCATTAATTGTAATCTTCAGAGACTTGTCTCCATTAGATGCTGATGCTCTCACTGCACCTGCATAACCTTGAGAAGTATTCCCTATAAAATTCGTGTCTGATAAAGTTACATTTGCTCTGCTTGCATTAATAGCTCCACCACCATTTGCATTTTTATTTGAGTTATTTTTGAACTCTGAATTTTTAACTACTAGATTTCCTTCATTTTTATCCTTAAATTCCGCTGTAGGATTACTAGCAATATTTACTCCTGATACTCCATATTCAAAGATATTATCTTCAAATTTACAGTTATCAACATTAATTATAGGTTCGTCAGCTCTAACTGCTACAAGACCTGGATTTAACTTGCTGTCATTTTTATCAGTGTTTGATAGAAAGTTAGAATTTGTTAAATCTAACTTTGCATAGCCTACAGCATCTCGTGAACCTTCGTATTTGCTAAGGTTAATAGCGCTCCCTGCCAATTTTTCAAAATCACAGCCATCAATTTTCATCTCAACAGACTTCTTTTTTTCTGCAAGATATACACCTTGACTTGCCATGTTGTTACCATCAAATTTCAGGTTACTAAGATTAACTTTATTCGTATTTGAAGAAAGGCTAATCATAGGCTTTTCTTTAGTTGCCTTCAGAGTAACTTTACTATCTTTTCCTACTATTTCTTTATCACCGTTAATCGTAATTGTATCCTCTAGATCAATATTTTTATCAACGATCACTTTGGAAATTGTTTTATCATTTACTGCCGTGACCAATTCTCCATATGAAGACACATTCCTTTCTACAAGTGCGTATGTTTTACTATCTACTGACACAAAAAGCATACACGTAACTAATAATAATGGTATTACGAATCTTTTTTTCATACTAGTTCCTCCTTTTCTTTAATTATTTTAAATTTTCTAAAAATAGTGTATATTTAGTATAGACCATTTCAAACAATATAACAACATATAATCTATATTCTTATTTTTTAAATTCAAATTATATTTTATTATATTAATAAATTAATTTTTAAAGTTTTATAATATTAAATACTATAATTATTAGTTTAACGACCATTGTTTTTAATACTAAAACTATACACATATTTATCAAAAATATGTGTATAGTTATTAATTATATATTCTATTGAAATCACCCAGTTTTATTACATATTTTTGCTATTCATTAAATTAATAATCATATTATTTATTGATTATAATTATTTTTTTATAACTAATGGCTCCTTTTTTTGTACACCTCTACTATACTTTATATTTGGATAACCCAAAACTAATGTTGTCACTATATTTTTACCCTTTATGTTCAATTTTTTTCTTATTTTTCTTGAATTATTTGCAGCTATTGAAAATAAACCACTATATAGTACACCTAATCCATTGCTCTCTGCCATTAAAGCCATATTAGATGCTGCAAGAGATCCATCTATCTTATTTTTAGACACGATCAAAATTGCCAAAGGTGCTTTTTTAAAAAAGAAATTATCATCTATTTCTATTTTTCTTGCAGACTTACTAAATATCCTTATAAAAGGTAGTATTTTATTAAACATGCCCACTGCTATTTCTTCAACATTTTCCATTTCATTTCTAAGAATAACATATGATACATCCTGTGAATTTCTAGCAGATGGTGTCCATTTTCCTGCTTCGATTATTTTTTCTGTAATGTTATCATCTACCTTATCTTGCTTGAAATTTCTAATTGTTCTTCTAAACTTCAATGCATTTAAAAGTATCTCTGGGTCTATTTTTATATTATCTGGAATTTCCTCTATATCTTTTTCGTAACCACTGATACTTACAGCTTTTTTAGGACATATAGCCACACAGTGACCACATTTCATACAGTCGAGTGATAATATTTTAGCTTTATTATTTATTAGCGATATATTTGCTTCAGGACAATCATGTATGCACATCTTGCATCCTATACACTTATCTCCATCTATCCTTATAATATGTTCCATACTTATGCCTCAATTTTTCTCAATTCTTCCACTAACATATTTGCTACCTTCTTAGAAGACTGAACATTTTGTCCTGTGATAATCCTTCCGTCACTTATAGCATACTCCGTAAAAGCTCTTCTTTTTGTATAGCGTGCGCCTCTATTTAATAGTTCTCCTTCAGTTGAAAATGGAACTTTTCCTTTTGTGTTACCGAATAGCTCTTCTGTATCACTGAATCCTGTAACTTCCTTTTCTTTTATTAGTAAATTTCCACACTTATCTTTTAAATTTAAAAGCCCTACAACACCATGACATACTGATGTTATAAACCCTCCATTAAAATATATTCTCTCTGCTATTTTTTGTAAGTTTTTATCATTAGGAAAATCCCATACTGCCCCGTGACCTCCAGCGTAATATATTGCTATATAATCATCTGGATTTACTTCATCCGGTTTTTTTGTATTTGCTAATGCCCTATCTTGAAATTTTTTGTCTGCATACCATTTCCAATCCTTATCACTAGCATATTTAAAACTATACGGATCAATTGGAACATATCCTCCAGTAGGGCTCATAAAATCGACTTCATAACCTGCCTTTGTCATCACTTCAAAAAAATGAACTGACTCGCCAAGCCACAATCCAGTTGCTCTATTACTTTTTGCATATTTACAAACATTTGTTTCCACCACTAAAATTTTCTTCATAATTACACCTCCTAAAGTTAATAATTTGCTTAAAATGAATCTATTACCTGTCTAACTAAACAAATTTAACGAGAGTATTTTAAAATACTTTCGTTTTTTATAATTCCTTCAAAATGTATAAAAATCTTATTTCATTTCTATTATTTATACATTTTAATAACATACGAAAAAGAATATATTTTCTTATTTTTAAAAGTGCATCTACTTATATATATACCCATACACACAGCTAATAATACCTTTATTCGTATAAACTACGGATTTAAAGTGTTGTATATTATTATTAACTAATATATAATTATATAATACTATGTTTTCATACTGTATATGAATCTTATTTTACAAATTACTTTAATTTATATTTTTTTACTCATATATTAATAAATATTTTAAAATTAAAGTTATAAGCAATATTTTCTATTCTTATACCTTATAAAGAATTTTATATTTAAAATTATCTTTTTAAGCTAATTTAATTATAAAGTATCTATAATATCTTATTTTTTAAGTTTTTTATTTTACAGGAGGCTTTATATGAAAAAGCAAAAAAAATACATACTTATTCTTTATCTAACTTCATTATTAATATATCCCAGTATTTTTTTATCAAATAAATTTGACCCTAATGGCAAAATAGAAAATATTGTTATCATTTCTATGATTACTGCTATCATTTTTACATCTTCTGCTGTAAGGTTGTATACCTTGGAAAATAAAGATGAAATTCTTTATCGAAATTTTCATGTACATATTATATCTATATTATTACTGCCACTAGCAATATTTACATTTAATCTTTATTTTATTATTTTTTCTTTGACTCTTTTAATCATGTTCAATATAACTGTATATGCTAGTAGCTTACTTACTAAAAATAACACCCCTATAGATGAGCAGAGAATTCTTTTTAAAAAAGTTTTTTCCCTACCAATACCTTTACTTATGGTATTTAACTTAATCATCAGAGAAATACGTGTAGGAAAATCTGTTGAAAAAGTACAAACTATATATTTAATATTTTACTCTCTTTTAATAATACTATTTATTGTCCAATTAATTTTTTTATTGAAGAAAAATACAACCGACAATAATATTGAAAATAGAAATGGCAAAAAAGATAAAAAACATCTATAAAATTTATAAATAAAATAGGAAAAGACCCTTGTAAAAACAAGGGTCTTTTCTAGAGTTTAAAGTAAAATACTAGCTTAATAGTATCCTTTTACGAATTAATTTTGAGTGTCATTGCATTTATAGCAACTATCACTGTACTCAATGACATCAATACAGCTCCTACTGCTGGGCTAAGAATAATATTAAATGGTGCCAATACACCCGCTGCCAAAGGAACTGCCAGTATATTATATCCTGCACCCCACCATAGATTCTGTACAGTTTTTCTTGTAGTTTTCTTAGCCAATTCTAAGAAATGTAAAATATCGGATGGATTGCTTTTTACTAATATAACATCTGCTGAATCAATTGCTACGTCAGTACCTGCTCCTATCGCTAGACCTATATCAGCTCTAGCCAAGCTAGGTGCATCATTGACTCCATCTCCAACCATCATTACGACCAGACCCTGAGATTGTAATTTGCGTACAATCTTTTCTTTATCTTCAGGCCTTGCCTCAGCAAACATTTCTTTTATTCCCAACTTTTTAGCAACTTTTTCTGCTGTTTCTCTATTATCTCCTGTCAGCATAATCGGTCTAATTCCCTGCTTTAATAATCCTTCTATAGTTTTCTTAGATTCTGGCTTTATTTGGTCACCTTGACCAATAATTCCTATACTATCGCCATCTTTTAGTAAGTAGCTTACTGAATTTCCCTGACTTGCAAGTGATTTAAACCTTGCTTTGTCATAAACTATACCTTTTCTGTCAAGGTAAGATGCACTTACTAATTTAAAATTTGATTCGTTTATATTAGCTTCAAGGCCCGCACCCGCAATATTTGTGATATTATCTGCCTTGAATGATTTTAATTTTAATTCTTCAATTTTATTCAGTACTCCAACTGCCAAAGGATGACTCGATCCTTCTTCCAATGCTCCAATCAATCTTAAAACTTCTTCATTGCTATACTCTGGGCTCAAAGAACTAAACTCTGATACTGCAAAGTTTCCTTCAGTTAGAGTTCCTGTCTTATCCATAACTATAACATCAACTTTACGTGCTGTCTCAAGAGATTGTCTATTTTGAATAAGAAGTCCATTTTGAGCTGCAATTGAAGTAGAACGAGCTGTTACTAGAGGTATAGCTAGCCCCAAAGCATGTGGACAAGCTATTACAAGTACAGTTACCAAACGTTCTAGTGCAAATTCAGTACCACTTTGTAACATTATCCATGTAATAAATGCTATCGTTCCGACAACTATAGCAAAATAAAATAATAATCCAGCAACAACATCAGACATAGATTCTGCCTTTGACTTATCTTGTTGAGCTGTATTTACTAAATCCATTACTTGAGCCAAATAACCTGACTCACCAGTTCCTGTCACTTCAATTGTTAACGTTCCTGACCCATTAATTGATCCGCCTATTACTGTGTCACTGATATTTTTTTTGATATCCACTGATTCTCCAGTTAGCATTGACTCATTTACAAAGCTTAGCCCCGTCTTTACAATTCCATCTGTTGGAACTCTTTCTCCTGGTAAAACTTGTAAAACATCACCTTTTTGGATGTCTGATAGATCCATCTCAACTGTTGTTCCATCTTTTTGTACTAAAAGTGCTGAATTAGGCAATAGTTCAGCCAAACTCTTGAGCGCGCTCCCTGCATTTGTAACAGCGTTCATCTCTATCCAATGCCCAAGTAGCATAATTAATATAAGAGATGATAATTCCCAGAAGAAATCATGTATATATCCTGGTTTGTACAAAATATTATTAGATATAAATGCATATATACTATAAATATATGCAACAGATATACCTAGTGATACAAGAGTCATCATTGCTGGTTTTTTAGATTTTAACTCGTCTTTTGCCCCTTGTAAAAATGGACTTCCTCCATAGAAAAATAATACTGTAGCTAATACTATTACTAACCATTCAGATCCTGGAAAAGTATAAGTAAATGGAAGATGCTTGCCCATCATTGGTGAAAAAATTAGAATAGGTATTCCAAACACCAATGATACAAAAAACTTTTTACGAAACATTTGTGCATGTCCGCTATGATCATGCCCACCATGTTCATCATGACCACCACACGCATGACTTCCCTCATGTTTGTGCTGTTTCTGATGTCCGTGATTTTCATGACTTTGATGAGCTTCATGGTTCATATTAACCATTTCATCCTTGCTATGTTTTGTCTTTGTGTGATGATTCATGCCTTACTCCTTTCTATAAATATAAAATATATTGTAATACCAAATAGACTAAAAAATAAATCTAATTGCCTTGTCTTGCCTTATTCAAAGTCTTATTCAAAGTTTTCATTTTTTGTTTTAATTTTTAATTCTAAATTACTGCTCATTTAGATTTTTTCTAAAAATCATTACTATAAGTTCTAATAAATATATTAAAACACATGTGTTTCAAAATCACTAAGAAAAATATTAATTTTTTTCTGCAGTTTCTTAATACTCACCTAGCGTAAAAACCGGTCGTTGTTACTTGTATTTGTTTTATAAAGACGTCTTAAAAAAGGGTTTCTCATTTAGAATGATAAACAATTCATCATTTCCAAATGAAAATTGTTTGATTAGTGCAAATAAAAAGACCAAATATATAGATATTCTTTTTTTCAATGTTTTTGTCTACATCTGTAGTCTTATTTACAGTTTACACTTGTGGCCAAAGTTTGTCAAGCTTTATTTGAATATTTTGTTAATTTATTTTAATTCAATAAAAAAGAGTAAATACATGTTCCATGGAAACCATATTTACTCCTAACAATCAATTTTAAATTTAATATTTTTATAATAATAGCAGTTATTTTTTGTTTTTATGAAATTCCATACTTTCATAAATATTTTATAAAAGAAAATCTTTAATCATTTTCTTATTGTAAATTCAATTAAATTCAATCGGTATTTGATTAAATTTTATTCTATCGTATTACAATTTCCACAAAATGCACTTTCTCCTATATTTTTAAATCCCCATCTAGCCATATCTTCCAATATCGGCATTATTCCTTTACCTTTTTCTGTGAGCTTATACTCAACTCTTGGTGGAACTTCATTATACTGAATTCTCTCAATCATTTTATCCGCCTCTAGCTCTTTCAATGACTTGGCTAGCATAGTATTTGTGATGCTATTTAGCTTTCTTTTTATCCTACTATATCTATGACATTCACAGTCTGACAAAATACAAAGTATTGAACTTTTCCATTTACCACCTGCCACATCAAGAAAATATCTCACTGGACATATCAACTCTTCTTTTTCATTAATATTTAATTCTTCAATCATAACTAGGTCACTTCCTTAATATATAGTATCTTTTATAGTACTTAATCAATAAAAAATGCGTACTTGTATAAAACTTACATCTTTGATAATATCATAATAAAGGGTGGTCGACAACTCAATATATTTTTGGAGGTAGTGAAATGAAAGTAATCGAATTTTTAAAAAATGCAAGAGTGTTTTATTCAGCTACAGTAGACGGGGATCAGCCACATGTTAGACCCCTAGGTTTTGTTATGGAATATAATGGAGAACTGGCATTTTATTCTGATAAGAGAAAAAATATTTACAAGCAACTTCAAGTAAATCCAAAGATGGAAATTTGTGCAATTGATGAAAAAATGAACACACTAAGAATAGAATGTTCTGCCAAATTTATTACAACAGAAGACTCTCAAAAAGCAGCAATAGAATCTTTCCCAATGCTTTCTAAGATGGGATACTCTGTTGGCGATGGTGTATTTGAAATTTATACTATTGAAAATGCTAAACTGTCATATACAGCGCTGACAGGTCAGAAATTGGATGGAATTGAATTATAATTTTTAATATTATATATTAATTTATATTTATGATAAATCGTTCATTATATTTTGAGGATTTATCTGCATTGTTTATAAATGAATTTCTATAATTTCAAATTATAAAAGAGCTGGTTTTTACCAGCTCTTTTTGTTTTTCTTATTCTATAAATTACTCAGCTCCTACATATTCTTTTACAACTTTTGGTATGTCATTTCCTTGAGAAAGAACGATCGGATACTTGTATTTCGCTGCATAAGGAGCACCAACTATAGCATCTGGAAATACTTCACCACTAGCTAATACTGCATGAGTTGGATTTTTATAGACATTTGAAGCCACCTTTACAGATGTTTCATATCTATCCTTACCTGAAATCCTCTCGACATTTTTATTTTTCTTTAATTCATTTTCTATTGAACTTGAAACTGAATTTGGACCTCCACCTATTATCACATCTGAAACACTCCATTTTTCAAATGCTTTTTTTGTGCTATTATTTAGATTATTTGGCTCTGTTAAAAGAATTGGAGTACTTTCTTCGACACCTTTGCTAGTCATCGCTATTGCATCAGGAAAATTAGTACCATCAACTAATATTACTCTATTTCTTTTATTTGTCAAATTCCCTAATTTTTCTCCAAGTAAAACTGCTGTTTCATATCTATTTGATCCACCAACTCTTTCTAAATTATAATCTGATAATATTTTTTCTACATTCTTAGATATTGTTTCTTTTTCACCAACTATGATTATATTTTTACCTCCTAGTCTTTTTATTTCCTCTAATGTTTTTCTAGGCACTTCATCTTTTCTAATAAGAAGAATTGGAACATCCAACTTATTAGCCAATACTGTAGCTGTTAGCTCATCTGTATACTTTTCACCACTAGAAAGTATCACTGTATCCCTGTTATTATATTTCTTACTTACTTCAATAGACGTTTCATATCTATCTTTTCCAGATAATCTGTCTAGCTTAAAATCATATAGTTGATTTTCTATATTTTTTGTTAAAGTAAGAGGACCTCCAACTAATGTTATTTTATTAATGTTGGAGCCTCCACCACCTCCATTGCCACCACCATTATCATCTTTTTTACCCCAAACTGCATATAAGGTAATATTATCATTGTCAAAATCAATATCTTTATCAAAATCATATAATGAATCGGGGCTAGTTGCATCTTTATCTTTAGACCAGCCTTTTAGCTCAAATCCAGATTTTACTGCCTTTAAATCATCAGCATTTTTAACTATTTTTGTTTTTGTATTATTACTTCCTATACTATAATAATTTTCTATTATTCCATTTTCATTTTTATCATAGTATTTAAATCCATTATACTCCTGCATATCATCCAATTTAAATTCACCACTATTAGCATTATACTTTATCCAAGACATTTCTATTGACCCATCATCTTTGTACCTTGCAAAATTTCTCTGATCTCTTCCTTCAGGTACAACTGTATCTCCATACTGATTATCTGCCAACCCCTCTGGCTTTATCGCAATTGTTTTTACTATTTCATCATTCATACCAGCTATAACATTGGAATGATTTGATGTCAACATAATGTTTTTCTTTCCAAGTATATCTTCTACCGTATATTCTGGATTTATACCTTTATCTAAATTAATAATATTTTCTTTTCCATATTGTGAATTTGCACTATTAGATATATCTTTATAAGTACTTGATTTATCTTCTTCCCCCTTTGAGTTAAAGACTTTGTTGCCTATAAAAATACTATCATTTCTTGAAACTGTTGCATTTGCAAATATACCTGCCCCACTTAAGGAAACCGCTCCACCTTTTTGATCGAACTTGGACTGTTCATTTCCTGCCTGATTTCCAACAAAGGTACAAGATAATAATTGATTGGTCATTTTACTTGATCCACCATTTTTAAAGTACTGTATCGCTCCACCACTAACATTTGCACCGTCTAAGCCATACGCTTTATTCCCGTAAAACGTTGTATTTACTATTTTAGTTTCAAGACCTGGATTTCCTGTACCTTGAATCATCATAGCTCCTCCATCGTCATAAGCTACATTGCTATCAAACGTTGAATTTGAAACTTTGAAGTTTGCTCCATCTCGTCCATCAAAAATATAAATAGCTCCTCCATCATAAGTATTCTTTACATCTCCATTTTTACCACTAGTTTCATTTTCTTTAAAATATGATTCATTTATTTCTATGTTACCTTTTAAGTAATTCATAGACATTGCTCCACCGCCACCGCCAGTAACACCTGTATTTACTGTATCATTTATATTTTTTTCAAAAACAGTGTTATTTATAGATAAATTAGATTTATAAAACTTCGAAGAAATTGCTCCAGTTTCATATCCTCCACCATAACCCCTATTATTCTTAATTGTCGAGTTATTTATTTCTAAATTGGCATCTGATCCCAGAAAAATAGCTGGAGCTGTATTATTTGCCTCATTGTCATGTATATTCACCTTTGACAATATCACTTTTGAACTCTCTCCTGAAGATATACTCATTGCCCCTTTATTGGACTCTGATAACTCTATATTTTCTAGATTTAGTGTTCCAGCATTTTGCCTAGCTTGTAAGGGTGTTTCCTTAATTTCTTCCCCCTTAAATTTTAAATTTTTTATTTCAAGCTGACTATTATTATTACCTTGAACTCTTAAAAAACCTTTTGTATTTGTAATTCCATTTCCATCAATTGTAATATTTACATTTGGCATATCTATCACTAGGTCAGAAAAATCAAAATCATTTGACAAAAGTAATGTATCTCCTTCACTTGCAGACTGTATTTTTTGCTTAAGTTCAACTCCATTGTGAACTTCAATTACCTCTTCAGCTAATGTGTTATTCATTAAAAAACCCGCAAATACAAATGAAAGAAAAACAATACCTTTTTTTCTATTATTTTTTCTTGAATCCCTTAGTATTTTCTTTTTCATAAAAACCTCCTTTTCAAAATACATTTATTAATTTAAAATAGCTTAATAGTTTTATAGTGTTATTCTATAGTATTTATAAAAGAAATTCAAGGTTTTATTATTTGATACTCAAAATATATTTATATTTAATTTCCGTATATGCTCTTTTGCTTATAATAACTTTGTTAAAATGAATGTTTTTATTTTTTAAATAGTTTTTTCGAAAAATATTCTAATTTGATTATTTTTTCTTTATAGCACAAAACTAATAAGCAAATTAGAATATCACTTTATTTAATTTTTTGTCATTATAATATTATTTTTTCTTATTATCTTATTAAAGTACAGTATTCTCTAGCAGTATTTTATCGATAAAATATTAATTAATTCCTGATAATATTTTTTATAAATAATAAAGAAGGATGTGAGTACTCACATCCTTCTTTTAGATATATTATTTTAATTATAGTGATATATCATAATTCTATGCAATATGATATTTGTATCTTTACTTTAAAACTAACCTACTATTTTCAATCCAATAACTGATACTATAATCAAACAGATAAATAATATTCTGGCTTTATTCTTTGGTTCATCAAACAATACAATACCAAGTATTGCACCACCAGATGCACCTATTCCAGTCCATACAGAATACGCTACACTTGTAGGCAAGTATTTCATTGCTATATAAAGAAATGAAAAACTAAAAGTAAATGAAATCACTAATAGCATAAAGTTTTTTATACTCCTATGCTGATTGAAGTTTGATATTGTCAATACACCAATCATTTCAAATATCCCAGCCAATATTAATACAAACCAAATCATATTATTCCTCCATTTCCTTTGACGTAACTTTCAGACCGATTACAGAAACTAGTAATAGGGCTATGAAAAATATCTTCTGAAGTGAAAATGACTCTCCAAAAAATAAAACACTCACCAAAGTAGTTCCTATACAACCTATACCTACAAACAAAGCATACGCCGTTCCAGTAGGTATTTTCTTACTGGCAACAATTAGACCCCAGAAACTGATAATAATACATATAAGTGTTATTAATAAACTAAACAGTCCGCTGATTTTTCCAAGCATTATTGCCCATGCAACTTCAAAAAGTGAAGCTACGAATAAAATAATCCAACTCTTTTTGATTTCGTCCATTCGAATTCAACCCCTTTTTAATAATTATGAATAGTCAAATACAATAAAATATAGCTAGCCCTTAACATACGGTCCACTTATTTATAAGTAGGCCAGCATTATGTTTTGAGCTAGCAAAAAGTGTCTGAAATAGACTATAATATTTTTTCACTTGAAACCTATTATAGCACACATATGTAGTTTTTTAAATCATTTTTCTCTATATTTCATATGTTTTTTAACTCTTTTATCATTTTCCCCTATTTTTCATAAGCTTTATGAAATCAAATAATTTTGTTTTCACTTTAATTTGATGAATTTTTAATGAGTTAATATTATAATTATACTTTTAAAAAATACAAAAGTAGTTTTGATTTTTTTGCTAAATTTACTCTATAAACTACAAGAAATATTAATACCGCTAATATTGATCTATGTAGTAGCAAGCAATAGCTTTCTTTTTAATAATTTCTTTATTTTTTAATAATTTGCTAACTATTTTCTTGACTGAGTACTTACAACACGGTTTATAATAGACATATAGGCAATAGGAGGTGAAATCTATGAAAGAACTTACATCTGGTGAACTTGCTAAATTATTTAATATATCAAAGTCTAAAATAAGACACTATATTGATAAGGGTATATTAACTCCGAAAAGAAACCAAGAAAATAAATATTATTTTTTTAATGAATCTGATATTTACCGATTATATCAAATACAAGCTTTAAGAAAAATCGGATTTTCTATCAAAGAAATACAGGATAGTTTGCTCTTAGATAATACAGAATCTCTGTTTACAGATGCAGAAATTAAGATCAAAATAGAAATAGACAAATTATTGGCTACTCAAAAAATGGTCAGTAAAATTGTTGACTCACAAAAAAAATATAAACTTAATGAAATAATTTTTCTTGAAAGAAGAGAACGATACTATAAAAAAGTAAAAAAAGAACTTTTAGAAGGCAACTCAATTGACTATTCTAAGGCAATAAAAGAGGATTTTTTGCAGATAGATGAAAACTATTTTATTCTATCAGAAAAACAATCTGCCATCATATGTTTAAAAAGTACTAAAGAAGATTGTGATTATATACTTCCTGCAGGCAAATATATATGTAAGAGTTTTGTGATAAGGAATGAATTGGATATAAAAAATGAAGTTGAAAACTTCTTGAATTATTTAAAAAATGAGAAAAAATATTATTCTATTAATCCACTTCTTCTATATGAGAATATTTATTGTTCACTGGCATACAATGATAAAATGGTATATACAATTGAGGTAAAACTATGAATATTAATGTAAAAAATATAAATGATTGTACTGTAAGCAATAAAGTTGAACAAGTTTCAAATTTAGTTTATGAAGGATTCAAATATAAATTTACATCAAAATTATTTTCAGATAAGGAAGTCTTTGGTGTTATTACTTCCCTTTGCGAATATATAATTTTAAAAAAACCAGAAAAGTTATATATTGCAGAATCTAGTGGAACTATTTGTGCTTGTTTATTTTTAACAACTAATGGAGAAAAATATACCGACTTATATTCTTCACTGAAAAAATCTTTATCTCTTTCACAATGTTTTAGACTATTATTTCTACTAGGATTGCTTTCTCATAATCCCAAAAACGAAGAAAGTTATATTGATTTTGTAACTGTTTCATCCGAATTTAGAAACATGGGAATTGGAAAAGCATTAATACTACATTGTAAAGATCTTTTCCCCGAAAAAACTCTCACTTTATATGTAGCAGAACATAATCAAAAAGCTTATGAACTGTATGATAGACTGGGTTTTGTAACGATGAAAAAACAATCTAGTATTATAATGAACTCAGTGATTGGTCTGAAAAAATGGGCCTTTATGGAATTAAAAAACAATTAATAAGTGGGCTGTGTATACACAGCCCACTTATTTTTATATTATTCCCACTCAATTGTTCCCGGTGGTTTGCTTGTGATGTCATAAACTACTCTGTTTACTCCCTCACACTCATTTATTATTCTATTTGATATTCTTTCCAATACTTCATAAGGGATCTTATACCAATCAGAAGTCATACCATCACTTGAAGCAACAGCTCTTAGACCTACTAGATGTGCATAAGTTCTTTCATCTCCCATTACACCAACAGTCTTAACGTCTGGTAGTGTAGCAAATGCCTGCCAAATTTCTTTGTATAGACCAGCATTTCTTAGTTCATCCATATATACTGCATCTGCTTCTCTAAGGATATCACACTTTTCCTTAGTTACTTCGCCGATTACTCTTATTCCAAGACCTGGTCCTGGGAATGGATGTCTAAATATTAGATTTTCTTCTATTCCTAATTCTAGACCTATATTTCTAACCTCGTCCTTGAATAGTTCTCTTAATGGTTCTATTATTTCCTGGAAGTCAACATCCTCTGGTAGCCCACCAACATTATGATGAGATTTGATAGTAGCTGAATCTCCTAGACCACTTTCTACTACGTCAGGGTATATTGTTCCCTGTACCAAGAATTCCATTCTGCCTAATTTATGAGATTCTTCTTCAAATACTCTGATGAATTCTTCCCCAATAATTTTTCTCTTAGCTTCAGGATCTCTTACTCCCTTTAACTTTCCTAAGAATCTATCTTCTGCATCTACCTTAATAAGATTCATGCTGAACTTTTCTCTAAATATCTTTTCTACATCTCTTCCTTCATTCTTTCTTAGAAGACCGTGATCAACAAATATACAAGTAAGATTGTCACCTATTGCTCTGTGCATTAATACTGCAGCAACAGATGAATCTACACCACCACTAAGTGCGCATAGAGCCTTCTTATCTCCTACTTTTGCCTTTATTTCTGCTATTTTATCATCTATGAAAGAGCTTGTAGTCCAATCTCCACTTACTTCACATATTTTATATAGGAAGTTTCTTAGAATCTTATCTCCATCTAAGCTATGTTCAACTTCTGGATGGAACTGAACTCCGTATAGCTTCTTTTCCACATTCTGCATTGCTGCAACTGGACAATTAGATGTTGTAGCTGTTACTTCAAAACCTGCTGGAGCTTCTGATATATAATCTGTATGACTCATCCATACCTGATTTGTAGTTACTCCTTCAAATATTGGAGATTCTTTATATTCTATCTTTGTCTTTCCGTATTCTCTAGTTTGATTATCTCCCTTTTGAACTTTCCCGCCCAATAGGTGAGCCATTAACTGATCACCATAGCATATACCTAGTATTGGTACTCCTATTTCGAATATTTCCTTAGACATTTTTGGAGATTCTTCTAAATATGCGCTATTAGGACCTCCAGTAAAGATTATCCCCTTTGGATTTTTAGCTTTTATTTTTTCTATTTCCGTTGTATACGGAAGAATTTCACAGTAAACATTGTTTTCTCTTACTCTTCTTGCTATTAACTGATTGTACTGACCACCGAAATCGATGACTAGAACTACCTCATGCTTCATATTTTGCTCCTTTCAATATATATATATTTAATGATTGCGTTTTTTACATACCAATTATTATACCATATTTTTGATATCTATTGGCGAAAATATGCAAAAAAGCCACCGTATATACGGCAGCTTTTCGGGTTGTTTTGTTATTTTTTTTAAAAATACATCTATTTTCAGTAAATTTAGTTTGCTGACACTTTTATTACATCATCCCTGGCATTCCTGCTGGCATCCCTGGAATATCGTCATCTGATGATATTTCTGCCACAGCTGCTTCAGTTGTTAAGAATACACTTGCTATTGAAGCTGCATTTTGAAGAGCGCTCCTACTTACCTTTGTTGGGTCTACTATTCCAACATCTATCATATTTACATATTTTTCATTTGCTGCATCAAATCCAATCTGAGTATCTGAATTCATAACATTTTGTATTATGACAGATCCTTCAAGCCCAGCATTTTTAGCAATTTGTCTTAAAGGTTCTTCTAGTGCTTTTCTTATTATCTTAGCTCCTAGCTGTTCTTCACCTTCCAACGAATCTATTACTGAATCTACTGCTGGAATAACATTTACAAATGCAGTTCCTCCACCAGCTACTATACCTTCTTGAACAGCTGCCTTTGTAGCGTTAAGAGCATCTTCTATTCTTAGCTTTCTTTCCTTCATTTCTATTTCTGTTGCAGCGCCTACCTTTACAACTGCAACTCCACCTGACAATTTTGCAAGTCTTTCTGATAATTTTTCCTTATCGAAATCAGATGTTGTTTCTTCTATCTGGCGCTTAATTTGATTTATTCTATTTTCTATTTCTACTTTTTCACCTGCTCCACCTACTATTGTAGTAGATTCTTTGCTTACCTTTACAGTTTGGGCTCTACCTAGCATAGATAGATCAACATCTTTTAGATCAAAACCTAGCTCACTTGATACGAATCTTCCACCTGTAAGAGTTGCTATATCTTCAAGCATTGCTTTTCTTCTATCACCAAATCCTGGAGCCTTTACTGCTACCACATCAAATGTACCTCTTAGCTTATTGACTACTAAAGTAGATAATGCTTCACCTTCTAGGTCATCTGCTATTATTAATAGCTTTTCTCCGCTTTGAACTAACTGTTCTAGCAATGGAAGCAATTCCTGAATATTACTTATTTTCTTATCTGTTATAAGTATATATGGATTTTCTAAAGCTGACTCCATTTTTTCTACATCTGTTACCATGTACGCTGATAGGAATCCTCTATCAAACTGCATTCCTTCTACCGCGTCTAATTCAGTTACCATAGACTTTGATTCTTCTATTGTTATTACTCCATCTTTTCCAACGATTTCCATCGCTTCAGCTATTAGCTTACCTACTTCTTCATCTCCAGCTGATATAGCTCCTACTTGAGCAATTTCTTCTTTTGTATTTATATTTTTAGATATTTTTTTTAATTCTTCTACTGCTGCTTCTACTGCTTGATTAATTCCCTTTCTCAAAGGCATTGGATTAGATCCTGCTGTAACATTTTTCAAGCCTTCTCTTATTATAGCTTGAGCCAAAACAGTAGCTGTAGTAGTACCGTCACCTGCTACATCATTTGTATTAGTTGCTACCTCTTTTACAAGTTGAGCCCCCATGTTTTCAAACTTATCTTCTAATTCTATTTCTTTTGCTATAGTTACACCATCATTTGTTATTAAAGGTGCACCAAATTTTTTATCCAAAATAACATTTCTACCCTTTGGTCCCAATGTTACCTTTACTGTATCTGCTAGTTTATTTACACCTGCTTCTAAAGAAGCTCTTGCATCTTTTGAAAATTTTAGTTCCTTTGCCATAGTTGTCACTCCTTTAATTCTTATAATTTATTTACGATAATCTACTTATTTAATTTCTTTATTAATTACAGTTAGTATAGATATTTACAAGCTAACACTCTAGATTTTGTAAATAGATAGATATAAGCTTGTACACTATATCTATTGAAATTTTATATATCTTTGCATTGCAGAAGTATCAAACACTAATTATAGTTAGGTTTATCTAAATATAGACATTATTAGTCTTCTAACACACCTACTACTTCATCTTGTTTGATTACTATAAATTCCTGATCTTCAATTTTTACCTCTGTTCCAGCATATTTACTATATATTACTTTATCTCCAACTTTTATTTCCATTGTTATTTCTTTTCCATCAATTACACCAGAACCCACAGCCACTACCTCTGCAAATTGAGGTTGCTCTTTAGCTGCTCCTGTTAATATAATTCCACTGGCAGTTTTTTCTTCTGCCTCTGCTTTTTTTAATACTATTCTGTCTCCTAAAGGTCTTATCTTCATAATCTATCCCTCCATTTTTTATTTATCTGTTCAAATTTACAATTGTAAATTTTTTTGATTTTACTAAATTAATTTAACTTTTACGTAAAAGCTATATAGAGTTAAAGAGATACACTGCTGTTGTTTTAGCACTCTATCTCTTTAACTGCTAACAGTATAATTCCAAAAGCTTAACTAAAGCTTAATTTTTCTATTTTCTGACTACTTTTTTCGAATTTTATAAAAGAGGTGAAAACAGCCTTGATATAGACTCTGCCAGCCTCACGACAATATTTCTAGTTCTAAAGTTCTCTCTCAAAAGCTCATTTGAATGTTCCTGATCTATATAAAATTGCTCTGTAATTTCTTCAACTACATCCCTGTCATATATAAATGCATTCACTTCGAAATTCAACATAAAACTTCTTAAATCCATATTGGCAGATCCGATGGAGGCTATTTCATCATCTACTATTATTACTTTCGAATGTATAAACCCATTTTGATACAAAAATACTCTTCCACCTGCATCTAGTATTTCATCAAAGTATGAATATGAAGCTATATTCACTATAAAGTGATCAATTTTTTTGGGAAATACTATCCTTACATCTACCCCGCTCAAAGATGCTGTTTTAATTGCTTTGAGAATACTTTCATCTGGTATAAAGTAAGGAGTCTCTATATAAACTCTTTTTTGTGCTTGGCTAATTGCAGAGAAAAATGCATAATGAATATCTTCCCACTTACTATCTGGACCAGTACCCACTACTTGAAGTGCTACATCTCCTAAATGATCCATTTTTGGCATAAATCTTTTCTCTGTCATTATTTCATCTGTCGTAAGATACCAGTCTATAAGAAATATAATCTGAAGCATATGAGTTCCAGCACCTTTAATTCTTATGTGTGAATCTCTCCAATATCCAAATTTTTTGTCCTCTCCCATATACTCATCTCCTATATTAAGGCCACCAGTATATCCTATTTTTCCATCTATTACAGCTATTTTTCTATGATTTCTATAGTTTAATTGACCACCTAATAAAGGTAATTTTGTAGGGAAGAATGCAGCACATTTTACTCCTGCATTTTTTAGTTCCTTTAGAAATGATCTGTGTATCTTAAATTTCCAACAAGCCAAATCATCATAAAGTATTCTTATTTCTACACCTTCTTGTGCCTTCCTTATCAATACTTCTTGAATTCTTCTTGCTATTTTACTATCTTTTATAATAAAATATTCCAGATGTATATGATCTTTCGCTTCTTCCATATCCTCTATCATTCTAGAAAATTTTTCTATACCATCTTTATATACTTCTACCTCATTATTTGTAGAGTATGGAAATTTACCAATCTTTAAAAGAAGGCTAACGACTCTTTCTCTCATCGGAGTTGCCTTATCCGCTAGTAATTCTCCGCTTTCCAACATTTCTTGCTGATTCCTTACTATCCTTTTCAAAGCTTCTAAGTTGTCGAATAACATTTTTTCATTAAGTTTTTTAGTTTTTTCTTTTGCCTTAAATATTTTATGTTTTCTAATATTTCTACCTGAAAGAATATATATAATTATTCCTACACCTGGAAGTAGAATAAACATCATCATCCAAGATAGAGTCTTGGATGGGTCCCTGTTTTCTAAAAGTATACTCATACTTATTATTATTCCTACTAGATATGATAATACTGTGACCACTACACCTAGACGTAACACAATTTCCTGAGACATTTTATTTCCCCACTTTTCCACATTAATAAATCGAATAAATTCATAATATTGAAGAGTCTCTAAAACAATTGATATCGTCTGACTATTTTTTAAAACGGTTATTTGCCTATTTCCATTTCCCTAACATAGTAAAATAAATACTGTTGGGCAAATCCTGCCTTTTCTCCAAATAAATCCATTCCATACTTTCTCATCTTAGGAAGACTCATGTCTTCTGCATCATAAAATTCTTGCATCACTCTTTTTACCCACACATCTACTGGAAAAGAATCATACTTTCTCATTCCAAATAGAGCTATACAATCAGATACCTTTGCTCCAACTCCCTGAAATTTCATCAATTCCTTATGGCAAGTAGCCGAATCCATATCTAAAAAATCTTGTATATCTAGTTCATTCTCCAGTATATCTTTTGTTGTATTAAATATATACTTATCTCTAAATCCAGTCTTACACTCTCTCAAGTCTTCTATAGATGCCTTTGAAAGCTGTTCTGGAGTTGGAAATGAATAATAAGTTTTTCCTTTATACTCTCCAATTTCTTGTCCATATCTTTCCGAGATATTGTTTATGGCTCTTTGTATCATAGGTATTCTGTTATTTGACGATATTATAAAAGAAATTAGCATTTCCCAACCATCCTGCTGAAGTATTCTTATTCCCCATCCAAAATCAACTGCATCACTAAGATTTTTATCATGTGCTGCTAATTCTTTCTTAATAGAAGAATAATCTCTAGCTAAATCAAAATATTCATACCAAATATCCTCGAAGTCTTTCAAATTAGTATTATCTAATACTATTTCCTGACCATTTTTACTTACATTTAAAATTTTTCCTTTTACCACACCTGTATATGAACCATCATTTTCCTTTGTCCACCTGAAACATTGTCCACAATCGAATATATGAACTGGATTAAAATCATCCACCTCTTTTAATACTATCTGATTTTCTCTTTCTTCTATAATCATATCTTCCTCCTCATATGCTTTTACTGTTAGTAAAGATATATCCATTTTATTGGACCTATAAACAATTTGACACTTACTGCATTTATTCTTGTCAAATAATGTTTTTACTGCACATTTTTTCTTTATTGAACTCATTCTATAGTTAAACAGAAAATAAAGAAGCTTTACCTGAATCCGTAACAGCTATATAATATGTACGCTCATATAAACTATACAACCATACAATCTATACAACCATACAATCTATACAACCATACAGTCTATACAACCATACAGTCTATACAACCATACAGTCTATACAACCATACAGTCTATACAACCATACAATCTACACAATCATACAATCTATAAAACCATACAATCTATAAAACCATACAATCTACACAATCATACAATCTATATCTATAATAAAGCTATTAATTTTATATGAATAATTAACATTCAGAAAAATTAAAATACACTTAATTATTTTTATATTAACAGTTTTAGTATACCATAAAACAGCTACACTTGTACTATAGAGCTCTTCACAAATAAACTATTTATTTGTTTTTTGACATAAAAATAAGGAATTAACTAGACTGCTTAAATCTAATTAATTCCTTATATGAATTTATTCTAAGGGCATGTTAGAAGAATTATTTTTTAGAGGCGTAAAAACAAGTTGAATTACTCTTCCCAACTTGAAAGTTTGTTAAATTCTCCTGCCCATTCGAAACCTTTTTTAGCCATAATAACAGCTATTATTTCATTTATAACTGCGGCTGCAGCTATTGTACCCTGTATAATTTGAGCACTTTCAGGAGCTGAAGCACTTAATGCTGTTACAGCAATTCCTGTAAATATCAGTGAAACACCTGAATGTGGTAAAAGGGTAAATCCAAGATATTTTTGAACTGTTTCTGGAGACTTTGTCATCCTTGCTCCAAAGTTGGCTCCAAAATACTTTCCCAAAGCTCTTGAAACTATATACACCAATGTAAATATTCCTGCTCCAAATATCAAGTGGAAGTCTAATGGTGCACCCAGATTTAATATTACTGCTATCATACAGAAGCTCAATATCGGATTAAAGTCATTTAATATTTCATTTAACTTTTCTTCTGGCACAATATTAGAAAATGCGGCTGAAAAAGCCATTCCCATCAACATAAAATTAAGTATAGGCTTTGGCATCACCATAGTATTAAATAAATAACCTATATATGATGTCAACAATATTGAAACTATCATCAATGTAATTGTTGTCTTCTTTGATTTACTCTTCTTAAGTAAAAATCCTGTTGGAATACCAACCATCGCTCCTATAAGTAATGGTAATAACACTATTACAGCTATCATCCAAATATGGAATGATTGTCCTGACATATTAGTTGATACTACCGCCATAACACTGAAAAATATTATTACTCCTACTATATCATCAAGAGCAGCCATAGGTATAAGTGTTCTTGTTACAGGACCATCTGTTCTAAATTCTTTTACTATAGAAAGTGCTGGTGCTGGTGCTGTTGCAAGTGCTATACCACCAAATATAAATGCTAGGTATATTGGTAGACCAGTAACTGCAAATACAATAGAGAATACTATTGTTACTAGTAAAAACGTTCCTATAGATTGAGTTAGAGTAGTAATAATTATAGATTTGCCTGACTTCTTAATTCTATTCCATACCAACTCTGTACCTATCATCAGTCCAACAACACATTCAAATACACTCATTGTTGTCTTATACCACTCTGCTTCCAATATTGCATTATTCATAGTTCCTAAAGCATGAGGCCCTAATATCATTCCTGCAATCAACCATCCTAAAATTTCTGGTAACTTTAGCTTTGAAACTAATTTTCCCATTAAAAATGCTAATCCCATAGAAATCAATATCTTAAATATCATTACCAACATAACTAACTCCTTTTCTCTGCAATGCCATACAGCATATAATTCAACATAGAGGATAACTTATCCTCATGCTCTACAATAATATCCGAAATATCCATATCATTGTATGTAGGACTACTAAAGTAGCCATTGAACGCATTTTGCATCAACTTGAAATATTCTTTCGCCTCTATTTTACTTACACCTTCACGTAAAGTAATTGATAATAATATTTTGTCATATACATCTTCATTAAAACTATCAAATCCTTTTTTAAGAGATTGAATTTCTTCTCTCAACTCATGTGGAGGCTTAATTACGGCTTCAAAGAATATACTAGCTTTTTCTTTATTTTCATTGAAAAACTTTAATCTAACCTTTGTATATTTTTCAAAATCATTGTTTATCTCTTGGTTTTTCAAATAATTTGTTATATCGTTAAATATAGTTTCTACGCAAGCCAAATACAATTCGTCTTTATCTTTATAATTATGATATAGCAAGCCTTTCGAAATGCCATCACTGCAAATATTATTTATTTTTGCAGCAAAGTATCCTTTTTCTCCAAATTCTTTTATTGCTGAATTTAATATCTTTTCTTTTGTAATTTTTGTTTTTAACTCTTTTTTCAATTATACCTCCTTTATAGACCACATGGTCTATAATACTATAATACCTCTAATCGGTCAATAGATTTTTTTTATAAATAAAAAGGCAACTATACAATCGCATAGCTGCCTTTTTTTATTATTTATTTTTCTATTAATTCTTTAAAATCTTCACTATTTAAAACATCTTCTACCTTAACATTTACCTCAACAACTTTTAGCCCTGTCATACTTCCAACTTGTTCTTCTATTGATGATTTTAACTTTTCATATATATCTTTCGCATTTTTTCCGAATTCAAGTATTAGTCTAAGATCTACTGCTACTTCTGTTTCTCCGACTTCTACATTAATCCCTGCACTTCCACTTCTTCCAAAAAAAGCACCGCCACTCCCTTTGGCTGTGGTAATACCATCAATATCCTTAATAGACATCAAAACTATTTTAGATATTACCTGCTCGTCAAAAGTCAATTTACTGTTATGTTGACCTTCAACACTTCCTTCTGTCAAACTTTTCTTTTCCTTATTTTCCATGATATATACCTCCTTAAAAAAAGTTGTAATTATCTAAATTTCCTTGCAATAGAATCGAATAATGATAAAAGTCTTGGATTTTGATCTAACAACTGCCCTATAATATTTGCAGCTAATACCACCACAAATATCATCAGTGTTTTTAGAAAACCTATCCATAAAATTAATAATGCTAAAATTATTCCAACTATAGTACCCTTAAAAGTATTTGGTCTTTTTCTGTATAGATTTGATATAATTTTTTCATCAAATATTCTTTCATTACAAGCATATTCTTTCTCTTTATTATTACTTTCATCTTCACTACTATAGGCGTTTGATTCATAAGAACTATTACTCGCATCACTGTCATAGAAGCTCTGCTGTTTACCATTGCTTCTTGAACCTTTATCAAATCTTTCTTGATCACTAGCTTCAAACCTTACACTTGCAGATTCGCTGGGAGCCTCATAGTCCCTATTATTAGAGGTGTCGCTATTTTCATAGATGATTTTTGTTTTTACTACAGGTTTTTCTTTTCTCTTTATTTCACCTATTGAAGATGCCTCTTCTTCTATATCATCTACATCAGCAATATGGTAGTTTTCATCCATCACTCGCGTCACCTCCTAATTAACCCTTTTATTTTTTTTAGATATTTTATTGTCATCTACTTTATTTTTATGATTCATATTATTTGAATCTATCTTTTTTTCTTTAACTTCAACATCATAAAACTTGATATTTACCTTATCTACCTTCTGTGCCAGAAAATCTTCTAATGAATTGTGTATCCTTACCTGTATTGTATTACATAAATCATCTATTCCCATGTTTACTATCTTCTTTTGACTCTTGATAGAATTTTCATGAGTATTATTATTTAATACATTTGAATCCATACTGCTCGTCTTGAGCTCTTCTGAAGAATTATCCTCTGATAGAATCACGCTCTTAGCATCTTTTATTTCAGTTGGAAGTTCTTCACTCTCTTTTTTATCAAGCTTGGAAGCTTCTATATCAACTGCAAGGTCCAACTTTTCTTTAGTTATATCTTCATTCGAACCTGATTTTTCATTTTTTTGTACGGATTGGTCTTTTTCATTTGAACTTATAGAAATTTTTTTGACATCTAAGTTTTCCATATCTATTGATTCTTTTATAGATGTTTCTGTCTTGGAGTTCTTTATTTCATTATTTTCCAAAGCTTTTTCATCTGATTTTACTTTATCTTCTAGTTTCTCTTTTTTATTCTTCTTTGCAGATACCATAGATTTTTTATCAACATCATGATATCCCTTGGCTTTACAAACAGCTTCGTCTAGCCCACACTTAACGCTAACTTTTACCTTGGAATTTTCTTTATCTTTATTTTTTATTTTTACTTTAACTGTGTACTCTATTACTTCTTCAAATTCCTTAAGTGTATTTATCACTGTTTTTTCTATAACCGTATCTGAAATGCTTACTTTTCCACCTTCTTCAAACAGTACAAGATATCTTTCGTCGATTTTCTTAAATATTGTAACTATTATTTTTATAGATAAAACTATCAAAACAATAGCGCCTACAATTGTAAATCCTAGCCGAACTCTATCGTCCAACAAATATTGCTGTAATTTTGTTTCTACAAACCAGCTAATATTGTTAATAGATAACAAAAACGGCACCACTATCACTATTATCATCAAGTAATATATTATATTAACTAATTTCTTAAATCGAGACATACAAATCCCCCCATCGAAAACAATATACCACTTATAGTTTATCATATTCACCGTATTAATACTATAAATAATCAGTCAAATTTTAAACAAATAGACAAATTTCAAACTTTTCTATCATTTAATCAATTTATAAAAAAGACCAACAGGTTAATGTTGGTCTTTTCATCTTTTATATTAACTTTTATTAACTTAAATACCTTTAATAAAAATACTAATAAATTTGCTATAATAAATCTATTAATGTCTTTAAATGCTTGTTATTGTTTTATTATTTATAATTCTATCTTATAAATTTTATCATCGCATTTGTTTTTATTATTTAAACTCTCTACTTCCCGGCTTTATAACATCAATTTTACCTTCTTTACACAAAGGGCAGTCTTGTGGGTCATATACCTGTATATCTAGATCAATTGCACTATATATTGGCATACCTATATCGTCTTTTGTTCTATTGGCTATACATGCTACTCCAACTACTTCTCCACCCATTGCTTCTAAGACTCTCTTTGTCTCCTTAGTTGACTTACCTGTAGTTACAACATCTTCCGCTATTATTATTTTATCTCCTGGTTTGACTTCAAAGCCTCTTCTTAACTGCATTTCATTATCTTTTCTTTCAGTAAATATTGCCTCTTTCCCAAGTTGTCTACCTAATTCATAAGATACCACTACTCCGCCCATAGCAGGCCCTACCACCAAGTCTATGTCCAAATCTTTTATCTTATCCACAACTACACTCAATACTTTTTCTGCCTGATTTGGAAATCTTAGAACTTTTGCACACTGTATATATCTATTTGAATGCATTCCTGAAGACAATAGAAAATGTCCTTCCAATAAAGCATCACATTCCTTTAATATTTCCACTACATTTATATTATTCATATTAATATCCTCCGTTTTTATTTTTGATTATACTAAAGCTATATTATTCCACGTATTTCATCTAATGTTTTAATTTTATTTTCATCCATGTACTTATTTAAGTCTGATATTATTTTTTCACCTATTTTAGGATCTGTGAAGTTTGCAGTTCCTATCTGTACACAAGTTGCACCTGCCATTATAAACTCTATAACATCTCTTGCATTCATAATGCCTCCCATACCCACCACGGGTATCTTTACAGCCTTACACACTTCATATACCATTCTAAGTGCTATAGGCTTGATTGCAGGGCCTGAAAGTCCAGCTGTAATATTATCAAACACTGGTTTTTTATTTTCTATATCTATGGCCATTGCCTTAAAGGTATTGACAAGAGATATTCCATCTGCCCCTTCTTCTTCACATACTTTTGCCATTTCAACTATATCCTCTGCATTCGGTGATAATTTCACTATTAGAGGCTTTTTTGTAACAGCTCTAACTGATCTAACAACGTCTCTGGCAACTTCTGATTTTATTCCAAAAGCCATACCGCCATGTTTAACATTTGGACATGATATATTTAACTCTATGACATCAAAGTCCTTGTCATCAAGTAACTTTGCACCCCTTACATAGTCATCTTCACAAGATCCTCCAAGATTTACTATTCTACAAAGATCAAGCTTTGAAAAACTTGGAAGCTCTTGATCAATAAATCCCTGAACTCCAGGATTTTCTAAGCCAACGCTATTCATCATTCCAGAAGCCGTTTCGTGTACTCTTAAACCATCATTTCCTGCCTTTGAAATATATGTCAATCCCTTTGAACTAATTCCACCCAAAGTATTTATATCATAAATTTCTCCATACTCTTTTCCAAATCCAAAGGTTCCTGATGCCATTATAATAGGATTTTTCAGCTCAATTCCACAAAGTTTCGTTCTTAAATCCGCCATTATAATATCACATCCTCTCCCCAAAATACTGGACCATCTTTACAAGTTTTCTTATTACCCGAGTTTGTCTTACAAGTACACACTAGACAAGCTCCTACTCCACATGCCATACGATTCTCCAAAGATACTTGAACTTTTGTATCAGTATCCTTAGTCATTTCCACTATCTTTTTCATCATAGGTGTTGGCCCACAAGTCAATATATAGTCATAATCTTTTGGATTGATTATATCTGTGACAAACTTATCTCCTGTTGTAGTATGGACACTTTTGCATACTTTTTCAAAGTCTTCAATCATTATTTCTTCTTCTCTAAATCCTAAGTAGCAATCACAGTCTTCTATATTTTGAGCTACCATATAAAGAGGTGCTATTCCAACGCCTCCACCTACTAGGGCAACTCTTCCTTTTACTTTTTCATAGCCATTTCCATATGGTCCTTCCAAATTTATATCATCATTTTTATCTAATTTTGACAGAATTTTAGTACCTTCTCCAACTACTTTGTAAAGAAAGCTTATTCCCTCTTTTTCTATATTGTATATACTGATAGGTCTAGATAGTAAAGGATAGTTATCCCATGCTCTTAGCATAAAAAATTGTCCCATTTTAGCTTCAAAATCACCTGCAATTTTGATATAATACATATCTTCACCTAGGTATTTATTTTCTATTACTTTATAATCCATTTTGCACCACCTTATAATCCCAATAATTTCATTATCAAAGCCATTCTTACATACATTCCATACTGAGCCTGTTCAAAGTACTTTGCTCTAGGATCTTTATCTACTTCTACAGATATTTCATTGACCCTTGGAAGTGGATGAAGTACCAACATATCTTCTCTTGCTAGAGACATTTTTTCAGTATCAAGTCTATATATATCTTTTAGTCTTTCGTATTCATCAGGATCGTCAAATCTCTCCTTCTGAACTCTAGTCATATATAGTATGTCTAGATCAACAATTGCATCTTCTAGGCATGTTGTTTCTGAATATTTTGTATCTTTTATCTCTTCTTTTACAAAGTCTGGCATCTTTAGTTCTTCTGGTGATATAAATACAAATTCAATATTTTGATATCTTGACATTGCCTTTGCCAATGAATGTACAGTTCTTCCGTACTTCAAGTCACCACACATACCTATTTTTAGATTATCTAAAGAACCCCTATTAGCCTTTATTGTAAGTAAGTCTGTGAGAGTCTGTGTTGGATGTTGATTGTTTCCGTCGCCTGCATTTATAAATGGTTTTCTACAAATTGCTGATGCATGATTTGCTACTCCTGATAATGGATGTCTCATTGCGATTATGTCTACATACTGAGATACCGTTGTAATAGTATCCTCTAGGGATTCTCCCTTAGATGTTGAAGAAGCTGTTGGATCAGAAAATCCTATAATTCTTCCTCCGAGTCTGTTCATAGCTGACTCAAAACTCAGTCTAGTTCTTGTAGACGGTTCATAGAACAATGTTGCAAGTAGTTTCCCCTCGCATACATTGATATATCTTTCTGGATTAGATTTTATTTGCATGCCCAATTTTAAAATTGAACTGATTTCTTCTACAGTAAAGTCATCTGGCTTTACTAGATGTCTGTCTTTTAACATATTTCCTCCTTTTTGGCCTCACAGGACCCAATTAAAGTGTAAATAAATCTTAAATATATAAATGTCTTTCCTAAAGAGATTATCACCTTTGAGACTTTATGTCAATAGCTAATAAAAAAAGGACACAGCTTATATATAAGCTGTGTCCTTTACTTTTTACCTATTTAAATCTATCTTATTTAAATCTTTATTTAAGTCTGTTTTACCTGAAGGGCAAGAATGGCAAGAGCTGCAATCCGAACCACAGTTACAACCACCATTTTTTCTAACTCTTCGAACTGCAAATGCTACAACTCCTATGACCACAACAAGTACTGCAATAGTTGGTCCATTCATCACTTCATCCCCTTTCAACTCACTAAATATACTTTATTACTTATTATATATGTACCCAATATCTTTTTCAATTAAAACTATACTTAACTTTCTGTAACGGCTCTTTCAGCCTTCACGTCGTTGACCCTTGGTTTTCTAAACATCATATAAAGCATTGCCGCTAATACAGCTAGTGCTACATATGTCCATCCTGTTACTGGGTTTTTTAGTACCAATACGCTACCAAACTGATATACCATAAGTGCTATTGCATATGCGAACCCTAATTGATAAATAACTGCAAACCAAGTCCACTTTGCGTCCTTCATTTCTCCTCTTATGGCACCTATAGCTGCAAAGCAAGGTACGCATAACTGGTTAAATAACATAAAGCTCAAAGCAGATACTGATGTAAATACTGTTGCTGCATAGCTAATCATACCAGGATCATCACCCGCTACTTCACCAAGTCCTGCTACTACACCGAAAGTAGATACTACTACTTCTTTGGCTACTAGACCACATATAGTTGCTACTGTTGCTGCCCAATGTCCAAATCCTAAAGGTGCAAATATTGGTGCTAAAGTTCTACCTATAGCTTCTAGTATTGAATGACTCTCTCCTGAGAATTCAACAAACTCAAAGCTAGTAGAAATATTTTGTAAGAACCATATAACTACTGTTGCCAATAGAATTATTGTACCAGCCTTAATAATAAATGCCTTTATTCTGTCCCAAGTAGTTTTTAATACATTTACTACTGTTGGCATATGATATTCTGGAAGTTCCATTACAAATGGTGCTGGCTCTCCTGCAAATCTCTTTGTTTTCTTTAACATCATGCCTGACACTACTACTGCTAATATTCCTGCGAAATAACAAACTGGAGCGAACCACCATCCTTTTGCACCTGCAAATATTGAAGCTGCAAATAGGGCTATTATTTCAGTTTTTGCACCACATGGCATAAATGAAGCCACCATTATGGTCATCTTTCTATCATTTTCATTTTCTATTGTCCTAGTTGCCATGATTCCTGGAACTGAACAACCTGTTCCTATAAGAATAGGTATGAAAGATCTTCCTGATAGACCAAACTTACGGAAAACTCTGTCAAGAATGAAAGCTATTCTCGACATATAACCAACATCTTCTAAAATAGCTAGGAATAAGTACAGTGTTGCTATAATAGGAACAAATCCTAATACTCCACCAACACCACCAATAATACCATCAACTATTAAGCTAGTTAGCCAAGGTGCAACGTGAGCACCAACCAAGAAGTTTTCTACATTTCCACCTATAATTTCGCCAAAGAACACATCATTTACCCAGTCGGTAACGCCTCCACCAACTACACTTACAGATATGTAATATATTACGAATATTATGGCTGCAAATACAGGAAGAGCAAGCCATCTATTAGTCACTATTCTATCTATCTTATCACTCGCTGTCAGTCCAACCCTACCTTTTTTAACCGAACTTTTTACTATTTTTGAAATATAGTCATATCGGACATCGGTTATAATACCTTCTCCGTCATCATCAAAATATTCTTCTGCTTTTTCTATAATATTTTTAATTTTATTTTTATCTGCAATGGATAAGTCTAAATTTTTTGTTGCTTTTTCATCTTCTTCAAAAAGTTTTACTGCATACCATCTTTTATACTGTGCCTCACAAGCGTGCTCAATACAATTTTCTATATCACTTATTACTCTTTCAACATCAGGATCAAAAGAAGTAATATGTTTATGCTCTTTAAATGCAACTTTCTTTGCTAAATCTATTACGCCATCTATATTCTTGTTTTTAAGAGCAGAAATTTCTATTACTGGGTAACCCAGTTTTTTGCTCAAGATATTAGTATCTATTTTATCTCCATTTTTTTCAACCAAATCCATCATGTTTAGAGCCAATATCATCGGTATTCCTATTTCAGATAATTGAGTTGTCAAATATAAGTTTCTCTCTATGTTAGATGCGTCTATAACATTAACTATTACATCTGGTTTTTCATTGATTAGATATTCTCTACTGACAACTTCCTCCAATGTATAAGGAGACAATGAATATATTCCCGGTAAATCCGTAATATTTACATCTTTATCCTTTTTATATACTCCACCTTTTTTCTCTACTGTAACTCCTGGCCAGTTACCAACGTACTGATTAGATCCTGTCAGTGCGTTAAATAGTGTAGATTTCCCTGAGTTGGGATTTCCAACCAACGCAATTGTAATACTCATCTTATTCCCCTTTCAAAGTTCAAATTATTAATAGTATAAGTTCAAAATTTAAGTTTAATTAAATAATCAAAAAATAATATTGCGACTCATTATCAATGAGCTTGTAAAAATATGACATCTATAAATTTTCCCCATATTATAAATTATCTATTTTACGATTTCTTCTATTTCTACGCAAGAAGAATCTTCTTTCCTAAGGCTCAGTTCGTAGCCCCTCACTGCTATCTGAACAGGATCCCCTAAAGGTGCAACTTTTCTTACATATAGCTCTGCTCTTTTAGTTATCCCCATATCCATGATTCGTCTTCTTAAAGGTCCCTCACCGTGTATTTTTTTGACCAAGTAGTATTTACCAACTTCGGCATCTTTCAATGTTTTCATCATAAGCTCCCCCATTCATAATTTATTACATGTGTTTTATTACTTGAAAATGATAGTAATTATCATCAAGTGTTTAAAAGACTTCTTTACAAAAATTTACTACACCCCATTACTATTCTGAAGGTGTAATCATTATTCTAGTAGCTAACTCCTTACCGATACCAACCCGACTTCCTTTAATGTTGACTATAATATTGCCAGCATTCTCTGATACTGCCATCAGCTCAGAATCTTCTACAAATCCCATATTTGCAAGCTGTGTTTTTTGCTCGCCTTTTAATCTAACTTTATTTATTCTCATTGGAACACCTATTGGTGCTAGTGACAAATTCATAAGACTCCTCCTTTGGAATCCAAATATTTCTTTGGTTCTTAAATGTTATTGATATATCTAGATTATAGAATAATTTTTGGTAATTGTCAACGAATTATGATATCATTTTTCCTTTGACTTTAATTATTAATATCCAATTAGTTATCATTTGATAATAGCTATTCATAAAACTTAAAATTGATTTGTTGTGAGCTTTTGTTTTAAATATATAATTAAGTTTTCTAAGAATAAATCATATTTTTTTTAATTTTATACTTTATTTGTATTTTAGAATATAACATAAAAAAAAGAAATATAATTTAAAATTATATTTCTTTTTTTTCTAAAATTGTTGAATTTCAGTTAGAAAATTAGCTCTTAACCCTTAAATTCATTTATTTTTTCTAGAATGTCAATATACTTCCAACTATATCTCCACCTATATTTATAAGATTTTCTTTAGTTAGACTAAAATCAACTTTTAATATGCTGTCTTTTAACACAATATTATCAATGCTCACATTAGATGATTTTAGATTCACATATATTTTATTTTTATCTGTACTTACAATATTACTTTTACCTTCCATCATTTTTTCTAATTTTTTCATAAATACAGAATCTGCAACTTTTATTTTACCAAGCTTCACATCGTGAACTGTTAAAACTAAATTTCCATCCTGCTCTTCTGCCTTCATTTTGACGTCTACCTGAGTATCCCAAAGACCCACTTTTCTAGGATATTTCATTATTACATCATCTTGATCTAAATTAACTGAAGACTCTTGGAGTTTTTGATTATTGCTATTCACTAAAGTATTTTTTAATATTTTTTTAAACAAATCATCATTAATTTCCATACTTGCATTTAATTTTCCATCTTTTACCCTTACAGTTTTTAATATCTCCTTATTGATTTTAGCCACATCTAGGCTTTCATCTATATTTGATATTCTGTCTTCATTTACAATAGGGCTAGAAGGCTTCAGAGCGTACCCAATAGCTATCAAAGCCAATACCACTACTATTATTATTCCTATTATAATCTTGTAAAATTTCCTCATATAATTCCTCCTATTCTGTTTATTATATTCAATCTAATTCTTTATAAATACCTTCTTTCACCTACACTGAATTTTCCAATTAAATCTCTAGTATTCTTACTTCTATTATATACTTTAATAAAAATTTTACTACTTTTATCTAAAAAATTTCTTAATATTTTTAAAAATACTAAAAAAATTGAGAAACGAAAAAGGACCGCATACGCGGTCCTTTTACATTAAGTTGTACTATATATGTTAATAAATGGCTTATTACAAAACGCCCTTTTATCTCTGTATTTTGAAATAGTTAATTGTAACTAATTATATCTTAGTACCAACCTCTAAGCTTCATTGCCTTTGCAACCTTCTTAACTGAGTTCATGTAAGCAGATTCTCTTAGAGTTACGTTAAATTCTTCCTTTATAGCCCAAAGAGCTTCGAAAGCCTGAACCATAGCTATTTCTTCCTTTTCAGAAACTTCTTCTTCTGTCCAGTAGTATCCGTATAGGTTCTGTACCCATTCGAAGTAAGAAACTGTAACACCACCAGCATTTGTAAGTATGTCTGGAGTAAGAACTATTCCTCTTCTGTTAAGAACTTCATCACCTTCTGGAGTTGTAGGTCCATTAGCAGCTTCACAAACTAACTTAGCCTGAATCATTTCAGCAACCTTATCATCTATTGCATTTTCAAGAGCAGCTGGAACTACTATGTCAACCTGGCATGACCAGAATTCGTCCATAGATATAGCCTTAGATCCTGGGAAGTCTAAAAGGTTACCCTTTTCAGCTCTGTAATCCCACATTTCCTGGAAGTCTAATCCGTCTTCCTTGTATATAGCGTATGCTCCAGCTTCCTTACACCATTCAGCCATAGCTACTATTGAAGCACCCTGTCCCTGAATATTCTTCACTGTGAATGCACCAACGTTACCGAATCCCTGAACAGCAACCTTAGCCTTATGCATATCTATACCTAACTTCTTAGCAGCTTCTCTAACTGTAACTGCAACACCAAATCCAGTAGCTTCGTTTCTACCTAATGATCCACCGAATTCAACTGGCTTACCAGTTATAACACCTATAGAAGAAACTCCTGCTAGTCTGTTATATTCGTCAACCATCCAAGACATAACCTGTCCGTTTGTACCAACATCTGGAGCTGGAACGTCAACCTTTTCACCAATTAACTTGTGTATACCATCTATATATCCTCTAGATAATCTTTCTAGTTCTCCCTGTGATAATTCCTGTGGATCAACTATGATACCACCCTTACCACCACCGTAAGGAATACCAGTAGTACAGCACTTAAATGTCATCCATATTGAAAGCGCCTTTACTTCTTCAAGAGAAACATTTGGATGGAATCTAACTCCGCCCTTTGTTGGTCCTATAGCATCATTATGCTGAGATCTGAATCCCTTAAATACCTTTATTGAACCGTCATCCATTTTAACTGGGATGTTAACTTCGATAACTCTTCTTGGTTCCTTTAATAGTTCGTAAACATTTGCTTCCATTCCTAATTTATCACAAGCATTTTTAACCTGAGCCTGTGCCATTTCAAATACATTTGCCATTTGTAAGCCTCCTTAAAATTAAGATACTCTTTTAATTATAATTTTATTATTTGCCAGAAAAATGACACCTTTATAAAAACCTTTTCATAAAAGTGTAGAAACATTTTCCTAACTACAAACAAATTATAACACATATAGTAAAAATAGTGTATAATAGTTTAGATTTTAACGATTTTTTTTCGTGTTTTCTGCTTACTTTTCTTATTTTCATACCCAAAATCTTTAATATTTTTCATTTATCTCCGTATTTTTTAAAGCTTGTATACTAATTAGAAGTATATAAACTGTATTATAAAAAGTTTTTTATTTTACAAAAAACTCAGTTAATAGAGACAAATTCAATTATAAAATTTACTTTTAACATTATACTTTTATTGTTATAAGCCCATTTCACAACTTTTTTTTAATAAGATAAAGCGATTATTTTATAACAAAAAATCAACTCTGTCTTTTTGTAAAAATATATTTTTTTAAATGATTTATATTTTTATTCTTATGTGATACATTTTATCTATATAGTGTTTCTTTCAGATTATTTTTATTGATCATCATATTATTTTGTCTTTTGAATTCATCTTTTGAAATTTTTTATTCAGTATAATTTGATTATTTTCTACATCAACGATATTTTTCTATTTTATTATTAATTCTATTAAAATATGTAATTAAGCCCCAATGCATGACTAAGCCTAATATAAACTGAGCTAATGAATGACTACATTCAATATATAACCAAACTCAATGTATAACTAATGCCCAATACATAACTAAATCACAATATATTACTAGACACAATACATAACTAATGCCCAATACATAACTACTATCCAATAAATAGCTAAGTCATAATATATAACTAGCCCCAACACGACTAGGCAGAATACATGGGCTACCCAATTTGTTTATATACTTCTATATACGAAAAAACCCAATGCATTGAAATTCAACACATTGGGATATTCATCTTATTTAGCCTGTATTATTCTGGCTGAGGAGCGTCTACTGGACATGCTCCAGCACAAGATCCACAATCTATACAAGAAGATCCATCTATTACATAGATTCCGTCTCCTTCAGATATACATGATACTGGACATTCAGCAGCACATGCACCACAACTGATACAGTTATCTTTAATTACGTAAGCCATTTTTGTACCTCCTATTTAATATTATTTTATCGACAATTTCATTATAGCAGAGTGTTGTTACATTTGCAATTGATTTTTAAATATTTTTATAAATATTTTTATGCAATCTAAAAGCCTTGTTTTTAAGCTATTTTTCATTTCTTTTTAAAATAAACAGCTTGACAGCAAGGTTTTAGTTGAGAATTATTATCCATTAGATATAGCTTATATATCTCTTAATTACACATATAAGCCGTATCTAATTTCACATTCAAATATTTTTGTATAAAAACATCTTATAAAGCATTGTATAAAAACAATTGTTTTTTTGATATATATTCAATTACAACTATTTTTATTTCCTATAGTTGTTCCTCGTCTCTTTCCTTCATCAAATAAGATAAAGTAAATAAACTCTCAGTTAAGTTTACACTTTCCACTATGACATCTGATGGCACTTCAAGATCTATAGGTGCAAAGTTCCATATTCCCTTTATACCTACCCCAACTAATTTATCAGCTACATCTTGAGCACCATTCTTTGGTATACATAATATAGCAATGTCTACCTTGTTATTCAGCACATAGTCTTCAATATCATCAGAGTCTAAAATTTCATAGTCTCTCAATTTAAGACCGATCATCTTTGGATTTGCATCAAATACAGCACTTATATCAAATCCTGCATTTTTAAAGCCTGCATAATTGATTAGAGCTTGTCCCAAGTTACCGGCACCTACGATTACAGCTCTGTATCTCTTATCCAATCCTAGTATCTTTCCTATCTCTCTGTGCAATGCTTCTACATTGTATCCATATCCTTGTTGTCCAAAACCACCAAAGTTATTTAAGTCCTGTCTTATCTGTGAAGCAGTAAATCCTATTATTTCACTCAATTCCTTTGAAGATATTCTCTGAATATCTCTCGCCAATAAATCAGCCAAATATCTATAGTACTTGGGTAATCTTCTTATTACAGCCATAGAAATGTTCTTATTTCCCATATGCTTTAGCCTCCTTTGTTTTTCTTAATTATTTCGATTGAATTTCTTTTTTTAAAACACCGATAAACTATAATTTGTCATACTAAGACAAAAACACTACTATACACTTAATTATACAATATTTTCGATAAATTTAAAACAGCTTTATGCCATTATTTCTTCCCATTTCGTATATAAGTGCTTTAATTTTTTTTCATGTTCGGTTTTTTCCTGATTTACTTCCTTGGATTTCTCTGGAGATGAATATATTTCTTCTTGGCAAAGCATATATTCTAAACCCTCTATTTCCTTTTCAAGTAACTCAATTTCGTATTCAATCTTCTTAACGCGGTTTCTTACTTGATTTTCCTTCTGTTTTTGTTCCTTTTCGCGTTTTTTCTCTTCTTTAATTTGTGTCTTCGTTTTTTGTTCAATATCTAAATCATCAGCTAGCATTTCCATTTCTTTTTGCTGAGTTTTTTTCTCCATATAGTAGTCATAGTTACCTAGATATTCAGTAACACCTTCTGGTGAAAGTAATAAAATCTTATCAATCACTGTGTTAAGAAAATATCTATCATGTGATATTGTAAAAATAGTTCCATCATATTCCAGCAAAGCTTCTTCCAAAACTTCTTTAGAATCTATGTCAAGATGGTTAGTCGGCTCATCTAATAGCAGTAGATTTGATTTTGATAAAATCAGTTTTAATATTGCTATCCTTGCCCTTTCGCCACCACTTAATAAATTGATTTCTTTGAATACATCTTCATCGCTAAATAAAAATGCCCCCAAAAGGCTTCTTATCTCAGTCTGAGTTAGACTCGGATTTGAATCCCATATTTCATCTATTATTGTATTTTTAAGATTTAAGGTTTTCTGTTCCTGATGAAAATACGCCGGAATTACATTTTGACCGATCTTAAATTCTCCATTATCACATTTTTCTTCACTCATCAAGATTTTAAATAAAGTTGACTTTCCAATTCCATTTGGACCTATTAAAGCTACTTTTTCACCCCTATATATATCAAAGTTGACACCCCTAAATAAAACTCTTTCATCAAAGGATTTTTCTAAGTTTTCTACCCTTAATACATCATTTCCACTCTGTGAAGCACTGTGGAATTTAAATTTAGCCTTTTTTCTATATTCCTGTGGTTTATCCAGTTTTTCTACCTTGTTGAGCATCTTCTCTTTACTTCTAGCTCTCTTGATGTGTTTTTCTCTACCATAAGACTTTAGTCTCTCAATAGATTCTTCTTGTTTTTTGATATCGTGTTGTTGATTTTCATATCTTTTTAATTCAATTTCTTTTTGAATTTTTGCTTGTTTTTGATATTCTGTGTAGTTACCGTTAAATGCAGTTAGCTTTTTATTTGCCATTTCAAATATTCTATTGACAGATTGATCCAGGAAATATCTATCATGCGATATGATCATTACTGTTCCTTCATAGGATCTCAAAAATCCTTCAAGCCACTCTACTGCCTCTGCATCTAGATGGTTGGTTGGCTCATCTAATAGTAAAAGGGATGGTTTACCAAGAAGTAGTTTTGCTAGTAAAACCCTTGTCTTTTCTCCACCAGATAATACATCAATTTGCTTATCTAGGTCTTCTTTTGAAAATCCTAAGCCTCTAAGTGTTCCTATTACTTCACTTTTATAGCTATATCCGTGATTTTCTTCAAAGCTTTCATATTTTTTGCCATAATCATCCATCAATTTTTTTAGTTCTGAAGTTGGAGAAGTCCCTGCTTTTGATAGCTCTGCTATCTTATGCTCCATATCTCGAAGTTCAATCTCAGACGAAATTAAATCGCTAAAAACTTTTAAAACTTCTTCATAAACAGTCTTGTCAGAATGGAAATTTGTATTTTGCTCCAAATATCCCATTCTACAAGCTTTTGAAGTATATATTTCTCCACTATCGTATCCGTAAATTCCAGTAATTATTTTAAATAAAGTAGTTTTTCCTGTACCATTTACACCTACTATACCTACCTTATCACCTTCACTTATCGAAAACGATATGTCTTCAAGAATAGTTTCTACACCGAAGCTCTTAGTTACGTTGTTGCAAGACAACATTATCATATCTATAATACCTCCGCTATCCTTGATTTATTTTTAGATTTGGAATGGCATTTAATTCCATTCCATCTCTCCTTCCATTAATATATCTGTAGTATCCTGCACAGCCTATCATAGCTGCATTGTCTGTACAAAGTATTAAAGGAGGATATTTCAATTCAATACCTTCCTGTGCACACATCTCACTCATTTTTTCTCTTAGACCTGAGTTTGATGCTACTCCACCAGATAAAGTTACTGTTTTATACCCCTTTTCCTTACAGGCTTTTATTGTCTTTTGAGTCAATACGTCTACCACTGCAGCCTGAAAAGATGCACAAACATCTTCAGGAACTATTTCAATATCCTTCATTTTCATTGAATTTAAATAGTTTAATACCGATGACTTTATCCCACTAAAGCTAAAGTCATAGCCCTTTTCATGAAGGCAAGCTCTTGGAAACTCAACTGCATGAGGATTTCCTTTCTTTGCCAATTCATCTACTATTGGTCCTCCTGGATATCCAAGCCCCATAGCTCTGGCTATCTTATCAAATGCTTCTCCTGAAGCATCATCTTTTGTCTTACCTAATATTTCATATTCTCCGTAGTCTTTTACTTCTACAAGATGAGTATGCCCACCTGATACAATTAAAGTGATAAATGGTGGTTTTAAATCTTTGTGTTCTATATAATTAGCACTCAAATGCCCTTCTATATGATTTACTCCTACCAAAGGTTTATTAAGTGTAAATGCCAATGACTTTGCATATGATAGACCTACTAGCAAGGCACCTACTAGACCTGGTCCATAAGTAACTGCTATATGTGTTATATCATCAAATGTCATATTGCTTTCATCAAGAGCTTCTTGAACTACTATGTCAATATTTTCTATATGTTTTCTTGAAGCTACTTCTGGAACGACTCCACCGAATTTCTTATGTGTTTCTATTTGGGTAGAAATAATGTTTGACAGTACCTCTCTTCCATTTCTTAGAATTGCACATGCCGTTTCATCGCAGCTGCTCTCTATTGCCAAAGTAATTATATCTTTATTTTTTATATCCTTATTTTCTGTATTCATAATGCTTAAATCACCTCCCTTACCTGCTTCCACATGATTATAGCATCTTCTTTATTATCTTTATAATATTCTTTCCTTATACCACCTGGTTTGAACCCATATTTCTTATATAAATTCTTTGCAATTTCATTGCTTTGTCTCACTTCAAGGGTTATTGAATCTATCTCGTCTTTTTCACATTTTTCTATAAAGCAACTCATAAGTTTATCTCCTATGTGTTTTCCTCTATGATTTTTGTGAACTGCCACATTGGTAATGTGTGCCTCATCTATAATATACCAAGAACCGATATATCCTACTATTTCATCATCTTCTACAGCCACAAGATATCTAGCCAAAGCATTCTTTAGTTCATTTTTAATAGCTGATATCGACCAAGGATCATCAAAGGCAGATTTTTCTACCTCATATACACCTTCTATATCATTTGCATTCATACTTCTACATATCATCGTATTTCCTCTGTTTCTTTATATAAAACAATTATCTAACATACTAAATAATATAACTTTTTTGCATAAATCACAATAATATAATCAAATTTAATAAAATAAATTCATTTTTATCCGTATTTTAGCTATAAAAAGCAATCCTTAGTTTCTTTAAATATTTTTATTTATCAGTTGCCTCTTTCATTTTTCTTTGCTTTTCTTCGTATTGAGTTTCTGCCTGAGACTTTCTAATGTACATAGGCAGTATATCATAATGAGTATGAATATCAATGTTTTTTCTATATTTTTCTAAAGCTATAGCACATACACTTGATGCTTTTGATATATTTTTGTCTGGTGAAGGTATGCTCACTAGAGAATTATTTTCTATTTTTTCTCTATACTTATATACTCCTTCTCCCAACAGAATTGTTTTTTCACCATTTTTTTCTATTTTTTCTAATAGATCATCTATATCCAATACTTCTATTTCTTCTAATTTTATCAGTTCACTACCCTCTGACTTATAGCTAGCTGTGTATACCTTGCTTCCCTGAGCATCTAGTATAGGTATTATTTTTTTATCCACATCTGCTATATTAAATGCCAAGCTCTCTAAGGAGTCCACTGCTACTATTTTAAGATCCTTTGCATGAGCCATAGCCTTTACACTTGCCATAGCTATTCTAAGACCAGTAAATGAGCCAGGTCCTATACACACTGCTAGCAAATCAATATCATTTGCTGTTATGTCTGCAAGCTTAAAAAGACTTTCAAGCATTGGCATAAGCTTTTGAGAGTGTGTTCTTTTATCATTGATCAATATTTCACCTACAAGTGTATCATCTTTTAATAAAGCCACACTAGCAGCTTTTGTCGAAGTATCAAATCCCAATATATTCATTAAATTTCCACCTCCTCGACTATTTTTTCATATATATCTCCATAAGGAGTTAGCCTTGCCATTCGTCCTTCATTTTCATATGTTATAAGTAACTCTAATCTATCTTTTGGCAGGATATCCTCAATTATATTTGACCACTCAATAATACATATACCCTTTGAATCTATATATTCTTCAAATCCTATCTCATACATTTCTTCACTAGAGCCTATTCTATATACATCGAAGTGGTATAATGGAATATTTCCATCCATATACTCATTTACAATAGTAAACGTCGGGCTGGTAATGTCTTCTTCAATTCCTAACATCTGGGCAATGCTTTTTGTCATAGTAGTCTTACCTGCACCTAGATCCCCATTTAAGCAGACCACTGCTCCAGGAAATAGACTAGAGCCTATTTTTTGACCAAGCTTTTTTGTAAACTCCTCATTTTCCAAAAAAAATTCTTTCATCTTTTCTCCCATTTTAATTATCCATTCATAAAATATATAAAGTATTTATTTTTATTTTTTATTTGCATCTTTTTCCTTATAAAAAACAATATATTACTTAAAATTTATTTACTATAAAAAATTACCACCTTTTATTATATCATTTATATGCAAGTCTTTACAAGATTTTTTAGTGTACAGAAAAAGAACACTCTACATAAAGAGTGTTCAATATTTCTAAAACATTATGTATTTCATCTGTTTTTTTTATAAAATCTACTATTTTGCAGCCATCATACAAGCAGCAGCTATAGATACTAACTTTGCAGCTTCACCATCAGATCTTGAGCATACAACAATTGGAACCTTTGCTCCAACAACTACACCACCAAATGTCCATCCGCCTAGATATTTTGCAGTCTTCAATAAAACATTTCCTACTTCTATAGCAGATACTACTAATATATCAGCCTTACCTGCAACTGGATCCTTTACACCCTTTATCTCTACAGAGTGCTTATCTACAGCATTGTCAAGCTGTAGTGGTCCACTTACTACACAGCCTTTTATTTCACCATCTTGGTTCATCTTCTGAATAGCTGTTGCATCTACTGTAGCTGGCATTTTTTCATAGTATTTTTCTTTTGCACAAATCATAGCTACATTTGGGCATTCCATTCCAAGTGCATGAGCTACTTCTACTGAGTTTTCTACTATTCCCTTTTTCTGTTCCAATGTAGGAGCTATCAACATAGCACCGTCAGAAGTTAGATAGTACTTTTCCTTATTTTCATTGAATAGTATACCTACATAGCTTAGAGTCTTCCCTGTTCTTAATTCGTTTTCTCTCTTTACCACAGCCTTTAGTATTACTGAAGTATCTAAAAGACCCTTCATTATAAGGCTGGCATGTCCTTCTCTTACCTGATCTACAGCCTTTTGTGCTGCATCAGGAAGGTCTGTTGCATGAACAAGCTTCATATCTGATATGTTTAGATCAGCATCTTTAGCTACTTCAGTGATAATATTTTCATCACCTACAAGTATTACCTTTACAAACCCTAGATCTACCGCGTTTCTTAGTGATTCAAGAGTCGCTAAATCATGTGGAGCTGCTACTGCTACTGTCTGAATTGCATCCCCTGTTTTTTCTTTTGCTAAATTAATAAAATAATCTTGGTTTATCATACTTTAATCTCCTATCTAAAACCCTATTCAAAATATTTTTCCGACTATATCTTTATATAATATATATTATCACAAGTACAGCCATATGGTAACGTTTTTTCGAAAACATTTTTATATAATTAAATATAAATAATGAAATAAACTATTTTTTTATTATAAACACTTTTCAAAAAGCTATTTTGCGAATAAATCTAAACTCTAAAGGTATTTTGATATTAAATCTAAGTTTTTTCAATTTTAAGATAAATTAACATAAAAAAGACCACCTTGATTTCAAGATAGTCCAGATTATTATATGTTATCAACTTTTACTAGCTTTATTGATTTTTTATTATTTTTTCCAATTTTTTATATAGAGGAATTGATAATAATGATATCATTATTCCCTTAATAAGATTAAATGGTGCTATAAACCAAATTACAAATGTAAATAAATCATGAACCTTTGGATTTACAGCCTTTCCTAATCCTATAATCGCATCCATTCCCATCAACTGACCATAAAACGGTAACATTATGAAGTAATTTACTATAGAACCTACAACTACTATTGATATAGTACCACATACAAATCCCATTACCAAACTCTTCATATTCATCTTTCTTCTGTAAATAAAAGAAGTCGATACTACAAATGCACTTCCGACTATTATATTGGCCAACTCTCCTACACCACCTGTAGTTGTTGCTACTATTGTGTGAAGGAAATTTTTCACTACCTCTACACATATACCTGCTACTGGTCCCAGTGCCAAACCTGCTATAAGTGCTGGTATATCTGAAATATCAATTTTTAAAAAATCTGGGAACAATCCCGGTATAGGCATTTCAATAAACATAAGCAAAAATGCTACTGCCGATAATAACCCTACCTTTACAACTGATTGTGTAGATAATTTCTTTTTTCTAACCCTTATTGTGTTTACCTTTTCCATTTTATCCTCCTATTTTCGAGGGAAAATAAGAAAATCCTGAAGAAAATTATTCCTCAGGATTAGATTACAACATAAACAAATTGTAATAAATTCTTCTCTCATCCAGACTGTACTGTCGGCTTTGGAATCACACCAAATCAGCTAGAATATCTAGCTCGCGGGCTATAACCGCCGGTAGGGAATTTCACCCACCCCCGAAGACTTATATTATATTTGATTTAATTATATAACTTATATACAAGATTGTCAATAGCAAAACAATCGACTAAGCTTGCTTTACATCTTTCATAGATAAAGACACTTTTCCCTTGTCCATATCTATTCCAATCACCTTAACCTTGACAATATCTCCTACTGTCAAAACATCTGCAGGCGTTTTGATTCTTCTTTTAGAAATCTTAGAAATATGCACTAAACCATCATTTTTAATACCAATATCAACAAATGCACCAAAATCCACTACATTTCTAACTGTACCTGTTAGTTCCATACCTTCTTCTAAGTCATCAATTTTCATGACATCAGTTCTAAGTATTGGCTTGATACCACTATCTCTTATATCTCTGCCAGGTTTTTTTATTTCTTCTATAATGTCTTTTAAAGTTGCTTCTCCTACCTCTGCATCAAGAGACAACTTAGCTAGTCCGTAATTTTTGACTCTAGAGTCTATGTCTGATATATTTTCATCCCTTACATCTTCCATAGTGTATCCAAGTAATTCAAGAGCCTTCTCACATGCAGAGTAACTCTCTGGATGTACACCCGTATTATCTAGTGGATTCTTTGAATTTGCTATTCTTATAAATCCTGCAGACTGTTCAAATGCGGCAGGTCCTAGTCTTTTAACTTTTTTAATTTGCTTTATATCTAGAAATTCTCCATTTTCATCCCTATAAGCTACTATATTTTTCGCTACAGAAGGAGTTATTCCTGCAACATGTTCTAATAATGAATACGATGCCGTATTTACATCAACACCTATCTTATTTACGGAGTCTTCTACCACTCCATCTAAGACTTCTGTCAATCTTTTTTCATTTACATCATGTTGATATTGCCCAACACCAATACTTCTAGGTTCAATTTTAACAAGCTCTGCCATTGGATCTTGTAATCTTCTGGCAATTGATATTGCTCCACGAATAGATACATTGATATCAGGATGTTCTTCATTGGCTAGTTTTGATGCAGAGTATACTGATGCACCTGCCTCATTTACTATTACATAGCTTACATTTTTATCTATTTCTGATATCATTTCTGCCACAAATTTTTCTGATTCACGAGAAGCAGTACCATTTCCTATAGATATGATATCTATGTTATATTTATCTATAAGTTTTTTTAATTCTTTTTTGGCAGCATCAACTTTATTTTGTGGAGCTGTCGGATAAACTGTAGTATAATCCAAAAGTTTACCATTTTTATCGACAACTGCAATCTTACATCCAGTTCTAAATGCAGGGTCAAATCCCATAACAGTAATATCTTTCACAGGTGGCTGAAGCAATAATCCATTTAGATTTTTACCGAATACTTCTATTGCCCTTTCCTGTGCTATTTCAGTAAGATGGTTTCTTATTTCTCTTTCTATTGATGGAAATATCAATCTCTTATATGAATCTTCTGCTATTTCTCTTATAATCTCTAGATTCCCCATATTTTGATTTCCAACATATTCAGACATAATATATTCTATCATTCTTGAATCATCTATACTTATTTTCACAGTCAATAAATCTTCTTTTTCCCCTCTATTAATTGCTAGTACTCTATGAGGTGGTATTGTTTTTATGTTTTCTGAGAAATCATAATACATTTTATAAACTGAGTCTTCTTCTTCATTTTTCGCCTTAGATGCTAATATACCTCTTTCCAAGGTGTTTTTTCTGATAAATTTTCTGATATCAGCATTGTCACTCATCTGCTCAGCTATTATATCTTTTGCACCTTGTATAGCTATCTCTATATCATCTACACCCTTTTCTGCATCTACAAACTTTTCAGCTTCCTTAGACAGATCTACATTATTAGAAAGAAGTATCATTGCTGCCAAAGATTCCAAACCTCTTTCCTTGGCAATGGCCGCCCTAGTTCTCTTCTTTTTCTTATAAGGTGCATAAATATCTTCTGCCTCTTGAAGTGTCATTGCCTTTTCAAGATTCTCAATTATTTCATCTGTTAACTTTTCTTGCTCATCTATTAATCTTTTAATATCTTCTTTTCTACTTTCTAAATTTCTAAGATAAGTAAGTCTTTCGCCAAACTCTCTGAGCTGAACATCACTCATCTCTCCAGTCATTTCTTTTCTATATCTAGCTATAAAAGGAATTGTATTTCCCTCATCTATTAGTTTTATCGTGCTATCCACCTGAAACTTTTTAAGCTTTAAGTCACTACACAAAATCTTTTCTATATCCATTTTTTACCTCTTCTTTTATATTTATTTGCTGATATGTTCCCTAAGATATGCATACATAAAAGAGTCTAGCTCTCCGTCCATTACTGCATCAACATTTGCATTTTCAGTATTGGTTCTGTGGTCTTTAACCAGTTTATAGGGTTGAAATACATACGATCTGATTTGACTGCCCCAAGTTATCTGGTTATATTTACCATGAATATCGTCAATTTTTTCTTTTTTCTCTTCTTCTTTTATTTGAATCAATTTTGCAATCAATAGTTTCATTGCAACATCTTTGTTGGTATGCTGGCTTCTTTCATTTTGACATGACACCACTACCCCTGTAGGTAGATGTGTAATTCTTACAGCTGAATCAGTAGTATTGACGTGCTGACCACCTGCTCCTGACGCTCTATATGTATCTATTTTAAGATCCGATGGGTTGAGTTCTATATCAACGTCATCATCTAGCTCTGGAGTTACATCTATTGATGCAAATGATGTGTGTCTCTTGCCCGATGAATCAAATGGGGACATCCTCACAAGTCTATGTACCCCTTTTTCACTCTTTAGATGACCATAAGCATTTTTCCCTTGAACCAATATTGTAGCTGTCTTAATTCCAGCCTCAGGATCAGATATAAGATCTATCAGTTTCACCTTATAGTCTCTATCTTCAGCCCATCTAATATACATTCTTAGTAGCATCTGAGACCAATCCTGAGCATCTAATCCACCCGTACCTGAATTTATAGATAATATTGCATTATTGCCATCATATTCACCTGAAAATAGCATTTGAAGTGTCATCTCATCCATCTTAGCTTTAGTCTTTTTAATTTGTTCTTCCATAGAATCATGAATTTCTAGATCCTCTTCTTCACTGGTCATATCTTCACTCAACTCAATTAATACTTCGATATCTTCTAGAGATTTTATCAAACTATTGAACTCTTCCAACATTTTGCTTATATGTTTATTTTCTTGCAACACTTTATTAGCATTTTCGCTATCTTCCCAAAATGTTTGCTCTTCCATCATTGTATTTATATCCGCTTGCCTTGCTCTTAGACTATCCAAGTCAAAGTGAAACACCCAGCTCTCTCACCTTAGACGAAAGTTCTTCACACTCCGCCTTATAATCTTGAATATTGATCATACTATCATCCCTCTCTTTTACTTACTATTAGAATTTTCCACTTAGATTATCTTACTTTATTTTTTGATAAAAAAGACAGTATGTAAAACATATACATACTGTCTTGATAATTCTATCTATTATCTACCGCAGCAGTTTTTGTATTTTTTACCACTACCACAAGGGCATGGATCATTTCTTCCAACCTTTGGCTCTGCTACCGCCTGTTGACCTTGCTTGGCTTTATCTTCAAAGTCTTCTTCTGTATCTGGTGATTCAAGTGAATCAACATCTACTACAGCCTTTCTTTCTACTGGAACCTCTACCTGTATATTAAATAGATATGCTACTGTGTCTTCTCTAATCACTGCGTTCATATCATCAAACATTTCGAAACCTTCCATCTTATAGGCTATTACTGGGTCAATTTGACCTATTGCTCTTAGACCTATACCCTGACGAAGCTGATCCATAGCATCTATATGATCTATCCAATGATTATCTACAGACTGAAGAAGTATAATTCTTTCTACTTCTCTCATTCTTTCTGAACCTATAAATTCTTCTTTTTCAGCATAAAGTTCTAGCATTCTTTCATATATTGCCTCTAGTGCCTGTGAAGCTGTCATTTCTGATAGTTTTAAATCATCTATCACGCCACCTGGAACAAACTTACGATATAGATGAGTTCTAAATGCCTGGTAATCAAATACATCTTTTTCATCTGTATATATATTTACTGCATCAGTTATTACTTCTCTCATCATCATCTGAATCTGTTCCTGAAGATTTTCTCCTGATAGAACTCTCTTTCTTTCACCATAGATTATCTCTCTTTGCTTGTTCATAACATCATCATACTCAAGGACATGCTTTCTTATACTGAAGTTCTTACCTTCAACCTTCTTCTGAGCATTTTCTATAGACTTTGTAAGCATTCTATGTTCTATTGGAGTATCATCATCCATTCCAAGTCTTCCAAGAAGTTTTTGAACCTTTTCACTACCAAATAATCTCATTAAATCATCATCAAGAGCTATATAAAATCTTGAATCACCTGGGTCACCCTGACGACCAGCACGACCTCTCAACTGGTTATCTATTCTACGAGATTCATGTCTTTCTGTACCCAGTATACAAAGACCTCCAGCCTCAATTACTTGCTGTTGTTCTTCTTCTGTTTCCTTTTTAAATTCATCATAAAGCTTTTTATATGTTTTTCTAGCAGCATCATATTCTTCATTATCTTCAACACCCGCTATTTCATTTGCTGAGTTTACTCTATTGATCATTTCATCAGTAAAGTTTAGTCTCTTCATTTCTCTTAGAGCCATGAAAGATGGATTACCTCCAAGAACTATATCTGTACCTCTACCAGCCATATTTGTCGCTATTGTCACAGCTCCTAATCTACCTGCCTGAGCAATTATCTCTGCCTCTTTTTCATGGAACTTAGCATTAAGTACTTCATGCTTGATTCCATGTTGAGTAAGTATGCTTGATAGAAGTTCTGATTTTTCTATTGATACAGTACCTACTAGAACTGGTTGTTTTCTTTCATGTCTCTCTGCGATATCATCTGCAACCGCATTGAATTTTGCTAGTTGGTTGGCATATACTACATCTGGACTATCTTTTCTTAGTATAGGCTTGTTTGTTGGAACCTGAAAAACGTCCATTTTATATATTGATTTAAATTCTTCTTCTTCAGTCTTAGCTGTACCTGTCATACCTGATAACTTTGTGTACATTCTAAAGTAATTCTGGAATGTGATAGTGGCCAAAGTCTTTGATTCTCTTTGAATAGTTAGACCTTCTTTAGCCTCAATTGCCTGATGTAGACCATCAGAGTATCTTCTACCAAACATCAATCTACCAGTAAATTCATCAACTATTACTATTTCACCTTCTTTAGCAACATAATCAACGTCTTTTTTCATAATTGTATGTGCTTTAAGTGCCTGATTTATATGATGATAAAGTTCTGTATGCTCTAATGTAGTTATATTATCCACATTAAAATAGATTTCTGCCTTTCTGATTCCTGACTCAGTAAGGGCAACAGCTTTATCTTTCTCTTCTTTTTCATAGTCTTCTTCATCTAGTGTCAATATAAATACATTTGCATCTGAATAAAGATGAGTTGACTTATCTCCAGGTCCAGAAATAATAAGAGGAGTTCTAGCTTCATCGACAAGTATTGAATCGACTTCATCGACTATAGCAAAGTTTAGTCCTCTTTGAACCATCTGCTCTTCATGTATTACCATATTATCTTTTAGGTAGTCAAAACCATACTCATTGTTTGTACCATAAGTGATGTCACACATGTATTGTTTCTTTCTTTCCTGAGGATTCTGTCCGTGAACTATTACTCCTACTGAAAGTCCTAAAAACTCATATACTTTTGCCATTTGGTCACGGTCACGCTTTGCCAAGTAATCATTTACTGTTATAACGTGAACGCCCTTACCTTCAAGGGCATTTAGATACACTGGACAAGTTGCCACAAGTGTCTTACCTTCACCAGTCTTCATCTCTGCTATACGTCCCTGATGAAGAACTATACCACCTATTAGCTGAACTCCAAAGTGTCTAAGACCTAATATTCTAGTAGAAGCTTCTCTTACTACTGCAAAAGCATCCACTAATATATCATCTACTGTTTCTCCATTTTTTAATCTTTCTTTAAATTCTGGAGTCATAGCCTGCAACTGCTCATCTGTCATAGCTGCATACTTGTCCCCAACATTATCTATCTGATCAACAATTTTTTTAAATTGTTTTAAATCTTTCTTATCTGCCATATTAAAAAGGCTCTCTAAAAAACTCATTCGCACATCTCCTTAGTTAAATTCCTTAATTCATATACATAGTTTATTTTATCATAAATATTGATATATTAATACCCACAATCAATTCTCACAATATAAATAGTACTAATTATATCCTTAGTATTTCTATTTTTTAATCATCTTTTTCTCAAATTTATAACTTATTATAAAGCAATTATTTCAGATTAAATTTAAAATCAATAAATCTATATTTACTATATTAATTTGATCAGGGTATATATTACAATAAATACCTTTAAATTACCTTTAAAAATTGTCAAATACTACATTTTCTATTTTTAATTATTTCTTACTTACTATATTTTTTATTTTCTAATATAAATTAGACAAAATTAACTTATAAATAATTTATATTATCGATAATATATTGTAAACTATCTCTGTTGGTAAAAAGAAAAAGTATGGCGCTGTAAATATTGCCAGACTTAAACAAATTTTCTTCCTGTCTTTATTGTCTATATCTATTTTTCTAAAACTAAAGCGGTAGTTCAAAAAATAAATACATATAGCTGATATTATTACAAAAAACAGCATTAAAAGGAAGGACTGTACTGATAAGAAAGGATTTTCGAATAAATAGTCACTCCAAGCACTATTAAGATAACCACTAGTAGCTAAAATAATTAATAGTACTGATCCTATAAAGTCCGCAATAAATCCCGAAATAAAAACCGAAATTATTGATTTTTTTGATTTTGAAAATGGGTTTTCCAACTTTAATAGTTTTATCGTAAAATAAAGCACAAAGAAATCAAAAACAAAATTAATGGGTATTGCAAAAATCCACGTTGTAGGGATTAACCATAATATCCATATTGGAAAAAATATATTATATAGCTTATAGTTTTTTTTCATTCTTACCCTCCTTTAAATTTTATTATTATAAATGTTTTGTCTGTGTAATAAATAATATTACATTTTTCTTATTATAGCAATCTTTTTATTTTTCAAAAATCTGTTTATCGACAATTATTTTTTATTTTATAAACCGCACTTTTATGATTTGTTTTAGGCATTCTATAAAGTTTAAGTATATACAAGAGTATATAGCCTTGTATAGTTTATATATACTTCATTGCTATACTTTAGACATAAAGTAGCAATATAATATACTTTTAATTCTCATATTTTTTATATCTCTATATCTTTTTATATCTCTATATTTTTTTATGGTGAGCTTATCTATATATAAGTCTCATTTCTTTTAAAATTACTGTTATAATATAATTAGTTTTTATACACATATATTTAAAATTTAGATATTTTTATTTGTGTATTACTAAGAATATGGAGGATTTATGAAAATAAGAAAATATCAACCAAAGGATTTAAATGATCTTGTCAATCTGTTTACTGATACAATTATCAATGTTAATATAAAAGATTATTCTAAATCTCAAGTGAATGCATGGTCGAGCTCAAAGCATAAACTTCTAAATAATCCAAATTTTTTCACTGATTTATACACTATTGTAGCTATTATTGATGAAAATATTGTCGGTTATGGAAACATTGATTCTAATGGCTACCTAGACCATTTATTTGTTCATCATAACTTTCAAGGTCAAGGAATCGCTTCTAGAATCTGTGATATTTTGGAAGAATATGCCAGACAAAATTCCATCAAAAAAATTCAGGTCCACTCTTCAATTAGTGCAAAAAATTTTTTCAAAGATCGTGGTTATCAAGTTGAAAAACCTCAGCTTGTTGCTCTAAATAAAGAATCTTTCGTTAATTTTTCTATGTTTAAAGTTTTATAGCTAAACTTATACATATACTAAATTTATATATATTAACTTTTAAAAGACATTTCTTTTTTAAGTCAGATTTATTGTAAAAAATATTTATCCATCTTGTAAGAGCCAGTAGACAGAAGTATGCTTCCAATCTACTTTTCATAAAAAAAATTTAAAATATATAGCTAAAGAATTCCTTATTAGAAGGATACACAATATCATAATATATAAAAACCATAATAAATATATCGAGCTATTTAGGAATCCATTATTTCAATTATAAGCAATTTATTTTAAAAGTTTTTTATGCGAATTATATTTAATTTATCTATTATTTAAGAATTAAACATATCTTTTTAAAAAGCTAACTACTTTGTTTATTTAAAAAAATAAATAAAAATACAATCATTGATTTTTATACAATAATAGTATATTATGAAATTGACGTTCGTTAGGAGGTGAACAAATGAAGGAAAAATTTAGTTTAAAAGGCGCAAGTCTTAAAGACATCCGTACTTTAACAGGATCAGCATTATTGATTGCAATTGCAGTTATAGTTGATTTTTTGAGAATAGTGATTAGTAATATAATGGAAATTTCATTCGGATTTTTAGCAATTGTAATGGCTGGTATGCTATATGGCCCTCTCATTGCAGGTTTAGTAGGAGGCGTTTCAGACATAATACAATACATAGTTAGACCAACGGGTCCATTTTTCCCTGGTTTTACACTTAATGCAATACTTAGCGGCATAATTTATGGATTATTTTTATACAAAAAGGAATTATCGATTAAAAGAATTGCACTTTGCGTATTGGTTGAAGGAGTTGTAATTACACTACTACTTACACCTATATGGCTAAGCGTCATGTATGGAGCAAAAATATTTGCAATACCTAGAATTATTAAGTTTATTGTAATGTTCCCTATCAAAGTTGCACTTATATATGGATGTGGCAAGGTGATAGAAAAGCAAAATTTAATACGTTAAAATAAATTATTTTAATAGTTTGAAGGCAGTGCTTATGCACTGTCTTTTTTCTAAATTTTTATTTTAAAAATAACTCTTATTAAGTATATTCAATCAATAATTATCTGATTTTACAATCATAAATGCTTAAACTCTCAGCCAAATTATTGCAATCTTATATTATTTAATAAATTTGCAATAAAAAAAGCTCTCCTTAAAAAATTAAAGAAAGCTTTTGTATTTAGCTGACCTGATCTTTGACCCCACACTCGCCTGCTGGAACTTTCGCTTTGGGTTTGCCGCACTACTAATCCTCTCGATTTTATTATCGGCAGGTCTTACTTCTAAGCCGCGCCATGCTCACATCTTTATAATTTTTTATGATGCTTACGTGGATCCCTTTGCCCGCGACTGGCTTGGACTTTCAACCACAGACCTAAATACCTATTTAGTTTAAATGTTTCTTAACTAAATGTCAATATCTTTTATATATTTATGTCAATATCTTTTATATATTTTCCCGTTAAAAATGTTAAAGAAATTATATTACTCGCACCATTTAGTTTCAAAATTTTGCTTATTTCATCTACTGTAGTTCCTGTGGTAAATATATCATCTATCAAAAGTATATTTTTATCTTGAATTCTATTTATAAATTTTTTATCCACAGAAAATACATTTTTCAACTCTTTTTTACGTCTTTTATAGTTTAGTTTGTGTAATTTCTTTGTGTCCTTATTTCTTATCAACATATCCACACAATCTATCCCCACCATATTGGAAAAATACATAGCTAATTTTTGAGACTGATTGAAACCTCTTTGCTTAAACCTTTTTTTACTCAGCGGTACATATATAATATAATCTACTTCTTCTAACATTTTCAGTTTATTTGATTCAGACAAGGAATCAAACATCATTTCAGCCATTATTTTGGATATATAAGTTTTCTTACTGTATTTTAAATAAAACACCAATTTTTTGGAGAGCTTTCCGTACTCCAAAATAGAAATATTCCTATCAAATAAAAAATTTTTATCCTTACAATAAGGACAGGCCTCAATATATACCTCTTCATCCAAACTTAAATTTATAATTGCTTTTCCACATTTTTCACATGGATTTTTAATAAAAATTATTTTCTCAAAACAACTTTTACACATTGAATATTTATTTTTTCTACTTATCGGCATATTGCATAATATACAATTTAAGTTCTTAGGATATATTTTTTCTATTAATTTTTCTATTATTTTCATAAAACTTATAAAAAACCTTCTACAAAAATACATAGTACCTCCCTTTTAGGAGGCACTGATATTTTTCTTTTAAATTTTATTCCATTTCTAAAATATCATTTCTTTTATATGTTCCTAATTTATAACCGAGATTGGAATATCTATCATTATTTCTATTATTGGAAATCATATAATCCATATACTTTTTTCTACCTACAATTACCACTAGTTTCTTCGCTCTGGTAACAGCGGTGTACAAAAGATTTCTGCTTAAAAGCATTGGCGGTCCCCAAGTCATAGGCATAATTACCACAGGAAATTCACTACCTTGACTTTTGTGGACAGTTGTACAGAAGCAGTGTTCTAGTTCATCTAGTTCATCAAATTTATATTTGAAAATTTTATACTCATCAAATAATATATATATCGTCTTTGCAGATTTATCTATATGATATATATATCCTATATCTCCATTATAAATGCCTTCTCCATGATCAGTTCCCTTTTCATTATTCCAAGTTCTAGAGTAGTTGTTTTTTATCTGCATAACCTTATCACCAACTCTAAATATTCTTTTCATCAATTCAACTTCTTGCCTCGATTTAAAGCTTGGATTTAATACTTTCTGAAGCTCTACATTCATATTATTCACCCCTGCAATTCCCTTTCTCATAGGGGATAGTACTTGTATATCTTTTAATGAATCTAACTTATAAAATTTTCCCAATCTTCCACTCAATAAACTCTCTATTTCACGAAGAATTTCGTCATCACTTTCTTTATTAATAAAGAAAAAATCACTATCCTTTTTATTCGCTACAATATCTTGACCATGGTTTATTCTATGAGCATTTACTATTATATCACTTTCCTGAGCCTGTCTGAAAATTTCACTCAATCTTATAGTAGTTATCACATCTGATGAAATAATATCTGCAAGTACATTTCCAGCTCCCACTGAAGGCAACTGATCCGCATCACCCACAATTATCAATCTTGTCTTTGGGCTCATGGCCTTTAGAAGGTTATCCATCAAAAATATATCTATCATAGATGCCTCATCAACTATTATGACGTCAGCTTCTATAGGTTCTTCTTGATTCTTTGTAAATATTACCCTATCATCAGAATCAAAAGCCATCTCTAAAAGTCTGTGTATAGTCTTGGCTTCTACACCTGTAGTTTCTGTCATTCTCTTAGCAGCTCTTCCAGTTGGTGCTGCAAGAACCACCTTATTATGATTTATTTTAAATAGATTAATAATGGTGTTGATTGTTGTAGTCTTACCTGTACCAGGTCCACCTGTCAATACCATTACACCATTCTCAAAAGCTGCTCTCACTGCTTGTTTCTGTGCCGTAGCAAGATATAACCCCTCATTTTCTTGAAACTCTTCTAGCTCAGATTCTATATCAATTTTGACATCTCTATGTTCTGCATTAGATAGTTTGACTAAATTCATACACACATCTAGTTCTGCCTTGTAGTATCTCGCAAGGTATATAATATTATATCCACCATAGCTCTCAAGAACAATTTTTCTAGATAGAGCAAGTTCAAATATTGATTCTTCCACTGTTTCGGTATCTACAGTAAGAAGATCTACCGCTTCATTTGTCACCACTTCTTCAGGGAGAAATGTATGCCCATTATTAATTGATGCTTTGAGAACATGTATAATGCCTTGTTCAACTCTATATCTAGAATCAGCCTCTATGCCAGAGTTTTTAGCTATGTCATCTGCTACTTTAAACCCTATACCAACTATATCATCTATAAGTTGATATGGATTGCTCCTTACAACATCTAGCGACCTTGATCCATATTTTTTAAATATTTTCATACTTAGCTTTGGACTTATTCCGTATGGAGAAAGTGCAACAATAACATTTTTCACACCCATATTTTCATTGTAACTTTCAATTATTGGCTCCAACTTTTTTTGTCCTATACCGTCAATTTTCAGGAGTTCTTCGGGGTGTTTTTGTATTACCTCCAATGTCTGTATACCAAACATATCCACTATCTTTTTTGCCATTTTTTCTCCAACGCCCTTGATTACTCCTGATGAGAGAAATGAAAGTATACCACTAATTGTTGATGGAACCACAACTTGATATGACGAAACATTGAACTGTCTACCATATGTATCGTGAATATTCCAAGCTCCTTCTATTTCTATATTTTCACCAGTGGCGATTCCAGGCATAATCCCCGTGATTACTTCTGTAAAATCTTCAGTTTTTATTTTGGCTACAGTATATCCATTATCTTCATTGTAAAAAACAACGTCTGAAACTGTGCCTTCAAACTTTTCCATAAATGCCTCCTGATGTAATTTAGTCAATTCTTTATTATTTTAACCTTATTTTTATTTTATTTCCACTTAATTTTTTATTTCATTATTAATATGAGATTTTCATTAAATTTATTTATCAATTAATATTTATAACTTGAATAAAAAACTTATTTTGTTCAAATTATATCATGTTTTTTTCTAGAATTAAATCGATATTTATTTTTGTTTTTACTTTTAACTATTTATTCTCTTTCATTTTGTTTAAATAATATCGTTAATTCTTCTTTATTCAAATCAGTGCCTATTAATATTATCTTAGAATTATACATTGGCTCTATCTTTGTCAATGTGTATGTATTTCCAACAATATCGAGTTTTGTCCAAACATCATTTATTTTCAAAAAACCTTTTGCCCTGATTACATTTCCAAATCTTCCTCTCATTACCGCTGCCATATTGCTCTGGAAGCTAAGCAAGTCATCAAAGGAAACATTTGTAAATCCGATATTTTCAATTTTACTATCCACAAACCCTTCTTTTACTTTATCTTCTCTAGACGTCCAATTTTTTTGAAGAATTTCCTCCCACCAAATATCATCATATCTAGAATAGTCCCCGGTAAAAATTTCTGCATCTGGGTTTATATCACTAACATATTTTTTTGCTTTTTCAATTGCCGGTCCATCTAGATTTTCAGTCTTTGATATGATTATCATATTAGAACTTTTTATTTGATCTGTAAATATATCACCAAACTCTTCTTTGTAAATATCTATACAATTTGGATCTACTATAGTTATTGGCTCTAAGATTTGTATTCTATCATATTCTACTTTCTTAATATTATTCATCACAGAGCTTAGCATTCCCACACCTGTAGGTTCAACTATTAAAACATCTGGATCTACTGCATTTGATATTGTCATTACAGAGTTTGCAAAATCAGATTTCATAGAACAACATATACAACCCTCTGTCATTTCCCAAACCTTATCATAATCTCTTTTGAGCAAATCACCATCTATGCCTACTTCGCCATATTCATTTTCCAAAACGACAAACTCTCTATTTATTTTTTTTGTCATTTTCTCTATAAAAGTAGTCTTTCCAGCGCCTAAAAATCCTGATACAACCAAAATTTTCATATATATTTGAAAGGTAAATCTACCTTTCTCCTCCTTCCAAGCAAGTATTTACTTGATATTTTATTTGATTTATATGTTTAATTTCAATAATACCAATAAAGAAGGCCCGTAAAAACGGGCCATCTATGATATCTATAATGACCTGTGTATATCAACTCTTCCAACAGATACATTATATAATAAATTTAATTTTATGTCTATTTTTCTATCCTTACAACTGGCTTTATAAGATCTCTTGGCTTGTCTTTCATAAGAATCAATGCCTCTTCTACATGGTCAAAGCCCTCATATCTATGAGTTATAAGCTTAGATAAATCAAGCTTACCTACAGATACTAACTTGGCCAATTTTTCCATTCTAAGTCTTCCACCTGGCATCAAACCACCTCTTATATCCTTATGTCCCATACCTACGCCCCACTCAACTCTAGGTATCTTAACATAATCCCCTGAACCAAGATAGTTTACATTACCAATCTTTCCACCTGGTTTTAGGCATTCCACAGCTTCTGCAAATGTATCCACAGTACCACCAGCTATTATGACTCTATCAACACCCTTACCGTCTGTCATGTCCAATACCTGCTTGGCTATAGGGCCATCTTTGTAGCTAATAAAGTCTGTAGCTCCATAAAACTTTGCAGCATCTATACATACCTGTCTAGTTCCAACAGCTATAATTCTTGATGCACCTCTTAAGTTTGCACCAGCAACTGCCATCAGCCCAACTGGTCCGATACCTATTACTAGCACTTCATCACCAAACTGAACATCGGCAAGTTCAACTCCATGGAAACCTGTAGGAACCATATCTGATAGCATACAAGCTTCTTCTGGCTCTATATTCTTTGGTAAAAGAGCTAGGTTACCATCAGCATCATTTACATGAAATATTTCTCCAAAAACTCCATCCTTAAAGTTTGAGAATTTCCATCCTGCTAGCATTCCACCAGAGTGCATACTATAGCCTGCTTGGGCTTCTAAAGAGTTCCAATCAGGTGTTATCGCTGGCACCAATACTCTATCACCCACCTTGAAATCCTTTACTAATTCGCCTACTTCCACAATTTCACCACAGCATTCGTGTCCTAGGATCATATCATTTCTATCACCTACAGCGCCTTCCCATACAGTATGTACATCAGATGTACATGGAGCCAAAGCAATTGGTTTAACTAAAGCATCCATTGGACCACACTTTGGACTTTCTTTTTCAATCCAGCCCACCTTACCGATTTCTAGCATTGCAAAACCCTTCATATCAAAATCCCTCCATTGTAAAATATTCATAATATCCTATAAAACAACGCAAAATGCATTGTCTAACTATTTCGAATTATAATCAAAACGTTTTCATCAGCGGTATATTTGTTATACAAGCATTTTAGAAATATAGTTTATAAACTTGTAAGAACTTATTTTTAAATAATACTCAAAGGTAAAAATACACTTTACCCTTGCTTTATGAGTTTTTAGCCATTATTTTTTGCCAGCTTTTTAACATATTAACTATATATTTTTATGTTTTTTGACATAAAAAAGCACCATTGCGTTAAAATATTATTTTAATATAATTATACCCAATATAAATTAAGACAAACAATTTTTTATTTTTTTGTTAAAAAATTATAAATTTTGTGTTATAATATGCTTTATGTAAGGAAATAGTTTTCTTACAATATCATAATTTTTTCACAATTTCATAAGGAGGGATTTATAATGGAAAAGAAAAAGAATAAGTATTTAACTTCCATAAGTATCGGAGTTGCAACTGTTTGGTTCTCAACTCACTGTGGAGCAGGATTTGCTTCTGGTACTCAGGAACTTCAATACTTCGCCAATCATGGATGGTTTGGTGTTTTTATGCCAATCCTAACATTCATTATCATAGCACTTACTTACTATGTAGGTCTTGAAACAGCTAGACAGACTGGTAAATGGAGTTATGATGCTTGGTCTAAAGAGGCTTTTGGAAAATTTTCTAAATTCTTTACACCAGCGATGGATATAAGTATCGTTATTACTACAATAGCTGCCACAGCTGCTACAATTGCAACAGGCGGTCTACTAGCCAATCAATACCTAGGATTACCAGTGCTTGTGGGATCTGTAGCTATGGTTGTAATAGTTACTTTGATATGTATTTTTGGAGAGAAAATAGTTAGAAAAAACGCGATGATAATGACAGCAGCAATCTTAATTATAGTATCTATAGTATTAATCGCAGGACTAATCAAATTCTCACCACAAATTGTAAAGCTAATGTCTGAAGGTTATGTGAATCCACATTCTTCTAAATGGAGCGTATCAGGAAGTACTGAAACAGTTCCTGGTAATATAGGAAATGCTCTTTTGTGGGCACTTACTTATGCAGGTTTCCAGATTAGTGCAATCGGTGGTATAACATCTTCATTCAAGGGTGGTAAGTATAAAGAAGAAGCCAAGGGCGCTATGATAATTGGTTGTGTTATCAATTTAGTAATGCTTGTTGGAATTTGTTTATTGATATTCTCAGGAATGCCTGATATATATTTAAATGAAGCTTCTAGAAAGCTTCCTACAATATTTATAGTAAACCAACTAAATATACCAATTCTTGAAATACTTTATCCAATACTATTATTCTTAGCTCTTATTACTACAGCTGTAGGATTTATATTTGGTATGGTTGAAAGAGTCGAACCACATGTACTTCATAAGATGGACAATGTCATCTTAAAGAAGGCTATCATAAGTGTTGTTGCACTACTTGCTTGCTATGCAGTATCAACTCTAGGACTTATGTGGGTGGTAAATGTAGCCTACAAGTACCTTGGAATATTTAACTGGGTATTCATAATCCTTCCACTTTGGTTTATAGGATACAAAAATATTAAAAGAAGAGATCAAGAAAAACTTGCTCAATAAAAAAAAGGAGACTTTCGTCTCCTTTTTTATTTTAAAGATAACTCTTTAACTTGTCTACCATATTTAATTCTTCCCAAGGTAGTTCTATATCTGTTCTACCAAAATGACCATACGCAGCTGTTTGCTTGTATATAGGTCTTCTTAGATTAAGATTTCTTATTATAGCACCTGGTCTTAAGTCAAAGTTTTCCCTTACTATTTCAACTAGTCTTTCATTTGATAGTTTTCCTGTTCCAAAAGTATCTACAAATATAGATAGTGGTCTAGCAACACCTATTGCATATGAAAGTTCTATTTCACACTTGTCTGCAAGCCCTGCAGCAACAATGTTCTTTGCAACGTGTCTTGCAGCATAACAAGCTGATCTATCAACCTTTGTTGGATCCTTTCCTGAGAAAGCTCCTCCACCATGTCTTGAGTATCCGCCATATGTATCTATTATTATCTTTCTTCCAGTAAGACCTGTATCACCGTGTGGTCCCCCAACTACAAATCTTCCTGTTGGATTTACATAGTATAAAGTTTCATCATCTATTAGTTCTGCTGGAATAGTTGCCTTTATTACCTTTTCTATTATATCTTTTCTAATCTGTTCAGTCTCTGTTTCAGAATCATGCTGAGCAGAAATTAAGACAGTATGAACTCTTATAGGCTTGTCATCTTCATACTCTACAGTTACCTGAGTTTTTCCATCAGGTCTAAGGTATTTTAACTCACCTGATTTTCTAATCTCAGTAAGCTTTCTAGAAAGCTTATGAGCTAAAGATATTGGAAGTGGCATTAGTTCTGGAGTTTCATTGCATGCAAAACCAAACATGATTCCTTGGTCACCAGCTCCTACCTTTTCTATTTCATCTTCTACGCTTTCTCCTGATTTTGATTCCAACCCTTCATCAACACCGATAGCTATATCATTTGACTGTTCATCTATAGCAGTCATAACGCCACAGTTTGCTGCATCAAAACCAAATTTACCTCTCACATATCCTATTTCTTCTACTGTTTCTCTTACTATTTTAGGAATATCAACATATGCATTTGTTGATATTTCTCCTGCTACCAATATTATCCCTGTAGTAGCAGTTGTCTCACAAGCTACTCTAGAGTTTGGATCCTTCTCAAGCAATGCATCAAGTATAGCATCTGATACTTGATCACAAAGTTTGTCAGGATGTCCCTCTGTCACTGACTCTGATGTAAATAAATGTCTAGCCATTTTAATCTCCCTTTCCAAAATATTATATCTTATCTCCAAAAAATATAAGCCCCTTCAAATTGAAGAGGCTAATTAATTCACATAAAAATGTAAGCTAACCTCATCTCTCAAGAAATATTCTTGTAGGAATTAGCACCGTCATCTACACGGTTGCCGGGCTTCACAGGGCCTGTCCCTCTGCCACTCTTGATAAGGTAAATCAAGATTTATTAATTTTTCATAAAACCATAGTAACACTATTGAATATAATTGTCAATATTATTTTTTCTAACTATTTTCAATAATACACATATCCCAATATAGTTGGTTTTCTAACTTTAGCTTAAGCTAATAAAAGAAATAAGAGTTATAATTACTAAGTAAACATACAATTTAATATGCTTATTTCTTTTAATAATCACTTTTAAATACTATATAAAAACAGCTTAATAATCAATTCGTAAAATAATTTACTGTTGATTAAAAATATTTTATTTTAATTATATAGATACTTATATTGTTCCAGCTACTTGAAGTATTTCAACTGAACCCAGTGCTATACCTGTACCTATTGCCACACAACTGATTGGATCTTCTGCCATAACCACTCTTAGTCCTGTCATTTCAGCAATTTTTTTGTCCATACCATATAAAAGCGATCCGCCACCAGTTAGAATAACACCTGTTGCTGCTATATCTGATGCCAACTCTGGAGGAGTATCCTGAAGTACTTTTATTACAAGATTTATAACTTGAACTACACTTTCACTCATAGCATCCATTATTTCAAAAGAACTTACGGTAATTGACTTTGGAAGTCCTGTAGTCAAATCTCTACCTGTTATTTTGATAAATCTTTCTTCTTGTCTTCTATATGCAGAACCTATATCTTTTTTAATTTTTTCTGATGTTCTTTCACCTATAATAACATTATAATTTCTTTTTATATATCTGATTATATCATTGTTGAATCTACTTCCTCCGACTTTAATTGAGTCACTTACTACAGTTCCACCTAGAGATATAACTGCTACGTCTGTAGTTCCATCTCCAACGTCTACTACCAAGTGTCCACCTGGTCTTGTGATATCAATTCCAGCACCTATTGCAGCTGCCACAGGTTCTTCTATCAATAATACTTCTCTAGCCCCTGCTTGCTTAGTTGCATCTTCTACAGCCTTTTTTTCTATATCCGTGATATTTGATGGCACTGATACCATAATTCTAGGCATTACAATTTTACCCATGCCCTTTTTTTCGCCCAACATATCTATAAATCCACGAAGCATTCTTTCAGCATTATCATAATCAGAAATCACACCATTCATCATAGGTTTTATAGTTTCTATTTCTTTAGGTGTTCTACCTATCATTTTGTATGCTTCATTACCTACTGCTATAACTTCATTTATTCTATTATCAACAGCTACCACTGAAGGTTCGCTAAGTACTACTCCTTTATCGTCTACTACTATCAAGACATTAGCGGTACCCAAATCTATTCCAATATCCATTCCAGCCATTATAAAACCTCCATCAATTAATCCGTATAATTACTCAAGCTATGTTCTACCCTCAATCAAACAAATCTATGTCCATGTATCTCAAAAATACACAGACATAGATACATAGCCTAATATTAATATCCAAATCTTACAAGTAAGCGATTAGTCTTCCACTATATCTACTTCTCCGCCCAAAGCTCTGAACTTCTTATCTATATCAACATAACCTCTTTGAATATGGTATATTTCATTGATATTAGTAGTTCCCTCAGCTATTAGACCACATAAAATTAGTGCTGCACCAGCTCTTAAGTCAGTAGCAGTAACATCCGCTCCTACAAGTGAATCCACACCGTTTACAACAGCGCTTCTTCCATCTATCTTTATGTTTGCACCCATTCTGTTAAATTCTGTTACGTGCATAAATCTATTTTCAAATACTGTTTCTATTACTACACCCGTACCATCAGCTACAGTTAGCATTGCCATAAATTGCGCCTGAACATCTGTAGGAAATCCTGGATGTGGTAAAGTTTTTACATCTATCGGTTTTATTTTTTCTGGACCTACAACTCTAATTGAGTTTTCTTCATCACTTTCATATATAGTTGCACCAGCTTCTGTAAGCTTTGCTATTACAGGTTTTAGATGGTCCAATATAACATTGTTAAGAGTTACATCTCCCTTTGTCATAGCTGCTGCTACCATATAAGTAGAAGCTTCTATTCTATCTGGAATTACTGTATGAGTAGCTCCATGAAGTTTTTTAACACCCTTAATCTTAATAGTATTTGTTCCTGCTCCTCTAACTGATCCACCCATTTCATTTAAGAAGTTGGCTAAATCTACTATTTCTGGCTCTTCAGCAGCATTTTCTATAGTTGTTACACCGTTTGCAAGTACTGCAGCCATCATGATATTTTGAGTCGCACCTACAGAAGGGAAATCTAAATACAACTTGTCACCTAATAATTTATCTGTCTTAGCTTCTACAAATCCATGATCTATATTTACCTTTGCTCCCAAAGCCTTAAATCCTTTTAAGTGTAAGTCTATAGGTCTAGTACCTATTGCACATCCTCCTGGCATCGATATCTTAGTATGATTAAATCTAGCTAGAAGAGGTCCCATCACTAAGAAAGATGCTCTCATTTTTTTAACTAAATCATATGGTGCCTCATATGTACTAATTCCTGTTGAATCTACTGTAAGTATATTATCCTTGTAATCAACCTTAGCTCCTAAATGTCTCAAAAGATCTGAAATTACATGTACATCTCTCAAATTAGGAACACTCTTTAATACACATATATCATCTGCCAATAAAGTTGCTGCTATTATTGGTAGTACTGCATTTTTTGCTCCATCTATATTTATCGTACCCTCTAAAGGTCCACTTTTTCTTACTCTTATTCTTGGCATAATTATTCTCCCTTTTCATTCAAAACAATTTACATTTCACTCATATAAAACTACTCACATGATAGTCCTCAAGAACTATCCAAAATTTATCCGCATTTATAACTCTTACATACAAATAAATTATTTCATTATGTAAAAATCATAAATGAGTACAAATATCCACCAAATTTCAATATATTCAAAAATTATTTTTGGAGGATTTATCTACTATCATAAATAAATAATATAACTTTTATAACTTGCATTATTTTATTTATTTTTAAAGTAGGATAATTTCTATAAATAGCCTATAATCCCATTTCTTATGCTAAAAATATAAAAAAGTACAAACTCCTACTATACTTTTATATACTTATTTGAGCAATATGTCAACATATATCTCAAAAAAATAAGAAAAGATTTTTAAAGCAGCTTACGTACACTAAATAAAAGGCGGAGATGATCACACCCCCACCTAATTTTACTAAACAATACATCTTCTAGGGGAATTTTTAATTAATTCTTATAGATTTATATTTAATCTTCCCTGACACTCATTTTATAGCTATCTAAGGGCTATAAAATTATTCAACAGTAACAGACTTTGCTAGGTTTCTTGGCTTATCTACATCTAAACCTTTTAGTGAAGATACATGATATGCCAAAAGCTGCATTGGCACTACAGCCAATATTGATACCAACAGGTCTGATGCATTAGGTATATATATTACTCTATCTGCAACATTTTCTACTGCTTTATTGTGTTCCTTGGCAATTGCAATTACATTTGCACCTCTTGCCTTTACTTCCTCCATATTAGATACCATTTTTTCAAATAGTTTATCCTGTGTTGCGATTGCAATCACTGGAGTTCCTTCTTCTATTAGAGCTATTGTTCCATGCTTTAATTCCCCAGCCGCAAAAGCCTCTGCATGAATATAAGAAATTTCTTTTAATTTCAAAGAACCTTCTAGAGCTAGATAATAATCTATAGCTCTACCTAAATAGAATATATGTTGTTTTTCTTTTATTTCTTCTGCAAGTTCTCTTACTAAATCGTTGCTCTGTAAAACTTTCTCTATTTCTTCTGGAAGATCTAACATTTCTTTAATTACTTTTTTATACTCTTCTATATCTATAGTATTCATTTCTAGAGCAAAGTTAAGTGCTATCATATAAAGAGATACTACCTGAGTCGTGTATGCTTTTGTTGATGCTACTGCTATTTCAGGTCCCGCCCAAGTATAAAAGACGTCATCCGCTTCTCTGGCTATTGAAGATCCAACCACATTAGTTACTGCAAGTATCCTTGCCCCTTTTGCCTTTGAATCTCTAAGAACAGCAAGAGTATCCGCTGTTTCACCTGATTGACTGACTAGAATCACTAATGAATTTTCATCTACAAAATTCTCATTATATCTAAATTCGGAAGCAATATCCGCCACTACTGGTACTTTCATAAATTTCTCAATTGCTACTTTACCAAGCATTCCAGCGTGATAAGCAGTACCACAAGCTACTATGTATATTCTATTTATCTTGCTTAGTTCTTCCTTAGTTATTTTTATACTATCTAATACAATTTTACCACTTTCATCAAGTCTTCTTTCTACAGTATCCTTAATCCCCTGTGGTTGTTCATGTATTTCTTTATTCATAAAGCAGTCATATCCACCTTTTGATGCAGCTTCTATATCCCATGTTACATGGAATAATTCTTTTTCGACTACTTCTCTATTTTCATTATATATTGTTATTTTATTTCCTTTTATATGTACTGTTTCACCATTTTCCAAGAAATAAACTTCTCTTGTGTATTTCAAAAGAGCTGGTATATCTGAGGCTATAAAAAATTCATCATCTCCCACTCCAACAACTAGTGGAGAATCCTTTCTTACGGCTACCAATTCATCTGCATGGTCCTGAGATACTACTCCTATAGCATAGGCACCCCTTAGACGATTAGTCGCTTCAAAAACGGCATCAAGAAGGTTTCCATTATAATACTTTGATATCAAATGAGGTATTACCTCTGTATCAGTCTTTGAAAGAAATTTTATACCTTCATTAGAAAGCTCTTCTCTTATGTCAGAATAATTTTCTATTATACCATTATGAACGACAGCAATAGATTTATCTGAATTAAAATGAGGGTGAGAATTTTCATCCGATGGTTCACCATGTGTTGCCCATCTAGTATGACCGATTCCTAAATGTCCCTCTATTGGATTTTTTTCCAAATCCTCAGCTAATACGGCAAGTCTTCCCTTAAATTTTCTTATTTCAAGACTATCTCCAGTGTTTATTGCTATACCAGCAGAGTCATATCCTCTGTATTCCAACTTACTTAGACCATCGATTATTACATCGCTAGCCTCTCTCTTTCCTAAATAACCAACTATACCACACATATAGCTACCTCCTAAAATATTAAATTTTAAGAAATGGTCACCTGTTAGGTCTCTTTTGTCGATGGAATTTCTCCCAAGTTTTGTTGAGACTATACGGAAACAGGCATCCCGCGAAGCACCCGCCGAATACTCGATAAACTTCGTCCTCGTCAACTTTTCACATAAACTCTATTAACTCATTAATTCGCAAAAAGTTCTGGCGCTAGAGGTCTTTCCTCTTTTAAATTACTCTTGACCAATTTCTATCTTACTGGACCCAGACACACAACTTAGATCTCGACACAGACAAATGCCAATCATACTCAAAGGCAATGTTTTGTGGCAATAGACTCACATGTGATACATCTACAAATGTGTATCAAAAAATATTTTTGTCCAATAACTTATTATACCAAATAATACTACAAAAACGCAAATATTATTTTATTATTATATTTTGGAATGATTTTTCTTTCTATAACGTTTTCTATAGTTTTTAAACTAAATAATATTTTTTTTATAGTTTTTATAAAAAAAACTATATTATTTAATCACCTCAAAATATTCTATATCATTATTTTAAAGCCTTTTTTACTTTAATTTATTGTTTTTTATCTTATATCATAATAGTTATACATCTATATAGCAAAATCTTTATTTTTCATAAATTAAAAGCCCCAGACAAAAGATGTCAAGGGCCTTTGATCTCAAATAATATTCCCTAACAACCTATCTTTTCCCTAATAACATCTGCAAGTCCATTTGCCAAAGATAATATATGTTCTTCATCCTTACCTTCAAGCATTACTCTTACTAGCGGTTCAGTTCCAGATGGTCTTATAAGAACTCTTCCCATTCCATCCATCGCTTCTTCTATAGCTCTTATTTCAGATGCTATTTCTTCAATTTCCATATATGAATTTTTCATTTCATTTTTTACTTTTACATTTACAAGAACCTGTGGATACTGATCCATCACAGCAGATACTTCTGATAAAGTCTTTTTCTCTTCCTCTAATATACCCGCAAGCACTAGTGAAGACATAGTTCCATCACCTGTTGTGTTGAAATCTAAAAATACTAGATGACCTGACTGTTCTCCACCTAGACAATATCCTTCTTTTAGCATTTCTTCTAGAACGTATCTGTCTCCAACTTTAGTTGTTGATAGATTTATTCCATTTTCTTTTGCTGCTATAATCAGACCTAAGTTACTCATAACTGTAACTACCAAAGTTTCTTTCTTCAATAGTCCTTTTTTCTTCATATTTATGGCACTTAGAACCATTATCTTATCACCATCTACTAAGTTTCCTTTTTCATCTACTGCTATCAATCTATCTGCATCGCCATCATATGCAAGCCCAATATCTGCACCAACTTCAACCACCTTTTTTTGTAATCCTTCTGGATGTGTTGAACCACAGTTATCATTTATATTATTTCCATTTGGTTCACAATTTATTTTGATTACTTCTGCTCCCAACTCTTCAAATACAGTTGGCGCCACTTTATAGGCTGCACCATTTGCACAATCTAGCACTACCTTCAGACCTTCAAAGTTACTATCTATATGAGATTTCAAATAATCCACATAATCTCTTGAGGCATTATGATTAAATATCTTCTTTCCAACATCTACGCCTGTTGGATTTTTTTCTATTAAACTTATATCATCAATGTATTTTTCAATCTCTTGTTCTATACAATCTGCTAGTTTAAAGCCTTCGCAGTTAAAGAATTTTATACCATTATACTCAACTGGATTATGTGAAGCCGAAATAACTACTCCACAATCTGCTTCATATTTTCTAGTAAGATAAGCTACTGCTGGTGTTGGTATTATTCCCACAGTTATTACATCACATCCAACAGACATTAGACCTGATATCAGTGCTGACTCCAACATATCACCAGATACTCTTGTATCTCTTCCCACTACTACCTTTATATGTTTATCTTTACCTTTAGTCAGTACGTATCCACCTGCACGACCTAGCTTATAGGCCAATTCGCAATCAAGTTCAGTATTTGCTACCCCTCTAACTCCATCAGTACCAAAGTATTTTCTCATTTATATATTCTCCTTAATTTCTATCATCATGTTTTCTTTCAAATATACAGCTTTTTCATCAAGAAAAAGATATATATTATATATAATATTTTTCTTGCTCTTTTTAACCATTAAATTAGCTATTATAATATGCATAACTATTTACATTTTATCACAAAACCTTTATTTTAACCTAATTTTTTGCATATCGGTTCTTTATTGTAAGAATTGAATCTTTCAATAATATATTTTTTCTAATTATAAGTGTTATACTATTTTTTTATATTTATCTTTTAGCTTATTTTTACTAGTAATTATCGTTTTTAAAATATAAATAACATACTTTTCCCATATATATCTCACCATTTATTTAACTTTATCGTTTTATTGTATACTACTTTTAATATTTTTTTATTTTTATCTTTTATTTTAAATTATTATACATTTTAAATTTTTCTCATTCAAAACGTATAGATCTTTTAGCTGATAAGAAATATCATAAATTTTATCCGTATAAATACTTTAATAAATCTTCTTATACTTATAAAAGTTCAAGAAAAAGTATTAAAATATTTATTCTGACTTTGTAAATAGTTCACTCTTATAAAAGCTACTTTTACTTACTTTTTTTTACTTTAGTCTATTTTAAATTTTATAATATCAATTTTATAATATCTTTTATATAAAAAATAAAAAGGGTGTGGAAAAAACCACACCCTTAGATATTCTAAATTAATTCTGCTGAGATCTAACAGCTTCGTATCCCATTTCAAGAGCTTGTCTATTAACAGGTATAAACTTTTCTTTTCTAGCACCAAATACTTTCTTAAATGCTTCAAGAACTGAGTCTATAGTAACACTGTTATCAACTGCTAGGAATGCACCAAGCATTACCATATTGGCAAACTTAGGTCCACCTAGTTCATTTGACATACCTACAGCATCTATGTAGTAAGACTTAACATCGTCTCTTTCTACCTTTTCATGAATTAATGAACTGTTAATCAAGATTACTCCATCCCTTACTACATCATCTTCAAACTTCTGTAGTGAAGGCGAGTTCATTATAACAGCAGCTGTAGCATCATCAGTGATGATTGGAGATCCTACTGGTTCATCTGAAATTGTAACAGCACAGTTAGCTGTACCACCACGCATTTCAGGTCCGTAAGAAGGTAACCAAGAAACTTCCTTGTTTTCAAGCATTCCGGCATAAGTCATTAACTGACCCATAGACATTACGCCCTGTCCACCGAATCCTGCACAAATAACTCTAGATGTACTCATTTACTTCTCCTCCTTTTTAGCAGCTTCTAAATCTATATCCTTAAAATTCTGAACTGGATAATATGGCACCATATTATCTCTTAACCACTGTAGTGCATCTACAGGAGTTAATCCCCAGTTAGTTGGGCAAGTAGATAATACTTCTACTAGTGAAAATCCTAAACCAGCCTGCTGAACTTCAAATGCCTTCTTTATAGCCTTCTTAGCCTTTCTAACTTCACCTGGAGTGTCTACTCTTACTCTTTCGATATAAGTAGCACCAGTTAAAGTAGATAACATTTCAGCTATTCTAATTGGGTAACCATGAAGTTCTGGATTTCTACCATCCTGACAAGTAGTAGCCTTTTCACCTATTAAAGTTGTAGGAGCCATCTGTCCACCAGTCATACCATAAGTAGTATTATTTACAAATATAACAGTGATATTTTCACCTCTATTAGCTGCATGAACTATTTCTGCAGTACCAATTGATGCAAGGTCACCGTCACCTTGATAAGTAAACACTGTGTGATTTGGTAGTGATCTCTTGATACCTGTTGCAACTGCTGGTGCTCTACCATGAGCTGCTTCATGCATATCACAATTGTAGTAGTTGTATGCTAAAACTGAACATCCAACTGGAGCTACACCTACTGCATCCCCTAGCACATCTAATTCATCTAATGTTTCAGCTACTAGTCTATGAATTATACCATGAGTACATCCTGGACAGTAATGTGTCTGCGCATCTGTTAAACCTTTTGTCTTTTCGAAAATTACAGCCATTACTTAACACCTCCCATAATTTCTCTTGCTTTTTCTTTAATTACCTTTGGTTCTGGAACCATACCACCTGGTCTACCATAGAAGTGAACTGGGCATCTTCCTGCAGTACCAATCTTAACGTCATCTGTCATCTGTCCCATACTCATTTCTACAACCAACAAGTTCTTACAGTTAGGAATCTTATCAAATGCTTCAAATGGGAAAGGCCATACAGTCTTAGGTCTTATCATACCTACCTTGTAACCTTCTTCACGTAAATCATTGATACAGTTCTTAACAACTCTAGACATTGTTCCGTATGCAACAAATACTAATTCAGCATCTTCTGTTCTATCCATTTCATACTGAAGTTCTTTTTCTTCTATAAGATCATATTTTCTCTGTAAATGATAGTTATGTTCTTCTAATATTTCTGGAGAAAGGTATAAAGAGTTGATAATATTTGGTTTTCTCTTCTCTTTTGTTCCTGTTGTTGCCCAATCTTTTTCAGGCAATTCTCTCTTTGGTCTTTCCTTTTCAAAATCAACTGGTTCCATCATCTGACCGATCATACCGTCTAAAAGAACCATTACTGGTGTTCTATATATATCAGCAACATCAAATGCGTCTATTATCATATCACAAGCTTCCTGAACACTTGCTGGAGCGTATACTGGAGTTCTATAGTCACCATTACCGCCACCTCTTGTAACCATAAAGTAGTCAGACTGTGAAGGCTGTATTGAACCTAGTCCTGGACCACCTCTTACAACGTCTAATATAACACATGGTACTTCCGCACCTGCGCAATAAGTTATTCCTTCTTGCTTTAATGCTATACCTGGTGAAGATGATGAAGTAAGTACTCTAGCACCACTTCCTCCTGCACCGTAAACCATATTTATAGCAGCAACTTCAGATTCTGCTTGAACAAAAGTTCCGCCTATTGCTGGTAACTCTCTTGATAAGTATTCAGGCAACTCACTCTGTGGAGTTATTGGGTATCCGAAGAAATGTCTACAGCCTGCAACTATTGCGGCCTTACCAAATGCTTCGTTACCTTTCATTAGTATCTTAGCCATTAAAAATCCCTCCTAATTATTAATCTCTTTCTACTGTAATTACTGCATCTGGACACATCATTGAACAACTTGCACATCCTATGCATTCTTCCATTTTAACTACATGAGCAGGGTTGTAACCCTTAGAATTGACCTTAGACATATCTAGTTCTATTATCTTTTTAGGACATACTGATATGCAAAGACCGCAACCTTTACAGTACTTCTGATCAAAAGACACTCTACCTTTAGCCATTTGTATTGCCTCCTTAATTAAAATTTATCTTATTAATATATAAAAACACACTACATCATCCAGTCATCTCTTAGGTAAAGGTGAATTGGAATGACCTCTCCCTCAAAGTCTGACGGAATATCTTTGACTATCTCTTCAAGGCAAGAAATAAATTTGATTGGAATATTTCTAATCTTTGAAACTTCCCTACATACTTCTTGACCTTTTTTGACATCTTCTATTGTAGTTGCCTTGAGCATGTGAGTATTATTTATAAGGCCTGTGACCTTCAATTTAGATGCTTTTTCTATCTCATCTATGTACTCCATTATCTCTTGAGCATTTTGTGTTTTTTCCCTGTTTGCATTCACGACAAATAAAAAATCGTAGTCGTCATCATCTATCATATTTCTGTATCTAGCTATTACCTTAGCGCCTGCCTTATCTCCACCTAAATCTACTATATTATTGTAGTCTTTGTTGAGTAAAGGAGTATGAATTTCAGCAGAAAGTGCTGGTACATCTAACGTTGGGGCATCTACAGAGCTAGATATTACATGAATACCCTTTTCTTCTAGAAACTTAGTTCTCTCTCTTGTTCTGAAGTAAACATTTACAACATCCAAGTCAGAAAGTGCCAATTTTCCTTCTATTTCACCTCTTAGCTTCAAAGCATAGTTAACTGAAAACTCACTTTTACCACTACCGTAATGTCCCGTAATTATTCTTATTCTCTTTGTATTATCCATCAATACTTTCTCCTTATCCAAAATCTCAATCTCCTAATTTTGGCAAATTATAAATTGTAATGATTATTGCTCATCATAATTTTGAGCAATTTCTTCCCCTCTCATGACTCTTAAGCCACCAAGTGCAAGTGCAATCATTTCATCTTCACCAGGATAAACCTTTACATTTGCTATGAAGTTTACTCTTTCAGCTATCAAGTCTGTGAACTTCTTAGAATATGCTATTCCTCCTGTAAGAAGTATTGCATCTACCTTACCTGCCAATACTGTTGCTCCTGCACCAATATCTTTGGCAATTTGATATGCCATAGCCTTGTAAACAGTGATTGCTTTTTCATCACCCTTTTCAACCATAGCTTCAACATCTCTTACATCATTTGTATCAAGGTATGAAACTAGTCCACCCTTTCCAGTAATTTTCTTTTTCATATCGTATATAGTGTACTTACCACTGTAGCACATATCAACTAAGCTTCCAACAGGAATGCTTCCACTTCTCTCTGGAGAGAATGGTCCTTCACCATCTAAAGCGTTTGCCACATCTATTACACATCCGTGTTCATGAGCACCAATAGATACTCCACCACCCATATGAGCTACTATCAAGTTTAAATCACTGTATTTCTTTCCTATTTCATCAGCGTATCTTCTAGCTATTGCCTTTTGATTTAACGCATGGAATATACTTCTTCTTTCTATATCTGCAAGTCCAGACACTCTTGCTATAGGCATCATTTCATCAACCACTACAGGGTCAACTATGAAAGCAGGAATATTTAGCTCTTTTGAAAATTCATTTGCTATTATTCCACCTAAATTTGAAGCATGCTGTCCTGACACTCCTACTCTTAGATCTTCCAACATAGATTCAGTAACGCTATACGTACCACCCTTTATTGGTTTTAGTAAACCACCTCTACCAACTATGCAATCTAGACTATTTAGGTCTATATTCGCCAAAGTAAGTTCGCTTTCTATTACATCTTTTCTAAAATTAAATTGATCAGAAATATTTTTAAACTGTCCAATCTCATCAGATGAATGTCTTAAAGTCTTTTCAAATACTTCCTGATCATTGTCAAATACTGCTATTTTAGTAGATGTCGATCCAGGATTAATTGTAAGAATTTTGTAGATATCCTTCATTTTTACCTCCTAAGTAATAAAACTGTCTTTTTATGCTTGGAACTTTAAGCCCAGTATTATATATTGTATAGCTGACACATTCAAAGTGGAATCTGATATTTTATAATAAAACTAATCTAGAATCACACATCAAGTCAATGAACTTTGAATTTTAAAAGTAATACATCAAAAGTCCATACTAATCAACAAAAACCAAGCCTATTATATTCGCATTAAGATATAACGTTTTCATAAAATCCAAAATAAGTTGTCATTAAAATACAAATCAACTTATCAATTATCAAATAGATAACAAAAGCAATAATAGAAAACACTTATCAAATAAAAGTATTTTTATCTTATTCTAATTTTTAGAATTTTTGAGATTATTTAAAACGTTTTCAAGATTGTTAAAAATAATCGTATAAGAAAAAAGCTTAGTGATATTACTAAATTTTCTATATATTCTCTTGAATTTATAAGTTTTTTTAGCTATTTATGGTGTTATATTCTCTCTTTATAATTCTATTTTATATCTAAAATATAGAAGTTGCAATAAAAATATTAAATTAACAAAGAAATTGCATTTAATTTTGTATAATTAAATCTACTTTTCATTTAATTTATTCGCTTTATTGCTCTATTCTTGCTAGATATAATTGCTACTTTTTTAATTTCCATATCAATTTCAACAATTTTTTTAAACTTTGCTTTTTTTAGGCAATTAGTGGATTTTTGTCTAAATAGAAATCATTAATAAAAACCCTTATCTCTACAAAAGGCTTAATATAATTTATAATTTTCGAGAAAGTCCCGATTATAAACTTTTCAAAAATAATATTTTCCATACTTTTATTTTTTATTACACTTTATATAAAAGAAGCTTTTTAATTTTTTTATTTGTTTTTTCTCACACACTCTGATCTTTCAAAGTCGAATATTTATCATTCTTATAGCTAAGATTTTATATAATATAGCTGAAACATCCTATAAATATATTCACCTTTGATTATACATCACACTTAAATAATTTCATTGTATAAAATGCATTATTTAGCAATCCTCTCATTTCAAAAATAAGCCAAAATATTTTTTTCTTATGAATATATATCAAAAATTCAAACTCTATCTATCTATTATCCCTATATTAATATAGTTATTCGTTTTGTAGATATTATTTCATATATTCATTTATATATTAGTTAATATACCTATTTTATATGCATATTTATACACTTGTTTTTTATGCTTATTTATATACTTATCCATATAATGATTCACATACTTATTTCACATACTCATTTCTATATACATCCATATAATGATCCATATATTAATTCATGGATTAGTTAATATACTTATTTATATACTTACTTCACATACTCATTTCTATATCCATCCATATAATGATCCATATATTAATTCATGGATTAGTTAATATACTTGTTTAGTATATTAACTAATACGCTAATAAAAAAAGAGTTGTTCAATTGAACAACTCTGCTTTATTATTTCTTAGATATTGACAGCTCCGAAATATCTCCCTTTATTTTCACATTTTCAGGAATAGATATCTTTACCTTTTTATTTTCTAGATTTTCTAAGTCTTTGTCCTCTAGTTTCACTGTTTCCAAAGACTCAATAGACTTTACTACATCGTCTTTACCTTGTATAGTCAATTTATCAGGTGATAGCTGAAGACTTTCTTTATCATACTCTTCACCTACATAATTTATTCTTACAGGAACTGACTTTTCTACAGTAAAAGCAACATCAACTGTTACTAGCTTTTCACTCAATTCGACATCGATTGGCTTATCATTTTTATCAAATGCTGATAGCCTCAACTCTACGCTTTCATATGGTTTATCTGTTTTTTCATCAAATTTCAGAACTGCTCCAACATAATCGACCTTGGCAAGTAATGTTCTTGGTCCACTTACTTCCACTTCAGAAAACTCAGGCGTCACTTCTTCGACATTCGGCTTTATAGCATCTGGTACTTCTATTTTTACTTTTACTTTTTTAGTAACCTTTTTTTCCAAATTCACAACAAAAGTATTATCTTTTAACTCCCTTGATACTCTATTGGAAATATTTGTTTTTAAATTTACTATGTTCTGTCCTTCTACCGGGTTAATTAACTCGCCATATATATGGACATTATTTTTATTTAACTTCTGTATTTCAGATAACTTCCCCTGAACTGTAATATCCGTTTGAAATTCTTCTTTAGGATAAATTACAAAATCATCATTTCTAACTTCGCTGGCGTTTGTAATAGTGATAGGTATATTTTCTATAACCTTTTTTTCATCAGGATCAACTATAGCTATAACGTATAGCCATAGCGCCAAAGCAGTAACTAGAGAAATGATTTTTATTCTAATATTATTCTTTCTCATACTATTCTTCATCGCTACTTTTCAACGCTCCTAATCTTCATTTTTTTTGAAAAAATCACTGAAGAATCCATATTCATTTTCCGATTTTTTCTTATAAAAGTTTTTCAAAATATTAAATAATCTCTCTCTTGAAACATTTCTATAAATTTTTCCTAGTCTTGCAATGGATACACCACCCGTTTCTTCAGACACTATCAGTGTAAGACAATCTGATATTTCACTTACACCAATACCTGCTCTATGCCTTGTTCCAAGCTCTTTACTCAAATCTTTTCTCTGAGTTAAAGGAAGAAAACAAGCTGCAGATTTAATTTTATCATCCCTTATAATGACTGCACCATCATGAAGCGGTGTATTTGGGACGAATATATTACAAAGTAACTGCATCGTAATGTCCCCATCTATTCTAGTACCTGTCTCTAAAATCTCATTTAATTTGGTTTCGCCTTCTAAAATTATCAGCGCACCTACTTTCCTACTTGATAAGTCATATATTGCATCCAACATTTCATTTATTATTTTAACTGTGTTATCTTCTTCTCCTACTTTTGATTGAGAGCCTAACTTCTTGATGCTGGTATTTCTTCCGATGTGCTCAAGTCCTGCTCTAAGCTCTGGTTGGAAAATTATAAACGGCAAAATAAATCCGATTTCTAGGATTTTAACCAAAATCCAATATAAAGTGTGTAATTTAAAAACACCACTTAATTGAGTTGCCACTAAAAGTATAATAACACCTTTAAATAGCTGTTCTGCTCTGGTATCCTTTATAAAAATTAATATCTTATAAAAGATGTATGCAACAATTAGTATGTCTATGACGTCATTAACACTTATTTTAGAAATGATTTGAAAAAACTTATTCAAAACTAAACTAACTGACCACATTTATTTTCCCCCTGGCTGTATATTTATTTTTCAATATATGTAAATTACCAGACTCACTCTAATAATTCTTAAAATCAACTTTTTAATTTTTACTAGTATCAATTTTTATTATTCTTATTAAGATTACATCAATTCATATTATTCTATAATGGAGAAATCTAATTTTTAATACTTTTTCATATCTCCCCACTACATCCTATATTCTGCATAGTATGCTAGATATCCTTTATATATACTTCTTTATTAATACTTTTTCATATTTATTCACTTCTAGCAATAAATTTTACATGAATCTCTATATTCTCTAACTATTAAATTCTTACTTCAAATACATAATTTGTCTTAAATTCATTACAGAGTCGCTCTTTATATTTTACAAATTGCTTCTCTATTATTGCTTCTCTATTATTGCTTCTCTATTATTGCTTCTCTATTA